>WTGB01000141.1 GCA_011523735.1 Chloroflexota bacterium
TGCCCGCTGCCAGCAGCGCCGGCGTCAGCGCCGCTTCGACATCGCCGTTTTCCGCATGCACCATCACGATCATGCCGTTGTCAGCCGCCACGCGCATGGTATTAAAGAGCGTCGCATCATCAATCATGAAGACATTTTTGTAAGCCATGAAGAGCTTGAGGCTGGTGATGCCTTCGTCGAGCATGGTCGGGATTTCTTTCATGACGGCGTCGTTGAGGTCGGTGACGGCCATGTGGAAGGCGTAGTCGATCTGGGCGATATCGCGCGATTTCGCCCACCAGGTCTCGAGTCCGTCGTGCAGGGTTCCGCCGATGGGCTGCACGACGAAATCGATATGCGTGGTCGTCCCGCCGAAAGCGGCCGCCATGTGGCCCACGTCAAAATCGTCATTGCTGATCGTGCCGCCGAAGGGCAGGTCGAGGTGGGTGTGGACGTCGATGCCGCCGGGCATCAGATATTTACCGGCGCAGTCCACTACATCGTGATTGTCGCCGTTGAGGTTCTGGCCGATCAGCGTGATGACCTCGCCTTCAACCAGCACATCGGCGTTGACTGTGTCGCTGGCAGTAATGATCGTTCCATTTTTGAACAGGGTTCCCATTTGGACGCTCCTCTCACAGACTTTTATCTGAACGCTGATGACCGTTGATTTGCGCAATCGCTATTCAGTAGCGGAAGCTGAATCCTCCACCTCAAATTTGATGCCGTCATAAATCTCCGCCAGCGGCAAGTCGCAATCCAATGCTGGCAGGAGAATGACGGCATCCAAGCCAGCGTATTCTTGTGTTTGCCAGTTGTCGTCTTGGCGCGAGTCCACTTCGACTTGCGCTTTGAATTGGTCGATGACGAGGTAGACCTGAAGCGAGGGGATGCTTTGGTACAGGTCGCGCTTGAATCCGCGGTCTCTGGCGGCTGTTGTCGGCGAGATCACTTCGGCGACCAGCGTGGGGTTAAACAAGTTCATCGCGCCTTCATCAAGCTCCGGTTCGCCGCGGACGATGCTAAAGTCTGGATAGAGATAGCGCGTTGGACTGACGCTGTTGCGCATGGCGCTGGTGTAAAAGTGAAAGTCGCCGCCTCGCAGTCGCAATCCCAGCGCGAAACCAACGTTATACATTATTTCCGCGTGATAAGCTGTCCCGCCCGTCATCGGAATCACCTCGCCGTCGATGTATTCATTTTTGTATTCGCTCGCTTCATCGAAGGCGAAGTATTCCTCGACCGTCATTTGGCGGATGCTGTCGATTGCCATAGTCTTCCCTCGCGCGCTTGCTACAAGCGATAGTATATCATTTTCGCGTCATTCCAATGAAACTGCGCCAGACGGCGAAGAGGCGCTCACCCAAACGCCGGAATCACCTTCTCCCCATACTCCGCCACGATCCGCTCTTCCTCGCCGCACATCAGGTAGATATTGAACTGCGTGACGCCCGCTGCTTCCAGCTCCTTCAGCTTGGCGATGTGCTCATCGACGCCCCCCAGAATGCCGAAAGCGTCAACGATGTCCTCGGTGATGAAATCGAGGTGATCGGCGTCTTTATCGGCGTGTTCCTTGTAATCGTATCCCTTGCGCCCTTCGATGTATGCCGTCAGGCTGGCGGGGATATCGGGGCTGTCCATGCCGTAGCGCTCGACGATATCGGCCACATGATTGCCAACCATAGCCGGGAACCAGCGGGTTTGCTCGCGCGCTGCCTCCATATCGCCCACCCAAACCGGCGCCGCCGACATGATCTGGTAATTCGACATATCTAGCCCGGCCGCCTCGCCACCGGCGATCGCTTGTTCTGAGAACCACTTGACCAAGCCCGGATCGGCCAGTTGAATCACCAGCCCATCGCCGCTGCGGCCCGCGCCAGCCAATGCCTTCGGTCCATAAGCCGCGATCCAGATCGGCATGTCATAACCATTCGCCCAGGGGAATTGCGCCGAGGTATCGTCATAAGCGACCTCATCGCCGCGCACTAAACCGCGCAGGACATCGGCGAAGCGCTCCATGTTGGCGACGGTCATCGGCTTTTTGCCGAGCATGCGCCGCGAACTGTCGCCGCGGCCGATGCCGACTTCGATGCGGTTGCCGCTCTGCACAGCCAGCGTGGCGTACATGCTGCCAGCCACCGACCACTCGCGCACGCCCGGGTTGGTCACCAGCGGACCGAAGATCATGTCGTCGGTGTGCGCCATGCAGAGCGCCATTGTCAGGTAGCATTCGCGCCACAAAACATGCGAATCGAAGAACCAGCCATATTTGAAGCCGGCCACTTCGGCTTGCTTGCACAGCGCCACCGTTCGCTTCGGGGAAATATCGCCTTTGAATGTAATGCCGAAGTCCATATTTTCGCTCCTGAGGAACTAATCGTTCTGTTCGGCGGGCTTGGCTTTGCAATTAGCTTGTCGACACCGTGTCCTGGACTAACTCGCCATATTGGTCGGGACGGCGGTTGAAGTAGAAATGCCAGGTATCGCGCACTTCCTGAATCACATCCAGGTCGAGGTCGCGCACGATCAACTCTTCGTCATAAGCGCTGCCCAGCTCGCCGATGAACTGCCCCTTGGGATCGCAGAAATAACTTTCGCCATAAAAATCATCATCGCCATGCTCCTCGATGCCGACGCGATTGATCGTGCCTACATAATAGGTATTGAAGATGGCGTGGGATGTCTGTTCAATGCGCCAGAGATGCTGGCTCAAGCCACGCGAGGTCGCTGAAGGAATGAAGACTATCTCCGCGCCATTCAAGCCCAGGGCGCGCGCGCCTTCCGGAAAATGGCGATCATGGCAGATGTATACGCCAACCTTGCCCACGGCGGTATCAAAGACAGGATAGCCCAAATTTCCCGGGCGGAAATAGAATTTCTCCCAAAAGCCCGGCTGGTGCGGGATATGCGTCTTGCGATACTTGCCCAGGTAGCGGCCATCGGCGTCGATGACGGCGGCCGTATTGTAATAGACGCCCACGCCATCACGCTCGTATACCGGCACGATCAAAACCATGTTCAGTTCCGCCGCCAGTTGGCAGAAGCGCTGCGTGGTAGGACCGTCCGGGACTTCTTCGGTGAAGGCGAAGAATTGCGAATCTTGCACCTGGCAGAAGTATGGACCGTAAAACAGTTCCTGATAGCACATGATCTGGGCGCCTTGTTCGGCGGCTTTGTGGGTATAGTCGGTGTGCTTTTGGATCATCGATTCCTTGTCGCCGGTCCAGGTGGCTTGCAGCAGCGCGGCGCGTACGATTCGACTGTTAGTCATTGGGATGTCCTTTCGCGTGCGGGTTACAAGTATCTGAGACTGTTCTTCATGTTCTCGGCGGTTTCGTTGCGATACAGTTCCAGCAGCGCATTGACGGCGTAGCCGATCGACACGCTGCGATCAGGGAAGAAGGCAACGCCGTCGTGCTTGACTTCCCATTTGACTGGATCGGCGAAGTCCGAGTCTTTGGTACAGAGAATGCGACCGTGAGCCGCGGCGTAGCGCAACTTCACACCATCTGCAACCTGAAGCAGGCCAACGTCCCGCGCAGCCAAAGCATCAACGCCATGCCGCCGTAATTGCTCCGAGATATCCGGGTCCATATTCTCGTCCAGGTAGTAGCGGAGCTTAGACTGGGACAAGCCCGGCCTCCCGCCTCTCTTTCAGATAGCGCTCATACTCGATTTCAGCGTCAATCTCAGTTGGTCGTTCATGATAGTAAGCCAATGCGCCGAAGACCTGGCCAAGCGACAGGTCGTATTTCTCAGCGATGCTATTCGGATGTTTTTCTCTGTAGCGCCAGGCCAGGACCACATCTGCGACGCGAACTGATGTGCTGTCGACGCAGGGGCTGCCATGGTGGCGGTCAGTGTCGCGGCTGATGAGATGCAGGCTTTCAATGACCGGCTTGTCCAACTCGACTGGCGGCGGCAATGACGCAATGGCGGCATCCGGTCCTTGTGTGTTCAAGAGGTCGTTGAAGCGGTGATCGGCGGCGATTTCTTCGTCTATTTCTGACCTGTTCTCGTAATAGTAGGCGAGCGCCGCGTAGACTTGCGGCAGCGTGGCGGCATATCGCTGGGCAATCGTTTCAGGGCTAGGGTAGTGCTTTTCATCGAGATAGTCCGCCACGATAAATTTGACTTTGAGTCCTCGACCGATCAATGTTGCTCGACCCCCGCGACAGCCAGGCCTGCGCCAGATCAAATTGATGCTTTCCACTACCTTTGGCATTTCACCCTCTGCTTTCTTCGGCAGTAATTGAAGGCTACCGAAACTCGACAAGGTTTCTCATCTCTGGCAACGACCTTTCACCAGCGATCCGTTGCAGGCTTCTCACAATATAGCCGACATCGCGCTGACCTTTTTCGAAGAAAACAATACCAGCGTGTTGTATGCCGGCTCGCGCCATTCGCACGTAATCGGCATCACGCGTGCAAATGACGCGGTTTTCTGCAGTTGCTAAATCCAGCAAATTGGGGTCTCCTTCGCCAGATATCTCTAGTTGATGTACCGATGACACATCAAGTCCACTCGCTTTCAATTGCCGGGCTACGCTAGGTGGCATATTTCATCCATAAAATATCTAATCCGATTTGCGTCCAAGTGTCTCCGCTTTCACACGCCTGATGTATTCGGCATCTTCCTGAATGTGTGTGTCGATTTCTTCCTTGTGCTCATGATAGTAGGCCAATGCGGCGTAGATTTCGCCAACCGGGATTTCAAATATTGAGGCGATCTTATCCGGATCTCTTTCGCCGTGCTGTTGCTCCATCACAATGTCCATGACGCGCAAGCCAGTTCCCACAATACAGGGGCGTCCGCCGCGCACCATGGGGTCGCGGTAGATCAATTCGATGCTTTCGATGGTTCTCATGGCTACCTCCGCTAGCGGGCGACCTCTTTGGTCGCCCCTACAATCCTGAAATGAGCGGACGACGGTCTAACCCCCATGCTCCTTGCCGCAACGCTCAAGCGCTCGCTGCGCCGCCCGTACATTGATCTTCGGCGCCGCGTCGCGGTAGAACTGACTCGCGATCCGCGCCGCGCCCGCTCGACCATCCGCTGAATCATCGCTCAGGTCCAGCGCATAATCATCGGCGTCCAAGCCCGTTATCGGCTCCAGCGTGATTTCCACTACATTCTCGCGGCGGACGCGCTCCAGCTTTTTCCGGCGCTTGTCAGCCGCTTTGGCTTTCGCCGAGTCGCCGATGCCGTCGTAGAAGGCGCTCAATTGCCCTTCCAACTCGATGGCAAAGGTGAAGACGGCGCCAAATGTATTCAGCGAAGCCATCGCGCTAGACCCACCGCTCGATGACGATTTTTCGCTCGGTATAAAACTCGATCGAGTCCATACCTTGCCCGTGCAAATCGCCGAAGAAGGAATCCTTCTGTCCGCCAAAGGGGAAGGAGGCTGATGGCGCCGCCACGCCGATATTGACGCCGATATTGCCGGCATTGACGCTGTACTTGAATTCGCGGGCGTGCTTGCCGTTGTTGGTGAAGATGCTCGCCGCATTGCCGTAGCGGCTCTGATTGATGATGTCGACCGCTTCTTCGAAACTGTCCGCTTTCATCAGCGAAAGCACCGGACCAAAGACTTCTTCGGTCGCCATGATGGTATTCGGCTGCACATCGGCGATCAGCGTGGGACCGACCCAGGAACCGCGCTCGTAGCCGGCAACGCTGTATTCGCGCCCGTCAACCACTACATCGGCGCCTTCGCCTTCGCTCTGCCCGATCATGGATTCGATGCGATCCACCGCCGCGTCGCTGATGACCGTGCCCATCTGCGTCGTTTCATCCAAGCCGTAGCCGACTTTGAGCCCCGCGACCTGCTTCGCCAGTTCGTCTTTGAGCGCATCGTAAGCATCGCCCACGCCGACCGCCACCGCCGCCGCCAGGCAGCGCTGCCCGGCGCAGCCATAAGCCGCGCCCAGGATGTTCTTGACGCTGGCTTCGATATTGGCATCGGGCATGACGGCGATGTAATTCTTGGCGCCGCCCTGGGCCTGCACCCGCTTGCCGTTGCGCGTGCAAGTCTCGTAGATGATCTTCGCCACCGCGCTCGACCCGACGAAGGAAACGCCGGTGACATCGGGATGTTCCATCAGCGCGGTCGCCGAGGGCACACCGCCGTTGACCAGATTGACCACGCCTTCGGGCAGGTCCAGCTCATCCAGCATCTCAAAGAGAAACTCGGTGCTCAGCGGCGTCTGCGGCGACGGCTTCAAGATGAAGGTATTGCCGCAGGTGATGGCGGTGGGCAGGAACCAAAGCGGCACCATGAAGGGGAAGTTGAAGGGCGTGATAGCGGCGAAAACGCCGGCTGGCTGCCGCACTGTCGTTTCATCAATGCCGGAACTGATATCTTCCAAGCCATCGCTGCGCATCAGCACGGGCACGCTCATCGCGAAGTCGATGCTTTCGACGCCCCGGCGCACTTCGCCCCGCGCTTCATCCATCGTCTTGCCATGCTCCCGCACGACAATGCGCGAGATCTCCTCGAAATTCTCCTCCACCATTACCTTGAAATGGTGCATGTACTGCGCCCGCACGAGCACCGGCGTGCTGCGCCATTCATCAAAGGCGGCGCTGGCCGCGCTCACCGCCGCAGCGACATCCTCGGGCGTCGAATCGGGACAATGCGCCAGCAACTCGCAGGTCGCCGGGTCCTGCACCGGGATGCGATCAGTTGAGCCCGATTCAACCCATTCGCCATCCACATAATTCTTGATCGTTTTAGTCATCGATCGCTCCTTCATTCAATCTTGCAGTTCTCTGTCTGTATCATACTCGAATCGTCAGCAATTCTTGGAGTCCTTTTGCCACTATTGTACAATGCTGACTGAAGCCATATTGTACAACATTGCGGAGCCGAAACGCGCAGATCTGGCTTAGCGGGAGAAGGCGATAAAGACATTTATCTTTCGGAGCCCGCGTCTCCCTGTACACTCTGTAGCAATTCATCTTACATTGTTGGACACTTTGTTGGAATATGTTAGACTATAGAGTATCTCTGGAAAAAAATGCAATGCTCAGTTTCCGCTGCCAGCTAGCGCAGCCAAGCCAAAGGCCAAGGAGAGAGCCGGAATGACAACTACTGCCGCAATCATGGATCGCTATAGCCAAGTGATGTTCCCGGCGGCGACGCCTTATCACGGCGACAGCCCGTTGGTGGCCGACCGCGCCAAAGACCAATACATCTGGGATATCGAGGGACGGCGCTATCTGGACTTCTTCGGCGGCATCCTGACCGTCTCGGTCGGGCATTGCAATGACGAGATCACCGAGCGGACGCTGGCGCAGTTGCAGAAATTGCAACATACCTCGACCATCTACGTCAACGAGATCATGGTGCGTCTGGCGGAGAAGGTAGCGGAGTTGACGCCCGGTCGCCTGCAGAAATGCTTCTTCACCAACAGCGGCACCGAAGCCAATGAGACAGCGGTGCTGGCCGCGCGCATGTACACCGGCAATCCCGTAGTCATCACCCTGCGCCACGCTTATTCCGGGCGCTCCATGCTGGCGATGAGCCTCTCCGCGCAGCGACCCTGGCGCCTGGGCGGCGTCAACGACCCCTATGTACGGCACGCGCGCAATCCCTACACTTTCCGCGCGCCGGCGGGAATGAGCCTCGAGCAGGTGGTCGATCTCTGCGTGCAGGACCTTGAAGAGATCATCGCCACCAGCACCGAAGGGCGCATCGCCGCTTTCATGGCGGAGCCGATTCAAGGGGCGGGCGGCTTCATCGTACCGCCTGAAGATTACTTCCGCCGCATCCTGCCGATTGTCCGAGAAGCGGGCGGCGTCTTCATTTCGGACGAAGTGCAGACTGGCTGGGGGCGCACTGGCGGAAAGTGGTTCGGCATTGAGCAGTGGGGCGTCGAGCCGGATATCATGACCTTCGCCAAAGGCATGGGCAACGGCAGCCCCATCGGCTGCACCATCGCCATACCGGAGATCGCCGATGCGGTAGCGGGTTTGACCTTTTCTACCTTCGGCGGCAATCCAGTGACGATGGCGACCACGCTGGCGACCATCGAATACATGGAAGCGCATGACACGCCGACCAACTGCGCCGTGCAGGGACAGCGCATGGCAAATAAGCTGGCCGAGTTCGCGGCGGAATTCCCCATCATCGGCGAAACGCGCGGCATGGGTTTGATGCAAGCCATCGAGTTCGTGCAACCCGGCGGCAGCGAGCCGGATGCCGGGCGGACCATTGCTTTCGTCGATGCCTGCAAGGAGAAAGGTTTGCTGCTGGGCAAGGGGGGCTTGTACGGCAATGTCGTGCGCATCGCGCCGCATCTCAATGTCTCGGGCGAGGATATGGATATCGCGATGGATATCGTCGCCAGCGCCTTGGCGGAGCTGTCATGATCCATACGAATTAGAAATGAGGCAATATCACAAATTCCGTTCTGTTTCGCACATAGCGTCACCCCCTCTCCCCCCTGTGGGAGAGGGGGCTGGGGAGTGAGGGGTAGAAAATCACGCATTTTTTCGATAATACCAATCAAGCCTTGTAGGGACGATCTACCAGCTCCCCCGTATTCAAATATGCCGGGCAACCATTTCATCCTTGTAAAACGAACCGTTTCTTGATGACCGATACCGCCGTAGAACCCGCAACTTCTGACACCCGCGCCAAGACCTGGCGCAAGCCGCTTTTGCTGGGCGTGACTCTGCTCGCACTGCTGCTTGTCGTGAATGCCTTCGGCGAATTCGGCGGCTTGCAATTGGAAGAAGAGGCTCTGGCGGAGTCGACGCTGGGAAGACTGGCGACTTGGATGGCAGACCAGAGCGGCAACGATCCCGACGAGATCCTTTCTCCGCTGGCGCATTACGCCGACGATTGGGCGAACCAACTGGGCATGGAAGCGCTTGATCCCGCTATCTTGTTCGCTAGCATCCGCAACTTCCGCACGCTCTATTACGGCTTCATCATTTTGCTGCTCGTCTATGCGCTGATGGCGGTTGCCCTCCGTCCGCAGCGGGCGCAACGGCTGTATATCGTCGCTATCTTGATGCTGGACGGCTTGCTCTTCTTCGTCCCGTCGCTGGAAGGCAGCAATGCCCCAGCGTTATTGGCTGCCGCAGTATTCACGCTCTTGATCGCGATAGCGCTGGCGCCGGGACTGGTCAGCCGCGCCGTCGGTTTCTTCCTCGCGCTGTCCTTTCTCCTGGTCGGCTGGGAAGCGAGCAAAGCTTTCGCCGATTCTGTAAAGTACAAGATCTTGCTGCCGCAGCAGGGTTGGACCTACCAAACGCTGGAGACGATGGAAGAAGCGCTGGAGGCTCTGCAAGCTGGCGCGGTCGACTATGTCATAGCTGACCGCAAAGACCTCGATGACCTGATGCCGCCGCAGCCGCCGGACGACGATGAAACCGCTGAACTGCCTTATCAAGATCTGCGATACCTGGCGCGGCTGGATCGCAATGAAGGCGTCGCCTTTCTGCCGATCAGTCCGGCTTTCCCCGGGCGGCTTAGCATCGCGCTGCGAGCGGAAGAGGCCCGCGACGTTAAGGCGGTACGTGATGTCTTCGGCGGAAGTATCGCGACGGTGGCTGGTGAATTTGCCGAGGAACGATTCCTCAGCCGGCCCCGCAACCTCGTCCTGCTGGATCTGAAGATCCTCAACGATCTGAACTTGCCGCACTTGCAGATGATCGCGGAAGCTTTCTTGCAGCCAGCGCGGCGCAATGGCGAATTGCTGCTATTGCGCATTTTGGCCGATGCCGGCATCTACACGCTGAGCGAGGCAATTTTTGGTTTCGTCTTTGGTGCGGCGCTGGGCTTCGTGCTGGGCGCGCTCTTCGCCCATTCGACTTTGCTGGAGCGTGGACTGCTGCCTTATGTCGTCGCCTCGCAGACGGTGCCCATTCTGGCGATCGCGCCCATGGTGGTCATCTGGCTGGGCGCGGGGCAGCTCTCGGTCGCGGTGATCGCCGCTTATCTGACCTTCTTCCCGGTGACGATCAATACCTTGCGCGGCTTGGGTTCGCCGGCGGCGGAACAGGTCGAATTGATGCGCTCCTACGCCGCTAGCCGCTGGACGATTATGTGGAAGCTGCGCCTGCCGGCCGCGCTGCCTTATATCTTCACCGCGCTGAAAGTCTCGGCGACGGCCAGCGTGGTCGGCGCCATTATCGGCGAATTGCCATCGGGCATTGGCGATGGGCTGGGACGGGCGATCCTGGACTTCAGTTCGGATTACAGCCTGGTCTCGACGCCCA
This sequence comes from Chloroflexota bacterium, assembly GCA_011523735.1. Taxonomy (GTDB): domain Bacteria; phylum Chloroflexota; class Anaerolineae; order Aggregatilineales; family Phototrophicaceae; genus UBA6055. The sequence continues at coordinate 10,211 of WTGB01000141.1, forward strand.
AGCTCTGGGCCTCCATCGTCATGGCGGCGACCATCGGCATCATCTTCTTCGTGACCGTCACGCTGGCTGAACGCTTTGCCCTGCGCGGTTATATTCGCGAAATGGATTAGGATTGAGCATGGCAGCAGAAAGCAATAACATCGCCATCTCGGCTGTAGACATCAACAAGGTCTTCAATCTTGGCTCGGACGAAGAAGTCATCGCTTTGCAAGACATCAACCTGGAAATCGAGGCGGGCGAGTTCATCTCTTTTATCGGTCCCTCCGGCTGTGGCAAGTCGACGCTGATGCGCCTGATTGGCGATCTCACCCAGCCGACTTCGGGGGAACTCCTGGTCAATGGCAAGCAGCCGCATCAAGCCCGGCTCGATCGCGATTATGGCATGGTCTTCCAAGCCGCGACTCTCTACGAATGGCGCAGCGTGATCAAGAACGTGCAGCTCCCGTTGGAGGTCATGGGATATCCCAGCGATGAACGGCGCGAGCTGGCTCTGGCCATGCTGGACATGGTCGAGCTTGGCGATTTCGCGGAGCATTATCCCTGGCAGCTTTCCGGCGGCATGCAACAGCGCGTCTCCATTGCGCGGGCGCTGGCTTTCGATCCATCGGTGCTGCTGATGGACGAGCCCTTCGGCGCCCTGGACGAATTCACCCGCGAGCGCATGAACCTGGAACTGCTGCGAATCTGGCGGCAGACGGGCAAGACCATCATCTTCGTCACGCATAGCATCGCCGAAGCGGTCTTCCTCTCCAATCGCATCGTGGTCATGACCCCGCGTCCCGGGCGCATCACCGAGGTCGTCAGCAATCCGCTGCCTTATCCCCGCGACTTCAATACCCGCGTCGATCCCGCTTATGTCGAATTGGTAGCGCGCGTCCGGGAACTATTGCGAGACGCGGTCGGGTCAGTGTCGGCGGGTCTGTCTCTAGGCGACCCTACGCGACCCCATGAGGTCGAATGATGGCGGCTGATATTTCAAAGCGGTCTTCTATACGCCAGCGATTAGCTTGGTACTTCCCGACCATCGCGATTGCTGTCGGCGTCATTTTACTCTGGGAGATTCTGGTTGTATTGTTCGATATTCAGCAGTTCCTCCTGCCAAAACCATCCGCCATCTTCGGCGAGTTCTGGCGTCAGGTGGAATTGTGGCTGGCGCCGGGCGAGCGTTCGATCCTCTTTGAGTCCAGCGGCGCAACATTCTGGGAGGCTTTTGGCGGCTTCATCATCGGCTGCGGCAGCGGCGTTCTGGTCGCCTTGATTACCTCGCGCTGGACCATCGTCAGCGAGGCGACCATGCCTTTCGCTATTGCGGCCAATTCGGTGCCGATCATCGCCTTCGCGCCCATCATGAACAACTGGTTCGGCATCACCAATCCGGCTTCAAAAATGGCGATCGTGGCCATCATCGTCTTCTTCCCCACCATGATAAACACTGTGCGCGGCTTGACCCTGGTGGACGCGGAGCAATTGGAATTGATGCGCTCTTACGCCGCCAAGCCAGCCGAGATCTTGCTCAAACTGCGCATTCCCAACGCCCTTCCTTATATATTCAGCGCCCTGCGTGTGGCCAGCGCCCTGAGCTTGATTGGCGCTGTCGTCGCCGAGTTCTTCGGCGGACCGCGGGCGACGCTCGGCGTCTACATCACGCAGGAAGCCTCCGCTTTTGATTTCGCCAAAGCCTGGACCGCCATCATGATGGCGTCAATCATCGGCATTGCCTTTTATCTGGTGGTCCTGTTCGCGGAGCGGCGCTTGATGCCCTGGCATGTTTCATTTCGGGAGGCGGGATGAAATGGCGACTAATGACAACAGTCGCTGCCACTTCAGTATTGCTCCCCCTCTCCCCTTGTGGGCTGAGGAGCGGACACCTTTCAAAACTGTGTTCT
>WTGB01000106.1 GCA_011523735.1 Chloroflexota bacterium
GGTGAAGAGATCTGAGGGTGGGGCGGGCATGAGGTCACTCTCCGGCAGCATCGTTTCGCCGAGTGTAACCCTGCCGCTAGTCCATCACAAGCTCAAAGTCGACGCCGCCCAGTATCCGCCCGTTGACCTGAATCTCCAGCCGCTGCCGCCCGGGATAATATTTGCGCGTCGATATCGGGCGGATCGCCATTTTCTTCTTGATCGAAACTGGCTCTCCGGGCGCGAGGCTCAACTTCTTCAGCTTGAAGACCTTGGGCGCGGTCGACCCGTTCGCTTTGAGGAAATGCATCAGGAAATCGATCATCAAGTTCTGCGTTTTATCTCCGCAGTTTCGCAATTCAAACGAGAATTTCAGTTCATCCCCAAAATGTAATACCGCCGGCGTCAACTCCAGCGCGCTCAATTCGACCTGCGCCTCGCCATAACCCAGGATGGCCAGCGCCCGCGGATCGCCCCGTTTGACCAGGCTCCGCAGCGCATGATTGATGAGCCAGAGCCGCTCTTCGCTCGCGCCCTGTGACCAGGCTTCCATCCGTTCCAGCAGAAGCTCGGGATGATCCTTGCCGATGTCATTCAGATGATTCGCGACAGAACGCCGCACATACAAGGACGGATCATCTTTCAAGCGCTCCAGCAGCGCAAGCGACGGCGATGGATCCGCGATCAGGTCAGTCAGTTGCGGCCACCAGGGCAAACGCGGGCGGCTGCCTTCGCTGACCAGGCGGCGCACGTGCTCGTCGTCATCCAGCGCCCATTCATGCAGCCGCGCCAGCGTCGCCTGCGGATATTGGATGATATAGGGACGAATCGCTGCTTCGCATGATGTATGCCGCGTAATGACATACATCGCGTCCAGCGACGCCTCAAGGTGACCCAGCCCGTGCCGGTAGACGAAAGTCGGTATCGGCAGCAGGCGAAATCCAGCGTCTTCAATCGGCTCAAAGCGGCTATCCGCGTCATCCAGAATCCGCAGCAATAAGTCCAGCGCCGTCGGATAATCCGCCGGCAGGTATTCCCGTAGCTTGTCGGCGATCCAGGCGAAACGCTGCTTGAGTTCCAGACTTTCCAAAGCCGTCATCACTGCCGTTAGAAAACCGTCGCGGTCAAATGCCGGATGAACGACCGCAATTCGGTCAGCAATCTGCTGAACCAACTGCCGGTCAATCATATTCTTCAACAATGGGAACTCAGGCATATTGACAAATCCTACTAGGCATACAAATTGTAGGGCATGTCCGCTACTGGCGGCCTGGCGTTTGAGTCTAGCCCGCGACCGCGTTTCGTCCTGATCATTTTCCGCTGTATCCCCGCACTATGGCGATTCAGGAGCGAGCAGCAATTGGCAGAGCGATTGTTTGTTTTTCGTTTGTGTATTGTCCGACATTGTCCGTTTCCGGACAAAGAAAAATATTTTTCGGACAATAGGCATAGTTTTCTGGCTGAAACGGACAAAATGCCGGGAGCCGTTAGTATGATTTTGGTTTCCATGCGAGCCAGCGCCACAGAGTCTTGAAAATATCCCAGCTGGCCCGGTAAATCGGCAAGCCTATACACACAGTATAGATACGGGAGGGGGGTACCCCCTCGGTCGGGCGACGATGGCAGAAATTCGAGGACGAAATCCGCTGAGAGTTGAGATTGAGCGCATGAGACAGTTTATCCATAGGGAAAGTGTATCATCATTTTGAGTAGAGGAGAAGAACAAATGTTCATGTCTTTTATACTGGTTGTATTACCTCTCCCCAGCCCCCTCTTCCTCATCTCCAATGGCGCGCAGACACAGCCACTCCTGACGGCATCCCAGCAAGCTAGGGTCGCGTAAGTCGCGTAGACACTGACCTGCGGAAGGGGAGCTATACTTGGCGGATTTGGTAGTAACTTGTTGAGTTTCGCAAGGATTAGCCTTCCTATATTGTATTGTTTCGGCACTGCTTCAGTTATCCCTGAGTATGATTTGATGGAGCGTGACAAGCCTTGTAGGGGCGACCGAACCGTCGTGTCTACGCGCGGTGTCAGGTCGCCCGTCATGCCCATATTCATGTTGTTTTGTGATATCGCTTCTGCGGTTGGCCTTCCTTATTCCTGCCCGGGACTCACGCTCTGCCAGAAGGCGACCCGATTCCCGGTCGGATCCAGGAACATGCCCAGCGCGCCGAAGCCCGGCACATCCTGCCGCGGCAGTATCACCGTACCGCCCAACTCAGGCACGC
>WTGB01000101.1 GCA_011523735.1 Chloroflexota bacterium
CCCGACCATTGCCGCCCTCTCGACGCTGCTCGTCATTTTTACCGTCGTGCTCGTACAGACTGCGGAACGTGTACTTGGTCTATCACAGTTTGTGTAGCTCATGCCTTATTTAGAAATCCATGATCTGACCGTTTCTTACGAAAAGAACAAGCCAACTCTGGAGCAGTTCAGCCTTGAAGTTGAACAAGGGGAATTGCTATCGTTGCTGGGGCCAAGCGGCTGTGGCAAGACGACGACCCTGCGCAGCGTAGCGGGCTTCATTCAACCCGATGCGGGCCGGATAGTCATCAGCGGGCGGGATTATACGCGCCTGCCCCCTAATCAGCGCGATATTGGTCTGGTCTTCCAGAGCTACGCGCTCTTCCCGCATCTCACGGTCTTCGACAATGTCGCCTTTGGCCTGCGAATGCGGCGAATTTCCAAGAACAAGATCCGTAGCCGCGTCACCAACGCGCTGGAAATGGTGGGATTGGAAGCCTTTGCAGACCGCCGTCCGGCACAGCTTTCGGGCGGCCAACAACAGCGCGTCGCGCTCGCCCGCGCCACCGTTATTGAACCGCAAGTTCTTCTGTTGGACGAACCATTGAGCAATCTGGATGCACGGCTGCGCGTGGATATGCGGCAGGAGATTCGACGCTTACAGCAGCAACTCGGCATCACAACCCTCTATGTGACCCACGATCAGGTGGAGGCGATGAGTATCTCTGACCGCGTGGTGGTCATGAATCAAGGCGAAATTGAGCAGATCGGTACGCCGGAGAGCATCTTCGCGGCTCCCGAAACTGTATTTGTCGCTGATTTCATGGGTTTCGACAATCACTTCAACGCGGCAGTCGTATCGGTGCAAGATAGCAAGTTGACGGTGAATTGGGGCGGCGCCCCCATCGAGCTGCGTTGGCATTCCAAGTTCGGATCACCCCAACCCGGCGCCAGCGCTGAAATCTTTTTTCGCGCTGATAATGCCAGTCTGTTAGCGGGAACGGAAGCGAGCGGTCTTGCTGGGCAGGTCATCCTGCATACGTTTCATGGCAATGAGCTGCAATACCTGGTAGAAACTGAAGTCGGCGAATTCAATATCATGCAAGACAGCGATAGCGAACGCTTCGAACCCGGCGCCGCGGTGACAGTGCAAGCGCAGACGCAAAAGTGGATCGCCATCATTGAAGAATCGGAGCATAACGCATGACCGGCTCAGAAAAAGTTGAAGTCCAAAAGCATATTCGTTGTGTGCCGGGAGATGTCGCCCGCAGCGTGCTTTTGCCGGGCGACCCGGCGCGCGCCCGGCGCATTGCCGAACAGCTTGATGATGCACGCCTGATTGCCGAAAACCGGGAATATGTGGTGTTCACCGGGACGACGAATGGGGTCGCCGTCAGCGTGTGTTCGACCGGGATAGGCGGTTCATCGGCAGCCATCGCCCTGGAAGAATTGCGCAATGTCGGGGCGGAGGTGTTTATCCGCGTCGGTTCTGCTGGTGGACGGCGCAAAGACATACCGATTGGCTCCCTAGTGGTGGTGACGGCTGCTTATCGCGGCGACGGCGTATCGGACGAGTATTTGCCGCTGGGCTTTCCGGCAGTAGCTGACCTTGATGTGAATAATGCCTTGATCCAGGCAGCAAAAGAATTAGAGTTTAGCGCCTTCACGGGTATTGGGACAACGCGCAGCGCCTTTTATGCGCGCCATCCGGAACTCAACGAAGTTTTGCGGCAGGCCGGTGTAGTCGCGGCAGAAATGGAAGCATCAACGCTCTTTATTGTCGGCACGCACCGGGGGGCAAAAGTCGGCTGCGTGGTCGCCACCGATTCCAATATAACCCTGGAAAAGCAACCCACGCTCGCGGAAAAAGAGGCGCTTTACATGCAAGGCGAAGAGATGACCATCCGCACCGCGCTGCGGGCGGTGCAATTGCTGGAAGGAAGAGCCTGATGGAATTCGACACCCTGCTGGTTAATGCCCGGATTGCCGATGTCTTCCGTTACCGATTGTTTGAGGGCTGGATCGGCATCCGCGACGGGCGCTTTATCGCGGTTGAAGCGGGGAGCGCGCCGCCAAGCATAAGCGCAACTGATACGCGCGACCTCGCTGGGCGCATTGTCTTGCCCGGCTTGATCGATTCGCATTTGCACATCGAGTCCAGCTTGCTGACGCCGCGCCGCTTTGCCGAAGCCGTGTTGCCCTTCGGCACGACGACCATCC
>WTGB01000082.1 GCA_011523735.1 Chloroflexota bacterium
CTGTGTTTGCGCATCCAATGGGTCCTAAAGGAGGCGCGGCCAGCCTGCGGCAGGGGTGGGAGGCCGTCGCTGCTGGACAATCTCTTGAAGCATATGCGCAGAACCATAAAGAACTGCGGCTGGCTATTGAAAGCAACACGTCGTCAAAAGGGTAGAAACTTGATGACCAAGCTTGTTTCTGGCAAGTAAATAATCAATTGCCAGCGCATGCCAAACACGGGCGCGCCAGCGCCGGGCGACAGCCTGATAGGCATAGAAGAGATCGCACTATCGCTGGGTGATCGGCGCCGCGATGATCCAGGCTCTAAGCAAATATGCTCAGCGGCATGTGGAAAGCGACCACCCAGTTCGGCGCGTCCACGATTTCGGCGATCTTCAGGTCCCCGGCGGCGCTGCAAAGGCAGTAAGCCTGGCTGGCCTCCAAATTGTGATTTTGCATAAGCCAGTCGATCATGTAGCGCACGGCGTTCTTGGCGTCCTCCATCAGGTCGGGTCCGTGGGCGGTGGTGATATAGTAACCGGCGCTGTCGGTTAGGGTCATCGGGCTGGGACGCCGAATCTGCAATTCCTTGATCGCGAGGTCTTTGCGCAGGTTGAAGCGCATGGTCACGGTCATCGGCGATTCGACGGCGATGCCGCTGACCTCTCCTTGGCCCTGGGCGCTGTGGCAATCGCCGGTGGAGAAGAGCGCGCCCGGCGCCAGCACGGGCAGCCAGAAACTGCAGCCGACGACCAGATCGCGAACATCGACATTGCCGCCGTTGATGCGGGGCGGGATCGTAGTCAAGCGGCCCGCTTCCGCTGGCGCGACGCCGACACAGCCGGGAAAAGGCTCGAAGGGCAACGTGATGCCGTTGAGCCCGAAATGGCAGGCATCGCCTTCCAGCGCCCAGTGATGAATATAGCTGTAATCAAAGTCTTCGGCTAGCAAACCGAAATTGGGGATATGTCCGGTCCAGCCCCAGCCTTTGTGCTGCATATCGAGGATCTCCACCTCCAGCGCATCGCCGACAGCGGCGCCCCTGATAAAAATCGAGCCCGTCAAGGCGTGGACCAGGCTGAAGTCGATATTCGCCAGGTCAGTCGCATCCGATTCCGGTGTCAACTGCCCGACCGGTTCGGCGCATTCAATCACGACTGTGTCGCCGGGATCAATAGTGAGACGCGGCGTGACTGAATTGTCCCAGAAGGGTTGGGTCACACTGTCGTCCAGATAGTGTTCAGCCATGTTGTTCTCCTTTATTCTTGCCGCATCCCCTCGCACAGGATTACGGCTCACACAGAATTACGAACCCGCGAAAATGAGAATATGTAGGGGCGATTCGGTCGCCCAAAATGAAATATCTACTTGGACTTTCTCTGCGCTCTCTGCGTTCTCTGTAGTTAGCTTTTGTCGCGCGACTTACTTTGTCTTACTTCTCTGCCTCTGTGGCAAAATCAAAGCAAATCAATCGCATCCCAACTGCCATCGCTGCGGGCGGCGACCCGATGCCCCGTCAGCCCGCCAGCATCTTGCCGCGCCAGCAACACAAATGCCGGCGCCAGCAGAGCCGGATCCACCCACCGTCGCTTCAACTCCTCAGTATAATTCTGCGCCGACATCGGCGTATTGATCGGCGCGCCAGGACTTGCCGCGTTGACCGCGATGTTGAATTCCTTGCCTTCCAGCGCCAGGCATTTCATCAAGCCTTCAACGCCATGCTTGCCGGGGTTGTAGGCGACCTCTTCGATGAAACCCCGGTAGCCGGAACCGGACGACAGGTAAACGATGCTGCCGCCGCCAGCAGCGATCATCGGCTCCCAGACCGCCTTGCTCAAAATGAAAGCCGCCTGCAAGATGATATTGATCTCTTTCTGCCAATCCGCCAGCGTAATCTCTCGCATGGAGCGCGTGATCAACAGCGCCGCGTTATGCACCAGGACGCGTGGCGCGCCCAAATGAGCCAGCGCCGCATCGACCGCCCGCTGTGTCTCGCCGGCATCGGAAAGATCAACCGTGATCGGCCGAGCATCGCCGCCGATTCGCCCGATTTCGGCACCGACATCCGCCAGCAAATCGCCGCGTATATCCAGCAGCGCCACCCGCATGCCCTCAGCCGCATAAGCTTTGGCGATGGCGTAACCCAGCCCTTGCGCCGCCCCCGTGACGAT
>WTGB01000079.1 GCA_011523735.1 Chloroflexota bacterium
AGATTGAGCGCATGAGACAGTTTATCCATAGGGAAAGTGTATCATCATTTTGAGCAGAAGGGAAGAACAAATGTTCATGACTTTAATACTGTTTTTTTAGCGCTCTCCGGCCCCCTCCGCCTCATCTCTAGTGGCGCGTAGGTCGCGTAGACACCTACTAGGACACCAATAGGGGGAGCTGTATTTGGCGGGTTGCGCAGTAATTTGTTGAGTTTCGCGAGGATCGACCCGCTTATATTATATTGTTTCGGCACTGTTCCGGTTATCTCTGAGTATTATTTGCAGCGGCGGACAAGCCTTACAATCGCCGCTATTGAGATTGCTTGTGATCATGGCACGTTGAAGACGATATCATCGGCTTGCACGATGCTGCCGCTGTGGACGAGAGCCAGGCGGAGGACGTAATTGCCGGGGCGCAGGGCATCGGCATGCAAGGTTTCGAGTTGTCCGTTGACGACCGGGTTGCGATGAGGCGTGCCGAGGGGCGTCCAGTCGGCGAATTGTCCGCCGCGGATGTAAAAATGATAATTCTCGCCCTGGCCCGCGTCAAAATGGGCTATGCCCATGATCGGCATGGGACCGCGGACGGATTGGCCGTTGACCGGCTGCTGGATTTGAAGTATCGCGCCGACATTGCCAATACGCTGCTGATTATATACGCCGGGCCAGCAATCGACGGTCGGCAGGAAAGCCAAGCCATTCTCGCGGGCATAGCGTTCGGCTTCAATCGCATCGCTTTGCGATGTGGTCGGACCGGCGATGAAAACCAAGTTCTGGGCGCCGGCGGCGAGCGCTTCCTGGGCGTGCTCAACCGGCACGCGACAGTAATTTGGCGGGATGGGCTGCTGCTCGCCTGGGGGCACGCGGAATTGCACAGCAGCGGCAATTTCCGGGGGGAGAGGATAAGCCAGGGTCTGATAGACGCCGGGGGATACTTCTTGCAGGACCGAACCCTGGACGGGCACGGGGGTCGGGTAGCTCTGGACGACTGGCGGATAGATCAAGTTACCATTCTCGTCAGGGATACCGGCGGGTCCATCCAGCATCCATTCACTGATGGTGGCGGGGCAGCGCGTGGACAGCTCCGTCAGGCGGCGGACATCGCAGACCTGGCGCAGGGTCAGGCCGCTCGGCGGAATGAGCTGATCGTTCAGCAATTGTCCGTTACTGGCGAAGGCGCCCAGCAGAGCCATATTGCCGTAGATGCCGGTCAGCACAGTATTCCAGATGGGCGCAGCGCCGGTCAAACCGGAGGAGTCGATCATAGGATCGCCATCGTTATTGCCCACCCAGACGCCGACCGCGAGATTGCGGGTATAACCGATGGTCCAATTGTCTTTGACATCGTCGGTGGTGCCGGTCTTGACCGCGGCGAAGATATTCTCCGCGCGGAGCGGGCTGTAGACGCCCATCGCCGTCGACCGCGCTGCATTATCAGCCAGCATGTCGGTGATGACGAAGGACAGGCGCGGGTCGAGGACGCGCTTTTGCCGCGGCAAATTGATGACGGTCTGCCCCGTTATTCGCCCTTCCGGACAGCCGTTTTCATATTGGTAGATGATCTCATCATCGCTGTTGATGACGCAGCGGATGGAGGTAACCGGCACATAGGCGCCTTGATTGGCGAAGACGGCGAAGGCGTTGGTCAATTCAATCAGGCTGACTTCGCCGCCGCCGAGTGTGAGCGACAAGCCATAATTCGAGGCGTCTTCGTCCAGCGTGGTGATGCCGAAGCGCCGCAGCAGGCTCAGCAAATAGTCGACGCCGACCACCCGCAGCGTCTGCACAGCCGGGATGTTATAGCTGTTGGCCAGCGCCGAGCGCATGGTCATCGGACCGTGAAACTTGTTGTCGAAGTTGCGCGGACTGTAGACCGTCAAGCCTGGCAGCGCGATTTGGGTGCGGGTATCCCAGAGGACATCAATGGTGGACATGCCGCGCTCCATCGCGGCCGAATAGGTGAAGGGCTTCATGGTGCTGCCCGGCTGGCGGAAGGCGGTGGTGACGTTGACGCTGCCGTCAATCGCTTCGTTGTCATAGTCGATGCTGCCGATCATAGCGATGATCTCGCCAGTGGCTGGCTTGGCGACCACGACCGCCGCATTGCTTACGTTTTTGGCTTGAAGCTGCGCCACTTGGTTGGCCGCGGCGCGCTGCGCCAGGCGGTTGACATCTTGGTCGAGCGTCGTGTAGACGCGCAAGCCGCCACCAGTGATGGCCTCAGGACCGTAACCCAAGCTGCGCATCAGGCGCTCCAACTCACCTTGAGCATAGACGGTGAAATGCGGCGCTGTCAGCGAGACCTTGGCCGGCACGAAGGACAAGCCCTCCTTCAGGGCCGCGCGCACCTGATCCTGGGTGATAAAACCCTCTTCGACCATCTCGCCGAGGACCTGGCGCCAACGCTCATCGACAGCGGCTTGCACAGCCGGATCGGGATTGAGTGGATCGAGGTTGGCCGGGGCTTGGGGCAAGCCAGCCAACATAGCCGCTTCACCGAGGCTAAGTTGGTCGACATCTTTGCCGAAGAAGGTCTGGGCAGCGGTCTGCACGCCGTAAGCCAGGTTGCCGTAATAGATTTCGTTGAAATACATCTCGAGGATTTCTTCTTTGCTCTTGGATTGCGTCAAGACAATCGCCAGCAGGATCTCCTCGGCTTTGCGGGCGATGCTGCGCTGGGCGCGCTTCTCGAAATCGAAGAAGACGTTGCGCACGAGCTGCTGCGTGATGGTGCTGCCGCCGGGTGTATTCTCCCCGGCGGAGGCGCCGAGATAATTCAGCGCGGCGACAGCGGTGGCGGCTACATCTATGCCGATGTTGTCTAAGAAGGTATCGTCTTCGATGGCGATAGTCGCCAGGATCAGCGAGCGCGGGATGCGGTCGAAGCTGACGCGCACGCGCCGCCCTTCGCCAAAGGCTTCGTAGAGTTCGTTGCCGTAGCGATCATAGATGAAGGTGCTTTCAAAGCCGCGGTAGTTGTCTACCGCAGCCACGCGCGCGGTCCATTCAGCTTCCACCTGCGGCAGGAAGAGCATCACAGCGCCGACTGTCAAGAATGTCAAGCCGCCACAAAAACTCAGACAGAGGCCCACCAATACCCAAATGCAGCCGATGGGCAAGCCGAGGACGCGGCGTCTGCGTCGGCGCTTGTGCGACCGCTTGACCGCGTTTCGATGATGTTGCGCGCCAGGCGGTCCCGGCACTGGTATGCGCGAGTCGGGCAAGGGCGGCAGCGTCGGGGCGGAAGGCGTATTTGCTGGCGGGCGGAGACCAGGAGCAGAGGAAATTGTCGCCCGGAGGTCAGTTTTGGGCGGCTCCGGCGGCGACGCAATTTGGCTGTAAGCCGGCAATGTGACCAGCTTGCCCGGTTCTTTGCGAGCGTCGCGGGGCCTGACCTCGTCCAATTCCGAGACATGCGGCAAGGAAAAGGGCACATTACTTCCCGCATCGACCTTGACCAACTCGGTAGTCATCGTATCGTCGTCGGATCTGGGCAGAGGATCGACCTGCTCGGTCGTTTCGAAGTCTTCAGGATCCAGTCTAGGAAACTTGTCGTCGGGCGCCATCGCCTCTCCTGCCCTGCCGCAGTGATTCCTGTGCAGAACGCTCGCTATAGTCGGGCGACACAGGCACTTAAACAGCCATTAAGCCGGCTGTCGCCCCTATGTAGCCTCTTGCTTTGCAGTTTACATGACTAAACTGGAATTGCCTCTCACGTATTTATAAGAATACCCCGCGCCGCTCATACGCGCTGGACGCCTCGCCCACGACTGACCTACGTTAGCGCGAAGATCTGGGGGCTTGCTGTAAACTCGAGGCGGCTCCCATGAACTGGATATGCGCGAGCTTGACTGCTAGAATTGGCGCTTGAAATCCGCGGAGAAATTCTATGGACAACAGGCGGGCCGCGATAGAAGTCCCGGAACTTGAGCTTTCGATTGTCATCCCCATCTACAACGAAGAAGGCAATATCGAAAAGCTGCATCGCGAGTTGACCGAGGCGCTGGTCGAAATCGGACGGGACTACGAAGTCATCGCCATCAATGACGGCAGCCAGGATCGCAGCTACGAGCTGCTCAATGCGGTGCAGGCGCGGGATCCGCGTTGGCAGGTCATACACTTCCGCCGCAACTTTGGGCAGACGGCGGCGATGGCAGCCGGCTTTGACGCGGCGCGCGGTGAAATTGTGATCACGATAGACGCCGACTTGCAGAATGACCCGCGGGATATCAAGCGGCTGCTCGAGAAATTCGACGAGGGCTACGATATCGTCAGCGGCTGGCGGCAAAACCGCAAGGAGCCTTTTTTGCTGCGGCGGCTGCCCTCGACGATCGCGAACGCCTTGATCTCCCGCAGCACCGGCATCAGGCTGCACGATTATGGCTGCACACTGAAAGCCTATCATTTTGATGTGGCGAAGGGCGTCCAACTCTACGGCGAACTGCACCGCTTCATACCGGCGCTGGCGCGGCAAATGGGCGTCCGCGTCGCCGAGGTGCCGGTCAAGGATCGGGCGCGGCAATGGGGCAGCAGCAAATACGGGATTAGCCGCACCTTCAAAGTCGTGCTCGACTTAATCGTGGTGGTTTTCATCTTGAGCTATTTCAACCGCCCGCTGTATGTCTTCGGCGCTGCTGGATTCCTGGTGGGTGGCATCGGCACGCTGCTGGGCGCTTATCTGACCATCTTTAAGCTGCTGACCGAGAACAAAATAGGCGATCGCCCGCTGCTGCAATTGGCGGCGCTGCTGATGGTGCTGGGCGTGCAATTCGTCAGCACCGGCATCGTCGCCGATATGATCATGCGCACCTATCACGAGTCCCAGCGCAAGCCGATCTACTATATCCGCGAGCGGCGGCGCGCCGAACCAGAGGCGGAACCGGGCGAGTTGGAACCCGTCTAAGGGGACGGCGGTTCGAAGTCCGGCGGTCCATCGTAGTCAGAGAACTGAATATGCCAACGAGAGGGCTCTTTTTGCGGATCGCCCACCGTCTCCAGCATCGTGATTTCCAATAAGGCGAAGCGGCCATCCGCAACGGTGATATAAGCCAAGAGCTCGACATCATCCGCTGGTTCAATGAAGCCGAAGAGCAAGCCGGAGACGCCAGCGCCGGCCGCGCGCGCCTGCAGCTTCCAGGCGGTTTCCTCGCCGACTTGCGCCTCCACGTCTATGATTTGCGACTCATGCAGATTGTCCATGACGTATTCGATGCCATCGCCGGGCGCCAAGAGGCGATTGACATCGAAGTCTTCGAAAGCGGGCAGTTGGAACCAGGGCGCGCCACTCGGGAAGCTCAGCCATTGCTGGTCGCCAAGCGAGTAGATATCCAGCGACAGCGGAATGAACATTTGCAGCAGGGCGCTGATATGCAGTTCGTCGGGCTGTACAAACTGCGCCTCCGCGCTTTCCAAGGCGGCAGGCAACATATTGACACCATCAAAGGTCAGCATTAGCGGGTAGGGCGCGCCGGTCTGAGTTATCGCCAGTTTGAAGCTATCCGCCGCTTGCAGCTGGTCGACCGCGGCATCGAGCAGCGCCTGCGCTTCCGCCTCGTCTTCTTGCCCCAGCGACAGACCGCCGCAGACGAAGAGCAGACTCAGAGAAAAGATGAGGTGCAGGCAGTATCGCACGATATTATCCTGGAGTGGCGTCGCATATATCTTCATTATCATCCAGTACGCATTGTGCTGGCAATCGTTGTGAATGGCGATTCGCCTAACGCTGCCGCTCATAGGAGGCAAGCGCGCCCTCTTCAAAGACTGAGAATGCTAGCGGGGGGCTTTCGACCTGCTCGCCGTCGCGCAGCGTCGCGCTCGCCCGGAGGCTGTACTCGCCCGGAGCCAAGGTCCACCAGGTTTCCCAAGGCGCGCGCTCGACGATGCTGATCCTTTCGCCATTTAGCCGGAATTCGACGGCTCGCGTCAGCGGAGGAGCTACGAGGGCGAAGCGAAGTCGCTGCGACGCCGCTGGCAGTTGTTCGCTATGTTGAAATACCGTGTATGGATCGGGCGACAGCCAGCGCAATGAATCGCTGTCCGCTGGGGGAAGCGAGCCCGAAGCAACTGGGGATGGCGGGATGCCTTGACGCAGCGCCCAATCGCGCGCTTCCGGCGGCAGCACGAGGAAGACTTGCTCCAGACGATCCGCTGGTGGACTGTCCTCGTCAGCCAGCAAGCCGGTTCTGCGGTTGATGATGAAGGGCTGGTGGAATCGGTCGAATAGGCGCGGCTCGGTGCCCGGGATGAAAAGCTCGGTGATGCGCCGGCGGCAGTGCTCGGTGGGCAGCAGGCCGCTAAGCTGGCAGACCTCCAGCCGAACAAGACCGGGAGGCTCAACAAACTTGGCTGGTGGATTGCCGCGTGTCACCGCGCGCATGAAGAGATTATAGATTGGACCGGCGCCGCTGAGGCCGCTGACATTAAGCATCGGCGCGTTGTCGGCATTGCCCACCCAGACGCCCACCACCAGATCGGGTCTGTAACCGAGCAGCCAATTATCGCGGAAGTCGGTGGTTGTGCCTGTCTTGGCGGCGGCGGGGAAACCGAGGTTGAGCGGGCTGTTCTCACCGAAGGCGGGTATGCGCGCCGAATTGTCCGACAGGATGTCGCTGATGATGTAGGCGATACGTTCGTCGATCAAGCGGCGATTCAGTTGCCGCGGCTGGTAGCGGTAGATTTGCTTGCCGTTTGCGTCTTTGACGCTCAAGATGAACTGCGGCTCTATATCGTAACCGCCATTGGCGAAAGCGGCGTAGGCTTCGGCCAGATCAAGCAGGCGCACCTCCCCACCGCCCAGGGTGATCGAAAGATCGACGCGGGCATTTTGGCGCAGGTTTTCCAAGCCGAGCTCGCTGACGAAGTTCACGAAGCGCTCGATGCCGATATGCTCAAGCGCGATCACCGCGGGGATGTTGTAAGAAGATGCCAGCGCCTCCCGCAAGAGTACCGGACCGTGCTCCACAAGCCCGTAATTCGCCGGCACATAACTCTCCAGCTTGCCGGTGATGAAGGGCCTGCGCACATCGAGGAACATGGTGGCGGCGGTGTAAGGATCGGGATAGGCCGAGTTCATCGCTTCAGCGTAGGTGAAGGGTTTGAGCGCGCTGCCCGGCTGCCGGTAAGCGAGAGCCGCATTGACCGCGCCGTCGATGCTTTTGTCAAAGTAATCTGGGCTGCCAAGCAGCGTCAGGACTTCGCCGGTATACGGATCGAGGGCGACAAGCGCGGCATTGTTGGCATTGGCTGGCTGTAGGCCAGCGGGCGGGTGATTGAGGGCGTGAAGCTGCCGGCGGACGATTTTCTCGGCATGCCCCGTCCAGTCGAGATCGACCGTCGTCACCACTTCCAAGCCGCCGGCGCGCAAAGCAGTGGCGAAGTCCCGCTCGAGGATGCGCCAGACCTCCATGACGAAATGTGGCGCTCCAATGGGAAAGGGGATCGCAGCGAATTGCAATTCGTCCTGCTGCGCCGTTTGCGCCTGCTCCCGGCTGATGAAGCCATTCTGCGCCATCAGCCGCAGGGCGACCGCCTGACGGCTTTTAGCGCGCTCAAACTGTGTGAGCGGATCATTGCTGAGGGCGTTCTGCACGATGCCCGCCAGCAGCGCGCATTCCGCCAGCGAGAGGTCGACGGCGCTTTTGGCGAAATAGGCTTGGGCAGCCGCTTCCAGCCCATAAGCGAGATTGCCGAAATAGACTTGATTGAGATAGAGCGCGAGGATGTCTTCTCGGCTGAAGCGGGCTTGCAATTGCAGCGCCAACGCCATTTCCCGCAGTTTGCGGCGGAGGCTGCGTCCCGCTCTGACTTGCGGGTCAAGCAAGAGCAAGCGAGCGGTCTGCTGGGTGATGGTGCTGCCGCCGGCGACGATCTCGCCGCTGCGCAGATTGAGCCAGAGCGCGCGCAAAATGCCAACGGGGTCCACTCCTGGATGCCGGAAATAATTGGCGTCTTCGGTGGCGACAACGGCATTGACGCAGTGCTGCGGCATCTCAGACAGGCTGAGTTGGCGATTGCGTCCCTGCTCTGCAGGCAGAATCTCGTAGAGCAAGCGACCCTGCCGATCCAGGATGCGCGTCGACGGCAGCGCCATTCCCGCTTCTAGGTCACGCAGCGACGGCAGATCGACCAGCACCCAAGTTGTCAAAGCGCCAACAAGCCCGATGAGCAAGGTCAGAAGCGCCAGGCATGCTTTGCTCAAGCGCGAGCGCCGCCAAAACCAGGTCAACATTGGCTCGTGCTCATGGCGCTGACTAGAACTCGCGCTGGATTAAATAATGCGCCCACTGCGCCAGGAGTGATCGATAGCTGTTATCGGGCAGATCATTCAGGTGGTCCAGCGCCTCGCTGACATATTGCCGTGAGACCGCTTGCGCGTAGCTGACCGCGCCGGTATCGCGCAGCATTGCAATTACCATCTGTACATCGGCGGGGCTGGCTTGGTCATCACCGAGCGTACGCAGCATCATTTCTCTCTGCCCCCCGTCAGCCTGCGCGAGAGCCTTGAGCGTCAGCAGAGTCGTCTTGCCCTCACGAATATCGGAGCCGACCGGCTTGCCCAATTGCCGCGCATCGCCGACGACGCCCAGGATGTCGTCCTGAATCTGGAAAGCCGTGCCGCAGAGACGACAGAACTTGGCAATCGCCTGCGCAGTTGGCAAATCGGCAGAGGCGTCGTTCAAGGCGACGGCAGCGCCAGCGCGCCCGGCAAATTCGTAGAGTACGCCGGTCTTCTTCCAGAGTACATCAATGATCGTGTCCTCGTCGAGCTGCAGCGCGGCGCCCGAATACTGCACATCGAGCGCCTCACCCTCTACCAGCAGCGGTGTGACCTGGCTGGCGAGGTCCTGCCCCAGGCGAATAACGACATCAGCTGGCAGGCCGCATTCGTAGGCTTCAAACAGCAGCGACCAGGACCATGATTGCTGCACATCGCCGGCTAGCATCGCGATCGTCCTGCCATAATGCTCGGCATCGGAATCCGCCCAGCCAAACTCCGCAGAGGCGCGCCCAGCGAATTCCCGGTGCACAGTCGGCAAGCCCCGGCGTGTATCATCGCGGTCGATGACATCATCATGAACCAGCGTCCAGGTATGATAAATCTCGATCGCGGCCGCGATCGGCAGAGCCCGCGTTTCATCGCCGCCCAGGGCGCCGCAAGCCAGCATGGCCACGGCCGGACGCAGGGATTTGCCGCCGCCTTTGACATAGCTGTAGACGGCATCGCGGATGTGAGCCGGCTGGAAGCGCTGCACAAAGCGCTCCTGCATCAGGTAATCCAGCAGCAGCCGCTTGCGGAGCGCCACCGCATCCAGCAGATCATTGAAGTCCTTGTCAGTTTGGGCGGCTGACATAAGGCAACTCGGCTCTAAGCATCGAATGTAGTGTCATTGTAGCATTATGGCTTCCCGAGCCCAATGAGCAGCCTGCTAAGATCAGCCTTGCGGGGCGAGCTTCGTGATCTGTATATCCCGCAGATGCAGCGATTGATTCCGCGGGACATCCAGCGTGCCCCAGCCGAATCTTCCTTGTGGCGTGACAATCGCGTATTGATTATCGATCCAGGCGATGAATCCCAGCTTGCCGCGCGTGACATTCTCCGCCTGGAGCACCACTTCCCCATCGACGGCAAAGATTGCGGCACCAGCCCGCCAATCAATGCTGTACCTGCGCCAGTCATTCAGCAAGCTGGCGTCGAGCGGCGCCTCATTAACACCGATGGCGCGCTGACCGAGGGACCAGAGCGAATTGTAGAGCATCGCATTTCGCATCAGGAGAAAGCCCAATGGCGCGAGAGGCAGAAGCGCGAAGAAGCGCCAACTTCGCGCGTTAAACGTTGCCGCCTTCCAGCCACTACCCGGCACACCTTTCGCCAGCGCAACCTCACTACGGGGACCGGCGAAGAAGAACCAGATCGCTTGCGGCAGGCGATATGAATGCTGCCCGGGCAGGAAGGCATGATTCCAGAAGCCAAAACCGGCCGTACCGCATAGCTCGCCCCGAGTGCGGGCGCGCAGGCTCAGGCGGAGCGGCGGTTGATTGGAGAAGTCGGCGCGCTTGGCGTAATCGCTGATCTGCGCATCGTGGTAGCGGCTAGACCGTCCCGCTGGCAAGGCAAGGCTGAAGCCATCGTCATCGAGGCAGACTGCCCCATTGCCCAGCTCAGTAACATGCCAAACTTCCAGGGGGGTGCAAGGCGCCTCAGCGCACATCAATCGTGCAGCTTTCCTCTTCGAACTCGATGGCGGTGCCTGGACCGTAATTGGCATAGCCATCGCTGATGGCATTAGTCCAGGTGACGCGATAGGTAATCCTGTGTTCGCCCGCCGCGAGCGGACCATAGGGCACATACCAATAGACAACATGCTGCGACCCGCTGGTTCGCGGGTTGCCCCGGTAACGGTTCACATTAGGGATCGCTTCGCCATTGACGCGCAGTTCATGCGTCGCGTTTGACATGTGTTCACGCAAGTAGGCTTGCGTACTGGCGAACCAAGCCCAATAGATCTTGATCGTCGAGCCGGGCGGAAGATCGGAGGGAGCCGGGATGCCAAAAGAGGCGTCATCGCAGAAGGCAAAGACATTGACATCAAGACGTGGCGGCGCGGTCGGTCCAGCGGGCGTCGCGGTTGGCGGCTCGGTTTCGGTGGCGACAGCGGTGGGCAGCGGCGGGGCGGCAGCGGTTGTCGCAGCGATCAGTACAGTCGCGGTCAGGTTCATCGAGTCGACATCGGCGATTTGGACATTAAAGACGAGTATGCCATCCTCAGCCGATTCGGTCTCATCAGCTTCGAGCGCAGCCACTTCCACCACCACGCGCGTCTCGCTGCTGATGGTGATGGGATCGCTTTCGGCTGGCGGGACCGTCTCCGGGGCGGTCTCTATGGCGAGCAGGCTCACGCTGATCCAGCCTTCCGCGCCATTCTGCAGGCGGACGTTATACCAGCCTTCGTCCTCGCTCGTCCCGAGGATTTGCAAGCCAATGCCCGGCTCCAGCGCATTAAAGACGGGGAAGTTGGTGCCTGGTCCGCGGCGGACATTAGCGCGGCGCTGCGAACTAACGATGCCAAATACGGTCGGCGTGACAGTGGGCGTCGGGCTGTCTGTGGCGGTGGCGGTAGCGGTTGGCGTAGCAGTGAAAGTGGGGGTAGCGGTCGGGGGGAGCGTAAATGTCGCAGTAGCGGTATTAGTCACCGTCGGGGGGACCGGCGTATTACTGGGCGTCAACGTCGCTGTCGGCGGGAGCAGCGCCTCCAGGCTGCATGCGGTGAGCGCGAGGCACAGCAGTAATGACAATGGCAGCAAGCGCAGCGCCTGGACCGCAAGCGAGTCAGTCACCTTGTCGGATGAGGCAAACAAGCGAAGTTTACTCCAATTGGGTTCAGCGGCCTAAGCACATCGTCGTCAATTATAAGTGGCTGTGGTAGAGCGCGCAAAATTGCCAGACGGCGCTCGGATTAGACATGGCGACATTGCCTCTTGATTTATCGCTGTTTGGAGACTATTCTAATTAGCTATAAGTGCCTGTAGCTCAGTGGATAGAGCACTGGTCTACGGAACCAGGTGTCGGGAG
>WTGB01000036.1 GCA_011523735.1 Chloroflexota bacterium
GGTCGGGGGGTGGGGGCTTACATATCGTCCTTCAACTTCGCGCCATAGACGATGAGGAATAGATCAGCGCGCGACTTGTAGTCCAGTCGAAGACTGACAGCCTCGACGCGCGGACCCGCATACAGCATCAGCCAGGGCGGGTCGTTGTAGAACTCTTCCAGCATCGCGATTTCCAGCGCCCGCTCCGCTTCCGGATCCATCGACAAGTCGGCCAGCCCATCCCAGCTTTCGCACCAAAAGTCGTTGTCCCAATTGGTGTAATTGGTCTCAGCCGCGCCGCAGCCAGCCAGATGACCCGGGATATCCGCCATATCGTACTGAGCGCTCCACGTGCTGCCGCCGGTGCCGCCCATGTACAAGGGACCAAGGTGGTGGTAAATCAACTGTTCGCGGAAATCAGCCGATTCCAGGAAGACGATCTCGGTTTGCACGCCAACATCGGTCAGCATCTGCGCAATCGCCAAAGCCACATCGGAGCCGCCCGCGCCAGTCGTGCGCCGCGCCTTCATCTCAAGCGAAAAGCGCACGCCGTCATCGCCCCGCGGATAACCAGCCGCATCCAGCAATTCCTCCGCCTTCATCGGGTCGTATGGATAAGGCTCCAGCGTCGGATGGTTATTCGGCGAATTTACCAGACTCGTCGCGCGCGTGCAGGTGGTCAAAAGCAAATTCACGCAAATGGAGTCGACATCAACGGCGTACTGCAGCGCCACGCGCACATCCGTCTCCATGATGGCTTGGGCGCCAACATCATCGGGATTATCAACGCGGAACTGCGCCTCGGGATTCAATTGGAAACCCACATAGATGCGCGTCGTGCCGGGATAGCTGCGCGCTTCCGCCACGCCGGAATTTGCAACCGCGTTGAATTGCGTCGGCGGGAAATCCTTGAGAATATCAACGTTGCCGGTGATCACTTCCGCCACCGCCGTCGAAGCCTCGGGGATGAAACGCCAGACAATCCGGTCGAAATAGGTATCGCGCAGTCCAAAATCTTCGACGCGGTGCATACTGATGTACTCGCCCGGCAACCACTCGCCCATGGAGTAGGGTCCGCTGCCAACCACATTCCGCGCCGCTTCTTCCAGGGTCATGGCTTCGTAAGAATCCTTGCAGTGGATCAAAACCTCGGAGATCAAGCCCAGGCGCATCGAGCGGTTCTGCGGCTTGTTGGTCACGATGGTGACATCCAGCTCGCTGTCGGCTCGCGCTTCAACAAAACCAATCGAAGCATTCACGAAGCCGGCCGAGTTGCCGGTGAAGCCGAGCTCGGGGTCGGCCATGCGGTTGAAGCTGTAAGCGGCATCTTCAGCCGTCAGCGGCTCGCCATCGTGGCAGGTCAAACCTTCGTGCATGTGGAAGGTCCATTCCGTGCCGTCTTCGGAGATGCTGAAGCTGTGCGCCAGATAAGGATCAATCGCGCCATCGGCTTGACCCAACTCGAAGAGCGTGGCGAACATGTGCATAAGAATGCGGAAGTTCAAACCGCCAGTCCCGCCAAATTCTGAAGGATCCAAAGCGCCCGGTTCAGCATTCTGCACTACAACGAGCGTGTCATCGTCCGGCGTGGGCACCGTCTGGGCATTGCTCGCGAAGGGAACGAGCCCAAGAACAAGGATCAACAGCAGCGAGAGGATTAATGACAATTTCAGTTTCATTTTGTACTCCTAACTGTGAACATCTTTAGCTTGCCGACAAATGAGTATTGTACCGATACCGACTCCTTTCCGGCTGCAACAGCCATTTCGCAAAATATACCGCATCTGCGCTCGCCATGCACAAAGTCAACGATGCGGACAGCGCAATCGCATCAAAATCTTCTTGACCGCTGAATGCGCTGAGGGCGCCGAGATTTACCCGCGCGCTGGCAAAAAAGAGGCGATGTAGGGGCGACTTATTAAGCCCGCTGTAAATTCTGTCTCTTTTCGCCGGGCAACCTGCCAAGTCTCCCCTGCAAGGCTTGTCCGATACTGAAAATCATACACAAAATTGTCTGGAATAATACTGAAATAATACGATATAAGAGGGTCGATCCTTGCGAAACTCAACATATTACTACGAAATCCGCCAAGTTCAGCTCCCCCTCTCGAAGTGCTGTGTCTACGACCTAGTGCCGTCTACGCGCCC
>WTGB01000025.1:0-1644 GCA_011523735.1 Chloroflexota bacterium
CCCTGCCGCAGGCTGGCCGCGCCTCCTTTAGGACCCATTGGATGCGCAAACACAGCTCTTCCAGGGACAATACCGAAATCAATAGTTTTCAAGCGCTCATACAACAGGGCTGTGGACGCCGCCCACTGGCTCCCCGCCGGGACGGGAAGAGCTGTCTTGATGTGTCCCCAGGGCTTCAAGCATTCCTGCACGCTCTGGAGCACCTCAGCGTCCGGGGTCTTCATCCGAGCGCCAAAGCCCGGGAAAATGATGACATCAAATCCGGCCAATCGCTGCAGCTTAGTCATCACCTTTGCGTGTACGCCAAAATATGAAATATGCGTAAGTGGCGCAATGAAATCGAAATGCGCGACCAAGGGCGCCCGGGTGTACTTTCTTAACATTCTGATGGCGCTTAATCCGGTTGTCATGCCATTAACCATCAGTGCATTAGCGCCCCGTTCAACAGCAATATCGTGCAAGTTAATCAATTGGTCCACTTCATCCGTGATATTTGCCAGGTAGATTTTCTTTTCACCCGTGACTTCTTCAGCCTTTAACCGCGCCATTCCGGCCTTTTCCGCCCTTTCCCGCAAGGGCGACCAGGGAACATCACTTAACATCTCGTCATCTTTGGCAATATCCAGGCCGCCTAACCAGCTTTGATAAGCCAGTTCGGCAAAATCGCCCGGGGATAAGCCGATGTTGGGTTTGACCACACCAAAGAAGATCGGGCGGTCGTAGACCTCCAAAATGTCGCGCAGGCCTTGAACGCCAAATTTGGGACCTGCAAAGTCTCGTAAGAAACTATCTGGGAACTCGATATCGATCAGCTTGATCGTGGCGATGCCGGGGGAGTAAAAAGCCCCTTCACCTAAAGCCGCCGTCAAGAGATTGGGGAGTTTGGGACCGAAGTTGCCATGCGGGTGAGCGATTCTGACCCGACACTGGTGTGCCTTTGCTGTCTCAGTTGATGGAAGAGGATAGCTTGGCTGGTCCAAAACGCCAGTGACCGCCAAATCAATCACTTTAGCCCCAAACCGGTGGCGCAGATCTTCATCAACCCCGACCCGCTTCCATTGCGCGGTGGACTGTTCCTGACATAGATGAGCGGCCGCCTCCTCCGGGTCTATGACAGATTCGAAGTAATAGTCGAGAACGATATAGCGCTCCATATTTAGACTGTTCTGATCAGCAAAGAAACCTGTGTCTCTGTGAGCCATACGTTTGTTCCCAAATGCTTGAACCGTTAATCCTTGACATGAACGCCAAAAACAATTACATTATTGCACATACGAGCATAGCATACTCACAAGTGCAAAATCAACATGCCCTTGTCGTGTCCAGCGACGAGGCATGGGTGAAATTTGACTCTTGTTTGCATGACAGATGGTGTAGATGAGCTCATGGGCAAGCTTGGAATGAAACCATGCGTAAATGGGGCGACGACCATGCCCTATACATTGGAAGAGGACATCGCCGCAGCGGCTCAGGCCGGCTTCGAAGGTCTGGAAATCTGGTGGGATAAGCTGGTCGCGTATCTCGACAACCACTCGACCAGCGACCTGAAACAACTATTAGAGAACAACAGTCTGATTCCAGTGAGCATCTGCCCGCTAAGGATTTGGCCCTTTCGTGACAGTGAGCCAGCGCGCCAGGAATTTC
>WTGB01000025.1:1744-8939 GCA_011523735.1 Chloroflexota bacterium
ACCATCGCCAGACTGGGTTTTAAGGGCGCCGAATTGACAATTTGGAGCGAAGAGTTTTTGCAAGACTACTACAGGCCAGAGACGAATAAACACTTGCGAAGCCTGATAGCGGATCTGGGTCTGGTTCTCGCCAGCGTCTTTTGTATTCCGGTAGGCATCGGAAGTGTGGATCCCAAACAGAGAGCCGACGCTGTTGATCAATTCAAGCGGGTATTGGACGTCGCGGAGCAGCTCGGCACGGACAAAATAATCGCGCTGCCGCCGAATCCTTTTGACATTGATATTCCCGTGCTGCTGGGAAAAGCAACATCACAGGAGTGGAGCGTCGAATTCCCTGGCGGACTGGATTGGAAACAGAACTGGTCTGACATGGTTGATGTATTGCGGCAATTTGCTGAAGCCTGCGAAGCAAGAGAGATGCGCGTTGCCTTGGAACCGCATCCGCACCGAATGATGCATAATGCGGCCGGCATGTTACGAATTGTTGACCAGATTGACTCCAAAGCGATCGGACTAAATCTGGATCCCAGCCATCTTTTCCCAATGGGAGAGCTGCCCAACATGGTAGCGTATGAAGTGAGCGATCGCATCTTTCACACCCATATTTCTGACAACGATGGACAGACAAACGCTCATTGGCGGCCAGGCAAAGGCAAAGTTGATTGGCGAGCATTTCTCATCGCCCTCAAGAATATAGGCTACGATGGACCGCTTTCTCTTGAGTTAGAGGATGTGCCGGGCGCCGCTGGCTATCCCGGTTTCCACCGCTCGCCGGAGTCCAGTCCAGAAATCGAGCGGCAGCACATCTTGGCGAAAGACTATATGACACAACTGTGCGATGAAGTCGGTATTGAACTGTGAGTCCAGCGGACATAAGGCAAGATCTTCGACCAAAGATATTGACTGAGCCAAGACAATGAGTTTGCCAAAGCATTCACATTTGCTGCGCAGTTGCTACTTGTTTTATCACGAGAATATGACAATGCAGGAAATTGCAAAGCAATTGCATATCTCTCGTTTCAAAGTATCGCGCTATATCAAGGAAGCCGTTGAAAAGGGCATTGTTCAGGTTCACTTCCACGACTCGAATATTGAACATGAGAAACTAGCCCTTCAACTTGAACAGAGTTTTCCCATCAAGCTGGCAGTTGTCGTACCGACGCCCTATGGGTCTGATATCAACGCGGTAAGGTTGGCAGTCGGGCAAGCCGGGGCGAGTCTATTGGCTGACATCAAGCCAGAAACTTCTCTGAGCATAACTTGGGGCCGCACGATTGCGCATTTGGTTGAGAATCTTCCAAGCGACCGGCTAAAGGCACGACGTGTGGTGGATCTCGCTGGGGGGTTCGGACAAGTTACCGACGAGATTTCAGCGCGGGCGGTAACTTTGCAGATCGCAAGAAAACTGAATGCCCAATGTTTCCAGTTGCCTGCGCCAACCATCGTTGAAAACATCGCGACGGCTCAGGCATTATCACATGAACCGATCATCCGCAAAACGCTGGGAATAGCGTCGGAGTCTGACATCGCCATTATGGGCGTAGGACCAACCGATGTCGACTCGCTTCTCTATCGCTCAGGATATGTGTCTGAGAGTGATTTTGAGCATTTGAAAGAGAGGGATGCGGTCGGTTCGATCTTTGGCAGATTCTATGATTTGCATGGTGGGGAATGCGATACTGAGTTCAGAGAACGCGCGATTGCCCTTAGTTTTGATGACTTGCGCAAGATCCCTGAGCGCATCGCGCTAACCATGGGCTCACACAGAATTCAAGCGATCCTGGGGCTCATGTATGGCGAACTGATTACGACGCTTGTTACCGATAGCGATACCGCGACAGCCGTACTGGAAAAGCATTTTGCGTTACGGGGAAAGCGCTCGGAAAACGGTACAAACGTGTCCGCGACAATTGAAGAACGTGATCAATCCAGCCTCTTGCGGGGCGAAAAAGTGTAAACGAACATGACTCATTACAGCATCCGTCTGATAAACACTGGCTTTCAGGAGTTGGACAAAGCGCAGTACGCCACTTTTCGAAAGGGCGCCGGGCAGATAATCGAGCATCCCGTTTTCGCCTTTCTGGTAGAGGGCGGCGGACGCAAGATTCTGGTGGACACAGGCATGAGCGATACTCAGCGGTCTGTGGCCTACCACCATGCGGGACGGCAAGAACGGGGCCAAGCTATACACGAACAACTCATAAAGATGGGCATCGGCACTGACGAGATCGATACCATCATCTTCACCCATCTTCATTGGGACCATTGCTACAATGTCAAGCAGTTTTCCAAAGCCAGGCTGGTGGTTAGCGAGGTTGAATACGAATTTGCGCTCGATCCAATTCCCCCTTACTGGACTTCGTATGAACATCCCGGCTGCGGGCTCGAGCCGCCCTGGCAGGGTTGTGAATTCGATTTGGCGACGGGTGAAGAAGAGATCTTGCCAGGCATCAGCGTCTTTCCGACGCCCGGGCATAGCCCTGGTCATCAGGCTGTCTCGGTTCAAACCCAAGCCGGCGCCTATGTTCTGGCGGGCGATCTGTTCTTTGTGCGCGAAAATCTCGAACCTGATGCCGAGCGCGGCTGGCCGCTAAGTCCTATTGGGCGCTTCGCGAGTTTTATCGATTTGTGGCATAGCATGGAAACCACCATCGAGCGAGCTGATCACATTCTGATGACACATGATCCGTCCCAGCTTGACGGGCAAATGTTCCCTTAGCCCGCAACCGGATACCAGCAGATCAAGGAGGTGGAATATAGCCGACAGAAAAACGCGAGGGTCCAACTCAACGAAGTTAGTATTTGCTTCTCGGAGGAATGAAATGACATCCAAATATGTACGTATCGCATTCGTATTGTTGCTGGCTGCTGTTTTCGCGCTGCCAATGGGTTCCATTCTGGCTCAAGACAATGCGGTCACGCTCATTATTGAAAGCTGGCGGGTCGATGACGCGGACGAGTGGAACGATGTGATTCTGCCAGCTTTCGAAGCCCACTATCCGAACATTGATGTCGACTTTCAGCCAACCATTAATACGCAATACGGCGCAACCTTGGGTACGAAGATTGAGGCGGGTACGGCGGGCGACCTGATTATGGTCGAACCCTTTGATTACCGTCTCGAGATGTACCTCAATGGCGACCTGGCCAATCTGGGCGATCTCGGGAGCCTGGCGAACTACAGCGATGGCGCGCTGAGCGCCTGGAGCACCGATGACGGCGAGCTTTTCGGCGTGCCGCTTGCGGCAGTGATCCATGGCTTCATGTACAACGCCGATATCTTTGCCGAACTCGGCCTGGAAGAACCGGCTACTGCGCAGGAGTTCCTTGATCTGTTGGAAGCCGTGAAACAGGACGGGCAGTATGTGCCGCTAGCGATGGGAACGGCTGACGGCTTTGTGCCCGGGCTGCTGGGTTTGCAGCTGGCGGGCCAGCCTTTCTGGCGTGGCGAGGAGGGCCGTCTGGCGCTTATCGATGGCAGCGGTAAGTTCACCGACCAAGGCTATATCGATGCCTGGGCGTTCCTGGCAGCGTGGGCGGATTACATGCCCGATGGTTACCAGGCGGTCTCTTACCCGGATATGCAGAATCTCTTCACGCTGGGCGGCTCTGCCGTCTACCCGGCCGGGTCATGGGAAATCTCGATTTTCAACCAGTTGGTGGGGGATGATTTTGCTATCGGCGCTTTCCCGCCGCCAGTACCGGAAGATGGCGCGGACTGCTTCATCAATGACCACATGGACATGGGTATGGCCATGAACGCCGATACCCAGCACCCGGAAGAAGCCCAGCTCTTCCTCGAGTGGCTGGGCTCGGCCGAGTTCGCCGAACTATGGAATAATGCGCTGCCCGGGTTCTTCGCCATGTCTAACCATATGGTCGAAGCATCCGACCCGATGGTGCAGGAGTACGCGGGCTGGCGCGCGAATTGCGGGTCGTCACCGCGCAACGCCTACGCCATCATCTCGCGCGGCGAACCCAATACCGATAGCGAGTTGATTCGCGTGACGCAACTGGTCATGAATGGCGAGATGTCGCCCGAAGAAGCCGGCGAAACGGTCCAGGCTGGCCTCGCATCATGGTACGAGCCGCAAATGGGGGAGTGAGCGCAAGCATCTGATATGGGTCTGCGAACGTGAGCAGACCCAGAATTCTTGCAGCATCGTCGAATTGTAGGGGCGACTCTGTGAGTCGCCCGCTGTTCTCTCTGTGGTGAAAAAAACCTGTGTTGCGCTCGCTCAGGGAACTATGCTCGCGCCGCCTACCCTCCCGAAGCAAATGGAGTTGTCAGAACAGAATTAAGCCCATGACGACTTATTCCGAGGAGAAGCTCAATGGCAGCTAGCCTGTCGCGGAGCGGTCAAGCCAAGCACAGGAAACCCTTTCCCACACATATCATTGTCTTCCTGGCGCCGGCGGTCTTTGTCTATGGTCTGTTCATGATTTATCCCTTGTTTGACTCCCTGCGCCTGGGTTTCTTCGCGCAGGTGACGCGTGGCGTGGAGCAGTTTGTGGGCTTCGACAATTACGTAACGCTGATGACAGACGACGTCATTTTGCAGCCGCGGTTGCTGAACGCCCTGAAGAATAGTTTCCTGTTCTTTGCGGTCAACATGCTGGTGCAGAATCCGATTGCGCTTATGCTCGCGGCTGTACTTTCTACGAAGACCAGAGGGGGTTTGCTTTACCGCATACTGATCTTCTCGCCGGCTATCCTCTCTCTGGCGATTGCCGGATTTGTCTGGAGACTTGTGTTAAGCCCGCTCTGGGGCATCGTCTACGACATTTTGAAGGCTTTGGGACTGGGGGCTTACGCGCAGCCCTGGCTGGGGCTTGAGAGCACAGCGCTGATCACGCTGGCGCTAATCTCCGCCTGGCAGTTTCTGGGCATACCTATGATGCTTTACTATGCGACATTGATTAGCATTCCGAACGATTTGTTCGAAGCGGCCTATGTCGATGGCGCGACTGACTGGCAGATTTTCTGGCGAATTAAGCTGCCGTTATTGATGCCAATGATCGGCATTATTTCACTGCTGACCTACATCGGAAACTTCAATGCCTTTGATGTCATATTCGCGCTGAAAGGCGCAGATGCTGGTCCCAATTACGCCAGCGATACCATGATGACGTTTTTCTATCGCACCTTCTTCGGCTCCGGATTTCAGAAAGCCGATCCACACATGGGGGCGGCTGTCGCCGGGACGATGTTTGTCATTCTCATGGCTGGTGTATTGATATACTTCTTCATCCGCCAGCGGATCACATCATACGAGCTATAAGGCAGGGCGCGTCATGGCGTGGAATACTGACGCAGACAAGAAGCGAATGCGGAATTACATGTCCGGCGTCGACTTGCGTCATCTGACAACCAAGGTCTTGAAGCACTGGATGCTGATTGCCTTCGCCTTACTGTCTACCGCGCCGGTTGCGCTTGTCGTAATTAATTCCTTCAAGGCAAGACGCGCCATATTCAGAAATCCCTACCACCTGCCCAACGCTGAGACATTTGATCTGGTTGGCTACGAGACCGTTTTTGCAAAGTCCCAGTTTCACGTTTACTACTTCAACAGTTTATTCGTAACCCTGACTGCCCTTGCTCTCATTCTCTTGTTCGGAACGATGGTGGCTTTTGCCCTGGCGGAGTATTCCTTCCCAGGAAACAACTTGCTTAGACTATTTTTCCTGTTGGGCATCATCATACCGATACGATTGGGCTCCGTCAGCCTACTGCGTTTGATCGACTCTCTAGATCTTATCGGCACTTTATGGGCATTGATTGTGGTGTATATTGCCGGGGGCTTGCCGTTTGCCGTCTTCATATTGACGCAGTTTATGAGCCAGGTACCCGGTGAGCTGAAGGATGCCGCGCGCGTGGATGGCGCGAGTGAATACCGGGTATTTTGGCTTATCCTGCCTATCATCCGGCCGGCGACGGGCACGGTAGCGGCGATTTCCATCATTCCCATGTGGAACGATCTCTGGTTTCCGCTTGTCCTGGCGCCAGGGGAAGCGACCCGAACAGTGACCCTGGGCGCGCAGCAGTTCATGGGGCAATTTTCCAATGACTGGAACGCCTTGCTGGCGGCTCTGTCGCTCTCATCAGTTCCTGTATTGATCATCTACTTCATCTCCTCAAAACAGCTCCTGCAGGGATTGACCGCCGGGGCACTAAAGAACTAGAGCAACGATACGATTGGAGAGCTATGTTTCACAAAGTAATTAGAAGTGGTAGCGGACTATGAAAGACAAAGTCAAGCTCGGAATAGCCGGCTGCGGGTTCGCGGGCACGCAGACGATGTATGCCCCCATTCTGCGCTTGCTTGAGAAAGGTACAGTCACGGCGCTGATGGACCCGGATCAGGGGGCGCTGGACTTCATGACCCAGAACTACGGCGATTTCGATTGCTACGATGACTATGGCGAATTTCTGGCGGAAGCCGATATCGATGCGGTTCTGGTCGCTTCGCCAGTATATTTGCATGAAGAACAAGTCATTCAGGCGGCGGGTGCGGGCAAACACATCCTGTGCGAAAAACCAATGGCGCCTACCATTGAGGCCTGCGACCGTATGCGTCAAGCTGCCCAGGCGCACGATGTGACGCTCATGATCGGTTTTGTCAAGCGCTTCGACAAGAGCCTCCAACTGGCGCAGGATCTCATTCAGGCAGGGAGGCTGGGGGCGCTGTTTCATATCCGCGCTGAGGTGAGTTGGTGCCACGACCTGTCTCCGCTTGGTTTCAACTGGCGGCAGTCGCTGCGCGCGCTGGGCGGCATATTTCAAGACAATGCCAGTCATATCGTGGACTTGTGCCGCTGGTGGGCTGGCGAGGTTCAAAGCGTCAGCGGGCAGGCGAAGATTCTCAGGCCAGACTGGGAAGTCGAAACGCAGGCTCATGCCACCCTGCGGCATGAGAATGGCGTCGTTTCCACGATTCACGTCAGCAATGTGTCGCAGAAGCCGATGACCGAGTATTTTCTCCTCGAGGGCAGTGAAGCGGCGCTGGAGCTGCACTTTGGTCCCGCAATGAAGTACAGCTCGCCAGAACCATTTTCCGTCCGACTGTGGGAGCGCGGCCAAAAGCAGACAGATCTGACCCTTTTCAACTACGGCAACCTCGACCGGGAATTGCGCGAACACGGACCCTACAAGCGGCAGGTTGACCACTTTTGCGAGTCTATTCTGGAGAACAAA
>WTGB01000025.1:9039-11433 GCA_011523735.1 Chloroflexota bacterium
CGGACCCTACAAGCGGCAGGTTGACCACTTTTGCGAGTCTATTCTGGAGAACAAAGCGCCCTGTATAGATGGCTTGACGGGGCGCAAGGCTATTGAAGTGG
The DNA here is from genome assembly GCA_011523735.1 of Chloroflexota bacterium. Lineage (GTDB taxonomy): Bacteria > Chloroflexota > Anaerolineae > Aggregatilineales > Phototrophicaceae > UBA6055. Next base: position 9,141 of record WTGB01000025.1, read on the forward strand.
TCAACGCAGTCTATCTAGCCTCATGGAAGGATACGACGATTAAGCTGCCGTTATCTGCTTCGGGTGACCTTGAGCGCATTTTCCGCGAGATGCGGATGCAATACGGAGGCTAAGACCATGCACCGCGTGCGCTGGACATTGGAAAAAATCTCCGCTCGTCTTCAGTTCCTTTCAGAGGCAGCGATCTACCGGCGTAGTCAGCCCCTGATGTCCTTCAAGTTCCATGCCGGTTCTCAACCCATGGTGGGGATGGATGTCGACGACAGGGACTGGGAGGTCATCGAAGCGGGAAGCTATTGGGGCGAGCTGCGTCAGGAATTCACGCTGCGGACCACTTTCGCCGTGCCCGGGGATTGGGACCAGCCTGTCGCGCTATCTCTCCCGTTGGGCCTGAGTAAAAGCCTGGAAGCCTTGGCATTCCTCTACGGGCCAGAGGCAATGGCTTACCTGGATGGGGTAGCCTATCGGGGCGTCGACCCCAATCACCAGGAATTGCCCCTGCCCGAACACGTTCTTGACGGTAACGAACATCAGCTTGCGCTGCATGGTTGGGCCGGCATCAAAGATGAGCGCTATGAAATGGGTCTTCCCCGCCTGGTGCAGATCGATCAGCCCACACGTGACTTCATGACTGCTGCCGGCACCGCACTCGAAGTCGCCAAACAGCTGCCGGAAAATAACCCTATCCGTGTCAACCTGATCAACGTTTTGGACGCGGCGTTCTTGCTGCTCGATTTACGCGAGCCATTAGGTGGGGACTTTTACGAGAGCCTTCATGCTGCCCAGCGCGTATTAAAAGAGGGTATTGCCAATGCGGGGCCGCCGCTGGATGTCGTGGTGAGGGGCGTCGGTCACGCCCATATTGATGTGGCCTGGTTGTGGCCTCTGAGCCAGACTCGCCGGAAGGTTGCCCGAACCTTCAGCACAGCTTTGCGCTTGATGGAGCAATATCCGGAATTCACCTTCACCCAGAGCCAACCGCAACTTTACCAGTATATCACCGATGACCATCCGGAGCTTATGGCGCAGATCAAGGAGCGAGTCGCCGAAGGACGCTGGGAGACAATCGGCGGCATGTGGGTGGAGGCCGACTGCAACCTGACGGGCGCTGAAGCGCTTGCCCGCCAGTTCCTGCTTGGTCGCCGCTACTTCTTGGAAACCTTTGGGCTGCGTGAATCGCCGATATTGTGGCTGCCCGATGTATTTGGTTATGCCTGGCAGCTCCCTCAACTGATTCAACAGGCGGGGCTCTCGTATTTTGTGACGGCTAAGCTCAGTTGGAATCAGTACAATCGCATGCCCTACGATCAGTTCTGGTGGCAAGGATTAGACGGCACCAGAATCCTGACCTACTTCATCACGACTTCAAAGCCCGGCTGGTGGGGCGCGACATATAGCGCAGATCTGTCGCCGGAAGAGATACTCGCCACCTGGGATGGCAGCCAGCAAAAGGAACTGCGCAACGAGTTCATGATTGCCTATGGACATGGCGATGGCGGTGGCGGTCCGACGCGGGCCATGCTGGACAGCAGCCGCGAGATGGCGGCGCATCCCGGCCTGCCCAGGGTTCAACTGAGCACTGCTATCGAATTCATGGAACAACTCGAACGTGATTCTGGTGATAAGCTGCCTACCTGGAACGGCGAGTTATACCTTGAGCTGCATCGGGGGACCTATACCAGCCAAGCGCGCAACAAACGCGCCAATCGCAAGTGCGAGTTCCTCTTGCATGATGCCGAGTTCTTGGCGGCTTGGGCCTCTGTGCAGGACCATTTCGCCTATCCGTATGACGAACTTCGCCGCGCCTGGGAATTGCTGTGTTTGAACCAGTTCCACGACATCATACCCGGTTCGTCCATTAACGAGGTATATGTGGACAGCATGCGCGACTACGAAGAAATCCAGCGCACTGGCGAGCAGATCCGTGAGGATGCCTTGATCGCCCTTGATCGTTCCCTGCCCTCGGAGACCGCGCTGGCGATCTATAACCCCACTTCTTTCCCGCGATCGGAAGTTGTTGAGGTCTCCGGCGGGTGGTTAAGGGATGAAACGATCGTCGCCGCGCTGGACGGAACTGCGCTGCCGGCGCAGAGAACAAAGAAAGGAATGCTCGTCAAATGTCCCGTCGTGCCGCCTTACGGTGTTCTGGCGCTGCGTTTGACTAGCGGCGAGCTTCCCGCTGTTGAGAACCAATTGTATGTCGGGGACGTACGGGGAGCGCCAAAGGACGAGGGCACGTCGGCAACCTGCTCGATGGTCATGGAGAATCCTTTTTTGCGGGTCGAGTTTGATC
>WTGB01000087.1 GCA_011523735.1 Chloroflexota bacterium
ATCTCGTCAATCAACTGCGCCCAGGGGATGGCGCGGTGTTCGACCTCCAGCCCCAGCTCGCGCATGTTCTCGACGACCAGGCGGGTGGTTTCATATTCGATTGGGCGCTCCGCCTGCGTGACGGAATGCACGATGATGGGCGGCACCATTTCGCCCGCCATTTGCGCGGTCGCCGGCAGCCCAAGCGCCAGCGCCAGCATCAGCAAAACAACAATGGATGATATACGTTTGAGTTTTCCGCTCATGGTTGGATCTTCTCCTTACCATTCTAAAAATACGAGATACGAAAAGACTTCCGCAATTGCAGCGTACTTGATTCTAGCCCACCTCCTCCACTACATGAATTGGCATTTTAACAAGAGTATCCCCTTTATCTCATGGCAATTGCAAATATCCCATGCCGGCTCGGCAGCAAATGTCGGCATTTGGAGATATGCAAGCGAGCCGCTCGATTAGGGTCGCCGCCTCGTCGCCGTAGAGCAATTGCGGATTGCCGATATCGTCCAGCAGCGCGGGCTGAAGCGTATAAGCTACCTCGCCATCCGCGCTAATGTCAGCGAATACGATGACCGTTTCCGACCAGTTGCGGTTGCGCCGATCGACGCTAACGGCATAAGGCGCATTACGGCTGATAGGCGTATCTTTGACCGGTCCTTGGTTGTGATGAAAGACGAAATTGCCCAGGCTGTAGAATATCGGCGCCCCGCGATAGACCTCAACTTCCTGCAAGGAATGCGGATGATGTCCGACGATGACATCGACGCCAGCATCAACCAGGGCGTGGCCAACTTCGATTTGGTAATCCGCCAGACCGTCCTGGAAGCGCGAACGCCAAAAAGGCGGCACCCCCCAATGCAGCGCCAGGACGACGAAATCCGCTTCTCGGCGGGCGGCCTCAATGGCGAGGATGGCGCGGTCGAGATCTTCAGCCCAGGCGCGGGTGAAGACGTAGGGAGCGCTGCCCGGCTGCTCCATGCTGCCAGCGAAATCGATGTTGTAGGATTCCGACACGTGAATCGGCGCGACGCCCGGGCGCTCGTCAGTGGCGGCAGACTGTATGCCAAGCGTCGATGCTGCCCCCAGGAAGGCCAGTTTCGTACCGCCGATGGCGATGATCTCCGCGCGCCAGGCAGCGTCAAGATTCTCGCCGGCGCCGACGTGGGGCATATTGCGCTGACGCAAATGCATGAGCGTATCGAAGAAGGCGACATCGCCGAAGTCCATCATGTGGTTATTCGCCAGCGTCACGATATCGAATCCCAAGTTCTGAACATCGACAAGCAATTCAGGCGGCATACGCATATTGATCCATTTTTCCACCGGCGCGCCGCGGGCTGATACGGGCGTCTCCAGATTGCCAAAGGCGATATCGGCGCCACGCAGGACCTCAGTGACCGCCGCCAGTTCCACCGTCTGCGGCAGCGCTTCTTGCAGAAAAATGTCACCGACCATCGCTATCGTGGGCATTTAGGCTGAATGAACCTTTTCCCCGCCTTTGTAGACGGCGGCGATCTGGCGCAAGTTGCGAATATCGACCAGAGGATCGGCGTCAAGCAGAAGCAGATCGGCGTATTTGCCCGCTTCCACCGTGCCGATCTCGTCTTCCCAGCGCAAAATTTTTGCGTTGTTACACGTGCCGATCGTGATCGCGTCCAGCGCCGTCAGGTCGTTTTCGACCAGCAATTCGAGTTCCCGCGCCATGCTAAAGTTGTGCGGCGCTAGTGGATTGCCACCGGCGTCTGTGCCGATACCCAGGAAGATACCTTTGGAACGGGCAAGGGCGATGGTCTTGCGGATCTGCTTTACGCCTTGTTCGATCATGGGTTTGCGCCGCTCAGCATCGGCTTTCTGCACTGGCGAGAGTGGATAGCTCTCTAGGTCAGGATTACCAGCGCCAAGCGTCAATACCAGCGATGCGCCGTTCTTCACCATCATGTCGGCGGTCTCTTCATCGAGGTAGGTGCCGTGTTCGATAGTGTCGACGCCGCCGAGCATACAGTTGCGGATGCCGCCGGTGCCGTGGCAATGCGCCGCCACTGTGCGCCCCATCATGTGCGCCACTTCAGTCACCGCCGAGATCTCTTCGACCGTGAGCTGGCTGGCGTGGATATCCTGCCCGGGCG
>WTGB01000092.1 GCA_011523735.1 Chloroflexota bacterium
GCGTAATATGGGGTCAACAGGACCAGCGGACAATAATCCATCAATCTCTGTAACGATGCCGTCGCCGTACCTGCAGTCGGCGCCAGCAGCAAGCCATCGACATCGCGCTCCAGCATTATTCTGATCATGCGCGATTGCTTGTCCAAGTCGTCATCTGTCGTGCACAGCAGCAGACTGTAGTCGTCTTCCGCCAGCGCCGCTTCAGCGCCCGATGTCAACTCGGCGTTAAAAGGATTCGAGACATCCTTGATGATCAAGCCAATGGTGTATGATCGCTGCGTACGCAGGCTGGCGGCGCGCTGATTGTAGACATATCCGAGCGAATCCACCGCTGCCAGTACCCGCTTTCGCGTCACTTCGGAAATGCGCGGATTGTTGCTCAGCGCCAGCGAAGCAGTCGCCTTGGAAACCGATGCGGCTTCCGCGACATCCTGCAAAGTGACCTTCTTGCGTCTTTTAGGGGCATTCGACATTGAGCGATTCCATCAGGTTAATCAAACTACCGGCGCCATGAGACTGCGCGGGTTAATCGGTTTATTGCCGTTACTGTATCAGTTTAACACACTTGTCCAGAAACCAACGTGAGCCAGATCAACCGGCGCAAACCTGAAGCCTGTCAAAGCCAGCCCGCCCTGTTACAATGGACTGAATCAATGCGCAGGAAGGGCATAGACACATGGAGAAACTGGCGGATATCGGCTTGGTTGGCTTGGCGGTGATGGGACAGAACCTCGCTTTGAACATCAACGATCACGGCTACCGCGTCGCCGTCTTCAATCGCACGACCTCTAAGGTGACGCGCTTCCTTGAAAACGAAGCGAAGGACACGCACATCATCGGCACCTATTCGCCGGAAGATTTCGTCAAGAGCATCAAGCGGCCCCGCAAATTGATCCTGATGATCCAGGCGGGCGAGGCGGTCGACAAGTCCATCGCCCAATTGGCCCCCCTGCTGGACGATGGTGATATCATCATCGATGGCGGCAATTCCAACTTCAACGACACGATCCGTCGCACGCGTGAAGTCGAAGCGATGGGCAAGTATTACATTGGCGCTGGCATCAGCGGCGGCGAGGAAGGCGCCCGTCACGGTCCATCGATTATGCCCGGCGGTTCGGTCGCGGCTTGGCAGTCAGTCAAGCCGATATTGCAGGCGGTAGCGGCAAAAGTGCCGGACGGCACACCCTGCTGCGACTGGGTCGGCGAAGATGGCGCCGGGCATTTTGTGAAGATGGTGCATAACGGCATCGAATACGGCGATATGCAACTCATCTGCGAAGCTTACCATCTTATGTCGCAAGTTCTGGGCCTGAGCGAAATCGAGATCAGCGAGGTTTTCGCCCGCTGGAACAGCGGCAAGCTGGAATCCTTCCTCATTGAGATTACCGGCAAGATTCTGGCGCACCTGGATGAGGACGGGCAGCCGCTGCTGCGGATGATCCTCGATGTCGCCAGCCAGAAAGGCACGGGCAAATGGACCGCCATCACCGCCCTGCAAGAAGGCACGCCCCTGACGCTGATCGGCGAAGCGGTATTCGCGCGCTTCTTGTCCGCGATAAAAGACCAGCGCGTAGCCGCGTCGAAGGTGCTGCCTGGTCCACAAGTCGATTTCACAGGCGACAAGGCGCAATTCATCGACGCCCTTGAGCAAGCAGTCTATGCCGCAAAGATCATCAGCTACACGCAGGGCTACATGCTCATGCAGGACGCCGCGCGAACATATAACTGGAATCTGAATTATGGCGGCGTGGCGCTGATGTGGCGCGAAGGCTGCATCATCCGCTCGGCTTTCTTGGGAGAAATTCAGCGAGCCTACGCCAAGAATCCAGCGCTGGCGAATCTGCTGCTGGACGACTACTTCAGCGCAGCAGTGATTGAGGCCCAGGCCGCCTGGCGCGAGGTCGTCGCGACCGGCATCGCGCACGGCATTCCGCTGCCGATCATGAGCGGGGCGCTGGCTTTCTACGATGGCTACCGCTCAGCAAATCTGCCAGCGAACCTGCTGCAAGCGCAGCGGGATTACTTCGGCGCGCATACCTACGAGCGCGTCGACCGTCCGCGCGGGGAATATTTCCACACCAATTGGACGGGCACGGGCGGCGATGTGACGGCTGGGAGTTATGATGCTTGAGGCAACTCAGGCACAAACTGATACCCCGGCTCCCGCCCCTGACGCCGCAGGATGGCGATGATCTGCCGCCACGTCCCGATCACTCCCCGCGTCGGCTGTGGCGTATCCGCCTTCACCAACTCATGCAGTTCCGCCAGATTATAGAATGGCACAGCCGCGTACATGTGATGCTCGATGTGGTAGTTCATCTGCCAATACAAAAAACCCAGCATGGGATTCAATAGAATCGTGCGCGTGTTGAGCCGATAATCACTCACCTCATCCGACAAGCCGATATGCTGCGCTTCGTTGAGCAGGAACTGAAAGCCGCCGCCATAGAAGGGCGCCAATGTGACCAGCACTAGCAGCATCGGCAAGCCCATAGCGAGCGAGGCAATGACGATCGCGCCATGTCCGATAAGCAGCAATCGCGCCCAATTGAAAAGCGCGCGGCGCTGCTCCGTGGCTTCCGGCGGGAAAAGCGCCTGCTCCCACTCGCTGTCGATGTAGCCGAAACTCAAGCGAATCACCGACTTTAGTCGCAAGGCGAAACCACGTGGATTGACCAGGGCGAAGCTGAGGTAGGAGCGCAACGTCAACTCCCGCGGCAGGACGACTTCGAGATCATCGGGCGGGTGCAGGGTATAACGATGATGCGCCTGATGGCTCGCCCAGAATGAGACGTGGTTATACCAGCCGAGGAAGCTGTATACATTGCGGAAGAAGATGTTGAGCGCCTGGGTTTTGAAAACCGTCTTGTGGCAGAGCTCATGGAAGCCGTTGACCAGGAAGGCGTGCAAGGAACCATGAATGTATATCAGAGCGAGCGCGACAACGATATGCGCCCGGTCCGCCGCGTGCCAAGCGATGCCGCCGCTGACCGCCAGCAGTGCCAGAAAGCCGACACTCTGCAGCAGACCGCGGAGGTCGTTGCGTTGATTGAGCCGCGCCAAATCTTCCGCCGGGACCGGACTGCGATACCATTTTATTCGCTGCTTGGCGGCCATCTGACTCATTGAATCGAAGTCCTCGTTTAGTCGAAACTGAGCATAGCTTTGATGACCCCGGTCCCTGGATCGAGCCAGCCCGGAAATTCAGACACGATGCTATCCGGTCCCGCCTGGTGAGTGATCCAGGGCGCCAAGTTGATACTGCCGGCGCGCAGGCTGTCGATGACCCAGTTGAAATCGGCGGGCGTGGCGTTGCGGCTGGCAAGCAGCGTCATCTCATGGGAATGGAAATGCGGATCGCTGAAACTCAGGTCGCCTTTGATATGCCCCACGAGCACCAGCGAGCCGCCATGCGCGACATAGTCGAAAGCGGCGGCCATCGATTTGGCGTTGCCGGTGCAATCGAAAACGAGCGTGGGCAATTCGCCCCCGAGCAGCGCCCTGATTTGACCGAGCGGATCCTGCCGCGCGTCAACCAGTTTGTCGATGCCCAAGACGTCGCTGCAGAATTGAAGGCGTTGGCTGTTCACTTCCATCACTGTGACTTCGGCGCCCCCGATTTTGGCGAACTGGGCGGTGGCCAAGCCAATCGGTCCCGCGCCGATTACCAGCGCGTTTTCCCCGGGGCTGATGTGAGCGCGTTTCGCCGCGTGAGCGCCGATGCAGAGCATCTCCACCAGCGCCAGATGCTCGACCGGAATGCCCTCCGCCTTCAGCAACTTGTCAGCAGGCAGCGTGAATCGCTCCCGCATGCCGCCATCGACATGAACGCCGAGCACCTGCATCCGCGTACAGCAATTGGACTTGCCACGGCGACAGGCGATGCAATCCCCACAATTCAAGTAGGGGATGACGCAGCAAATATCGCCGACGGCGTAATCCAGCACCTGATCAGTCGCGCCGATCTCCAGCACTTCGACCGCCAATTCGTGGCCCATGATGCGCGGATAACTGAAAAAATTCTGATTGCCAGCGAAGGCATGCAGGTCGGTGCCGCAGATGCCGACTCGCCGGACACGCGCCAGGACTTCATCTTGTCCAGCGCTCAGCGGCGGCGGCACATCGCGCAGATTCAGCGAGCCCGGTTGCTCCAGTACGATAGCTTTCATCAAGGTTTCTCAGTTCCGTCTACGCGCAGCGATGCCTGTCACCCAAGGGATACTGCCGATATCCATTTCAGCAAGCCGCGACCAGGCTGGCTGCGGCCTGCATAGTTGCCACCTTACTGATTGCCCTGCAACCAGGCCAGACTGTAGGCCAGCGCCTCGTCAATAACTTCGGTGGCCCCCGCCAGCACATCAAAGATGTGATCGCCATCCAGCACGACCAACGCCTCCGCGCCTTCATGGTAATCGAGGAAGACCTGGCCCGCATGTGGCTGCGGCGTCACAGTTGTATCGCGCGCGCCAGTGATTGCTAACAGCGGTCCCGCATAATTGGCGATTTCAGCCACAGGATCCACAAGAAAGATATCCTCGAAAAACGGACCCTTGAGCGCGGTCTCAGCGCCCCATGGCAACGCGATGGTCAGCGCCTCGTCGCCTGCTACCGCGCCGGTTAGCAAGTTATCATAACCCAACAGGATTCCGTAGCTCATGACGGGATTTGACACCGCCGACCAGAGTACGAGGTTGCTGACGCGATCGTCGCGCCCGGCCGTTGCCGCGCCGACCAGGCCTCCCTGGCTCAAACCCAGGATGCTGATATTCTCGCTGTCGACGCCTTCCAGCATCTCCAGATAATCCAGCGCAGCGCTGGCGTCGGCGATCTGGCCGCTGAACGTGGTGTCTTCCCAGGCGCCGTCGCTATCGCCGGAACCGCGAAAGTCAATGCGCAGGCTGGCGACGCCGCGTTCGCCCAGCCAACGTGCCGCTCGGCTAAACATCGTGTCTTCTGTGCCGATAACCGGCAGTTCGTGGCGCATGCCGGTGAAGCCATGCAGCAGCAGGGCGACCGGGAAGGATCCCTCGCCCTCCGGCATAGCCAGCGTGCCGATGATGGTCTGGTCCCCGTTGGTGAAGCTGATGTCGCTCTCGCTGACGCTGTACTCAGCCATGGAATCAGCCAGCGCAGCCGCGGCGTCGGCGAGGCTATCCTGCGCGGCCAAAGGCGCTGCAACAAACGCCAAGCACAGCAGCAGCGCGACGATCCGCACGGTAGCCTTAGCGCTTACGGGATAAATCTTCGCAAACATAAGTAACTCCAATCAATTTCAAATTTCCGCCGGTGATTCTGGCACAGCAATCGCTCATGCGCAAACCTTGCCAGGCCTCTCGCTCAAGGAAGTTGATAGAAATCGACAGCGACCCCGCCCATGATCTTCGCCTGTTCATCAGCCGAAAGCGCGGCAATATAATTTTCCACGATGCCGACCACCTCGCTATAGCTGCCGGAGAGTGTGCAGACGGGCCAATCACTGCCGAACATCAGGCGGTCGGCGCCGAAGCATTCAAAGACAACATCGAGGTAGGGACCATAATCGTCCTGGCTCCAAGCGCCCCAAGCCGCCTCGGTCACCATGCCTGAAACTTTGCACCAGACGTTGCCAAAAGCCGCCAGCCGCCTGATATCGCTCGCCCAAGGTTCAAGTATGCCGTCTTTGATGAAGGGCTTGGCGATGTGGTCCAGCACGAAGCGCTGGTGTGGAAACTGCTGCACGACATTAATGGCGATGGGCAGATGCCGCGGGAAGAGCAGCAGATCATAAGCGAGATCGTAAGCTTTGAGTTTCGTCAAGCCGCGCAGGAAATTGCCGCCCAGCATAAAGCGGTCATCGACTTCATCATGCACAATGTGGCGGACGCCGACCATGCGCGGATGTGAGGCGAATTGTTCCAGTTGCGCTTCAACATCGTCCGCGCGCATATCCACCCAGCCGACAACGCCGCGAACGAAGTCAAATTGGTCGGCGAGTTCTAGCAAGTACTCGGTCTCGTACACGATTTGCCGCGCTTGCACCGCCACCGTGCCATGGATGCCGGTCGCTGCCAACAGCGGCTCTAAATCAGGCGGCTGATAATCGACCTTCAGCGCCGCGCGGGACTCATCCATCCAGGGATAGTCTTCGCTGTTGTAAAGCCAGAAATGCTGATGTGAATCAATCCGAACGCTCATCGCCTGATACCCTTAGAGTTTTCATACCTGCTAACGGGAAGCAATTCTAACCCAGGCGCAGCCAAGTCCAAAGCTGAACATGGGGCAGCTTCAGCAGCAAAGCGGGAGCGATCCGGACAGCCCCGCGCGCAATCCAAATGCAACTCCCTCATTTGCCGAGCGAATAATGCCATGCTATAGTCCTCGCCATCGTCGGAAACTGAATTGCGCTGCGAGCGACTTTCGCTCGTCAGTTGCGCTGGAGCAGAAATGAAACAGGTCGCTGTTACCGGCAGGCAACAAGCCGGAATCCAAACTATGGCGAGACCGCGGGCTCGCGCGAACTGGGTCGTCGTCAAAGTGCATGTCGCGCCGATGTGCACCGAATACAAGGTTTTCGCCTCGGGCGCCAATCACGCTGCAATGGGGCACGAAGCGGCGGGCGAAGTCATCGAAGTGGCTCAGCCCAGCCGCGTGTCAGTCGGCGATCGCGTCGTGGTTATGCCCACAAACCCCTGTGGCAAATGCGCCCTCTGCCTCGACGGCGACTACATTCATTGTCAAGACGGGGTCGACTTCGCCGCCCTGCACGGCGCCAACGCTGGCATAAGCACGATGGCGCAATACCTGCTCAAAGAAGATTGGCTGCTGCTGCCTATCCCGGCTGGTATGTCATACGAGCATGCGGCGATGGCTTGCTGTGGCTTGGGTCCAACCTTTGGCGCCCTGCAAGCCATGCGCGCCGACCGGCATGACACCCTGCTCATCACCGGTTTGGGACCGGTCGGCCTGGGCGCTGTGATCAACGCGCGCTATCGCGGGGCGCGTGTCATCGGCGTCGACTCGAATTTCTTCCGGGCGAATATGGCGCTGGAACTAGGCGCGGCAGCCGTGATCAATCCGCTCGATGAAGACGCCCTAAAGCAAATCATCGCGCTGACTAGCAATGGGCGCGGCGTCGACAAGGCGGTAGATTGCTCCGGCGTGGTGGCCGCGCATCGCCTCTGCATCGACGCGACCCGGCGCAAGGGAATGGTGGCTTTCGTCGGCGAATGCAGCGCGGACACGCCGCTGCGTATCAGTTCCGATATGATCCGCAAGGGCTTGACCTTGATCGGCAGTTGGCATTTCAATATGGCTGATAGTCCACGGATGATGACGATGATCGGCGAAGTCGGGGCGCAGTTGGACAAGCTGATCACGCATCGCTATCCCCTGGCGGATATTCAGACCGCTTGGGAGACACAGCTTTCCGGGCAATGCGGCAAAGTCATCTTGCAACCTTGGGAGGGAGAAAATGTATAAGTCAGTCATCATCGGCGTCAGTGGCGGGCGCGCGCATGGCCATGCCGATGCGTATAAGCATATCAAACGCGGGATGATTGCGGCGGTTTCAGCCCGGCAGTGCGACAAGCTGGAGGACTTTGCCGACAAGTACGATGTGGACAAGCGATATACCGACTACCGCGAAATGCTCGAGAAAGAGAAACCCGACCTGGTACAGGTGAGCACGCCGCCTGATTCGCGGCTTGAAATACTTCTCGCGGCCGAAGAAGCGGGCGTACCCGCCATGATCATCGAGAAGCCGCTGGCGATTCACGGGGAGGACTATCTGGCAATCCGCGAATTCGCTGCGGGGAAGCCACGCATCAAAGTCGCCATAAATCATCAGTTGCAGTTTCATCCGCGGCGGCAGCATTTGCAGCGGCTCGTGCTCGACGGCGCCATCGGCAACCTCCGCTTCATCGAAGCCAGCTCGGGCATGAACCTGGCTTATCAAGGTACGCATTCGCTGCAAGCTATCGGCGCATTTAATCCCGCTAGTCCGACGACAGTGTTCGGGCAAGTAGCGGGAGCGAACGGATTGCAGCCCAACATTAAAGAGCATTACGCTCCCGACCAAAGCCTGGCAGCCCTGGAATACGACAATGGCCTGCAGGCGACGCTGCGCTGCGGTGAAAATGCGCCGCGTGTGCCGCGCGGGGGCGCGATTCATCAGCACAAACGCATCGCGGTCTACGGCGAAAGCGGCTACGTGCACTGGACGATGTGGGGCTGGGAAAGTTTCATCAACGACGTTTATGAAAGCGGCGAACACGAATATCCCGCGGAGGATGTCCTGGGGCAGGCCGCGATGTGCGAGGCGATGTTTGATTGGCTGGAAGACGACAATGCCGTGCATCCACTGAATCTGGAAGGCGCGCTGGTCGACTTCAACGTCATCCTGGCGCTATATGCGAGCGCGCTCAATCATCGGGTGATCGAACTGCCCTATGAGCCGGAGGAGCAACTGGTTCCGAAGCTGCGAGACGCGCTCCAGAACGACGCTGATGAATGATAGAACCAGCATCCTGATAGCCATGCGCCCGACGCTATATCAGGAGATCTTCGCCGGATCGGCTGACGAGCAGTTGCGCAAGCTGGCTGAACTGGCGTTCCAAAGCAGCGAGGACAATCTGACGTCTTCGGAGCTGGCGCGGCAGATCGGCGGACACGACATAGTCATCACCAGTTGGGGGACGCCGGTCTTCGACGCTGAAGTTCTGGCAGCGGCTGATCGCTTGAGATTGATCGCCCATTCAGCCGGCACGATCAAGCGTAAATTGCCGCCGCCTGTTTTCGCTGATGGACGCCGCGTGACACATGCCGCCGCGGCCATGGCGACCGCCGTTGCCGAAACAACCCTGTTCTTCATCCTGCTTGGCTTGCGCAAACTGCACCGGGTCGAGCGCGTCTTTCGGGAGCAGGGCTGGCAAGCGGCCCGCGCTTTGAAAATGGACGGCGAACTGGCACAGACCCGCGTCGGCATCGTCGGCGCCGGGCACACGGGGCGAGCAGTCATCCAACGTCTGCGTCACCTGGCAGGCGAACTCTGGGTTTACGATCCCTTCCTCGGCGAGGCAGAGGCGGCTGCCCTGGGCGTGAAAAGTGTGACCCTTGAACAGTTGCTGCGAGAATGCTCCGTCGTCACTTTGCAAGCGCCATCGACGAGCGAGACTTATCGCATGATTGGGGCTGAGCAGTTCGGTTGGCTGCAAGATGGCGCGCTTTTCATCAACACGGCGCGGGCGCATCTGCTGGACGAAGCGGCGCTGCTCGCCGAGCTGCGGTCGGGGCGCATATACGCGGCGCTGGATGTCTTCAACGACGAACCGCTGCCCGACGACAACCCCTTCAGCCAGTTGGATAATGTATTCATCTCGCCGCATGTCGCTTCCCGCACACAGGAAACTCGGGTACGCCAGGGACAGCTCATTACCGACGAAGTGGCTCTCTTCCTGCGCGAGGGCAAATTGCGCTACGAGGTCACGGGCGATATGCTCGACATCATGGCATAGAGCGAAGGAGCTAAACGATGGGAAATCTCTCCGGAAAAACAATCATCGTGACTGGCGCGAGCAGCGGCTTCGGCGAGGCGATCGCGATTGCCTGCGCTGAAGCAGGCGCGAACGTCAGCCTGGTGGCGCGGCGCCAAGAAACGCTGGAAGCGGTAGCGGCGCGGGCAAAAGGCGGTCGCGTTATCGTCTGCCCAGCCGATGTCAGCGATGACGCTCAGATTCACGCGGTGCTGGAGAAGACGCGGTCCGCCTTCGGTCCTGCCGATGTACTTGTCAACAACGCCGGCACCAATATCACCGAACGCTCAATCACCGATACCTCAGCCGAACAGTGGCGCGAATTGCTGGAGGTGAATCTGTCCAGCGCCTTTGTCTTTACCAAAGCGGTTCTGCCGGAGATGAAAGCGCGCGGCGATGGCTTGATCGTCAATATCGCATCGCGCGCCGGCATGTTCCCGAGTTTGCTGGCGGGTGTCGGCTATAGCGCCTCGAAGATCGGCATGGAAGCGCTGAACACGGTCACCAACGAAGAAGGCAATCCGCATGGCGTACGCGCCTGCCTCTTCAACCCCGGCGCCGGCAACACACCCATCATCGACCGACGCCCGAAGAAGTTCAGCCAGGAACAAAAGATGCAGATGATTCAATCCGAGGACATTGCGGCGACCGTTGTCTTCATCGCCAGCTTGCCGCCGCGCGTCAATATTGACTTTATCTCCATGATGCCCACCAAGAGCTAAAGAATATGAACGAACTAGCGCTCTTCGTCAAACCCTGGAAGTCCCTTTCCCTGCCGCAACTGGCGCAGCATGTCAGGTCGCTGGGATTTGACCTGATCGAATTGCCCGTGCGCCCCGGCTTCCCGGTCGAGCCACAGAACATTGAACGCGACTTGCCCGCGGCCGTGACACTGCTGGCTCAGGAAGGCATCCGCGTCTTGAACGTGACCGCCGATATCGCCTTGCACGATGAGCGCCTGTATAACGCCTGCGCCGCCGCTGGCATCGGCATGAACCGCGTCATGTTCCGGCACGGCGATACCGATTACTGGACAGCCGAAGCCGACGCCCGCCGTCAGTTGGACGCCGCCCTGCCCTTCTGTGAGCGATACGGCGTTCAGATCGGCATACAGAATCATTCGCGCCGTTTTGTGCCTGTCAACGAGATGAGCATGTATCATCTGCTCAAGGATTACGATTCACGCTATGTCGCCGCGGTTTGGGACCCGGCGCATAACGCGCTGGAAGGCATGGACAGCGATGCCGCCCTGGATATCCTGGCGCCTTATCTCTGTGTGGTCAATTTGAAGAACGCCTACTGGCGGCGTATCAGTGGACCGGAAGCGAAACTCGCCGAATGGAAAATCTACTGGACATCGGGCGCGCAGGGACGGGCGTCCTGGTCCCGCGTCATCACCAAACTGAAAGCGATCAGCTATAGCGGTCCGATCTGCTTCTCCGCCGAATATAGTGATGAAGAGCGGGTTGATGAACTGATCGCCAAGGATTTGGCTTTCGCGCAGGGGTTGTTGGGGACGTAATTTCGCGCTCGTCGATATCTGTAGGGGCGAGCCGGTGCGTCGCCCGCAAACACATCGAATATAAGAACCGAGCGACCTGACAACTTGCCTCTACATTTTGTGATACGCGAAAAAAATACAGGCAGGCGCTAAACCTGCCTGTAATTGAATGGCGCTATGTTACTAAAGCGCTACAACTATCCACCCAGCAACTCATTAGTCTGGTCGTGCACGCGCTGGACGACAGCGGCGGCGTCACGTTCTTCGCCCGTCCACAGCAG
>WTGB01000151.1 GCA_011523735.1 Chloroflexota bacterium
TATCGCCGAAGGGCACCATGCGCGCCTTGGCGCCCTTGCCCGCTTTCACGCGCAAGGCCGGCACGCCGCCATAAGTCTGATAAAGATCGTCGGTTTCCAGCTGCACGACTTCGCCCTCGCGCAGGCCGGTCGCCAGCAGCAGGGCGATAAGCGCCACATCGCGCCGCCCGCGGAGTTGAGATAGATCGGGGCGCATCATCAAGGCGGCGCCTTGCGCCGGCGTCAAGCGGATATGCCGGCTGTCAGCCTCGTCCTGGATGCTCTCCGTCCGCACCCTTGAACGCTGCGGATCGATGGCGCGCATCAGGCGCAGCTCGAGCTCGTCCGCCATCGCCTTGATGGTACCAAAGTCGGCCGTGACATATTCCTGTTGCAGGCGATCCACCAGAGCGGCGCGGTGCTGCGGATTCTCGACTAGCGCCTTGTAGCTGCGCCGAATGCTGGACAGATGAACGCGGGCGCTGGCCGGCGCCAGCGTCTCCAGGAGCAGATCGCGGTAGCTGGTCAGATCGGGTTGATGTAGAACACGTCCAGATTCAGACAGCCAACGATTATAGCGCCTGATCTGCGAGACGACGTTCTTGTTGTCCGAATGGGGCGGCAGTTGCGCCTGCGGAATCGGGTCTGGGAGCCGGGAATTCGCCATGGAAATAGTCTAGCATAAACTGTCGTATAATTGCCATAATGCGACAGTTTATTGCTGACGCATGCGCGCGCTTTTGCGCCGGCTTTTGCCTCCGGCGTGAAGAAACACTGCGCCTAGGAGCAAAAGGACTTTGTCCCTGCTTGCGGTATGCAGATGATGTTTACTGATGACTGGATGTCGTGTATGTTGCTTTGCGGCGCCGCGATGGAATCTCGTGCATGTCTTCGATGCAGAGTGATGCTGTCGAGGTGAAAAAGTTCCCTAACTTCACGGATGTGATCTCATGGAATCCAGAAAGCCCCGCAAAGACGAGCCGATGCGCCGGTGTTGTGCAGCGGACAACGACGAACCAGCTAAAGAGGAAATAATGGAAGACATCCGCGTCGGCTTGCAACAGGCAGCGGCCGGTGAAGGCCGCCCAGCGCGTGAAGCATTCCGAGAACTCCGCCGGAAAATCGCCGGAAAAACCTGCTCTCGTAAAAACGCTGCCGAGGTTTGAAGATCGACTCGAAGCCCTCGAAAAGTAATACCACAACGCTATTAAGCAAGCTGGAGAAGTTCACCCAGCGGCTGGAAAGAGGTGAGCGTACCGGAGATGTCGTTCCTGGCGTCGGCGTCGCTGTCTACAAAGCGCAGGTGCGAAACCCGGCGGAAACTGACATAAGCCGTCAATTTAGAGCGGAGCATCTATTCCCCACAGAAAAAGCTGGACAGGCACGCCGACCGGCAAGCAATCTAGGCGCAAGCCTCTTGCCGCCATTCTGATCGCGTATTCATGCGGCATGCCTGTCGCTTTGCGCGCGTTGCAACTCTGGCAGGCCATGACGATATTGTCGATTGTGTTTGCGCCCCCGCGTGAAAACGGCACGGCATGGTCGACGGTCCATTCACGCCAGGCAAGCCCAATACGACAATAGCGACACCGGCTGTCGGCTCGCCACAAGGCCTGCAATTCACTGCCAGTTACAACACCAACTGCCTTATATTTTCTGGCAGTCCTGTTTGCGGCTCTCGCAGCCTCATTAAACCTGTAATGTGGCGCAAGTCTTCGATACCACCATTGTCTGTAAGCGTCCATGCCACAATCCTACCAAGGCATTTTCTGGTCGCGTTGAGCGAAATGACTAGCGAACGAAGATAGTAAACAGAAACTGACAGGTATTCTCTCTAATGTCGGAGCTTGCTTCTAATCCACAGAGGAATGAAACGTGCGAGAGAAATACACTTTTCGCTGAAACTGCGAACCCTTCTGAATCTTTCAAGAGCTCGACCCGCGTCGATTTCCGATTTTGAAAATTGTCGAGCCCACACCACCTTGTTGCGGCAAATCCAATAGTGTGACTGGCAATCCAAGCTCCAGTTTCCAATTGACGGTGTCAAAGAAACGGTTTTCCCGTCGAAAAGCAGTTTCCAGTCGCTGGGATCCAAAGGTGTGACTACTTCGCTCCCACATCCACAGCAGCATCTGTGCAAAACCGTGCGGAATGGAATCGACACGTATAACACACCGTCATCCATGGCTTCTGGAGTGTATTTGACGAATTCGAACTGGATTGAGTTTAGTTTAGTCACAAATGGTCCTTGACAGAATTCTGTTTCCGTCAATTCCGTAGAGGCTCTGGTATTCGTCCTGAAGGTCAGCATAAAACTCAAATAGCTTCTTCCACTTTACAACTGCCAAGGCTGCGTTTAACGCGTTTAGTTCAGCAATTTGAATGTTGCGCGAGTAATCATTTTCATCGTCATCGCCAAAATGTGTGAGTATCGAAAGAGCCTTTTCGCGAGACTGATTTGTGCTTGTTGTGACTCTTAGTTGACCTCCAAGCGAACCATCAACTTCTTGTATTCCCATCCCAACGTCCATGAATGGCACACCAAACTCACTCAAATTCTCCGCTATGAATTTTCTGCTAGAGCCCTTGTCTACCGCAACAAACACAAAAGTCATTTCTCTCAGCAATTGCACATTTGACTCATCCAAGAATCCGTAAGCGAATATGTTCTTGCGCATTTTGGAGTAAATGTCCCTGAAATATTCCGCTTTCATCGGTGCGGAAGCCAATTCGTCAGTTGACGGTGCGCCTGGCGAACGGAACGCATTGTGATTTCCAAATCTGTCACCATCAAACAAGTGAATCTCTTGCACTGGCGTTTTGGCCAAAAAGTCAAGAATATATGAACCGGTACCGCCCAGTCCTATGATGGCTACTGCCTCTATTCTGAGTTTCTCTGTCAATGCTCTGATTCCGGCACGACTAGACGCTGTTTCCGGGTACTCAAATACCGAGTATTCGCTCTTGTCCTGCAAGACAGCAAAGGGACGTGCATTTGCGTTCGGCTCAATTGATTGAGCCGGTGTAGAAATGATACTCACATAGGTTGTCATTTTTTGATGATAGTCGGTGTATCCTTCTTTTGGCTTACTTGAGAAGCTGTGATTTACGGTTAAACCACCTCCCAGATCCTGGTCTTGGCTAGAGTGTTGAATCGCGGTGAGTTCACGCCCATCTTTGTCACATGGCATATCTCCAACGAACATGACAACATGGTTTTGTGGCCTAGCCGTCTTGTTGCCGGCCAACTCCAAATCTGAGACTAGGGCCCCAAACTGCACGGTCTTGTCTTTAGTGACATACGGGACGCCTTTAAGCATTAGATAGCCGCCCCTGATTTCGATTTCGTAGCCTTCGTCCTCAAGTTGCTTTAGATCGGGGCTACGACTTATCAGTGACCGTGACATTGAACACCGTCCCATCTTGTACCTTCACACTTTCTCCTGGGTAGAGAATTCCTTCTGGCGGCCTGCCTGCGCCGTTCCAGTAGCTAACGGTGAACACGATGTATTGGCCGGAAGGTGGATCAGCAAATGCCAACTTCACTACCTCATCGAAAGTGATCTCCCCATCAGGTGAAAGCACCTTTAACGAAATCTCCCTCTCGCGAGTATTCACGATGAGCGTCACATCATCCTTGTTCTCGGTCATGGTTGTTTTCCCATTCTGTCTCATTAGTATTTGATCGTACCGCATTCGGTACTACAATAAGCCTACATGACGCTGAAGACTTTGTCAAGAAAATTGTACATTGTATCGTTATTGGTACAGGTGATGGCATGAGCGCAGGAAGACTTGAGCTTAAAGAATTGGGGCGCATGGTTTCGGCAGAACGAAGACGTAGAGGAATTAGTCTCAGAGATGCGGCAGATGAATTGGGAATTCCCTTCAATACTTTGGCGAGGGTCGAGAAGGGTCATATCCCAGACCTTCCGAAGTTCAAGAGGCTTGTCGAATGGTGTGGTGCAGATATAAGACAGTTTTTTGAAGCTCAGGTGAGACCAGCGTCAACGACCGATTTAATTGCAGAACACCTTGGAACCGATCGCAATCTCCCTCCTGATGCAGCCGAACATATAGCTGGAATTGTCAAAGAGCTTTATCAGGCCCTGGCACGTCCCCAAGAAGTATCGGCAGCGCATTTACGATCAGCGACAACATTTCGTCCAGAAGCGGCCCGCATCTTGGGGAAGATTCTTTGCGACCTGAACGAAGCACTAATTGAGGAAGCAGCAAATGGCCCTGAGAAGAGGGTTTAAGTCCGAAGCTGAAAGAATCGCCAAGCAAGTACGAGCAGAACTGGAACTGAATGGTTCACAGTCTGTTGCTCCAGAAACGCTTGCCAATCTGTTGGGTATAGAGGTCAGGGCGGGAGATGAACTTATCCCCCGAGAAAGGTTTGTTGAACTCGACCAAATCCAACGTGGCGCCTTCTCTGCCTGTACGTTGCGCCCTTCAAATGGCCGGATTGTTGTTGTTTACAACCCACTCTCATCGCTTTCGCGCCGGACGAGCGACCTAGCACATGAGCTTGCGCACATCCTTCTTGACCACAGATTGAGCCAGATAGAAAGACTGGGCGACATCACATTCTTATCATGTGACCAAACTCAAGAGGAAGAGGCTGCTTGGCTGTCTGGATGCCTTCTCTTGCCGCGCGCTCTACTCTTGGCAGAAGTCCGTAGGGGATCAGACGCAAAAGCAATTGCCAAAAGATATCGCGTAAGCGAGAAGATGGCACAATACAGATTAAATGTCACTGGTGTGGTCAGACAGCACCAAGCATCCGAAAGGAAGCGTCGTAATTCACGACGGTGAGATGTCAAGGCGGTTCCTTTTGGTGGTTGGAAAATGACTGCATGTCTTCAGCCCTGCTGCAGCGCTTCCCGGCCCGTTTCGCGAGCATCGTAGCCCGGCTCGCGCCCAAGCGCCGCGCGGAAACTGCCTTCCGTTAGCACCTCCAGCAACGCCTGCATGCATGCCGGCCGGCGCTATCCGCTCGCTATCCTTGATTGACGACCGAGAAGTGCGCGCCTGGCGCAATGTCGATTACAAAAACTTGGGACCGGAAGAGCTAGGCAGCGTCTACGAAGGCTTGCTGGAGCTCCATCCTGAGATCAACATGGCGGCACGCACTTTCACCCTGACGACCGCTGATTGATCAGGCGGGGAATGCTAATTTCACATACTACACAAATCGGCTATTTGTAGTATCATTCCTGAGTTCTAAGCATTGCGCTCTAAGGAGAAAACATTGGCTATTCAAACTCAATTCCGCGAGTTTCTGGCGGACATCGAACCGAGCCCGACCACTAAAAAGCGTGCCAAGAATGCGCACACCAGTCTTCGGGATTTCATTAGATCCCATGAGACTTTCAAGCACTATCACGAGAGCACGTTCTTGTCAGGATCGTACAAGCGGGATACCGCGATCAGGCCACAAAAGAAGGGCGGCGATGAGGAGCGCCCAGATGTTGACATTATTGTCGTCACAAATCATTCTCTGGATGACGCGCCCGGCGACGTGGTAGGTCTGTTGTACGATACCCTTTCTGACAAATACGATAAGCTACGCAAGCAAACTCGTTCTGTTGGAGTGTTTACCTCTACCGCCGACATGGATGTCGTTCCCATTATTGCGCCAGACGGCATGGATGGCACCCTCTATATTCCAGATCGCCGGCTAGAAGACTGGCTGGAGACCAATCCCCCGGCTCACACCACCTGGACAACCGAAATGAATGCTGCCAGCGAAGGCCGCTTCAAGCCGCTAGTGAAGTTGGCGAAGTGGTGGCGGCGTGCGAATCCAACAATCGCAAAGCGACCAAAGGGCTTTATGATTGAGTGCATCGTCGCTGAATGTATGGACTTTGGGGAAACTCAGTACGCTGAGCTATTCCTTTCTATGCTGGAGACAATTGAGTCCCGCTACAGCATAGACGTCAACCAAGAAAGGGTTCCATTTATCGAGGATCCTGGCGTTCCCGGCAATTCCGTTCTTTCAGGCATGAGCATTTCGGCATTTAAGGGCTTCTATAACAAGGCAGCGGCATGCGCTGAGATCGGTCGATGTGCTCTGGCTGCAGGAGACACGGAGGAAGGCCTCCGGCTATGGCGTGACGTGTTCGGATCTCGTTTTCCCGCACCAGCCAATCTAAAAGCTTCTGACTTGCTCAATGATCCCGTTGCACCAAGCAGTCTCGCATTTCTCGATCAACCCGTGCGTCCAAATAAGCCTCGCGGCTTTGCTTAATGCGTTTTTGGTACCTGGAAGATCATGCACGACTTGCAGCCGAACGCGAAGATTTAGAGCGGCTGCAACACAAGTCTATCTATGTACAGAGTATTGAGTGGGTGCTGATTGATGGTCAGCTTGCATTCAAAGCGGCTATTCGCGTAAATGGACGTGATTATCCTTTAGAATTTATCTATCCCAACCTGTTTCCGCATGTTCCCCCTATAGTGCGCCCGCAGGACAAGATTGTATTGGGGTCTGGGCATCAGTACCTGAACGGAACGTTATGCCTTGAATGGGGACCCGATAACTGGCGTCCATCTGTTACCGGCGTACAAGTATTGGAGAGCGCCATTAGATTACTCCGTGCAGAAATCCCGACCGGAAATGTCTACGTTGAATCCGTTCCCTCCCGACATCGCCTTACCTTAGGTCAAGAATTGCGTACATCTAAATGGCGGCTTTATGTTAGTGTCCAGATGTTGCTTAATCTTGTCCGGCTTCCCCACACCACCTTGGCGAGAATCAAGTATTCGCTGATTAAAAGACCCGATTCAGCCCTTGCCGTCATTGACGAGATTGCAGCTATGCGTGACGGAATCACAGCCTGGACGAGCGAAGTGCTGCCCAAATCGGTGTGTACGGAGTCTGGCGAAGGCTTTTTGATTAAGGCTGATATCGCTTCAGAAGTGCTCAAGAATATATCCGATACCATTAGCCTTCAACGAGTGTTAGAAGCATTTGGGATCAACATGAAATCTGCTATGGGTTCACGGCCCGCGGTTTTCATCCTGACAGACGCTGTACAGTATCTCCGTGCGTTTTACGTCGACACTGTGTCAGGACAGAGCAAGCTGTATTGTTTGGCAAATCTGATTTCGCCTGCGGACGCGAGTGAAAGGCGGCTGCCAACTGAGCTTGACAGTCTTGTCAATGTATCGGTGGGAATCGTTGGTCTTGGGTCGATGGGCAGCAAGATTGCGCTCTCCCTGGCTCGCAGTGGAGTTAGGCAGTTCACCCTTGTGGATGATGATGTTTTTCTACCCGAAAATATTTGTCGTCACGCGCTTGACTTCAGGGATGTTGGGTCACATAAGGTGGACAGCATCAAGAACGCGTTACTGAGACTAGGACACGGTTTCAATTTTAGGACTTATCGCGCAAATATTACCGAACAGGAGTCCACTTCATATTTGGCTGAAATTCTTGACCGGCTCGGTAACTGTGACTTGCTCATAGATGCGACTGCCAGCCCCAGGGTGTTCAACCTATTGTCACACGTATCGACATATTGTTCAAAACCGATGGTGTGGTCCGAGGTCTTCGCCGGCGGTATTGGGGGCCTCATTGGGCGGAGCCGTCCCGGCATCGACCCAGATCCTCAGACAATGCGCCTCGTTTTCCTTGGCTATGTGGATGAACAATCTGAGAGCGTGCCCAGTGGTGAAGTTAACGACTACACCGCGCAATTCAACAACGAGGTGCTTTCGGCTTCAGACGCAGACGTGACTGCAATCGCGAGTCACACTACTCGCTTGATATTGGACACGCTTGCGGACGCCACGTGTTCCCAGTTTCCGCAGTCGATGTATCTCGTAGGGCTCAGGAGTGAGTGGCTATTTGGAGCACCCTTTCATACTATACCGATCGAGACTGATCAGTTCGTTTCTGATCAGGTTCCTGCTGCGATGTCTGAAGAGGCACTTCGCGATTTGGATGCCTTCTTAAAAGCTGTGATTAGCAGAAGCTAAAATGAGGCTAATCATACCCCGTCGAGTTTCTGATCAGCTGGTCAACGCGTTGCGCGAAGCTGGAGCAAGAGAGACGGGGGGTATTCTGATGGGGGAACAAATCAAAGAAGGCTATTTTCTCGTTCATGAAGCAACTGTGCAATCCAACGCCGGCACGACTGGGCGCTTTCTGCGCGCTCCGCACCAAGCAGCAACTGCGTTATCTCGGTTTTTCGATGAGACGGGCCATGATTATCGTCGTTTCAATTACCTTGGCGAGTGGCATTCCCACCCGTCGTTACCATTGGAACCTAGCGTGAGAGATCATGCCACGATGTGGAGTATTCTCTATGACAAAACGGTTGGTGCGGGCTTCGCGGTATTGCTTATACTGAGCTTGGATTCAGACATGAGACTACTGACCGACGCTTCCGTTTATGTTCGAGGACACAAGCCGTCAAAGGTAATCGTAATTGGAGAGTCAAGAAGCTATGTCGAGCACTGATGCCTCCCTGCATGATGCTGCGAGCCGTGGTGGGGAACGCGCCCAAAGGGGCTTTCAATATCAGGATGCGTATGTCATCGGGAGTATTCCTCGCTGGTTAGCAGCAGATGGCTTCGCTCAGGTTCAACAAGAAGCGATGGGGGACGTCGAAACTTCGTTCTTTATTCCAGGTCGTGGCATAACACATGAACTCGCGCAGGTGAAAAATAAGTCCGTAACCTTGTCTGAACTGAAACAGGTGATTGAGAGTTTTGTTAGGCTGGATCGTAGCGGTGAATTCACAGCATTCAAGATCGTGGGCCTTGGTTTTGCAAAGAACGTGCAGCCAATCATAAACGAACTGGCAACAATGAAAATCCGCTACAGCGATTATGAAGGAACTGGCATTGGACACCAGTCAATGTTGAAGTTCAAAGTGCAGGCCGCGAAGTTAACTGACGAAGACGAGGATATCTCGGAATTTCTGATCAATAAGGTTGACATTTGCGTAGTAGAAACCGACGGAGACGGGACGTATCGCAAAAACATATCGCGTTATTTCCCAGAGTTTGACAACTGCCCGGGGTCGGTGGTGAGCGGAGGTTTATCGCGTCTGCGGCATCTGATCCATACGAAAAAGGATGGCCCGATTTCGCGCGAAACGATCGAGGGCTGCTTGTATGATGTAGATGACGCCCCCGATTTGCCGCCCATTAATGTTACCTTCGGGCAGTCTAGGAGTGCGGGGCAACGCCCACTTGTTTTCGATATGGACAGATTCTTTGACTTCGATGCGCAGCGATATCCTACAGTCCAGGATTGGAAAGAGGTTCTTTTGCCGGAGTTGAAGGAGGCTCGGAAGCAGATCGGCAAATATCGGAAGATGCGAACTGTACGAATGCAAAAGCACGCCATATCTAGCGCCTTAGCAGTCGGGTGGGTTTTCTCAGCAGTTGCAGGATTTGAAATCGAGATTGAACACAATGGCATGGTCTGGACGACAGATGCACACTCCAACGAAGGAGTGCCACATTATGACTCTTGTATTGTGGATTCCGTAAGCCCGGACGCGCAACATCTTGTTGTGAGTATTGGAATCCTTAAGGATATAGGTACAGATGTTAATGCGTTTGTGGCCGGCACGTGTTTGGAACAGGCATCTCGATTAAATATCGTTGGACAGATGGCAATTGCCTGCTCCCAACAGGCAAATGCAATAGTCAACAAATTCAAGCTAGCAATTGCTAAGGCTGTACAATCACTGCCTGCAGGCGCAACGATTCACCTCTTCTATTCCGGCCCGGTGCATTTCGCAGCGTTTCTCGCACATCGATTGAATGCGCTTCCTCCAGTGCAATGTTATGAATGGCATAAGACGGACCGGTTGTACCTCCCTGCTTGTCAGCTTGCTGCCCGTTGAACGTGCCGGAAAGCGATACTGGGCAGCCATACCAACGAAGACTGGCTCGTGCTGCA
Organism: Chloroflexota bacterium; assembly: GCA_011523735.1. Lineage (GTDB taxonomy): Bacteria > Chloroflexota > Anaerolineae > Aggregatilineales > Phototrophicaceae > UBA6055. The sequence goes on from WTGB01000151.1 coordinate 9,905, forward strand.
CGACAAGCGGTTCTACGCCAAACGCGCTCACTGCACCTATGGAGACCCTCTGACACGATGCACACAATCAAATTCGCCGAAGAGCTGGATAGCAATACACTCTGGGAGCAGTCCGATATCTCGAACAACGAACCGGGTCTCGACGTGGTCTCACAAGCCTGCGTCCAATGCCACGCCGAGGAACGGGATATCGCCATCGAGGCGCTGGGTGATATGGGAATCGAATACCTGGAAGGAAAAACAGCGGATGAAACTGAATAAGAGCACTCGGCTAGCTGCCGTGCACGATGGCGCAGGCGCCATGATGCGTCATCTCGAACGGATTCCGGCTTACGTAGCGGAGCACAGCCCAACTGATGACTTCGACACAACTCTGAAGTTGGAACGCAGTCAAGAAATCGCCTCTCGGCTGCGTGATCTGGTGGACTGGGCCGACAACCATTCGATATTGGCCAAGAAGCGCTATCAGGAATACTGCCGTCTCCGCGATGACTTTGAGATACTGACCGGTGCCCCGTCGTGGTTGCCCATTATGAACGAGGATCCGCAAAGCTCTTTCAAGGATGGCTCAACGACAGTTGACTTGTCAGCCATTCAGTCTAATCCCGTCACCAATTTGCAAGTTGCAGCTGTCTGCCTCGCGTTCGACCTTTATGCCTCCTATAGCCAGCTCCGTAACTCAGACCGGCAGGCGAAACGGGAACAGTTGGAGCACGGGCTGAACGACATTCTCGACTGGATCGACACAAATCCTGAGTCCCTGACAGGAGACCGCCTGCGACAATAGCAAAGCCTACGCGACCAATATGAGGGCTTTACCAAGGTGCTGGCGCATGCACCAATACTTCACTACGTCTGGGATGTGGACGGAATTATCAAAAGGGGCTTACGTATTTAAGTAGCCAAGACCTCACTTAGACTTGCGCCAGTTCTCAAGTTGCTTAGGCTTCGTCGTGGCGATGATCCGCGCGACTTCCTGCGGCGTGTAAGGGGTGCCGTCCGTCTTACGTGGGAGCGGCTTGGGCGGGCGACCGCGAGTGGCTTTCGAGTTACCCGGCTTCTTGCTGGTATCTCTTTTCTCGCTCACAATTCGTCTCCCATCATGCTTCCATGATTATATCTTCATTTCGGGCGCACAAGCAACTACCAGACATACAATAGCCAATCGAGCCTAGACTGATTCAAGGTTGATGTCAGTTCGTCTATAAACCAGTGATCGGGATCAATCTCCCGTACCATCCTGCGTTGGGTGCGAAAGCATTCTTTCTCTTTGCGGATTTGTCCGTCTGTATCAAACCAACCTGGTCTGTCGCCGCGAGCATATTGAACATGATGGCAGGCTTCATGTACGAGGACACTTCCAAATACGATTGTTGAGAAAAGATGGCTTGAATGGATAGATGTCCGCTTGATCCAACCTTCCGCCGTGGACCGACCTCTGGAATCCTGCGAAGGTCTGATCGTTCGCGTGTTAGTCACGACATAGACGAACCAATGTGGCACATGATGTTTGAGATAACGAAGCCCCCTGCGAACTTGATCTACAAATCTACTGCTGCCATCAATGCGAGGTAATCGAATTTCATCCAAGCTCTGGACAATGCCAAGCCGCGCGATCCAGCCAGGTTTGATTCGGAGCCAACAGTAAGTCGCCCCCTGGTAAGTCTCTCGCACTTCATACAGATCACCGTGCTTTGTCCCGCCCATTAGAGTGCTATGAACGTTATGAGACTGCCGTATGTTCATTTGACCGGCTAGATAAACGTGGGATTCGCCATAGCAAGCTGGTAACGGTGTAGCGGTTGGCATCGGAGTTGGCGTTGGTATCGGAGTGCTGGTTGGTGTAGGTGGTGACGCAGGCATCACCTCTCTCGCTCTTATCCATCCTTTGTCGATTCGGACCCAGCATTCACCGTCATGTCGCTGAGATCGCAAAACAGCGTATGTACTGCCAGCTTCTGCGTGTTTGATTTGCTCTATCTTGGTTAATGGCAATCTTACTATGGAGCGCTTGATTGCCATGACGCCAGAAGCTGGATAGCAACTTTCGTTCTTCATTTGTGACAGGGCAACAATGTGGATGACTGCCAAGAACAAAATAGCAACACAAAATCTCCCATATTGTAGGAACATTGTAAAAACCAATGGGGCGGGCTGTACGGAGTTCAGCCTCTTCATGCCAAAGGCACTCCGAGCGAGGTTCTCAAGCGTATCACCAATGCGGACCACGAGTTCTGGCGGGCCCCCTGGTTTCTTGGGGCGCTCGGCATTGGGACGTGATTTCTCGTCCATTGGTCCCCCATACAATTGTTAAGCCGCTTGTTTTGTAGCTTACCAAGGAAGTTCCAGCAACATAGCGATAAATGTCCTGCCGAAGATACGCAATGCGATAATGAGCGCCGCACTGGAGAGTGCCAAGCCCAATCCAATGCCTAGACCGAAGCGAACGGCTCCGATGAAGTCAAAGTCGATTTTCATTCCCGTATACTCCGTCGGAGGTGGTTGTCGGACAACTATTGGTTGGCTGGTTGTTGCGGATTGCCGGGCAGTGGGAGGTGGCGTGGTTGCCTTGATATTTTTACGATTGTCTCCGTATCCCCCAAATACTCGCTCTTGCGCCATTTGCGCTCTATGCTCAACGTCAGAAAGTGGCACGTATTTCGGTCTTTGGGATAACATGACATTTTGCCTTCCAAACTCTCTTTTAGGGAGACTTTCCGCCCGCAGATGCGGGAACTCAAATTGACTATAGTACCAGAAGCGCGCCTGCCAGCACGTTTTTGCTTCCAGTGCGCTCACTGTAACACACCTCACCCGATTTAACCAATAGGTTAAGGAAATTCCCCCGCCGACGGCGCAAAATCTGCGCTATGGAACAGCTTGGCAAGCCATTTGGGTCCGCAATTCGGAGGCGGCGTAGGGAGCTTGAACTTTCCCAGGAATCGCTTAGTGAACGATCCGGAGTGCATTGGGTATACATCAGCCACATCGAGAACGGGCAGAAGTCGCCAACCTTGCGCGTCATCGAGCGGTTAGCCGTAGCCTTGCACATGAAAGTGTCTGCGCTTATGAAGGTGGCAGAACAAATTCAGGCAGAAGGGGATGTGGATTGCAAATCAAAAGCCCCCGGCGAATAGCGGGGGCTTGGCCTTACTCATCCTTTGGCGGTGGAAGGAGCCGCCATCGGCGGGCTATGACTCAAATGCGCGGTTCACAGCGCGGGCAGTGGATGTAGACGGACTTCCATCTTTCACTATACTCCCAGTGACCGGCAAGGTCACTGCCACACCGACAGATCACCGCGATTCCTGCTGGATTCCACGGCGTCGATCTGCGAACTTTGACTCTTCTCTGGGCGATTTTTGACTTTTGAGATTTGCAATGCGGTTAATGCCGCCTGTGCTGGCATCAATCCCTTAATTGTGCCTGTCGGCCCTTCTCGAAAATTGAGGACGGCTCGAGTTGTCACCACGCAACCTTGCAGTGACAAGCCAGGCCCAGCTTCTCGTTCCACTTCCACATTCAGCGCCTGTAACGATTCCGAAGATAGCTACACGACCGTGCCGGGTCGATCCAGCCAGGCGCAAGTCATCCCGCTCGATGGATATGCAAGCGCAGGCGCGTCATGCCAAAGACAGCGCAGGCTCGACTGACCTTGTACTACGGGGCGCTTGAAGAGGGTGAAGGCATGAATGCGGCGTTGGGGCAGTACCTGGCGCGTTCACAACGGAGTTGACGATATTTTCGCGTTGTGTGGGCCTGCTTCGCTACATAGCTTATGCGGTGGAGTTCCTATAACGTTGACATTCACAATGCCCCAAGCATTGACAAGTATAGTACAATTGTTCTATATTGTCTCTACACGGTATCTGCGCAGGGAAAGGCGGGAAAACAGATGTCAGTTGAATTGCTGGTGGCGGATATTCAGCAGCGCTTCGGTCATCAGATGCTGCGGCGCGCGGCGGAGCTTGTGCCTTTCCGCGAGACCTTGAACACCGGCATAGCAGCGGTTGATGACCTGCTGGAGGGCGGTTTGCTGCGCGGCGCGGTGCATGGCATCAGCGGGCAGCCGACATCAGGCGCGACCAGCTTGCTTTATGCCGCCGTCGCCAGCGCGCAAGGGCAGGCGCTTCCGGTTGTCTACCTGGATATGGGCGGACTATTTGATCCGCCCAATGCCGCCCTCGCCGGGATTGAGATCGAGCGCCTGCTGCTCGTGAGCCGGACCCCGCTGAAACACGCGCTGTTTTTGCTCCGCGCCCTGGCGCTGCAGCAGTTGCCTTGCCTGGTGGTCATTGATCAGCCGCGGGTATTGCCGCTCGCTCAACTCAAGGCGATTTTGCGTGACGCGCCCCTGACCCTGCTGGCTTTGTCGCCGCAGCCCCTGCCACAGATGCAAGTGGCGCTGGCTTGCCAGCGACGCGCCTGGCAAATGGAACGGGGCGATGTCATTGGCTTCCGCAGCGAATTGCGCTTGACCGCGCACCCCTTTCTGCCATTTCGACAGCGTGAGATATCCTTCGCCATCCCGCGGGAGGAAGCATGTTCAGCGCGCTGGTGATCTCGGACTTGGCGGCGACCATTGAGCGCTTGCATCAGCCGGGGCTGGGCGAGCGACCGCTGATTTTGCTCTGTGGCGAACACCACCTCAAAGTGCTGGGGACCGATGCGGTGGCGCGTGACGCCGGTGTCCGTACGGGCGACAGCCGCAAACAAGCCGAATTGCTCTGCCCCAACGCTACTATTTTGCCGGCGCGCGACGCGGTCTATCGCCGCCTCTTCGCTGAAGTGACGGCTGACCTAGCGCAGCATATCGACCGGGTGGAGCCCTGTTATCAGCCCGGGCAGGCTTGGTGGATTGTGAGCAGCGATCACCCGGGTGAGCTTGAGATCCTGCGCCGGCGAATTGAATGCCTGCTGGGCGGCTCTGTCTCAATCGGGACGGCGAGCGGCAAATTCGTGGCGCAAGTCGCCGGGGCGAGCGGCGCCGATCATTGCCAGGTGGCGCCGGGCGAAGAAGCAGCTTTTCTGGCGCCTTTTCCCGCGGCGCTGCTGCCGTTGAATGCTGATATGGCGCGCCGTTTGCCGATGATGGGCATACGCCGCATTGGGGATTTCGCGGCGCTTTCGCGGGCGGCCGTCTTCGAGCAATGGGAGCGGCATGGCTGCTTTTGTCATGACCTGGCGCTAGGTATCGACACGCGCCCGCTGCAAGCCCATCAACCGCCGCTGGTCTTGGCGGGCGCGCTGTCTTTTGACGAGCCGCTTGCCGATCGCGAGAGCCTGCTGGCCGCTTGCCTGCGTCTGGCCTCCCCGCTACTTGATCAATTGGGGGGGCGGGAAGCCGGGCGGCTGGTTCTACTGCTGGAGGATGAAAACCGGCAAAGGCATGAACTGCACCTGCGGCCGAGCGCGCCGCTGCGTCGTTTGGGGCAGTTCGAGAAGCAGTTGCCGCCCCTGCTGGAGCGGTTGATAGTCAGCGCCGGCATCACGGAATTGCGCTTGCAGCTCAGCGAACTGGCGGCGCTGCAGCCACAGCAACTATCGCTCTTTGAAGCCCCGCGCGAAGGGCGCTCGCTGCGGGACGCGATCACTGCCTGGGGGCGGCGCTTTCATGAGACAGTCTACCAACTGAACTTGACCGATATGCCGCGCCATTTCCCGCCGGCGCTGCAGTATGAAAGCGAGGCTTTAGGCGCATGAGCCGCTTGTCGGAAGAGGCTGCCGCGCTAGAAGTGCGGACGCGCGACGAACAGCCGAGCGCCATCCGTTGGAAAGGCGCCTGGTATCCGATTCAACATATCGCGCTGTCCTGGCAGTTGGATGTGAATTGGTGGGGCGCGCGCATCTACCGCGATTATTACAAGCTGCTGGCGGGGGGGATGGCGCTGGTGATTTACCACGATTTGCTGACTGACGCCTGGGCGCTGCAGCGGGTCTATGACTAGCAAGTCTCAGAAAAGAAAGTGTCTTGCCACCCCTCCCCGTGAAATACCTGCCTGTATCCATACTGTGCCTACATCTTGTAGACGATTGCTGAGGTTTCTAGGGGGCTGGAAGGGGCTGATGAAAGCGTGAGGGCGAACGAGTACATCGAACTGCGCGCGCATTCCGCCTACAGTCTGCTGCGCGGGACCTCGCCGCCGGAGAGCCTGGTGGCGGGCGCCGCTCACCTGGGCATGAAGGGCTTGGCGCTGACCGACCACAACAATGTCTACGGCGCAGTCAGCTTCCAGAAGACGGCTCAAGCGCTGGACATTCAGCCCATCCTCGGCGCTGAACTGACTCTGGAGGGCGATCATGCTTTGACCCTCCTCGTCGCCGATGAAACCGGCTGGGAGAACCTCTGCTGGTTGATCACGCAGGCGCAGCATCAGGCGCCGAAGGGCGAAGGCTTGCTGCATTTCGAGCAGTTGGCCGGGCGCACCGCCGGGCTGATCGCCTTATCCGGCGGGCGCGAAGGCGAAATCGCAGGCGCGCTGGAAAGCGAGGGGATGCGCGCTGCCTGTGAGGCCGCGCGGTCTTATGCAGCGCTCTTTGACCCGGGTTGCTTTTGGATCGAGCTGCATCATCACCGCCGCCCCTATGATGACCAGCGGATCGCCGCCCTGGTCGAATTGGCGGGATCGCTGCAGCTGGGTTACGTAGCGGCGAACCACGTCCACTATCCCACAGCGGCGGAAAAACCCTTGGGCGATGTGGTGGCCGCCATCCGCCACAACCGCAGCTTGAACGAGGCGCGCGGGCAGCTCTTCCCCAACGGGCAGCACTACTTGAAGCCGGCCGAGGAGATGGCGGCGCTCTTCCATCGTTATCCGCGGGCTTTGAGCAACACGCTGCGCATCGCGGAGGCCTGCCGTTATCAGCTGCCCTCCCAATTGCAGGCCCTGCCGCAATATCCCGTGCCAGACGGCATGAGCGCGCAAGGGTATCTGACCGGACTTTGCCGCGGCTCGGACCGCTATCGCCCGCACATGGAAGAGCGCCTGCGGCATGAATTGAACATCATCGAGACAATCGGGCTGGCCAATTATTTCCTGGTGGTCTGGGATATTGTGCGCTTCGCCTGGGAGCGCGGCATTCGCTGCCAGGGGCGCGGCTCAGCGGCCAATTCAGTGGTGGCTTATCTGCTGAAGATCGCGCCGATCGACCCGATTGAGCACCGCTTGGTATTCGAGCGCTTTCTGTCGGAAGAGCGGCAGATGACGCCCGATATTGATATGGACTTCGATGCCGAGACGCGCGAGGAGGTCATTCAGTACCTCTACCAGAAATACGGGCGCACGCATGCGGCCATGGCTTGCACCTTCGTCACCTACCGCCATCGCAGCGTCATCCGCGATGTAGCGAAAGCTTGGGGCTTTGCGCCGGCCATGCACCCGATCTTGCGCGATCATTGGGAAGAGCGCGGCGAAAATACCCCGGCGCATCTGGGACTCTTCTTTGACATCTGCGAGCAACTGCTGGGCAATGTCCGCCATATCGGCATCCACAACGGCGGCGAGATCATCTCCGATGTGCCGCTCTCGCGCCGCTTGCCCACCGAGCCTGCTGCGATGCCCGACCGCACCGTTGTGCAATGGGACAAGGAAGCGCTGGAAGACGCCGGCATCATCAAGATTGATGTGCTGGGCTTGCGCATGCTGGCGGCGATCAGCGAAATGGTCGAGCGGGCGGGCATCGACGCCGAAAGCATCCCCTTCGATGACCCGCGCGTCTACCAGATGATCACGGAAGCCAAGACCTTCGGCGTCTTTCAATGCGAGAGCCGCGCCCAGATGAACACCCTGCCGCGCCTGAAACCGACGCGCTTCCTCGATCTGGTCATCGCCATCAGCCTGATCCGCCCCGGTCCCATCATGGGCAATATGGTCCATCCCTACCTGCGGCGGCGGCGCGGCGTTGAAGAAGTCAGCTATCTCGATGAGCGTCTGAAACCGGCGCTGGAAGAGACCCTGGGCGTCATCCTCTGGCAGGAGCAGGTGCTGAAGGTGGCGCACGATATCGCCCGCTTCAGCCACGGGCAGGGCGAGATGCTGCGCCGCGCCCTGGGCAGCAAGTATTCGTTTCAACTGCTTGACCAACTGGAGACGGTCTTCATGGAAGGGGCGCTGGAAAACGGCGTGGATGAAGAAGTGGCGGCGACGATCTTTGCGCAACTGCGCGGCTTCGGCGCTTATTCCTTCGCCAAGAGCCATGCCGCCAGTTTCGCCGTGCTGACTTATCAATCGGCTTGGTTCAAATATCATCATCCGGCGATCTTCTACGCCGCCATTCTGAATCACCAGCCGATGGGCTTCTGGTCGCCCAGCACCCTGGTCTACGATGCCATGCGCCAGGGGATCCGCGTGCTGGCGCCCGATATCAACCACAGCGCCGCCGATTGCAGCGTGCAAGACGGCGCCATCCGCATCGGGCTCAGTTACGTCAAAGGGCTGAAGAGCCACCGGCTGGATCCGCTGCTGGCTGAGCGCGCGCGCGGACCTTTCGCCGACTTGGGCGATTTCATCCGGCGGGTCAAATTGCCGCTGCGCTTGATCGAGCGGCTGATTCAGGCGGGCGCGCTCGATCGCTGGCATCGCTCGCGCCATCAATTGCTCTGGGATGCGGGCTTGCTTTACAAAGCGCGCGGGCGTTTGCCCCTGCGCCTGAGGACGCCCAAGGTTGAATTGCCCGAGCCGACGGCGCTGGAACGCCTGAACATGGAATTCGGCGCGACCGGTTTATCGACCGAACATCACCCCATGCAGTACTTCCGCAAGTTTTGTGATGAGCGGCGCATCCTGCACAGCAAGCAGATGATGCGGGCGCGTGAAGGGGCGCTGGCCGAGACGGCTGGCATGGTGGTCATCATCCAGGCGCCGGAGACGGCCAAAGAAATCCGCTTCATCACCCTGGAAGATGAATTCGAGTTGATAAATGTGGTGGTCTTCCCCGATATGTACCAGCAGACGCGCAAGATCATCCGCGGGGAGCGCTTCCTGTGGTTCAAAGGTGTAATCGAGCGGGACGAGACGGTAACGACCTTGCGGGCGACCGGTGTGCGGGCTTTGCCGCTGGAGACGCCCAGCCTGCCGAGCTTGCCGCGCTGGCGCAGCCACATGAGTATGCCGCCGCGGGCGGATAGTGGTATCCCATTGACTGCCGACTTATAGGCATGGCAACTCCGATTATCAAATAGTCCTTCGTCATCCACTCAGCGCCTGAAGCAAGGCAAACTGAATGATGTTTAGCCACTAAAAGAAAACTCCTACACTGTATCCAATCGCGCCCGCTAAGGATGGAACGAGAGGTGGAGCCTTGCCCCAGTGCTCAGGGTGTCAAAATCGGCGATTTCGGGGATTGGATCAGGCATAAAAATACGCCCCAGGAGGCGGCGCACACAGCTTATACGCGCCGCAGGGGACATACAATACACGGCGCTTTATGTCTGTACGGACTCTTAGTCCGCGAAAATAGCTCGCTCCAAGCGCTTTCTCGTGAGTAAAAGTCATTTACACACGATACCATATTCGCAAGATTTGCGAGCCTTTTCCGGCCAGAAAATGACAAATTCGATTTGGTGGTTATGAGGGGGTGTGGCTGTCTTCTAGATCCGTCAGCAGGGCAGTCACCGCTGCCTCGAGCGCCGGCAGATCCTCTTGGGCGAAATCCCCCAGACCAGATCAAGCCGCGTATGTAAGCGACCGCCACATGACAATTGAACCAAATGAAGTCAACTGTATACTCTTATGAGTCATCATGAGAACATGACCTGCTGGCATCTTCTCAACCCACCAACAGCACTACCATCACATCCTTACGGGTTGTCAGACCCGCAGGTATCGACTGAGACGGCCACTCTTTACTCTTGGCCTTTCTATAGCGCGTGTCGTACACGTAGCGGGACACGGGTTCGTGGTTAACTCGAGGGAAAGGTAAGCACATGATTGAACTGGAAAAACTACAGCGCAAGATGCGCGTTAACGGCATAGTACCGAATCAGACAGTCGAGTTGATTGCTGTGGAACAAAGCGGCCCGAATTCAGTATCTGTGGCCTACCGCCGCGCTGATGGTCGGCTGGGCGAAAGGGTGCTTTTTCGGGCGAATGAAGATGTTCTCTCCATACCACCAGCACAAAGGCCATGGCCATTTGATGGCGACGGGCGCTTACTGAGCCTCGTGTCGGAGGCCTACCGAATACATCTAGGGCATCTCTTCGATCCTCTGTTAGCCGTACACACCTCGCTCATCCGGCCGCTGCCTCATCAACTCTTGGCAGTTTATTATGAGATGCTGCCAAGGCAGCCGCTACGTTTTCTGCTCGCAGATGATCCGGGTGCTGGCAAGACAATTATGGCCGGCTTGCTCATACGTGAGTTAATCGTCCGCGGAGATGTGCAACGCTGCTTGATTTGCACACCCGGCAACTTAATCGACCAATGGCAAGATGAACTTGACAGGAAATTCCAGCTCAATTTCAAAAAGTTCAGACCCGATATGTCCGAAGAATCGCGCGGTGGCAATCCCTTCGCCGACAACAAACTCTTGATCATGCGTTTGGACCAAATTAGCCGCAATGAGGGCCTACAGAATCGACTAAAGCAGACCGAGTGGGATCTGGTCGTCTGTGACGAAGCTCACAAAATGTCTGCGAGATATATCGGCACAGAACTGCGAGAGACGAAGCGTTACAAGCTAGGTAAGCTCTTAGGGAAGTTGACACACCACCTACTGCTGATGACTGCTACGCCCCACAATGGAAAGGATGAAGAATTTGAACTATTCCTGAAGCTGCTAGATCGTGATCGCTTTGAAGGGCCCGCTCCACGTAGCACTCGGCGCGAGGATGTAGACGATCTGATACATCGAACGACAAAAGAGCGGATGTTTACATTTCAAGGCAAACGGCTATTTCCCGATCGTAAGGCAAATTCTGTCAACTACGACCTCTCGCCAGAAGAGAAAGCCCTCTATGAGGATGTAACTCAGTACGTTTGTAAGGAGTTCGATCGAATTAAGGAACTGGAACATGGGGGCCGCAGAAACGCCATCGGATTCGCTCTAACGATCCTTCAACGTCGCCTGGCTTCGTCGCCGGCGGCTATCTATCACTCTCTGCGGCGTCGGCGTGAGAAGCTGGAAACACGTCTACAGGAAGAAAAGGAACGCCCCAGAGGCGTACTTCTCACGCAAGGGCCGAGCTACACCGCCAACGATCTCGAGGAGTTGGAGGACGCACCGGATAGCGAAGTGGAGAAGGTCGAGGCAGAGCTGATCGATTATGCGACGGCCGCCATGACAGTACCGCGGTTGGCTGACGAGATTACCATCTTGCGCAAGCTGGAAAGGCAGGCGCAGAAAGTACTGCGTAGCGGCAAGGACAGCAAATGGCTTCAACTCTTAAGTTTGTTACAAGATACTCCGGAAATGAAGAATGCTGACGGCACGCCGCGCAAGCTCATAATCTTTACCGAACATCGAGACACGCTCACCTATTTGACCGACAAGCTAAATACAGTGATTGGACGCCCCGAAGCAGTTGTGAACATCCACGGCAACACGCAGCGCGACCAGCGGCGCAGAATCCAAGAAGATTTTCGTCACGATCCCGATGTACAGGTTCTGGTTGCCACTGACGCCGCCGGCGAAGGTATCAATCTGCAGAGTGCTCACCTGATGATAAATTATGACCTACCTTGGAACCCTAATCGGCTAGAGCAGCGTTTCGGTCGAATCCATCGGATCGGGCAGAAAGAGGTCTGCCATCTTTGGAATCTGGTGGCGGGCGAAACGCGCGAAGGTGCCGTTTACAGGCGTCTTCTCGAAAAGCTGGAAACCGCGGGTAATGCGCTGAACGGACAGGTTTTTGATGTACTGGGACAGCTCTTCAGAGAAACGCCGCTACGCAAGCTACTTGAGGATGCGGTGCGGTATGGCGATGATCCTAAGGTGCGCGCCAAGATCAATGAAACGGTAGACAATTTCACTGATCAAGAGCGGGTAAACGACATTCTGCGCGATGATCTGCTCGTGAGCGGAATCATGGATACCAGCAAGGTTGAGCAAATCCGTGCTGATATGGAACGCGCCAATGCCCGCAAGCTGCAACCACACTTCATCAAAGCCTTCTTTGCGGAAGCCTTTCGAGAGCTAGGGGGCACACTACATGAACGCGAGAGTGGACGTTACGCCATAACCTATGTGCCAGCAATTATTCGCAATCATGCCGAGGAACGTGGCCTCGGGACGATCTCGCGCAAGTACACGCGCATCTGCTTCAATAAAAGCCATATACATCTCGACAAGAAGCCGGAAGCCGCTTTCGTCTGCCCGGGGCACCCTCTGCTCGATGCGACTATCAGCCTGATGTTGAGACAAAAACGCGAAACCCTTAAGCGCGGCGCTATGCTGGTAGACCCGAACGATCCTGGTGATGATTTACGTGTCTTGTTCTACCTGGAGGGCGCCATCCAGGATACCGTTCCGAATCGTACAGCCGATCACACCGTCATCTCCCGTATGGTGCATTTCGTCGAGATTGATAACGCCGGGGAGATTCACGATGCCGGAACTGCACCCTACCTCGATTATCGCCCTGCGGATGAGGCTGAACAGGTACAGATTGCTCCGATGTTGGAACAGGACTGGCTCAATGGTGAGCGACTGGAGAATTATGTCGTCGAACACGCTATCGAACACCTAGTTCCATGTCATCTCGATGGTATTACAGGCCCACTTTACGAACGACTGGATAAGACCGAACGCGCCGTGCGGGAGCGATTAACTCGCGCGATAAGTTACTGGGATGGGCGGGCGGCAGAACTGCGCTTACAAGAAGAAGCTGGCAAGGCTCCGCGTCATCTTAATAGCCAGCAAGCACAGCGACGTGCCGACGAGCTTGAAGAACGTTTGGAGCAGCGCTTGGAACGGATCGCGCAACGGCGGTTAGTCAGTGCGACACGTCCGATCGTGGCTGGCGGTGCCTTGATCATTCCCATTGGTCTGCTGCAGGACGGCGAGGTCGACCCGCAGGCGACTGACACGCGGAAAAGCGAGGCGATCGCCATGCACGCGGTGATGGAAGCGGAGCGTGCGCTGGGCAATACACCGGAAGATGTCAGCAGTAGAAGAGGTATTGGCTATGATATCGAGAGTACGCCGACGGGTGAAAACGCCAAACTACGCTTCATCGAGGTCAAGGGGCGTCGGAAAGGCGCTCACGATGTGACGCTGACCAAGAACGAGCTATTCGCCGCTTTCAACAGCAAAGAGCAGTTCATTCTCGCCCTGGTCGAGATTGACGGCGATGAGGCAAACGAGCCACGTTATGTGCAGGGCTTCGCTTTTCGGGAGCCGGCGTATTACGAAGAAGCGGTTACGGTCCATCTGCAGACGCTGCTGGATTCGAGCACGCCGCCGCGCTGACGCGACCATCATCGACTTATCCTCTCTAGTCTGGGGTGCCGCGAAGTAAGAATCATCTTTACACTATGAGAATGTCTATCGCATTATTCGCTTAAGAAACGGAATCAACACATGCCACAAGCCAAAACACTGATTGAAGTCGCTCTGCCGCTGGCCGCTATCAACCGAGCGTGTGAAAACGAACGCTCGGGTTTTGGTCATCCTTCCACACTTCATCTATGGTGGGCACGGCGTCGACTTGCTGCAACTCGCGCTGTGGTTTTCAGCTCGCTAGTCGAGGATCCCGATGACCCCAATGCCAATCCCACATTTGTCGAAGCCTGCAAGAAGCTGAATTATGGCGCCACGAGCGAAGAAATCGCAGCGCTAAAGGCACACGCCGAGAAGAATCGAGAACGTCGCCTAAGAGGACAAAATGCCACCTCCTTCAAACGGAATATCCCCCAGAATGCGCGCGGGGACAACGACAGTCCGCGGATGCGCCTCTTCGATTTCATCGAGCGGCTGGTCGAATGGGAAGCGACCACGAACGAGAACATCATGGCGAAGGCGCGTGAACTGATCCATATCGCGACGAATGGGCATTCCCCTTCCTTGCTCGATCCCTTTGCCGGTGGGGGTAGCATCCCTTTGGAGGCACAGCGACTTGGCTTAGAAGCATATGCGAGCGACCTCAATCCGGTGGCAGTTATGATCAACAAAGCAATGCTCGAGATTCCGCCACGCTTTGCCGAGCTGCTGCCAGTTAATCCACGGGACCGAAAGGACGTGCTTGCAGGTAAGCGCACGAAATGGAAAGGTGCTTCAGGTCTAGTAGCTGATCTGCGCTACTACGGTGAGTGGATGAGAGAGCAGGCATTTGAGCGCATTGGACATCTCTATCCGAAGATAAATAATCAAACTGTAATCGCCTGGTTTTGGGTTCGAACCGTGGCGTGCCCGAATCCGACGTGTGGGATCGAGATGCCCCTTGCGAGTACGCTTAGCTTGTCTACAAAGAGCAACAATAAGGCCTGGGTTGAGCCGATTCTTGCTGACGATGCAGATCGCTTTCACTTTGATGTGAAAACAGGAGATGGAACGCCACCTAAAGCGCCCAAGATTGGCCGAGGTGTCAATTTCCGATGCCTCGCGTGTGGCGAAACTGCTTCCGACAACTACATCAAAGCTGAGGGGCAAGCTGGCCGCATGTCCGCCCAGATGATAGGCATTGCATCTGAGGGCCATAGAAGACGTAATTATCACACTGTAAACGATGCTCACCTACGAGCTGCGAACGAAGCATACCCTATGTGGGAACCAGACTTTGAAATGTCTACACACCCTCAATACATGGCACCGCCCCGGTATGGCATGACACGATTTAGTGACCTGTTTTCACCGCGTCAGACACTGGCGCTCGATACCTTCAGTGATCTTGTGCCCGACGTGAGGAAGAAAGTACATGCCGACGCCCTTGCGGCCGGCTTATCCGATAATGGCGTCCCACTGCGACTAGAGGGGAAAGGTGCCACCGCTTATGCCGAGGCCGTAACGCTCTACTTAGCCCTTAACGTAGGGCGACAGGCCAATCGCTTAAGCACACTATGCTTTTGGGATACCGGGAGCCAAAAAGTACAACAAGTGTTTTCGCGTCAAGCATATACAATGAACTGGAATTTTGTCGAAGCCAATCCATTTTCGAATTCATCAGGAAATTTCCTAGGCCAACTTAAGTACTTAACCAAGGTCATCGAGAGATTAGGCAGGAATGGATACGCCCAAGCGATGAAGTCCGATGCTGTCACGGCAAATTATGAGCGAAAAGCTCTTTATTCCACTGATCCGCCCTATTATGACAATGTCCCCTATGCGGACCTATCCGACTTCTTTTACGTTTGGCTTCGCAAGTGTATGCGTTCCATTTATCCAGACATTTTTCGGACCGCCCTCGTTCCCAAAAAAGACGAATTAGTTGCCGATCACGAACGACTGGGTGGGCGTGACAAGGCAAAAGAGTTTTTTGAAGACGGATTACGTAAAGTTTTTCAACAGATGGAAAACTCGACCGTAGATTACCCCGTTACCATCTACTATGCCTTCAAACAGACAGCTGGAAAGAAAAACACTAAAGGGGGAAGAGCAGAATACTCTGGCTGGGAGACCGTGCTAAAGGGCTTAATTGAATCGGGTTTTACCATACAGAGAACCTGGCCCATGAAGACCGAGCAAGACGAGAACATCAAGAAGAATAGAAATGCCATTTCATCTTCCATTGTACTCGTCTGCCGGCCCCGTCCGGTGAGCGCTCCCAATACTACACACCGACTGTTTCTCAACGACCTGCGCGCTGAACTGCCATCCGCTGTCGCCGAGATGAAATCAGGCAATATCAGTCCGGTCGACTTGCCGCAAGCCAGCATAGGGCCGGGCATGGCAATTTACTCGCGTTATAGCAAAGTAAGCAAGGAAGATGGCACGCCACTAGCTGTGAGCAACGCACTAGATGAAATCAATAAAGCGCTGACTTTAGCGTTGGAAGAACCTATCTCAGGTCTCGATCCTGCATCGCAGTGGGCTGCGCAATGGTTCGAACTTCACGGCTTTACAGCAGGCCAGTTTGGCGCTGCTGATAATATGGCACGAGCGAAGAATATCAGCATGGATGACGCTACGCTCACTGGCGTGGTCAAGTCAGCGAAGGGCAGGGTGAAGCTCATTTACTGGAAAGATTATCCGAAGTTATATCCCGAACGGCTTTGGGAGCCACGACCAGGCAGCCCCGCCACAGTCTGGGAAGGTGCCCATCACCTGATTCATCGCTTGTTAGGTCGACCATACATAGAGGTCGATGACACACGCAATTGGGGTGAACCTGGTGCGGCGGAATTGTTAAAGAAACTGCCGGATGATGTCGTGGCCGCCGTACACGATCTTGCTTATTGGTTGCACAATATCTGCCAGCGCAACAGTTGGACAGACGAGGCCCTGGATTACGGCGAATTGCTCATTAGTTGGTCAGAGATCAGCCGGCTGGCAGCATCAGCAGGGATCAGCGGTGGACAAGGGCAATTGCCACTCGCGTGAGGAGCGAATTGATATGGCGAAGATAGATTATCAGCGTGTAGGCGAGATCCTAGAAATCGTACAGACGGCGCTCGGACCCTACGTATTGAATCAGTACCAGATGAAGTTCGACCGGAAGTACCTGCAAGAAATGGAGCTGGCTCTATATAAGCGAAGCAATCGCAGCGAGCACCTGCAAGATCGAGCAACGGCCCTAGAGAAGATCGACTTAAGCGGTTGGTTCGGATTGATCGAGGAGAAATGGGGCGCTGTATTTAAGCACAAGCTTGACAGAAAAGCGCTCAACCACGTGATTGAACTGCGAGGCGATCGTAACCGCTGGGCGCATCGTACGAAAGAAAACCAGTTCAGCACCGACGACGCCCATCGTGTTGCCGATACGGCAGTACGCCTCCTTACACTAATAGGTGACCAGAAGGCAGCAAGCGCAGCAATAGAGGTAAAAACGAAGCTGATGAACCGAATGCTGGATAATCAAGTTAAGAAGTCGATATCAAAGCCCATCAACGGTGACGGTGCCTCAGTGAATACCAAAGCTGGATTGATACCTTGGCGAGAGATCGTTGAGCCACATGAAGATGTCACCAGTCGGCTCTATACGCAAGCCGAGTTCGCGTTGGATCTGTCGAAAGCCGTGGATGGATCCGGTGATATTGAATATGAGAATCCTGATTGGTTCTTTAGCCGTACGTACCTTACAACGGGCTTACAAGATCTCATCGTGGCGGCCTTGCATCGCTTGCATGGCGTAGGTGGCGATCCAGTCGTGCAATTGCAGACGAATTTTGGCGGCGGCAAGACACACAGCATGCTCGCACTTTATCATTTGGCAAAAGGCAAGAAACTCAGCGAGATTGCTGATACTGACAGTATAATTCAGCGCCTTGGAGAGCTTGAGGACCGCGTTGTTGCCAAGCGTGCTGTGATCGTTGGTACGGCCTTTGACGCGACTGAACCCCGCCGCCACATTGATTGCACGACGAATACGCTCTGGGGCGAGATTGCCTACCAGCTAGGCGGTGTTCAGGCATACGCGATGGTAGGGAGGGCTGATCTTGCTGGTGTTAGTCCAGGCTCAAAGACCCTAGCCCGTCTATTAGACAAATTTCAGCCGGCTCTCATCATTATGGACGAATTAATTGCATTCGTCCGCAACATCTACGTAGCTAAAGAGCTTTTGCCGGCCGGAAGTTTTGATTCGGTCATGACATTTGTGCAGGCCCTAACAGAGGCTGTCAAACAATCTAAAAACGCCATGCTCTTGGTATCCATCCCCGCCAGCGATGCCGAAATAGGCGGTGAGGGCGGGAAAGCGGCGCTAAATAGTCTGTCCCAGACACTTGGGCGCATTGAGTCGGTCTGGAAACCTGTCTCGCCCACCGAGAGTTATGAAATTGTACGTCGCCGCTTGTTTAGCGAGGTGGAGAACACAGCCGCGCGCGAGAATGTCATCAACAGTTTTCTCAAAATGTATAAGACAAACAAAAATGACTTCCCCAAAGGCGTGGACGACAACGAGTACTTGAACAAGATGAGACAAGCATACCCGATTCATCCCGAACTTTTCGACCGACTCTATAAGGATTGGTCAACTTTGGAGAATTTTCAACGCACTCGTGGTGTCTTGCGGTTAATGGCAGAAGTGATTCGTGCACTCTGGGACGGTCTGGACAGTTCGCCGATGATCATGCCCGGTTCGATCCCACTAAGCGAAACAAGGGTTCGTGATGAGATGCTACGCTATTTCCAGCCCGGCTGGCCAGGAATCATTGACGCTGATATTGACGGCGACGATTCCAAACCGGCACAACAAGATCTAGAGGTAAATAGGCTGGGTAAATACGCTGTTAGTCGCAAGGTGGCACGGGCGATCTTTGTCGGCAGCGCACCTTCTGTTACAGCCAAAGATGGGAAAGGCATAGAAGAGGTCAGGATTCGCTTGGCTACCATTCAGCCTGGACAGCGCGTGAGTGATTTCAACGACGCGCTACGTCGGTTGGAAAACCGGCTGACTTATCTCAATAGCGACGGTACCCGCTATTGGTACGATATGCACCCAAACCTCAATCGCACAGCCGAAGAAAAAGCTAGAGGCTTCCAGCATGACGATGTTCTTATGGAGGCCGAAGGGCGCCTGAAAAACGAAAAATGGGATCTCAAGGCTTTTGAGGCTGTACACGTCGCACCTGGTACCACTGATGATGTGACTGATAGACCGAGCGCACGCTTAGTCGTGCTCGGACCTGAGCATACACACGCAAAGGATCGTGACGACTCAAATGCAATGAAGTTCATTGGGAGCATCATGGACAGCCGAGGCAACTCACCCCGACTTCATCGCAACATGCTCATCTTCATTGCGCCTGATGCAGACCGTTACAAGGAATGGGATGACAGCATACGCATGTACCTCGCTTGGGACACAATTGTGGAACAACGCGAAGAGCTTAATTTAGACGCTCATCAACGTAAGCAGGCACTACAAGGGCGCAAGCGTGGGGAAGAAATTCTCCTTGCACGTCTATACGAGACTTACTGCTGGTTAATTGTCCCTGAGCAGCCTGGGGGCAGCCAGTCCGACGTTATTTATCGCACCGAACGACTTCCTCGCAAGGGCAGCCTGTCCGAACGCGCCGTCAACATAGTCAAGGAGAATGCGTGGCTATATACCAAATGGGCACCAGATGTGCTGTTGACTGAAATGAGCTCGTTAATGTGGCGTGATCAGCCACACTGCAGCATCAACGAACTCTGGCGTTGGCTCACCAATTACTGCTATCTGCCGCGTCTCTTTGATCAAAAAGTTCTGGAAGCAACAATTCACGAAGGCGTCAGCCGGGACCGTGCCTTTGCCTATGCGACCAGCGTTGATGATGATGGCGTATACCAGGGACTGAAAATAGACGAGCCCTTCACCTTGTACTTCAATGAGCACGACCTGATCGTGAAATACGATGTTGCAAAAGCACAGCAGGATGCTGAGCGAGCTGCTCAACAGGCTGAGTCAACCAGGTCAACCGAAGGCTCCACACAGGTTATAGATATTCCAAACTCGCGGCAGCCTTCTACGCCGGCGGCACCCAAGCCCAAGACACGATACTATGCCTCGAAGCAGATCGATCCGCAACGTGCCACGCGCGACCTCAGTAGCATCGCAAACGAGATTATCGTGCCGCTCGCGTCCTTGCCTGGGAACAATATAGAGGTCACGATACAGATCACCAGCCACCGCGCCGCGGGCTTCGACGACGACACCATCAGCACAGTCAGCGAGAACAGTGACGCACTCAGGTTAGATGATCATGGCTTTGAAGACCGCTAAGAATTCAACACGCTTCCCGCGACATGGCTAATCGAAGGTGCCCTACCACTAGGTGCCGCTAACCAAGTTAGTTCCCGCGAGAAACCTCTTCGCCTTCGGTCGCCTCAAACCAAGCCCAAGATGCGCTACTACGGCGTAGTGGTGATAGATCCGCAGCGAGCCATGCGTGACCTCAGCCATATCGCCGATGAGATCATCGTACGACTAACCTCTCTGCCCGGCGCGGATGTCAAAATTACTGTGGAAATCGAGAGCGTACACGGCGATGGCTTTGACGACACTACCGTACGGACGATCAACGAAATCAGCCACACGCTGAACATCAATTCACACGGCTTTGAAGACTGAGAACTACGAATTTGACACGCCGCAGCACCACTCTATTGCTGGCAGTTCTCATTGGCCCGCCGCCCAACACTGGATGTGATGCTAGAACACGTCAACGGATTGTCGAGTCACTCGAAGCGCCACTTTCGCGTAAAATGGAACAGTACATCCGTAACGGAGAGATATTCGATCCCGACAGCGAGGATCACCATGGTGCCGCTGCAGCCATAATGGAAATGGGTTCGAGAGTTGGGATTGCAACCTTTCCGCGCGCCAGATGCCCTACCACTGATTGATCAAGATAAGATTCAGCTCATCGCCTGGATGGCGGTTGATCGCGAATAGGCTTCACCGTTACCCAAGCTCCGGTGTACTCTATCTCCTGCGGTTCTTTCGACCCGGTTGGGGAATCTATATCGCGATATCCTGGAGTGCTCCGATCAAAAGACCGCTGAGCGCGCCAATGAAGTGCGGTCTCTTGCGGCCGAGTTTTCATGGCGCTTGCAGTGAGCTTTAAGGTTTTGCTAGCTTAAAACCTTTTTCGAATATTCTTGGACGCTGTTCTTATATAATGATTCGAGCGACCAAGACGCGAAAGTGTAGCAATAATGAAGCATGATCCATTCCACGGCCAAATCATTGACAAGCTCAATGGCGATCTTGATCCCGACGTCTTCGAGCTGTGTGTCCCCGATCTGCTGCGCAGACACGACGGTCTTTTCGCCGTACCGATAAAAGGTGGTGGCGACAGCGGAATGGACGGTGCCGTCGCTGACGGAGATGGTGAACCTATACCTATTGTTTCGACAATCAGCAACGATGTCAGCGGCAATATGAAAAGGAACTTGAAGAAATACAAATGCGACGGTGGACTCGCTAGAGCATGCATTGTAGCAACTTCACGCTCGCTAACACCAAGAAGGCAAAAGAATCTCAGGAATAGGGCCCGTGAGTTGGGCTTTACGCTGCTTCAAATCGTGGAACAGTCAGGGATCGCGGCACGCCTGTACCACGATTCCAAGTGGTGCAAAGAACTTCTCCACTTAACTGGTAAACCATCGGCGCTATCGGTCATCCCAGAGACTCGCCGGCCGCTGCCAGGGTCTGACCTAATCGGACGTACCGAGGCTAAGGATTGGCTCCGAAACTCTCAAGGAGACAGAGTACTTCTCGGTGATCCAGGAGTAGGAAAGACTTCACTTCTTTATGAATGGGCGATGGACGGCAAATCCGGTGCATTGTTCGCCCTCGACGACGATCGGGGCGAAATTGCGATTGCGGCTCGCGACCAACAGCCTAAGGTAATAATCGTAGACGATGCTCACACTGACATTATGTTTCTCAGCAAGTTGCGGCAACTGCGCCGAGAGATTGCTGGTAACTTTGACATCATAGCCACCAGTTGGAAGGGGGACGGTCCTGATATAGCCCAAGAGTTAGATGCTGCGCCAGAAAACGTATACGAGTTGACGCGACTGGCACAAGAGGAAATCGCGGAAATCGTCATCAATATGGGTATTGTCCAAAACCATTGGCTCGTGAACGAAATCGTAAGGCAAGCGGGAGGTTTGCCAGGCCTTGCCGGAACCCTGACATATTTTGCTTTACAAGGCCGATGGCGTGAAATATACACCGGCGACGCGTTGGCAACCGATATCACAAGATTCTACAAGAACAGAATCACAGGTAATGTTGCCGGCTTGTTGGCGAGTTTTGCAATTGGAGGAAAGTCTGGGATGGCCAAAGGCGCTGTTTCCACGACGCTGAACATGCCGATACTCCAATTGCAACAAGACCTTTCTAGTCTTGCGCACGGCGGCATCATTGCTGAAGTGCCAAACAGAAAAGACTTCATTAAGGTGCGACCACCTGCGCTGCGGCACGCTCTTATTCGAGATATCTTTTTCTCTGGTCCCAGTGCAGTGCCTGAAAGTTGCCTGCAAGATTTACTTGCTGCTGCGCCAGAACACGTTGAATCCGTCAGAGAACTGATCGATGTAACACGCCGCTGGGGAAATGTCCCTCCAGGCCTGATTCAGGCACCTCTCAAAGAGTTCATCAAAGATGCCTCACGTTGGCTTTCTATACTACCGTCTTACCCATTAGTGCACGGCACTCCTAGCCTTAAAGCGGTGCGAGAGTACGCATGGCTGGGTCCGGAAGAGGCGGACTGGGTGCTGGATAACTTCGCTGCTAGCCCTACGCACATAGCGCGTCCTTTGCTTGAACACGTACCGGAGCGAATTATTCCACTTCTACTTAACGAAGCTGTTGGTGACACTCGCCCTATGAATTCGCACACGGAGCACCCACTACGGCTGCTTCAAGACTGGATAAAGCAGGCACATCCAGGAAGAGAGGAGCCTGTTCAACGGCGCGCCACAATACTGCACACCACGAAGACCTGGCTGTCTGATGAACACGACCCGGCCATCGGTTACAGTGCCATGCTTTTGGCAGTACAACCAACATTTGATTTTTCGGAAAATCAGCCCGGAAGAGACGGAATCAGGATTTTTAGTGGCTTCCTGAATCAAGAACACCTGTTAAGGCTTCAAGAGTTTTGGAATGAGATTGTCGACTTTATGGGAGTTGTTGAGCCGACTGACTGGGACGAACATTTTGCTTCGCTTGGGCAGTGGGCTTTCCCAATGGACTGTCCAAGTGACGAAATTCGACGAGTCCTGACGGAATTCGGCAAGAAAATGTTGCTTGACATAGCATCGGCTGCTGCCGGCAAAGACGCGGTGTTACATAGGCTTAAGGCAATGACAATCAGGGCCTATCCAGATCTGGAGATCATTAGCGATCCGATCGTGAACACACTATACCCGATACTGAACTTCGACGATGATCGTGACGCACAAGAGAAAACGTGGAAAGAGGCCGTGTCATTGCTCGCGAAGAATTGGTCCAGCAAAGAACCAACGGAAGTCATTTCGATTCTGGAACCCATTGAAACCGACATGCTAGGTGTACGCGAAAGACACTACCGCTATACGGGTTACCTTTGCCGGCTTCTTACTCAGAGTTCGGATGCACCGTTGACATGGTTCACATATTTCTTGAAATCAGGACTGCCAGCAGACACGGTCTCTCCTTTCTTGGATGAAGTGGTAGATCAAAGGATAGAGGGATGGGAAAATGCGTTAAGATCAGCTTTCGATACACCCAGACTTAAAGAAAGGGCCATATGCATCATCCTGACATTGGATGATGCTCCTCGGAATCTGAAAGCCGATGCACTGCGAGACGCAGGTCAGTTTCCCCTCTTGATTGAACAATTGGTTCATTCAAATCGACTATCTGAAGCCGTAACTTTGGACTTGTATATGCACCCGGACAAATTGCTGGTCAGTAAAGTTGCATTGGCACAATGGAAACAGAAGGACTGTGAAGAAATACCATCTTGGATTCGACCGCAATGGGAAGAAGCCATTCTTAATCACATAACTGCGGATTTCCAGTGGGACGACTTTCAACTAGAACAGATATTTGCCTCTGAGCCGAAGCTGGGGATTAGATGGCTTGTACAGAAATTCAAGGATGATTCCTTTGAACCATATAAGTTTGAAAAGAGTATAGCTAGGGCAATTGCAGGCACGAACGTAGTAGAGCGCCAAACATTACTGGAGTTGATTCCGGACGGCTTCCTTTGGCGCGACACTGTCCCGGTATTGGTTGGCGACAGCCCCGAGCTTTTTCAAATGCTCCTACACTCGCCGCGTAATGAGCTTGATGTTCTAGCGCCTCTATCGCGATCGACGATAGATTCGATATGGATCGAGTTCGCCAAGTTAGCGTTTCAACATGGCTATCCAGCGGAAAGAATCGCGTCTTGTGCATTCTCTGATTCTATTTCTTGGTCGGGGAATTTGTCAGATGTTTTAAAAGGCCGGTATGAACAGTTTGAGCCCTTCCTAAATAGTAGTGATGACGTCGTACGGCGGATAGCCGAAGCTGGACGCAAATACTTTTTCTCGGGATATGAATCCCGGCGTAAAAGAGAAAGAGACGAAGAAGTATTCGGTCGCGAAGATGTTTGATGTGGACTTCTTTATCAGCGGCCGATTATACCTGCTCGACGCTTTAAGACTCACTCGTCCGCCGTTATAGCTGCCAGGCCATCCTCGGCCCTGGTGTCCCTTTCCACGATCACTGGCTGGACCTCAGGCACTTCTACCTTATCGGGCATGACATCAAGCTGGTTGAGTCCGGCCTCAATGATCGCTTCGCAGAAATCCGGTCGGCTGACACGACTGCCATTCGCTTTCAGCCTGTAGTATGCGCCATCCAGACGGTCGCGCAACTCAGGCTGCAAATATAGCGTGACGGCCTTGCGTGAGACAGTGTGCTGATCACCGCCGGTGGATCTCCGCAAGCGGCGCCCCAGGATCGCAAGACCTTCCTTCGTGTGTTTACTCATGACATCCCCTCCGCTGTACGACGCATGACAAAACCGGCAAGCGCGAGGTAGTCTTCCTGGCTCTCGCGTTGCGCCTTCTTCCGATAACTCCCACTAGGCACATAGCTAAATATCGAGTGTCCGGCATCGCGCGCATCCTCGATGAGCGTTTGCCGCTTGCGGAGCGCGGGCGCAAGCAGCTGCGGCGCGCCTTCCCGCAGGGCTTCCATGAAGGCCTGCTGGTCGACCTGCTGCTCATAGCCGACCGGCACCACACCCACAATATCAATATCCGCCTCAAAGACTTCGCGCAGGGTATTGATCTGCCCCATCAAGTTGTTGATCGACCCTCTGTAGGTGCGGTGCATCCGCGCTGGAATCAGGACGCGGCCGCAAGCGAGCAAGGCATTGTCGGTCACCACATTCAGCGCTGGCGGGCAATCAACCAGGATATAGTCGTAATCCGTCCGAATGCGCTGAAATACCCTCTCCAGGCGCCGCTCACGGTTGCGTTGCCCCATCAGGGACTGCTCCGCCAGGTACATCTGCATATTGCCCGGAATCACATCAAACTCATCGTTTGGCGCCCTGCGGATCAGGGCATCGGGGTCCGCCTTCAAATCCAGCAGCAGACTCAAGATGCTGTCGCCGTCGGCGCCATGGACATCGCGCTTGAATCCGATACCGGCCGTGAGGTCCGCCTGCCCATCCAAATCCAGAACCAGCACCCGCTTGCCCAGCTTCGCCAAAGCGCCGGCCAGGTGGATCGTGACCGGTGTTTTGCCCGTCCCGCCCTTTTGATTCAGAATCGCTAAACCGACCGCCATTCGCAGATCGCCCTACTCGTACCAGGCTATGAAACTGCCATCCTCACATGATATTAGTCTCATAGTCCAATATCTGCACAGAAAATGAGGGCAGAATAGCCGATGAAATGCCTGAGATCAGCTTCGCCGCGGCCTATCACGATGGACGAGCTTGAGATCGACTCCAGCACTTACGACACCTACGGAACGCGATTCCACATCTGTAACCGATACCCGCGTCGGGTCACGGACTGCGCTATCACTACATCATCAAATGCGCCCGTGTCACAGTCGATCTGTTTCGCACGCGCGACCCATGTCGCTCTACTTCCATCCTCGGCGAACGATTTCTATCTTGTAGTAAAGAGAACACCATAACTCTCACAGAATCATAGTCTATGAGTTTCATAGATTCATGGTCTCAGTGGTTCACAGTCTATGCCGGTATTAGCTGCTCGCTGAAGAAGCGCTGGGGAGCGGTCGGGGTTTGGCGCTGTGCCGTTGCGCTGACCGTGATCAATTACGGAGAGTCGTCTGCACGGAAGGTAAGAGACGCTATTCTTCAGATCGGTTCCAAACTAATTCGGCCAATTGACATCATCCGGGGGCATCTGGATTATCGGCGAAAGCGCGCACCTCAGCGATCATACGCCACAGCCGACTCTAACTTCAATGCAAGCCAGATTGCACGATCGGCGATTTCGTCGTAGGATTCAGGCACATAAAAGCAAAAAGCCTTGCTTCTTGGTCGGAACAGGCTTTTTCGCTAAATCGCATATGGTACGCGTAGTGGCGCCAACCACGCCGCGCTCTTTTGCTGTGAAAGTACACGCACATGGTACGTCATATAGTCCTACCTGTCAAGAAAAAAAAGCGCAAAAATACAAAATTCCTCGAATTTCCCGCCGGGGACTGTCAAAATACTCGTAAATTCGACCGTTTTCGACCGTTTTCACGACCTTCCGCGGAAGTGAACTGGCCCGACCACTTCCGCCTGCGCCAGCCCGCGCAGTCGCCCGCCTGGGAGCGGGCGGGGCCAGCGCAGATCCCAGGCACTGCCAATCGCCAAGACTCGCTGCAAAAGCTATCCCCGCCCACCGGGCGCGGAGCGACTCGCGCTAATATCAATCGCAGCTTCAACGACATCAGGAGGAAATCAGAAAGAAGCTCCTATTCTGCAGTTCGAGCAGGAACCTGGCATTTGCCGCCAGTGGAGCCGCGCAGCCACACCAGATCGCATTTGCCTGATTTACGGCCCCAGTTTAGTCTTCGTAGTAGGGTAGCGTGATGTTGCACACGCGGCCCAAAAACCCGACGCCGCTCATGCAAGCGGCGTTTATCAGCGCGAGCGACGTAGTCGCGACGTTGTTGACATCGCGGGCGCGATATTTCGCGCAATCCAGTTTTGCGCCAAAGCAGGCGCGCTGGTACCACGGCGGCCGTCGGGCCGAGAATTCGCTAGGGACGCACCCCCCGGCGGACACTCTCGTCATGTTCACCTATCCACCAGGACTGAACAATGACTGATCAGCATAGTAATGGCGAGCAGCGGATTCCGCAATCTTCTAATGCGGAACCCGCCCCCAATGCGAAGCACTTCAATCAGCGCCCTGCGCCGAGCGACAGCGGTCAAGCAACATCTCGGCCTGCAGACCATCCGCAATGGCGCAAATATCTCCAATCTCGCCACGTCCTCGAAGCGGCCATCGCCGCCGGCGCCTGGGTCGAGCACAGCGAATACTGCGGGCGAAATTGCCTTG
This sequence comes from Chloroflexota bacterium, assembly GCA_011523735.1. Taxonomy (GTDB): domain Bacteria; phylum Chloroflexota; class Anaerolineae; order Aggregatilineales; family Phototrophicaceae; genus UBA6055. The sequence goes on from WTGB01000151.1 coordinate 36,999, forward strand.
TCTGGTACGAAAAACGTCGCGACGGCAGACGCGGCGCCAGACGCCGCCGCTTCATCAATCCGCCGGTCATCAATGGCCATGAGCTAGGCAAAACCCTCTGGTTCTCCCGCGAGAAAACAAATGAGCCCTTCCACTACATCGGCACGCTGGACGAATTGAAGGCTGCAATCGCCCGCAACAGCGGCATCATTTATATCGTCGAGGGTGAGATTGACGTCTGGTCGATGCACACCATCGGATTGCCCAACACCGTCGGCATTTACGGCATCGGCCATATCCCGAAAGATATCGCTTCCATTCTGGATGAGCTGGGCGTCACCAAGGCCGTCTACCTGGCGGACAACGATCAAGCTGGCGAGCGGGGCGCCTCAAAACTGCAGATGCTGCTTCACGCTGCTGGCTGGACCGGAGCGCAGGAATATCGCAGGGTCAAAGGCCCGGGCATACCGGAGAAGGGCGATGTCAATGACCTGCTCTGTCGTCACCACCCGGATCTGCCGGCGGCCCGCGCCGCTCTGGACGCGCTTCCCCCGTTGCAGCTGCAGATCGATCCCGAGCCGATGCCCAGCAGATCGATGCCGAGCGGCGCCAACGACCCGCGCTGGAACGCCATCAAGGAAGCCGTCCGCAGCGCACTCGGCGTCACCGCCTACAACCGCAAAGGCTTCAGCAAGAAACATTTTCGCTGTCCCGATCCGCAGCACGAGGACCCCGGTCCGAGCGCCAACTGGCACAGGGACGGCTTCTGTCACTGCTTCGGCTGCGGCAAGGACTTCAATGCCAAAGAAATGGCGGAGTTTTTGCACATCCCCTGGCGCGCCCTGCTCGGGGGGCAGCGGCAGAGCCTGCCCGCGGATACTATCGACCTGAATGCCGCCCCGCGCGACCCTAAAGCCGCAAGCGCGCCGCCGTCCGGCAACGAGCCGCCAGACAGCCTGCTCCGGCTGTCCAACAGGTACTACTCAACGATGCACTCGGCGCTTTACTACACTGCCGCGCGACTGCGCAGCGCCGCTCTTTTGCCCGAGGCTTTCAGCGTGCAAGAATTCATAGATACAGCGCAGGCGCTGGGCTGCGAGCTCAAAGAGCGGGCCATCTATGACAACTTTGAAGAGGCGCGCCACGGCGACGATCATCCATTTTTTGCAAAATTTGACCCTAGCAAGGGAGCGCAGTCCTGGAACCGCAAGTTTCGACTGCGCTCGGCAGACGATATCAAGGACCAGTTGCTGCGCTGCATCCGCTTTCGCGTCTACGAAGAAGAATTCCAGAGCGATCCCGATACCATCATCGGATTCGAGGTTTTTGCCGAAGCGCCGCTAGGGTCAGAATCTGCAAAAGCGCTGGAATTAGCGCTGGAACCGCTAATTGACAGGCAGAAACAGCGTTACGAGCGGCTCGCGCGCAAATGCGAAGAGATCATCGCCCGCTGCGAAGCGGATCTGGCTGACTTGCAGACCACGCCGCTGCCACCAGATTGGAAGATCCGCAAGAAGAGCGATCTGCCGGCTGGGAAGGCCCATGCCATCTTTGAAGCCGACGGCAAAAAACGCAGCCGATCGCAATGGGCGGAATTGCTTGGGATCAGCAAGGGCAGCGTGGGCAAGGTGCTTGAGCTCGCCGGCATTAAGCGCACGCCTGTCATCAAGAAGGTGACAGCGAACTCCAAACGCGAACTCCTGAACAAAGCGCGCAAAGAGCAGGCGAGGATCATGCGCGTCGAGACGGACCAGGGCAGCCAGCGCTTCGATGCCGCCATGGACATCCAGGGCGAGGTGATAGCGACCTTGCAGCCGCCGGCGGAACACAAGCTCATCTCCCGCGAGCAGCCGGAAATCCGGCCGACGCCAGCCCGGCCGCAAGCCGCGCCAGAGCCGGAAACCAAGGACGAGCGCGCGGGCAATATGGAAAAGCCGGGCAAGTGGCGCAAAGCCAGCTGGGACCCGCAATTCCGTTATTGGCAGTTGATTAGAATCTGCCAACTCAGGCATGACTACCAGGTGAAAGAGGGCGTCGGCATCTATGATCCAGAGACGGGAGAAATCTGGCGCAATCCCAGCTTTGATGAGTTAGTGCATCTAGTCATTGGGATCCACCCCGATGAAGACGATGAATTCACCTAAGCGGTGAAGCAATTGCATTTCCTGACACGTACACCCTGAATAAAGGTAGTTCTTCCTCAGAAAATGCAAGATTCCCGCACCAGCGCCAGCATACTTTCTTTTATTCAAAGCATAGTATCAGGATCTGCGAGAGAGCCCCTAAGGGGCTTCTAGCCGTTAACCGCTAGGCCGCGACGCTGGCGGTTTGCCGCTTCTGGCGCGTCGTGCGACAATGCGGGCATGGACACCCCACAGATGATTGCCGTCGACGATGTTGTGCTCCGGGACGACCTGGACCCGCGTCTTGGCCAGCGCGACGACGACCTGATCGCACAATACGCGGATATCTTCGACTCCTTGCCGCCGATTGAGATCAATCAGGATAACGAACTCATCGATGGCTGGCATCGGGTGCGCGCGGCTGAGCGCGCTGGGCGGAGTGAAATCGCGTATGTTGTCGTCGAGACGGCGGGCGACGACGATCTCAGCGACAGGATGTGGGCGGCCAATCTGAAGCACGGGGTTCAGTACACGCGCGTTCAGCGCCAGACCCAGGGACTGAAGCTGCATAGTCGTGGCTTGAAAGCGAAGGAGATCGCTCAGCGCGTCGGCGTCAGCGCAAGCGCGGTTTACAGTTGGACAAAGGCGTTGCGTGACAAGCGAAAACAAGAGCGCGACGCTGAGATCGTTCGATTGCGTGAGGAGGGCAAGACGACCCGAGAAATCGCTGATGAGGTGGGTGTTGACCATACGACCGTCGCCGCTGTGTTGGAAAATTCCAGAACTGGAAAAATCCAACAAGAACCTGAAGGCGAGGCAGAGCCTGAGATAGAGCCGCTTGAGGTGGAAGCTGGAGGGGAACCGGAAGCGGCAGAATCGGATATTCCAGAGACGGACGAAGCGCCATCCGATGAGCAACTGGAGAATTCGCAACCGGAGTCTGCTGATGTCGAAGAGGAATCTGTTACTCCGGAAGCCGAGCCTGAATCACCGCCACCAGAAGAAATTCCAATTCAGATTCTGGATACCGCCCGCGTTGTCATAGGCGGTTTCACCGAGGCGCGGCCGGATGATTATGTAGCCCGGCTTGAAGCATCCGCCAGTGAGTGGATGACGATCACAGATGACTCGCTATCCAATGAGCTGGAGCGCGAACTGCTGACCTCTGCCGCGGCGATGTGTTTGTGGCAGGAGTGGATGGTGTGGTATCAGGGTGAGCGGACCGGCGCCTTCACGGACGCGTTTGGAAAGATGGGAACGGTATTCGTCCGCGGAAAGTCCGGTCAGTGGACCATCGCGTCCAGGCTGAGATCGATGCTGAGGCGTCTGCGGATATAGCTCACCGAGATTTCTGACGCGCCCTGATTTCCTCCAAGGCTGCTTGCGCGGAGCGGGCGCCGAGCTGGTCGCCGAGTTCACGCGCTTCGCGCATCGCCTCTTTGATGGCACCTTCGTTTTCGCAATAGAAGGCCATGGCGCCATATACATTTGCCAGAGGTATGCCGTAATGGTCGGCGGAAGCCTGAGCGCCGTCGTTAAAGGCCAGGTTTGCTACCAGATAGGCTTTGTAATGGGTGCCGGCGACCCGCGCCGCCAGCGGATTCTTGCCGCGCAATTCGATGTGTGGTCGCATTTCTAGAACCATGGTGTTGCCTCAAATATAAGTGACAAGATTGTGAACATCGTCCTGCACAGTTGCGGCGCCCGCTGCAATTAGCTCATTGTATTCCAGGATAAATGTCACGATTGCACCGATTCCACGCTGTCCTTGCAGGTGATCACCAGCGATAAAGACGCCAGCGTGTCCCTTGCCTTCTCTGTGCCGTGAGACGATATGGCCGGTAATCTCTTTATCATGTGTCAGCAAGGCATATCCATTTTCGTGAGCGTAGTGAAGGATATCCGGATCCGGTGTGCCTTCCGGTAAGAACTGACTCACGCGCTCTATATGAACATCTTTCCCGGCCAACTGGTCAATTACTGCAGCTGTTATGTTTTCGTCGGCGAGTACTTTGAAGGTATTCAAATTATATCATCCAGAATCGCAACCTCGGCTTTTCACAGTCTAAGGATGCCCATGCTACATTACCGTTCTAAGTTTTTCGAGGATCGGCGCAGCAGACTGTCTGGAAAAGGCGCAGACTATCCGCGTGTTGAATGACAGAGGCGTTGAGATCGCGTACCTCCGTTACGCCCCGGATGTGATCTATGCCCGAGATATCGGCTTGCATCTGCTAAATGAGGACGGACTCAATCTAAAACACAGAGAATGATGCTGACGCTGCGCTAAGTGAATTGAAGGGTACTGACATGGAAACCACATATGTCACACACAAGGCAAGAATCAAGACGTACTCGAAACAGCCCCAATCAGGTATCTTCTGACTGAGATAGCAAAGCTGTTTGAGACGATAGACCGATGCGAGCAGGAAGCGTATGCTGACCGGCGGCGATCTTGACTATTGTGGTTATGAATGCGCCAGGGAGCACTTATACCAAATACAAGTTGATGCCGACTTTGTGAAGCACCACGATAGTCACACCGAGTCCAATCCAGAATTGATGATTTCGCAAGCACCTTTCAAGAAACGGCCGCGTCTCCATCTTGTGGATGGCGAGAAGTAATGCTGTTTCGCAGCACATGATTTCTTTACACTTTCTTTCCCGTATGGCTTTCTTGAATGGTTCAAAGGCGTTCCTGACCTGGCATTCGTTGTTGTTCAGGACCAGTGCTTCAAGTTCCGTTAAGTGCAGGTCAATGAACAACTCTCGGTTTTCCAAAGCAGCATATAGCCCTGTGCGTGCGTTTGCTGCCGATCGAGTCAGGTCCGCCATGCGCTTGTACTGGTTGTGCCGAGCCGCGCGGTATGGAGCTTCGACGTTGGCGAAGGCCTGGATCAAACTGTCTGGCGACATAAGCGCCTCCCTCTCTCTCGCGTGAATGCAGACTCGACAACTACTGACTTCTGCTTATTCTCTTACATGCTGTCTCCGATACGATCCATTAGCAAGGGCAGAAAGCCCATGGCCTGGCGCAGACCACCCCGCGAGAAGCGAAAGCGGCCGCCTACGGACCATCGCTCAAGGCCAGGTTCGCCGCCAGATAGGCTATGTGCTGGGGCGCGTCTTTCCGAGTTTCTTGAGTTGGCGCAGGCTCTCCGCAGACCACCGGATCTCTCTGTCTATGCAGCGGCTTAAGCCTCTTGCAGCGCTGCGAGCACGTCGGCGGTCGAGTGTGTTTTGTCCTCGCGGCTCTGCTTCAGGCCGCGCGCAAAACTCTCAATGATGGCCTGCTCCTCGTCATAGGCAAAACGGCTGTTCTCTTGATACTCGGGGAAGAGGTAGTAGATCGCTCGCACGAGCTCGGGAATGTCCATATCAATGATCCAGTCAACGGATTCCTGGATATAGCGTGTTAGACTATCGGGCAATTCGACCGATTCGATGCCGCAGTCAGCAACGATGGCGAAGATATCGTCGCGGCGTTCTTCGCCATATCTGATGCTGATGCAACCCGAATGATTCAGGATTTCGGCATCGCGATATACGTCATGGGAGAAGGGTCCAGGGTGGTATTTGGTGAAGGCATAGAAGTCGTCCGGCAGTTTGCCTTTGAATTCCTCAGCCACGAGGAAGACGGCCTTCTGCAAGTGAACGCGTTTCAAGCCGCGCGCATCCGCGGCTTCAATGATGGCGAGAAAGACATCTTGCCTGTCCACGCAAGACATGTCCATTTGCGCTCTCCCGGCTGAGCATGAGATTTGACGTGAGGCGGCTTCAAGCTGATTATACTGCAAGTCACAGTCCGCAATGCCTGCTGTTTCTCGTGCAGCTACAGTCTCCCGGAACAGCTTAGGTATGTGGATCAGATCGCGGGGCAGCCTCTGACGGCGGCCAAAGCCCGGCGAGCTTCAGCGCTTGCAGGAGTGTCCAACCGGGCACAGTGTCACCATCCTTGCGAAGCTGAATGTGTATCAGCCAAATAACAGTATCGGTGATGAAGAAATAAACGCGGAACCCTCCGCTCTTTCCACGGCTTGAGGAGCTATCTTGCATGCGAGCGGTCCAGAGCGGCGCCTCGCCGACACCTGAGACGCGCTTCCAGTATGATTCCAGCACTACGTACATATACTGGTGACACCCACGAAGCTTGTTTTGCGGCAGAGATGGTATGGCATTTTCAGGATCGTCAATGGTTACTGAATCAATCTGTTGACAACAGCGGTGAAATTATTCAAAGCGCTGCTAGCAATGCCACCTTGATGATATTGGTACATCAAATGCTGGGGTTTCTGGTGCGGCTTCAGTGCCTTGACAACGCCTAGGAAGCCCTCTAGGTCAGGAGAGATTGCTTCAATCTGGTACGTGTGCGCGTTCTTGGTGCCACCAATAAGTGAAGACAGCGCTTGGTGAAGTGGTTTTGACATGTCGTCTTCATCGTACAAGACTGAGTGACTGATACCCAGTTCGCCTAGCAAGTTCATATATCGATGTATGTTGTACTTTCCGATACAGTCCAACACAAATAGCCCGCCTTTGGGCATTGGTATAAGCCCGTTCGACATGAGGTAGTTTATGAATACTACTTCAGTTGGCCCTTCTACAAGCAGGACGCGTTCAGCAAAGAACAGTCCACAGCGATATGGATCTAGCCAAAGGAAGTACTTGACAGCTTCCATGTCTAAGTCCCAGTTTTCATCACCGGCTGGCACACCAAGCAGGCTATTGATTTGCTGATTGTCTTGGAAAATCTGCTTCTGCATTGCCGATGAAAGCTGACCGACAGTTGTTTTTCCACTTTGTCTACTTAGGTGAATGATTGCAGGTAAGTCATCGGTATTCTGTGACACGAAATTCGTGGAGTGTGTGGACAGAAGAACCTGATTACCTTCCTGTGTACTTAGCAACTGCAGACTACGAGAGAGAGCGTCTTGCTGTGGCGGATGAAGATATGCTTCGGGTTCTTCAAATAATATAAGAGTCAGATTGGGCCTGAAATCCGTTCTAGTTGAAGACTTGGGCTTTGTGTCATATTTGGAAACAAGCGTTAGCAAGGTATAGATAAGGTGACGCTGGAATCCCTGCCCATAGTAATCAGCGGGTAACGTGTCGTTTACCTGACGATCGCGCAAATCGAAGCTAACTAGATTCTTCACAATCTCGGTCTCTGAAAACGGGTTTATGTTAATGCTGAACTCGGCATCCCATTCGGAAATTCCCTCATTAATGTCATCCTGAAGCCCTTTTAGGGAGAAGTCATCGTCAGTCTTTTCCTCTTGGAACGTTTCCATTGTTTGTGAGAAGTCTTGCACAAACTGCTGGAAGCTCGGACTCGACTTTACTAGTTTGCCGACGATTCCATTGATTATGTCACGGAGGGCGGAAGGGCCACTCGTTTTGATATGTTCATCTAGCTTGCTTACTGCGGGTATATAAATGATGTCGCCAAGTTTCGCCTGCTGTACGTTTTTTGCGCCGTAAAACTGATCGGCTGACAAGTATCCTTCACCCGTGTACGCGAAAATCCGCTGGGTTTTCCCGGTAAGATATTTGCGCACCTTCAGCCGATTGTTGGTCAGTCGATATTCGTCCTTCAGGGTAGTGTATTCGTCGTTAGTTAGTTTGAACTCGATTTCTACCCAACTCTCCTCATCAGAAGCTCCGTCTTTCGGACAGTCGGCCTTGGCATTGTATTTTAGGTCGTCATAGAACACGCGTATTGCGTCTATTGCGTTGGTTTTACCAGAATTATTCGCTCCTACCAGCAGGCCGTAATTGTGCAGGTTATAGGTTACGTCAATGAGAGACCGGAAGTTATGCACGTGAACTGTTTTGATCTGCAAGTCTAATCTCCTTAAAATGGTTGATGGTTTTCGGTAACCTCTGAGCTTGCGCTGTAGTAAGCGCCCTCGATTAACATCTGTGACCTTGCCGACCCGGAACGAACATATAAATCCATCGGATCATCAGTCAGTTGTGGCAGTATTGTCGCCCGGCGGGAGTGCGTCTAATTCCAAGCCAGGTACTTGGGGGATCTCCCTCCCCAGGATCGCGGAGAAATCAGTGAACAGTTCGATCGTCGAATCCTGCATTTTGGCCAGTTGCTTGCGTCGTTCTTTCCATTGACGCCGCATTGACCGTTCTTCACTGTTCACCTGCTCTTCCAGCGCCTTCCATGTTTCCACCATGCGTTGGATGCGCTCGCTAAATCGCGGACTAGTCAAGTATTGGTAAATCTCATCCATTTTCAGGCCTTGTCCCTGCCCGGCACGATGCAGGCGGGTGCTCTCAATCAGTTGCGAACGCAGGGCCGTTGCCAGCGGTAATGCGCAGTGGATATTGCTGATCCAAACGCCTTCCTTTAGCTCGAAATTGCGGACATCACTTGGCAGGGTTTCGGATACGATAACGCGCAGATGCGCGCCGACGCGATCGCCATCTTCCTTGATCTTCCCTAACCAATCGTCGTTCCAGCGTTTGGTGCGCTTGGCTTCCCAGACCAGTTTGCCACAGGCGCCCAACTGCCCGTCAATGACCTCTTGTGTCAAATCAGCGCCGTACTGGCCTCGACCAATATGTTCAATCCTGTCAACGGGGAAGTTGGTAGTCAATTGACGCTTGAGGTAGGCCTCTAGCGCTTCGCCCTGCAGCTCCGCGGGTTTCTGCCCAATTTGACGCTGCATATCGGCCATCTGTTTTTCAAGACGCTGCTTCTCGAGTGCATGCTCTTCGCGCTCAATGCCGAATTTCCGAATTGCATCCTGCTCCGCCTCGGCACGGATATCGGCTTCACGCTTTTCATGTGATTCCCGGTCGGCCTGCAGTTTCGTCTCCAGCGCCTTGACCTGTTCGGCGCTTTCCGCCAGCTTCGCCTGGCTGGCTTCCTCCGCTTCGGCACGGATATCGGCTTCACGCTTTTCATGTGATTCCCGGTCGGCCTGCAGTTTCGTCTCCAGCGCCTTGACCTGTTCGGCGCTTTCCGCCAGCTTCGCCTGGCTGGCTTCCTCCGCCTCGGCACGGATTTTCGCCTCGTTGTCACGCAAGGCAATATCGATTTCCCTACGCTTCTCCGCTTCGAATTGGGTACGGAAAGTCTCGCTTAGCTCGAAACGTTTTCCGCAATGCGGGCATTCGACCAGATGACTGGAATTGCTACCCATGTTGTTGTTGCCGCTGTCCATCATTAATTGACTCCTCGCTTTCGTGTGCAAATGATATACAGATTATAAAAATTGTATCAATCAGAATCCAGCGAGTGACATAGTCGTCAGTTCGACGGGCGAGTCGCGGCAGGCGTTGACCGGCAGCATTCCCAGACGAAGCCGCCATCGCGCTGATCCAGACTGTCTGGCGCCAGACGTTCGCAGTGAGCAAGATGAATGACGGGAACACCGTCGCTCCCAGCGCGAAGATCGGCGTCGGGCCACCCGGCATCGCCACCGGAATCAGCGCCCCGTTTAGGACTGGCGCTTTGCGGTCTAATCAGTTAGCGCGCGAGTCGGGCAGCGGACAGAAAACAGCTCAGGTATGCGGATCAGATCGCGGGGCAGCCTCTGACGGCGGCCATAGCCCGGCGAGCTTCAGCGCTCACAGGAGTGTCCAACCGGGCACAGTGTTGGCATCCTTGCGAAGCTGAATATGTGTCAGCCATATAATAGTATCGGTGACAAAGAAATAAACGCGGAAGCCTCCGCTCTTTCCGCTTCAAGATGAGCTATCTTGCATGCGAGCAGTCCAAAGAGGCGCCTCGTCAACACCTGAGACGCGCTTCCAGTTTTCGCGAGACGCCTCCAGGTTCACAACGAAGTCTTTATAGTCAGATGCCAGCTTGTGGCGATTCTTGCGCAGCTTCTTGAGTTGCCGATCAAAATCGGATAAAGTGCGGACCTTCCTAGTCAACGGCGGAGTCTCTCAGCAGTTCGTCGACCAACTCAAGCGCCGGTCGCCCGCCGCCCGCCGCGATTTCAGAGAAGCCCCGCTGAAAGCTCTCTTCTTGCGCCTTCTCATCCGAGTAGTCCTGAAAGACGCTGTTCTCTCGCTGTTCAGGGTAGAGATGATAGACTGCTCGCACGAGCTCATTAAAGGACATGCTCGTCACCCAGCCAACGATTTGCCGGATTCCCGATTCCAGGTCTTCCGACAGATCAGACAGGCCGCAGAGCCCGGCCGTGGCGCCAGGCGCCAAGCGGTAAGAGGGGCGGCCGTCCTTTCCAGTGAGCGCTTCAATCACCAGCCCGTCGCACAATCTCTCAATATCTGCGTAAACATCCTGTGCGAAGGGTCCATACATATACGGCTGAAACTGATAGAAATCCGCTGGCAACTTCCCATCGAACTCCTCGCCCACCAAAAACACGGATTTCTGCAACTGCACCCGGTCAAGACCAGCCTCTCCAGCAGCTGCAACGATGGCGATCAATATGCATTCTCTGCTCGCCATCTTCTCGCTCACATCACACCTCCCACTGCGTATAGTCATTACCAGTATAGACAATACAAATAAGAGTGTCAAAAGAGCGATTCGGCTTGGATATCCGCATGGACCAGCCCCTGGCAATCCGGGATTCTCGTTGTGTCCGCTGCGGGCGGGATATTGAGCTGTCGTTCTGCGCACCGGCTGACTGGGATCGCGGCGCCCAATGGTGGCGCGGCCGACGTTGTGAAATCGCAGCTTCGTTTTTCGCATTGGCGTACAATGGCGCGCAAGCAGCAGATTTCCCCCAAACCGCCAGAAACAGCCATTCCCTTTGACAGCGCCTGATTCTGTTTCCAGTAAAATCCCGGGCGCATTTCGCGGCGCGGATTGCCAGCCGAAAATAGTTCTTGTCCTTCTGCGAGCCCGCTTACTGTCGTCGCCGGTTGCGGCTCGTGATTTTTTCGGGGGGCGGGGCTTGTTGGCATTGTTGTAAATGAGACTTTACTACAATCGGTGGGTTGCCGATGGGCTGTAAGCTGGCGGGCGCGGCATCCGCTGGCGGCTGCCGATGGGATCGCGCTGCGCTGCGGGCTGGGATCGGGTTGGCCGGCGCGGGCGCGATTAGGCGCGTCGCCGGTGTGGGCGTGGCGGGTCTCCGCTGCTTTGCATAGGCGAGGCGGACTATTTTTCTTTTGTCCGCGAGCGGGCTAAGTCATGCGCTGATCTGGCCGGCGCGGATGGCGGCGTCAACGGCGGTCATAGCGTCTATGATGCCGTCGTGCCATTCGTCCAGGGCTTCAACATAGTATTCAAGGCCTTCGTCGGCTGGCTCGGTCTCCGGCTCTGGCGGCGGATAGTCGTCGGGCTTGTATGACGGCAATAGGGTATTGACGGCCTGGAAGTCCAGCATGATGCGGTATCGTGATAGCTGGCCGGCGATGGAGCTGCTGTGCGCCTGCTGCAATAGCTGTGCGACGGCGTGGCGGGCTTTGAGTGTTACGGGGTCGTAATAGCATTGCTGGCCGTTGGGCAGGTGTTCAATGCGGGTGACGTCTACTGTCCAGGGTCGGCGCTGCGGGCTTGGGTGCCTGCTCATCCATTCGCTGGCCGGTATGTCGTGGCGCTTGGTGCGTACAATCAAGTGCTTGCGCTCGGCTGGCGTGCAAGCGCGCAAATATCCGCTGATTGTCGGCTCATAATCGGCGGCGGCTTCGGCTTCGCCGGTCTCTGTATTGATGATCTTGTAGCGGGTGGCTTTGCATTGCAGTTCTTTCATGCTGTCCTTTCTCGCTGGGGCGATATGCGGATTGTGCGAAGAGACGATATGGCCGGCGCTTTAACGCCGGCTGGTTGAATAATGTCCGTGCTTGATGGGCGCGGGCGTGATTCCCTGGGCTTCGGTCCAGTCCTTAAAGCTGATCGCGTCGCTGCCGGTCTTCATCGGTATGTCGCTGGCGCGCTGGTAGCGGCGGTCTTGGGGCACGGCGTTAAGCAGGTGGCGGGTTGGCATGGGGCAGGCGGCAAATGAGGCGCTGACATCGTCGGCGGTCTGGTTGTGGCTCAAGGTCTGCGCCTGGATATAACCGGGGCTGCCGTAAACGATGGCGTATAGCTGGGGGCTGCTCATTGCGCGCTGCCGGGGCGCTGGCAAGCGGTCGGCGCGGTATCCGGCTCGGCCAGCTGCTCGCTGCGCTGGCGCTCGGCTGCTTTGATGTCAATCACCAGGTTGACGTAGTCGCTTGTCCAGGCGATCACGCTGATCACGATGGCGGCGATCACGATGTAGTGGATAGCGCGGGCGATTGGGTTGCGGGTGGGGCTGTAGGGTTTGGATTCCATTCGGTTTTCCTTTCTCGCTGTGGCGATACGCTGATTGCGCGAAGAGGCGATTTGCTGCGGGGTTGTGCGCGCCGGCCTGTCTAGGCCGGCGCTGCTGGCGCTGCCTGGGTTATTCCAGGGTCTCTCTCCAGGCGTCGGCGGCGTCTGTGCTTAACCTGACGTCGGTGGGGCTTAGCGCGGCGATTTTGTTAAGGCACTCGTTCAAATGCTCGGCGATTGGGTGACATGGCGGGTCTTCGGCCTTGGTGATCTCGGTTTCCAGTCTCTCCAAGTCGTCCGGCGCGTAATTGATCATCTGCTCTGCGATTTCCTCGGTGGCGATGTGTATCGCGTCCCACGTCTCTCGGTTGTTGGCGTTCGGTCGTATGATTTTGACCAATAGCGCTTGCGCTTGGTGTCTCGCGATATGCTGCGACAGTGATCGCGCGTCGCTGGGCGCGACGCGTCGCCGGTTCCGGCGGTCTGTCCACCAGGCGGCGATTGCTGCCGGCGGCGGTGGCGGTTCCGGCGGCCGGAATACAATGTCATTGGTGATATTGTTGATGGCTTCATCGGCGGTTTCGTAGTCGTCAGCGTCCCAGGCGTCCAGGTCGTCAAAATGGGCTTGGTGCTCGTCTGTCATTGGCTGTTCCTTTCTCGCTGCTGCGATACGCTGATTGTGCGAAGAGGCGATTTGGCCGGCGGTGACGGCTGCGACGATGCTTATCCATGCCAGACCGGGGATCATTAGCAGGGCAAACTGTCGCCATTGGGTTCGCGTCATATGCGCGCTTCGGCGGTTTTGCTGGCGGCTTCCAGCTGCGCCGGCGCGGTCAAGGCGTGGGTGAAAACGGTCTGGCGCGTCCAGTCGCTGATCGGCTTCATCATCGGGCTGTCGCCGTGCAAGTCGGCGCTAACTGCCGTTTGCACGGCTAAGATGACCTGCGCGGCGCTGGCGCTCTCTGGTAGCGTCTCCAGGGCTTCCACGACGGCGGCGCTAAGCGCGCGGTACCATTGCATGGCGCGCGTGATATTGCCGCCGTTGGGCGTCGGCATTGTTCTGTCTGTGCGTGGGTATGGCAGAAACTTTTCAAGCTCGGCGCGAAACCAGGCCGGCTTTGGCGTCGCTGGCCAGTGCGTGGGGTGCGCCGTTAGCGGCGCGATCAGGATCGGGGTTTGCTGCATAGCGGCTCCTTTCTCGCTGTGGCGATAGTGCGGATAAGCGAAGAGGCGATTTACTGGCGCTTACGCGGGCGCCAGTTCGCGGCGGCGGTCAAGCTCGGCGGCGATGGCGTCAAGCTGGGCTTGAATGCGTTCCGGTTCGTCGTTTTCGGCCAGCGTGCGCTGGCGGGCTTCCATGATCTCGCCGTGCAGCGCGCGGTTTTCGTCGCCCAGCTGCCGGATTCTGTTCCGCTTCATGGCCATCTCGCTACGGTAGCGCTCCAGGATTGCGGGGATATCGTCGGCGCTGTAGGCGGGCAGATTGCGCTGCAGTTCGTGCTTGCGCTCAATCAGTCGCTTGCGCTCGCGCTCGCGCTGCTCGCGGCGGCGGCGGTCGGCGCTGGTCTCGACGGTTACGGCGGTCGCCGGCCAGAGGATATCGCCGGTGGCGGTGGTGATCGCGTCCTCGATAAAGGTCTGTCCGCTGCGGCGGTCGTATGGCGTGATCACCACATGCGGGTATTCCAGCGTCAATTTCACGGCCAGGGATGGCAGTCGGCGCGCTTTCGGTCCGGCGCTGCGATAGGGCGTAATGGCCTCCTCAAGCGCGGCGATATTGATGATCACGTCAAAGGGCTGGCCTGGGTCGTTTGTGAGATTGTAGGCGTCAAGCGGGGCTTCATAGTTGCCGGTCTCTATGCTGACGTCGGCGGGCTAGCCTGGCGGCGCTGCGCGGCATACCAGGCGGCATTCTTCGGCCAGTCGCTTGATCGGTTTCAAGGCATTCAGGATCGTTTCGGGATAGGCGCACAGCGCGGGTGCGGTCTCGCTCACCTGGGTGAAATACTCGACCTGTTCTTGTACCGGCTTGCCGTCAATCGCCTGGATCGTGATCGTCAGATCGGGCAAAAAGAAAGATACGCTGTGGCGCTCGCTGGGCATGGCGATTCCGATTGCCTCGCGTCCGCCGATATGCGGCGTCAAAGTGGTGATCAGCTTCTTCAATGGCCTGGCCGGCAAAACGCGCGCGGCTTCCATCGCCGGCGGCTCTGTCGCTCTCCAGGATTCATCGTCCGGCAGGCGGTCAAAGGTGTACAGCGTCTGACTGAAGCGCGCGCTGCCGTCGGTAGCGGCAAGCTCCAGGGCGTCGGCGCTGGCGATAAAGGCGATTCCTTCCAGGGTCGGCCGCCAGGGCTCGCGTCCGGCGCTGCTGATCGTCGTCCTGAGCATGTGATAAAGGGCGTCGGCGCTGATCTGGAAGTCGGGCGCGGCGGCGCGGTTCACCGGCGGGTATTCATCGGCGCTGTATCCTCTGAGGTTGAAGCGTCCGAAATAGTCTCGGATTCGCAGCGTGTGGCTTTCAGCGGCGGGCGCTTCCATATAGAGGGGCCCCCGTCCGTGGCCGGCGGCGTTGGCGGCGATCTCGTCCAGGGTGCGCGGGCAGATGCAGATTGCGCCGGCGCTGATGATCTGGGCTTCGGCGTCCAGCGGGCTGCTCTCCAGGTGTTCTTCAAAGTCGGCGGGCGCTACATCGTCGTAAGTGGCGGGCACGGTCTTGGTGATCGCCGTTTCCAGGTCGGTATAGCTGATGTGCAGGCCGTGCTGGTCGGATTCGATTAGCGCGGTCGCCAATATAGGTAAAGGCGCGTTGCGGTTGTGGTTCCTGATGATCGGCTTCAGCGCTGCTCTGAGCGCGGCGGGGTCTATTCTGGTCTGCAGCGCGGCGTCTTCCCCCATCCAGTCGGCATTAAAGGCGCGGCGCTGGCCGTATTGCTGGCGGTATTCCTCGGAAGTGAATTTCATGATGGGGTGGCCGGGCGGCGGCTGGTATTTCTCCATCCGCTCAAGGGCGTCTTTGGCGCTGATGCGCTGATATGGCATAGGCGGGTCTCCTTTCTCGCTGTGGCGATACTGCGGATGTGCGAAGAGGCGATTTGACGGGGTCTCTCCTTTCTGCTAGGCTGCTTTCGCCCAAAAAGCCCGCGCTAGGCGGGCTTCGGGTGGGTGTTCGGCGCGGCGGGGCTAGTCCGCTGCGCCGTCTTCGTATAGGTCGCGCTTCAGCGCGCGGCTGATGCGCTGGTTCATGCGCTTGGCGTGGCTCTCGGCGTGTTTGGCCTGGTTGTCCATCTGCTGCAAGCGGCGGGCGATTTTGTTGGCGCGGCGCTCGTTCCTGCTGAGTTTCAAGATCATCTTTGCTTCTCCTCTCGCTCTTAAGAGGTGTTCAGCGCTAGATATCTGGCGATAAAACGGGCTTCTTCGTCCTCGTCCGTTTCCCAGGCGGCCGCGCCGGCGTCATCCTCGTAGATATCGATGATGTCGGGTTCAAAGTCGGGATCGTCAGGCGCGTCCCTCCAGTCGGCCTTAGTTGGATAGTTCGGCGATTCGTTCATTGATGGCGTCAAGCTCGGCCTGGTGTTCGGCCAGCTGGGCTTGTATTTCGGGATCATTGGCGCTTCTCTCCAGGGTGTCGGCCTGTTCCTGCAGTTCCGCGATTTCGCCCTGCAAGCGGCTGATCTCGGCCTGCTTGCCGGCGATTTTGTCGCGCTTGCTGTTCAGGCTCTTGTCGGCTTTGGCGATGGCGCTGGCTTGCTTCTTGCGGGCGCGCTTGATCTTTTTCATCAAGGCAAGCTGGCGGGTGACAAGCTCGATGTCGTCCATCTCAGCGAAGTTGTAGACAACTCCCGGCTGGCTGTCCGGCGTTTCGTCCGGCACGGCGGTCTCGATCGCGTCCACGGTGGCGGCTTCGGGGCCGTCTCCGTTCACGCTGATCTCGGCGGTCTCGGGTCTCGACATAATGCGTCTCCTCTCCCTATGCTGTCGCGCTGGCGGGGTATCCGCCTGCTGGTGGGAGATACTATCACATAAAGTAGCCTATGTCAAAGGCAAATTTTCAATCGCAGCAGTCGTATAATGCGGGCTTCCAGGGTCGCGTCCGGCTCTCGCCCGGCGGGTTGCGGTCGGTGGGATATGCGTCTTAACAATCGGGAAAGCCAGTGATGACGAGGTTTAAGGGCGTCAGAAAGGGGCGCGGCGGCGTGTAGGCGATTTGCGGATCGCTGCGCGGATGGGGTCTCTGAGAAGCCGCATAGGGGCTTGGGCAATTTTTTTAGCACAATAAAATATAATTTTCCACATCACCATTGACATAGACTGATAGCTGTGCTATCCTGGCGCAGGCTGAGAGAAAGGAGCTTCTGGGTGGAGATTATTAAGCACAATGGGAACAGCGAGAGCGCGCTGGACACCGCCCTGGCCGAAAAGCGGAAAGAAACTGTGGGGCGCTGGCTGAACGCGGGCTTTGAGGAGTGGACGGCGGCGGTGTTGCGCGACAATAAATTGAGCGAGCGCTCCCTGCGGATCTATCGGCGGACATACGAGCGCTGGGCCGCCTTTTGTGAAGCGGAAAAGGATATCGAGTCGCCCAAGATGCTGACCCTGGAAAATATCGATCGTTTCATCAGCGCGCAGACTTGTGGCCTGCAGACGAAATATTTCATGCTTTGCCACATGGCGCGGCTGCTAAGCTGGGCCAGCGGCCTGCTGCGCGGTTATGAGATTGAAATGGCGCGGCTGAAGAAGCGGCGGGAGGGCTTGCTCAAGCAAGTGCGGCGCCTGAAGGTCAAGCACAGCGAGAAGGGCAAGCTCAGCCCGGCGCAGATCGCGGCGCTGCTGACAGCCTGGGACGGCGACAGGAGTTATATCGGCGCGAGGAACGCTGTTCTCATTCATCTGCTGCTGTATACCGGCTTGCGCCGGTCGGAATTGGCGGCGCTTCGCTGGGACAATGTTTTCCGGATCAACGAGGAGTGCGTCATCCGGGTGTCGAAGGGCAAAGGCGGCAAGGAGCGGGAGGTGCTGGTCTTCGATCCATCGCCGCGCACGCTGGAATTGATGGCGGGTTTGCAGCGGATGCAGTGGTGGGGCGAGCGCCGGTTCATCTTCACCGCGGCTGGCCGGGACAGGCATATACACGAAAATCAGGTGGCGAACATTCTGAGCCAGACGGTGGAGCGGGCGCGCGCGGGGGGAGTCGAGATGCCGGCCCTGACGCCGCACGACCTGCGCTCGGAGTTCGCCACGATCGCCAACCGCAGCGGCGTGGAATTATTGAGCATCAAGGAGCAGCTGGGCCACGAGAATCTGCAGACGACGCAGGACTACTTCAAAATTGAGGCGGCAGCCGAGCGCCGCGACCGGAGCCGCTTCCCCGATCTGGCGGCGCGCCGCGAAGGATAGTGGGCGCCCGCAATACCGTCATATAGTCGGAGAAGATCTTATGCAATCCGGGGACCTGGTCTCAGTTGTGCAGTTCAACGGTTACCGCTTCGAGGATGTATTTCTGTCGCAGGCGCTTAGAATCCAGAACTTTATCGAGTTGGGCGCCTGGTTCGCCCGGTATTTTGGCGTTGGCGTGAGCCGCCAGGCGATTCACTATCACGCCGTCTCTTACGGCATACAGGAGGTCTATGTCGATTACCGGGAATACGCCCGGCTGGCGGACAAGTACGGCTTCCAGCCGCTGCTGCGGGAGCGCCGTCACGATATGACCTGGAACTCGCTGGTGCACGGCGATCTCGACTGGCGGGTCGAGGGGGACGATCGGGCTGAGCTTCGGCGCTGCGTCTTTGGCGCGCTGCTGCAGTACCAGTCGGTAGACCGGGCCCTGGAGCGCCTGCTGGGAGTCGATCATTTGCCGGCTATCAAGCGAAAGCGGCTGACCTACTTGAAGGCGAGGATGACGATAGCGTCAATCCAGGTCGACCACGGGGAATATGTTTACCTGGCGGACAAGTACGGCTTTGAACCGGCGCTGCACAAGGATGCCTTCCGGCCGCTTGTTTGGGATGGCGCAAGGCACAATCCGGGGATGTGGAAGCAGCGGCTCGGCCTTCAATGACCGCGGACGTGGCCTGGCAGCTCTCCCAAACTGTCCCACTTAAGCATTTGTACTTTAGCATTTGCAGAATCTGGCAGCGGCGCGCGGGCCATTTCAGGCCCGACGATGGCGCACCTGGCGGCTCTCGCAAACTGTCACACTTAAGCATTTGTCCTTTGGTACTTGCGGTATCCGGCAGTGGCGCGCCGGCCATTTCAGGCTCGATATCCGGCGCGGCCTGCCAGCTTCGATCGCACCATGTCGCCACCTACTTAGCAATCAGGCGAATGTGGCTAAGATTACGCGTCGGAATCGGTTGGGTCACATGCGCAATAACGCCATGATCCGCTTGCTGGCACACACTGGATTGCGGCGCTTGGAGTTGGTGGCGCTGCGCTGGTCGAATGTCGATGCGGAAAAAAGATTCAATTGTGTCAGAGGAGGTTCGGTTGCGCCGAGGGCCCGGCTGGTACGATCACGGAGGGATTGTCATTGATCGGTCGATTAACCTGAGTCGATACTTCAAAGAAGCGCAATTTATCGCCTGGACAGCCGGCCATCAAGGGGATCCAGTCTTGCTGTTTCAATTCGCGCGGCGCTAGCCACAGGTTATAGTCTTTCGGTTCGATCATCACGACCATGCGATGGTGTATCGGGCGGATCGTATCATTAGCCTCGGTGGTCAAAATGGTGCAACTGTGAAGGGTGCTGCCATCGGGTTGCTTCCAGCTTTCCCATAGACCGGCCATGGCGAACACCTCACGGTCATTGCGCTGGATATACATCGGAACCTTCTGGCTGCCGCGCTTCTGCCATTCAAAATAGCCATCAGCCGGAATCAAGCAGCGGCGTCGCTTGAAGGCGGTGCGGAACGAAGGTTTTTCCGCCGCCGTTTCCGACCGGGCGTTGATCATACGCTGACCAATGGCCGGGTCCTTCGCCCAAAACGGGATGAGACCCCATTTGAAGTATTGCAATACCTTGGGGTCGCGGTCCGTGATGACAGCCACCCGTTGCGATGGCGCAATGTTGAAGCGCGGCTGCGCCCAAGCCGAGACATCATCCAGTTGGAAGGCGAGTTGAATCGCTTGAGCATCAACTGTTAGCGTATAGCGTCCGCACATAACATTATTCCTTTTTCGTGCTCAATTGCTGGCAATACTCGCAAGCCGCGATATCCGCGCCATCATGAACGCCAAGTCAAATATATCATGGCAGGAAACGATTCCAGTCTGGCAATGCTGTGCGGTATGCATGAAAATCAGAATAGATCATGAGCCTACTATTTCCTGTTCAAACGAGGTGGACCTCACCTTGCGACCCTGAAGTGAACCTATGCGCTCGGATGTTGACGCATGATTCGGTAAGGGGCGCACCGCAGTGGCTCTGATAGTGGTCACAGTTTCGTCGCGTCGTACTAGCGCCGACCGTTTGGTCCTAGGTTCTCGGTCGCCACCACCACCTGCTTGCGGAACCGCAAGCGCTCTTGGCGACTCGGATTCTCAATGGCTGCTTAACCTTCATCTCGCTCAGGTTCCTCGGTGCTTCCATCTTGGTTTATGCAGCGCAGCAGTCCACGCCCAAACACAAGACACATAGTCAGGCGCAAGTCGCTCGGCTTCTCAACATCGATGTCGACTGCCACCTGCGTCATCCTCAACGGCAGTCGCCGTATCGCTGCACGGTCCGCCTATTGCCGCCCCCACCGGAGCGCATTGAGGAGGGACAACCGCCTCCTCCGGTCAAGAAGTCGCCCGGAAAAGAGATTCTCAGAGGACAGGAGTGATAGAAGCCCACCGATTCGTCAGTCAGACAGTCTCAGCGTGATCCTTTTCAGAGTAAAGTCAATCGGCCGCGGCGACTCGTCTAAAAGATCCGCCAGCATACCGCCAAAGCCTTTCTTATAGGTTGCCAGAGTAGCGTCGAACATGATCCGCTGACTGGCGGACAGCGGTTGCAACCACTTGCCGGCATCCTTCCAGATGTGATCGGTCAGCAGCTCTCCGGTATCGGCCCGCTGCACCCCGATCAGCAGGATAGCGCCTACATCGCGGCCACCGTATCCGCAGCGCTTGTCCCTCTGTTTGACAATGGCCGTAAAACGCAGGCGTTGGCCCAGTAATGGCTGTAATTTGAAGCGCGCTGAGGTGCCTATGTATAGTTACTCTTACGCTAAACGCATATAATAGGAAAAAGGCTGCCGTATGTCCTTGGGAGCGGGATCGGTTCTCGCACTATACCCCTATTCCCCTTACCGCAGCAGCCGCCATTTCACGACGTTTCTGCCTTGGCCCCGGTTTGGCATCGGGCCGATCGCTTTGATGAAACCGTGGTTTTGCAGTCTCGTGTAAAGTCGCCCGGCGCTGGTTTGGTGAAGTCCGAGCGCCTCTCCGATTTGCATCTGCGACAGCCAGCACTCGTTTTCGGGGGACATCGCGCACATCAAGATATAGGCGTCTGCCAGGTTACGAGATCGTGGCATGGTCGTCAGTGGCCAGGCGCGCCTTTGCGCATCAGACAACCTGGCATCAGCAATTCGCTGACCGGTGTTCCACTGCGCGCGCGCCTGGCTGTATTCAATGCCGTTTTCAACTGCCCACTGCGCCCAATCAAAATCATTATTGAGCAACTTGCTGACAAATGCACGGATTCGCAGTTCTATGCCGGGATAGCTGGCCTCAAAGGTCGGCACTGCCGCCGGCAACATCTCGTGCATTATATCTTCGACGCCTTGCATGGGCTCGAGCAGGACGGCGCGCGCGAGGCTATCGAATTGATACAACTGTGTGAACCGCCAGTGGCGGATCTCGCCGAAACCGTATGAGCTCTTCCAGTCATAGTCCTTCAACTTCGCTTTGATGATGATGTGACCGCGGCCGGCAGTCCCCGAAGTGCTATACTGGAACGGGACAGCGCGGTAGTCCAACTCATACACCAATTCAGCGTGACGGGAATGGTCCACATCCACAACCGACAGCTCAGGTGAGCACCAGGCGAGACAGCCGCCACTGCGCAGATGATCGGCCGCGTCGGCTCCCGACAATGCGTCATAGCTCAGCACCGATTTATCCGATTGCGTCGGGATAAATTTACAACCGGCGTCTTGCAGCGCGGGGATTACGCGAGATTGCGGTTCCTTGACTGGGGCGGTGATGGCGTACATTTTGTAACCTGCTCGTCTGCCCCGAGGCAGCTTGCCACAACTGAATCAATGCAGGGCCATTCCTATCCAGCAGCGCAAGGCCGTGAAGCTTGAGTTGTGGTTGTTGGAATCAAGATTGGCGGCGTTGACGGCGTCGCCCAATGGGCAGTTGGCGGTCACACTGATGCTGGCACCGTGCGCCGCGGCTGTGAATGACAGCGAGAGAGTTGGGAGCAGGAACAGACCAGCGGCTAATGCTAAGCGACTGTGGGCGGGGGTAAACATTGCATGGTCGCCTCATTATGTGCGGAAACTGCAAGAATCACTGGGCCTGAACCGTATTACAGCGTGATGGCTGACGCCGGCACGATACTATAATCTATGTAACATGAATTTTCAAATATGAAAGCGGACAAGCGGGGAAATCGCAACCGTCAACGGCGCTTAAAATGCAGGATCGAGTGGAGAGCGGTTAGCGAAGTGCGTCGAGCGTGGTGTGGGCGTCCGCCTAAGCCTCAATGCAAATTATCTTGCAAAAAGCAAAATCGGCGTATGTGCCTACGCAAGAGTGGCAGAGGGTGGGCGCGGCAATGATTATCTGTCAGAAGCGGAAGCTGTGGACGCCACCGAGGAAGCGGCTGGCGATGAAGCCGACGCGGATGACGAGGGTCTGCCGCCCGATGAGGAAGCGGCTGACGAAGGCGCTGAAGAGGACGCCAAATCAGAGTAGATACCAATTTAGGGGGTCGGCCCCTGCGTAAAGGCCGACATTGCAAAAAGAAAAGCCCCGACGATCGCGGGGCTTTTCGATTTCAGCAACAGTCAATGCGCTGCAGCTTTCACCGGTCGAGCGAGCTCAACATCGTCGGCCATTTTACGCTCACGATCGGGCGCGGCCTGCCAGCGCTCCCAAACTGTCCCACTTAAGCATTTGTTCTTTAGTATTGGCGGAATCCGGCAGCGGGCGCGCCGACCATTTCACGCTCGACATCGGACGCGCGGGATTCAGGCGGCATCTTCAATTGATTCTGGCGGTGTGAAAGTGCGTCCTCGCGGGGAAGGGATGCATCGCCACGCCGGACACATGGTTCGCCATCACCATGAATGTGGCATAGAAATAGGGCACGATGATCGGGCCCTCATGCAGAAACAGGCGCTGAATGTCCTTATAGGCGGCTGTGCGCGCTTCCTCATCGAGGGTGGAACGCGTGAAATCGATCAATTCATCGAGCCGCTCATCGTGCCAGTGCGATTCGTTCCAGGTCGCATCGGATCGATATGCGAGGTCAAAGTAGATCTGCGGCACCGCTCTGTCGCCCCACCAGGTCACGCCCAGATCCACCTCCAGCCATTTCTGCACCCAATAATCGTTCTCTTCCTCCAGTTCAATCTGGGCGCGAATCCCTGCCTCTTGCCATTGGGCGGCCATCGCTTGCGCGAAATCGGGCATGGAGCCGCTGTTAGGCACATGAAAGAGCATATCCAGGCCATCAGGATAACCGGCTTCGGCCAGCAAGGCGGCGGCGGCGGCCGGATCACGCGCCGGCGGTTCCTCATCGTCAAGGAAATACTGCGCGAAAGACGGCCCGATGGGAGAATCTTTGCCCACAGCGCCAAAACCCAGCTGCACGCGCTCCCAGACGGCACGCCGATCGGTCGCCAGCTTGAAGGCTCTGCGCACGCGAATATCATTTCCGGGCGGGCGATCGGCGCGAATCCGCGTTATATGATGGGCATTGGTGGGAATGTCCAGGGTGTTAAAGCGGACATCCCCTGTGAAGTTGAGAAAGCTGTAGGTATCAAGCCGCAAGATGCCGTCTGCGATGCCGCCCTGGACAGCAGCAATAGCCGCCTGCTGGTCATCGAAGAACAGAAACTCGAGCCGGTCAATCGTCGGCGCGCCCCGCCAGTAATTCTGGTTGGCTCGCATGATCGCCCGGTCGCCGGGCAGCAATTCCTCCATGATGAAGGGGCCGGTGCCATTGAATACTTCGCCGGTGTTTTGCGCGCCCGCTTTGAGCATGACGATCTTGTATTCGGTGAGTCGATAGAGGAAATCCGGATCGGACGCGCTGATATTGAGAACTACCGTATGGTTGCCGGCGGCCTCGACCGATTGGACCGCAGCCAGCACATCCGCGATCGTCCCACCCGCATCAAGCTGCCATTGAATAGACCAAACGACATCGTCCGCAGTCAGAAGACTGCCATCGTGAAAGGCGGCATTCTCCACCAGATGCAGCGTATACTGCGTGGCATCATCGTTCCGCTCCCATGATGACGCCAGGACTGGAACCAGATTGGAAGCGGCATCCGTTTCGAAAAGGTAATCGTAAAGGGCGTTCAAGATGGCCATTTCGCTCATGCCGGAGACCGAGCGGGGATCGAGCTGGGCCGGCGTCAGCCAGGCGATGCGCAGGGCGTTGTCCGCTTGAGCGATGATCACGCCGCTATGGGGCGCCAGAGCAATGGCGCCGACGGCGGCAGTCGCGCCGGCGGCAAAGATGTTAAGAAACTTGCGACGGGACAGGTGATTCAATTCATTGTCCGAGGTATCCGGCTTCTTGCTGGCATCTCTTTTCTCGCTCATTGCCTTCCTCTTTTTGCCTGCCATGAAAGCAGTATGCCTAAGCCTGCGCTGGCTCATTGAAATTGACTAATGAGAACACTGTTTCGACACCTTGGTTTCAATTCTCCTCAGCTTCGCAAGATGATACAAAAATAATATCTATTGTATCATTTAATGTCAAACGAGTGACATGGGCGACAGCTCGACGGGCGAGTCGGCGAGTCACCCCAGGAGGTTTCGAATGCAGGCGGAGAGGGGTATGCAATATTGATGAAGACACTGGCGAAAAGGAATGTCGCATGAGCGCCTTGTTCAACAACGGAACGTCATCCAAGTTCATGGGAGCGGCTGGGGAGATCGTATTCCAGTCTTTGCCCCGCCTCGATTTCAGCAAACTGTCCTACTTAAGTATTTGTCTTTAATTCTTTTGCGGCAGCCGCGGCGCCGGAAGGGGGCTTCACCTTAGAAAATCAGGCAGTATCATAGCTTTCATTATTCCGGCATTGTTATCTATTATTGCGTCGTAGGAGCCGGCATTGGGCCAACCGGCCACGCTCGCGAATACTGACCGCGTTATTCCGAGGCACATAATCGATTACACTCTAAACAGCGCGATAGCGGACGCAAACACACAGTGTCTGGGTGGACGGAACCACCGTCTTCATTTATTCTATATCCTCTATGAAACGGTTGAATCCACGCGCGGTACTTTCACGTCAGAAACTGGGCAACGCCCTTGTAAGCCTCACGCTGGAGCGCGGCTTCGAGAATCTCACCATCACAGCTGTACGAAAGCGCGCCGAAGTCGGGCATGTGACCTTTTACCGCCACTACAGCACCTTGGACGAACTGCTGACCGACGCTTTGCTGACTACGATGCGGAAACTCGACGTACTTCTCCAGCAACAGGAAACCATCTACGATGAAACGGTAGCGCTGTTCAGATTCGTAAAGGAGCACCAAGATCAGTTTCGTATTTATGTCGATCTTTCGCCGACGCATCCGATCCGCGAAATACTGAAGGAGGCAGCGGTCCAGCTCGTCGTCGATCGCTGGGAGGCGAAGGGCGCAAGTCCTGTGCCAATGGACGTGTCGGTCAATCACCTGGTCGAGTCCAGCTACGCGTTCATCCGCTGGTACCTGAACCACATCAATGACTACACCCCCGAGCAGGTGGCGGACTCTTATGACGCTCTTATCCTGACAGGCGTCGAATTCAAAGCACTTTCCCGGCGCAAAGACCGGCCCGGCCAGCATTCCACAGAACAGAACGTTGACTGAATCGGGCTACGCCAGGCCCGATCTGTCCTGATCTGGTTCTACAGCGTTCCCGGCAATCTGCTCAGACATCTGGAAAGTTATTCTCGATCCTGGCTTTCGACAGCTGTAGGAATGATAGATCGGCAAGAATAGATATCTTGCCTTGCTCACCTCCCCCATGAGCCGAGGCGCTCAGTAGTTTGCTGCGTCTGCGCCAGGAAGAAGGCGGCCGGAACCTGGTCCACTCACAATACGAACGCTAAATCGGCCAACTCGCAATAATGTAAGTCACCTTTCCCGATACTGTGTCGAGAACAGCGCTCCCGACCGTGTAGAGCCTTTTGTTTGCCCACAGAAATTGTAGCGTCCCTCTTTGTCAATTGACGCCGTTCAGCTTGCGCACCGTAGTCGGAATTCTGAAATGAAGCGCAGATACTTTACACGTTGCCCGATTAAGTGATACAATTGTACATAGATTTGTATCATTCATTGTGTAAATTCTCTTATACCAAAAAATGATACGGGCCGGTGCGGGATCAGGCAAGAGGCGCGAGCGAGGGCACCACGTGAAAACTGGCGAAGAAAGGATCATGAATTGATCATCAGTGTCGGGAAAGGAAGCGGGTCATGAAGAGGACTCTCAGCAAGAAATCCATCATCTTGATTCGCGCCTTGGCAATGCTGGTTGCTGTGCTGCTCAACAATGCTGTTACCACGCGGAGACCATCCCTGATCCAACGTAGCGCAGTCATCAGTGGAGAGTACGCCGCTGTGCGTGTCATGCCTTCGCGCTTCACCGCCTCAATTGGCGTCTGTTTGCATGGGCAGCGCATCACGGTGCGGATGCCGTCGATATTCGACTTCTATCGCGCGCGCTGCAATGGAACAGACGGCTTTATTTCCCGCGCGCGCATCACAGTCGCGGACCATGAGAGGGCGAATTGAATTCCAGTATAGATGCGGGCTGCCTAATGAGGGCGCAGCATCTGTCAAACGATGTGATGTCAATGCTCAACCAGGAAACGGTATATATGTGCGTCCTTGTTCCTCCTCCTTGTGCAAACCAGCATTAGGCGGCCCGCTTTTATGCCGGAAGCATGCGAATGAAAGTGAGGAGCCTCTAATTGTGAGTTGCCCGCCAATACAGCATCTGGAGTGCATTGCCAGAGGCGATTGGTTGCTGGTGGTGGTTATTGGCCCGTTGTTCAGCCTGCCGCCTGCGACTCCTGCAGATGAGACCGACAATGGCACGCGCAGAAACGGGAATATGGAATGAGAAAGTCCGGCTGAACATGCAGTTGGATTCCAAGGTAGGGCGGTTGAATGGTTAATTCTGTTCAGGCTCATGTAGAGCAAACGGACAAAAGCTTTTCCTTGACGAACGCTGGAGTATTCACCTTCAAAGGGATCACTGAGCTTCTGTTCCAGGATCTCCCATCGGAATCCAGCCGCAGAGTCTACCGGTATACATTTCAACAGTGGGAGCAATTCGCAGCGCAAAACACTCTCGATTCCATGGACCTGTCCTGTGAAAACATCAAAAGCTTTTTGTTTAGTCGCGACCTCAGCCACAGTACGCGAATCAGCCGCAAGTCGCACATGCAAAAACTGCTGCGGATGGTGTCCTATTTGGACCCGTCCTTCGGTATCCAGTATATCCAGCTCCGCGATCTGAATATCCGTCGCACAAGCAGAGACAACGCGCCCAGGCGCAAGCCGCGCGTCCTTTCTCGTGACGAATGCCAGCAACTGCTCGCGGTCTGGGAAAATGATGAAACCCACAAGGGGATCCGCAACCACGCCGTCATCTGCCTGCTGCTATACACCGCCATCCGCAATGCCGAACTGGTTGCGCTCCGATGGGAGGATGTCAGCTGGGATGCGCAAACGCTCACTATCTGCCGCGACAACGGAAATCAAGGCTGCAGCGTTCCCATTCTCGACGCGACCCCTGATACGCTCAATGCGCTCAGGCGGCTGCAAGACACCCAAAGAAGCGTTTTGTCGGACCAAGTCATTCCGTACAAGCACGTTTTTCCCGCGCTCAGCACAGGCAAAGACGCTCGCTTCAAACCCGATAAAGATGTTCGCACCAGCACTCAAACCATCCGCAATATAGTTAAGCAAACTGGCGAAAAAGCCGGTCTGGGCAACCTGACAGTCCCTGATCTTCACCACACCAGCGTAACAATGTTTGCCAAAGCTGACGCGACTGAAGCGGCAAGGCGACGCCCGCCAGTCACGTGAACTGCGATACCGCGGCTGAGCGACAGGAGAAAATGACATGAGCCAGGCCACGAAATCATCTTCCTTAACAGCGGATGAGGCCCGTCGCCTCGGCGGCAAATACCGCCTGGTCGAAGCAGGGATCTGGTCGGCGGAGACCGCTCGCCAGTGGCTGACTCGACAGTTCCTCGCGCGGCATTTTGAAGAGCGGGCGCATGAAATCAATAAGCCGAAACGATCTCGAGACGACTGTGCTGCGGCCTTGTCTATTGCGCCAGTGAAACGAACGTCGTTTGACGCCTGTTGACACTCGCGTCGCGATAGTCATCAGGGCGGATGGCCGGAATCAAAGAGGCTGTAGATATGCGTTGTCAGAGCAGCAAAGGGAGGCCAGGATGAACTGCTACCTATGCGGGAAGGGGAGGAATGGCGCGGCGCTGGCTCAGAATACAGAGGGAGGATACACCATATCCAATGCAATCCGTTTCGTTTTCTTGCTTGTCCTGTTCGTGCCACCACTGAGTATTGTGTCGGCGAACAATCCACCGCCAGCCGCGATAAACAATATGTGCCAACTCGATTGGGTCTGCCACACAGATGAGGATTGGACGCGGGGCTATTACGCTTTCCAGCAGGGGGGCGGTCAGTCTGCGCCGGCAACTGACGCCGGACCGTCAATGCGCGACATGTGCGAATATAACCGGAATGATATGCGTTGGCATGACGCCGATCCGAACAATGATCCGAATACCTGCGCCTGCGAAGACGATTGCAGTCACCCAGACCCCGCGACGCAGTCTGTTATGTGGTGGCATGGCTGGCACAAAGCGCGTTGTCTATCGGGTTTGCCATACAACGAACTTCTTGCCGGCGGGCAATGCCAAGTTGATTTTCCTGAGCAAGAAGCGGCGCGGGACGACAGCGAAAGCGACGATGATTCCACGGGAAGACCGGCTAGCTGTGATGGTGATCCGCCCCTCCCCCCCGAGGAATATGACGTTGGCGGCATCTGTTTTACACCAGACCCAAGTGGATGAAGCTCACCATAGCTTTACCTGATCAAGAATTTGTGATCCACGAAAGGAGAACAGAATGTCTGAAAAGATAGAGATGCGGGAACAAAGACAGGAGGTGCAAAAGCTTCGCAGCGTTGTCGCCATCATCCTCGCGCTGTTTTTGCTGAGCGCGCCGGGCATGACCGTCGCGACTGGCGCGGTGACGCTGTTCATGTTCATCATCTTGTTCGGCATATTTGCCTTGATGGAAGGCATCGCCGCGATCTTTATCGCCCTGTCACAGCGCGAGGGATCATGGTTGCTGCAGCTGCTGTTCGGCGCCGTCAGCGCCTTTGTCGGCCTGGAAGCTCTGCGCCATCCGATTGCAATCGGCGTGGTGACAGCAAACGTGGTGATCTTCATCATCATGCTCAAGCTGATCGCAGGCGGCATCATCCAAATCGTCACTGCCATACAATACCGCGAGGAAAGAAGCGAGATCCTGGGACGGCTGATGGGCGGCGCCCTGGGATTGGTTTTCGGCCTGGTGCTGTTGAGCAGGGGGGGCACGCTCGAAGAAAATCCAGCCACCTTGATCCGCATCACCGCCTACTACATGCTGCTGTCCGGCGCGGTTCAATTCATGCTATCCCGCACGAGACGGAGCTAAATGAGACCCGTGAGAGTCATCGCCTGCACCCTGATTCTCATAATGGCGATTGCAATTCCGGTCGCCGCTCAAGATCAGGACGGCGGGCCGATCAAGGCGCTGGTCGCCCTTGTCACTGAGGCGTTGGCCACCGCCGTCGAGCGAGCGGTGATCAAAGCCTTCGCCGGATATGAGGCGCTGGAGAGAACCACTGTCCAGGCGAGAGCGAGCGCGGCGACGGTCGCGCAAGCCGTTACCACCGCCGTCACTCAAGACCTGACCGACCTGATCCGTTACATCAGAGCCATCATCGAGACGGCAGTCGCACTCGCCGCGCTGGGAGCCATCGGGTTCATCGGCGGGCTATTGATCGGCATCCAGCAGGCGCAAAAGATCGGCGGCGCTATTGTCGTCGTTGCCGGTCTCATTGCCGCAATCCTCGCGACGCATCACCTGGGCATCGGCGCCGGCATTGGCGCCTTTGCCATTGTCGGACTCGTCATCCCCTTCGCCGGCACGATCATTGCTGTCGCGGCGGCAGAGGCAGCGCGGCGGTGGCTGAATTTGATCGGGAGAGGCGAAAGCCAACACCATACACAATCTCAAGAATGAGATTAGAGAGAGACATGCATGCAAGAGGCAACAGTGTCAGAGATGAAAGATCAGCGCGATCCAAATCATAGCGTCCCGGCTCGGCTGGTCGAAAGAAAACGGCGCCTGCTGCGCGGCAAACTCTTTGCTTGCTTGCTGCTCGCTCTGCTTTTTGCGCCGACGGCCTACGCGCACATCATCGACAATGATATTTGCCACAACACGGCGCACGATCTTGCAGAGCAAGAGGAAGGAACCGAAACATGGAATATCATTCGTGACATCCGGCAAGAAGAAGGATGCGCTGGCCGACGATCGGGCAGTGATGATCGCGATGACAGCGACGACGATGGCGACGATGACGACGACCTCGACCCAGAACCCACCGTCAAGCCAAAAGTCTTCACCTGCTTGACCCTTCCCGCAAGCATCAGCGTCGTCAGCGACAGCCCCGGCATCCAATGCCAGCAGGTCAGCGGCCCGGCCATCGGCAACGCCTCGGTTATCGCGGCGGCCCCCCTGAATGCCGTCGATGTCTGGGGCAATCAGAACTTAACCGCCGATGTCTGCTTGACCGGGCATGGCCGTCTCGTCTTCCTCGACGCCACCACCACGCCGCGCGCGCTCAGCGATCTGCCCCACTCGATTCGCGGCGAGTTTACTTGCGCCCAAATCAGCGGACCCGGTACGGTTGTTCTGTTGCCCGCAATATTGGGCGAGCCAGCGCCCGCAGTCGAGACGCCCGTCGAAACGCCCACCCAGACGTTCGCCAATCCCTTGCTGATTGCTGATTCGGTGGGCGACATGACGCCGCTGGAGGATTGCGAAGTAACGCCACGGATTGATCTCTTCCTTCGTGTGACCCCAGCCGGAAATGCCCTCGGTTTAGTCTATGCCGATATTCCGTACACAGCCTTGGGGCGGACCGCCAACTGGTTCAAGATCGAGCGCGGCGCGCGCGAAGGCTGGATATCGGCGTATCTGGTCAATCAGCGCGGCGATTGCGAGAGGGGAATCCCCGTTGTGACGGGGGCTGCTGATCGGGATCCGGCAGACGAGCCCGCGTCCGCAGTCGAGACGCCCGCCGAGGCTGGCCCCGATCCCACGCCGATTGCCGACTTGGGGGACGACATGACGCCGCTGGAGGATTGCGTCGTAACGCCGCGGATTGATCTCTTCTTCCGTGCGACCCCGGCGGGGAATATCCTCGGCATGGTCTTTACCGATATCCCGTATGCAGCCTTGGGGCGGACCGCCAACTGGTTCAAGATCGAGCGTGACGGGGACGCAGGCTGGATATCGGCGCGCCTGGTCAATCAGCTCGGCGATTGCGATTGAGGGATCTCCCAGCGGGCTATTGATCGGCATCCGGCAGGCAGTCGGCCGGATGGCTCAAGGTCGATAATCACGGGACGAAGGGCTGGATCAGTGCTGATTACGTCGAAGCGATAGGGAATTGTGGCTGGATGTGTATACCGTTGCCTACTCTCGACGGTGCTCTGGGTACGCGCATCGCTCATGTGAAACAGCATCTTGCCTGGACAAACCCTCTCACTATGTTTCGCAACTAGCGGATAGCTGGTTGACAAAGAATGGAGACTACCATGAGACTTTCAACCCTGATAGTTTACCCGGCATTGGCGCCGGGAATTGCGCTGCGGGATAAGGCAACTCACTTCAGCTGCGGGAAGCGGAAAAAGAGCGAACGCCCGCGTGTCATCCCAGTGCTCCATGCTAAGGGATTGTTCGGGATACCTCGCCGACGCCGGGCAAGGTGACATTCAAATGGGACAAGCAAGAATGAGGAAAGGCAAGCCGAAACTGGAGCAGGTTGAGTTTCCTCTCCTGGAGAAATACGGACATTCGTCGCTTGATCTACCGCCGAAAGCCAAGCCAAAGGTAAAATCACCGCCCGCGCCAGTTCATACCAAGAACACTGTCATCGTCTGCAAGCATGGCACTAACATCAAGGAACGCTGCATTCGGTGTCAGAAAACGCGGCGACGTGGTTGCATCACACTATTGGTCGCGCTTATGGTCATCTTCTTGCTCTACGGAATGACGGTGCCTGGCAATCAAGAAATGATGTGCCGGAGAACGAGCGACGCCTATGTCCCGATTATGTGTCGGTGAGGCGTGTTACTTTCGTATATAAGTCCCCTTCTAAAGCATAGCCGCCTGCATCCTGGCAAGAATCTCGGTTGGTTCGTAGACGCTGACCGGCGCCCGGTCCGAGCCATCCAGCACCCCGATGTAGGCCTGCGTTGTTTTGACATCGACATGCCCCAGGTTCTGCCGGATGACCTCGGTGGAAATGCCCGCC
>WTGB01000034.1 GCA_011523735.1 Chloroflexota bacterium
GAAAGTCTACCCCTCACCCCCCGGCCCCCTCTCCCACAGGGGGAGAGGGGGAGCGCTGTGATAGAATATGGTATTTTATGGTCATCAGCGTGTCATTCTGGGAAATATATCTCATCTATATCGTCAAGCCACCCGGCCCCGTTGATACGGGCTGGGGAGGAAACATGTTTGCCGGACAGTTATTGTCGGCGCTAAAAATGGTGATTTGCGGGCGACTCACCGAGTCGCATAGACACCCACTAGGCCGTCAGTCGCCCGTACAAGGCTTGATTGGTATTATCGAAAAATGCGTGATTTTCTACCCCTCACCCCCGGCCCCCTCTCCCACAGGAGGCTGAGGAGCGGATATGTTTGCCGGACAGTTATTGTCGGCGCTAAAAATGGTGATTTGCGGGCGACCTACCAGGTCGCCCCTACGGATTTCGCAGAGTTGGGGCAAGAAGAATTGGCGATTTCTCGTCAAAATGGAACTGAAAGTTGACTTACAGAACACAGTTTTGAAAGGTGTCCGCTCCTCAGCCCACAAGGGGTGCGCGTAGGTCGCGTAGACACAGACCGCCGACACAGACCGCCGACACCCACTAGGACTTCGAGAGGTGGAGCGTCGCCACTTGCGAAAACGCGATTTTACACGGGATTTCGTCAGAACAGTGTTTTCAAGGCAATAACACGAAGACTCGCTCATACTGATCAGTACCGGACAGGCCTTTTAGTATTCGACGGCGACGCCCAATTCCTCGAGTACGGCGATTGCTTCGTTTAGATCGACGCGGTCCTTGGCGTTCTTGACCGCGCGCTGCAGGGCATAGACGGCGTGTTCATCCCCGCCGCGGGCCAGATCAATCGCCTGGGCGAAGCTCTTTTGGCTAAAGCTAAGGTCGCGCTCGACGACCGGGTTGTTGTAGTCTTTCCAGTAGTATTTCAGGTCATCGCGCTGCCAGCCCGGGTAGATATCGTCCCAGGCGAGTTGGCTGGGACCATGCGGCTCCAGCATGTGCCCGGCGATTTTGTCCCCGACCAGCATATAGCGATTATCCAGAGAGAGGCGCAGCTTGTCTTCCGTATAATTTGGCAGCGCCTGGTGGATGGTCAAAGCGGGGAAGAAGAGGGCGTCGCCGGCTTCGTAATCAGCGCTATGCCACACGGGATCGATTTCATCGTGCTCGGTTTCGTCGACGATCAGGCCGCCGGCGCCCAGGGAGAAATGATGCTCCAGCACGCGGTTGACCTTGTGCGAGCCCGGGATGACCGCCAAGCCGCCCAGCTCAATCGGGCAGTCGCCGATGGGCGCCCAGCAGGTGATATTTTCGAAGCTGCCTTGAAAATGCACGAAATCCTGGTGCTTGGGCGTGGTATGTTCGGTGTATTTGGGGAACCAAATGCGGGCGACCTTCTGGGGATGGGGCATGATGGGCGCTCCCACCATCTTTTCTACAATGTCCAGATATTCATGCCAGTGGGCGGAACGGTGGAAGTTCTCGATTTTGTAGACCTCGGCATAACCGGCGCTGTATTCGTTATCGCCTTCGGTATAGCGCATGTTGATATCGGCGATGCCAGCCATGGGATCGGTGCCGGCGACCAGCCAACCGACCTGCTGAATCATGCTCATCATCTCGCGGCGGAGTTCCCAGAGCTTGTCTGGGCTCACCAGCCGCTTGAAGAAGAGGTAGCCTTCGTCGGCGATGCGCCGCTGCAATTCGGCCGGGTCATCCATGGCGTCGTTGGAAACGCGCAGGTCTTTAAGTTCGTTAGACATAAGACATGTTGCCCCTCATACTCAAACTGTTGTTATGAGTATTGTAACCATTAAAGAGGACGGAAAACACTTTTTGACACCACAATTCCGGGCAATCGCGTCTAATTTTCTTGATCGCCGAGTAGACTGAGATTTACTCGCCCAAGTTCATTCTTCTAGCCGTCGGGCGACCTGGTAGGTCGCCCTTACAAGGCTTGTCGGGTACTGGGCGCTTGGCACGCTTTTTTTCTACACCTGTAGTGGTCCCGAAATGCTGGACACATAGTAGAGAGAGTATACTAGCGTTTC
>WTGB01000090.1 GCA_011523735.1 Chloroflexota bacterium
GATTTAGGGAGGGGGTTCTAGGGGGTGATCCTCCATGCATAAATACATCATCCGCCGTTTGCTTCTAACGATTATCGTCATTGTCGGCGTGACGTTTTTGACCTTTATTTCGATTCATCTTTCGGGCGATCCCACGATTTTTTATATCAGCGAGCGCGCCAGCAAAGAGGAGCGGCTGGAAGCGCGGCGGAAGCTCGGATTCGACCGTCCCTTGCCGGAACAATATATCAGCTTCCTGGTCAACCTGGCGCGGGGGGATACGGGCAATTCGCTGCTGCATCGCGTGCCGGCTTTCGACGTGGTGATGGAGCGGATGCCGGCGACGCTGGAGTTGACCATTTGCGGATTTGTGTTCTCGACGATTGTGGCTTTTCCGATTGGGTTTGTGGCGGCGACAAAACGCGGGACCATGACCGATGGCACGCTGATGCTGGCGGCTATGTTTGGGCAATCGATGCCGAGTTTTTGGCTCGGTCTCATGTTTATCTTATTTTTCGGCGTGACGCTGCGCTGGATGCCGGTGTCGGGTCATGTGCCATTTATCAAGCCATTGCTGGAAGGCAACACAGCCGAAGCCTTCGCCAACCTGCCCAACGCTCTCCGGTATCTGGCCATGCCGGTCGTAACCGTGTCGGTCTTTTCCATCGCGCGGAACTCGCGGCTTATTCGTTCGGCGGTGCTGGAAGTTTTGCGGCAGGATTATGTGGTGACCGCCCGCAGCAAGGGCTTGTCCGAGCGGACGGTGCTGGTCCGCCACGCTTTTCGCAATGCGCTGATACCGATCGTTACGGTGGTCGGTTTGCAATTCGCCTTTTTGCTCAGCGGCGTTATCGTGACGGAAACGGTCTTCTCCTGGCCCGGCGTGGGGCGGTTGGTCTTTGACGCGATCAACAACCGCGACCTGCCGCTGGTGCAGACAGCGGTTGTTTTGCTCGCCCTCCTCTTCGTATTCACCAACCTGATCGTCGACCTGCTTTACGGCGTCCTTGATCCCCGCATTCGACTCGAGTGAAGGGAGCGACCGTGAGCCGAAGCCCGATCAACACGCTCGAAATCGATGAGCTTTACGAGACGCCATCAACCGCGCGCCGCGCTATCAAGAGCATGATCCAGGCGCGCTACCCCATGGTCGCCGTCTTCTTCCTGTCGCTTATCGCGCTTTGCGCCATTTTTGCGCCTCAAATAGCGCCAAAGGATCCCAACCGCGTACAGATCGTTACCAGGCTCAAGCCACCACTGTATTACGATGGCAACGGTCAGCTCCAGCACTTGCTAGGCAGTGACTCGACCGGGCGCGATGTATTCTCCCGCGCGGTGTTTGGGGCGCGCGTATCCGTCTCTGTTGGCTTGATCGCGGTCAGTATCGGCGGCGGCGCCGGCGCCATTCTTGGTCTGCTCGCCGGTTATTTTGGCGGGCGCGTTGACGATATCATAATGAGGCTGGCCGATATCCAGCTGGCTTTTCCTTTCATCCTCTTTGCAATCATGATCTTGTCAGTCTTTGGCGAAGGTATTTTTAATCTTATTTTTGTGCTTGGAATCGGGCAGTGGGTGGTGTATGCGCGCATCGCCCGTGGCGAAACTCTCGCCCAACGCGAGAAGGAATATGTGGAAGCGGTGAAGGCATTGGGGGCTACCGAATGGCGCATCCTCTTCCGCACGATTCTGCCCAATATCCTCACGCCCCTGATCGTTATCGCTTCGTTCAATGTGGCCGGCGTCATCCTGGCCGAGGCGTCGCTCTCGTTTCTGGGTTTGGGCGTGCCGGAGAATGTGCCGACCTGGGGCGCGATGCTGGCAGACAGCCGCAATCAATTGCTCAGCGGTTCCTGGTGGCTGGCGGTATTTCCGGGCATCGCCATCATGCTTACTGTCGTCTCGATCAATGTGCTGGGCGATTGGTTGCGCGACTTCCTTGATCCGCGGCTGCGGGGTTCCGGGCGGGGATTGTAGGGCGCCCCCTCACCCCCCGGCCCCCTCTCCCACAAGGAGAGGGGGGGTGACGCTGTGAGCGGGGATGCGATCATG
>WTGB01000058.1 GCA_011523735.1 Chloroflexota bacterium
CGATATTCCACAAGCCGGCGCGGAAGGTGACGACCAAGCCGATGCTGACCAGAGCCAGGGGGATCCAGAAGTTGAAGACGCCGCCGAGCTTGCGGCTGTCTTTGAAAGCGCCTTTCCAGAGGGCGTCGACGACTTCCAGCGGGTCGCGCCCCACGGCGATGACGAGGGCGGCGGCTACCGCCAGCGAGATGGCGATGGGGAGGAGGAGGAAGCCGATTTGGATGGCGAGCGCGCGTGGGTTTTTCATAGTGCGAATTCGCTAGTCCCCTACTTCAACGTAATCTTGACCCGATGCCAGGCGTTGTTAACGTAGCCCTTGAAATTCCAGACGCTGGCGATTGTCTCGGGCTGACTGTTCGCGGCGCTGTCCCAGGCGCGCACGACGATCTCGCGCGTGCCCGGCGGCAACTCAAATTCCGCCCGCCAAAGCTGCCAGGTCCAAAGCTGCGGTTCATTGAGGAACTCGGCGCGCTGCCAGGTTTCGCCGCCATCGGGCGAGACGCTGACCCAGGTGATCTCGTGCTCGCCATCGCTCATGGCGTAGCCTTCGACCGCGATCTTCCCGGCGGGCAAGAGGCTGCGGTCTTGCGGACGCACGATGACGGAATTGACCGGCAGCTTGGTCAGCTGCATGCCATCGGCGTAGTCCACGTTGTACATATTGATATGGGGCGGGAAGAGTTTGTAGCCGACCTGCTGGAAATGATTGTCGGATGGGCAATCCTGCACGCGGATGTCGCTGAGCCATTTGACGCTGCGCGCGCCGATATAGCCGGGCACGATGACGCGCAGGGGGCAGCCGTGCGCCAGCGGCAGGTCTTCGCCATTCATCGCGTAAGCCAGCAGGACTTCGCAGCCCAGCGCCTTGTCCAGCGGGATGGAACTGCCGAAAGCTTCGCGCTCGCCATCACGCAGCAGGGTATCGAGCCCGAGGAAGGCGACATGCTCCGCGTCTGGACCGCTGATGCCGGCCGCCTTCAGCACATCGCCCAGACGGACGCCGGTCCATTCGGCTGTGCCAATCGCTTCGATGTCCCAAGCCAGTTGGTCGTCGATGGGCTTGTAGCTGACCAGTTCCTTGCGCCGGTTGCCTGCGCATTGCAGGGTGGCGGTCAATGTCTCGCTTGCAAAGTTGCTCTTGATCTCGGCGAGGCTCAGCGAGAGTTCCCGCGATACCAAGCCATGCACGCGCAGGCGGTAGGAATCCAATTGCAAGTGCGGGATCTGCGTATGGTTGCGGACGAAGAAGAGATGCGTCGGCGTGACGAAATCCTTCGCCAGTTGATTGGGCGGCGGACCAGCATTGAGAATGTCATCGTAGGTTTTGGTTTCGTCATGCTTTTCGCTGAGTGGCATTGCGTTAGCGCTCCTCTTGGATTCCCCCATCCTAAATCCTTCCCCCATAAAGAGGGAAGGACTTCTAACCGCCATTGCTCCCCTTCCCTCCCTGTGGGATGCCCGCCATAGAGATGGCGGGTGGGGGCTGGGGGATGGGGGCTAAAAACTCGCCGCCTATCATGTGGCCCAGTTCGTCGATGGTCGTCTGGCTGGCATCGGGCACTTCATGCACCCGCCCGGCATAGAAAACGAAGATGCGGTCGCTGTAGGTCACCAACTCTTCCAGATCGGAAGAATTGAAGAGGATAGCCGCGCCGCGCTGACAGCGTTCAAGCAGCTGCGTCCAGATCCAGCGGGCGGAATCGACATCCAAGCCCCGCGTCGGCTGTTCCAGGATGAGCAGTTTTGGGTCATCGGGCAGCAAGCCGATGAGCACGCGCTGCTGATTGCCGCCGGAGAGTTGCTCGATGGTATCGCTGGCCGCGCCTTTGACGCGGTAGCGGTCAATGCGGAAGGCGGTTTGCTTCTCGACCGATTTCCAGTCGATCTGCAGCTTGTCGTCGGCCACTAGGGCGGTGTGCTCGGTCAGGGTCAAGCCGGCGATCAGACCTTCTTCCAGCCGGCCCGCGGCGCCGAAGACGCAGCCGCGCCGAAATAGCTGGCGGTAGCTTGCGTTGAGGCTGCTCCGCCCATCGAAATCCAGTCGGCCGCTGTTCACGCGCTGCAAGCGGGCGCAGGCGCGCATGAAGAGTTCCTGGCCGCTGCCGCCCAAGCCCGCCAAGCCGATCACTTCGCCAGCATGGGCAGTCATGCTAATCGGCTGCATATCCAGCCGCTGATCTTGCACGACCAGTTCCTTCGCGGTCAGCACAGGCGCGCCAATCTCGTAGTGAGGTCGCTGCTGCGCTTCCAAGACTTCGCCAAACATCATGGTCACCAACTGCTGCTTGGTCTGGGCGATGACGGCGCTGGTCAAGTTGGCATCGCTGGCGGGCATGTCCATCTCGCCCACCATCAATCCGTTGCGCAAGACCACCACTTCGTCGCAGAGGTCAATGACATCTTCCAGCTTGTGCGAGACGAGCAGGACGACCAAGCCTTCGTCGTGCGCCAGCCGGCGCAGCGCATTAAAGAGAATATCTTTCTGGTCGGCGGAAATGCCGGTGGTCGGCTCGTCCAGGATCAGCGTCTCGACGCCGAGGGCGAGCAAGCGGATGATTTCCAGTTGTTGGCGCTGGGCGATGAGCAGATTGTCGATCGGCTGGTGCGGGTCTAATTCGAAGCCGAAGCGGGCGGTCAGATCTTTAAGTTGGGCTTCCGCTTCCGCGCGCCTTAGGGTGACGCCATTGGCGCCCCCGTAGATGAAATTCTCCAGCACGGTGAAGGCGCCAACATCGAGCGGGTCCTGCTGCAGCATGCCGATGCCGTTAGCGATGGCGGCGGTAGGACCAGTATAGTCGATGATATCGTTGTCGATCAGTATTTCGCCTTCATCGGCCGGCTGAAAACCGGAGAGGATCTTCATCAGCGTGGATTTGCCCGCGCCGTTTTCCCCCAGGATGCCGACGATGCGCCCATGACTGAACTTGACGTTGATGTCGTTGTTGGCGTGGACGGGTCCAAAGCGCTTGTGGATATTCCGCAGTTCGATGTCCATTGCTGATTCGCCGGCACTTCGCTTCGGGGACGCAGCTTATCATTGTAGCGCAGTCTTATAATTTGACCAATTTGCGGCTGGCGCAGTCAGCAGGCGGTTGAATAGATATGAGATATATTATCGAACACTAAGTTATATTATCCATAGTTGTAACTAAAGTGTCCTATATTAGGATTTTTCTTCATATATCCCAGTATATAACTGCCTTGGTTACCCTCGCGCGCGGAATCCTGTATAGATTTATACATGGACGATTTCCCGCTCAAAGCAAAAATATGAAACATTTTTATAGACTGAGTATCTCTACTAATGATGATATTAAATTCACTTGCGTACCAGGATTTGGATCGCTTATAGTTGACATAGAAATCAGGGAAACAGGTGATCTATAATGAATTCATCCGTCTGCACGAACTCTCGCTCAATTAGAACATTAATTCGGGGGGGGGGGGCAGACTCTTCCTTGTCTTCGCGAGCTCTTTGACGATATTGCTCGCCCCCGCCATCGTCCTTCACGCCGACGACAATTGTTGTCACACGCCCGGTTGGCATTGCCAATCCGCCAGCGAATGGATTGCAGGCTATCACGCCTCCAGAGCGAATGAGTGCGGCGTTTCTGAGGTCGCCTCAGTCGCCGAACAGAGCTATGCCACATCCGAGGCATCCGCCACGCCAGCCCCAACAGCCACTGAATCAGCCAGCCCCGACCAGCCTATCAATAACTGCTGCTTCACAGGTTGGCAATGCACAAACGACAACGAATGGGTCGCCGCCTATTACGCATTCCAAGCGAACCAGTGCGAATCGTCAACGCTTGCTGAAGCGGTCCAAAACCACCAGGCCGGCAATTGGCCAGTAAATAGGGTAGACACCGTCGATCCCGAAACGGGAAAAACCACATCCGTTTTTACATATGAAGACGGGTCAGAAGTAGTTGTCAGACCGCCAACGCAAAACGAACTATGTGAGGCGCTTGAAAGGCTCGGGCTGGAGCTACCTGACTATTGCTGACATCCAGAAGCGGCGTCGCCTTAGCCCGGCGGGATGACCTCCAGGGCGATGGTATGGCGATGGCTGGGCGTCTCATCCTCGCGATAAGCGATGGCGGAAAACTTGTGCCAGCCGATGCCTTTGGCGAACCAGTTCATCGTGACGCGGTAATCGCGCTCAGAGCCGCTTTCGCTGGTTTGCAGCAGCTCTTCATCGACGTAGAGTTCGACGCGCTGGATGCCGGCTGGGTCGGAAGCGAGTATCTCAATATCAAATATGACGCCTTCAATGACCTTCTGATTATGTGGCGGGGACAGAATCTGAACCCGGGGGATGGCGGGGCTTGGGCTGGGCGAGGGGCTCGGCGTCGCTCTGCCCAGGTTACAGGCGCCAATTAGCCCGGCGCAGACAATGAGAAGCAGCGCGCATTTCTTGATTCGCAAACCCCCTTGCTCATGCGAGGAGATGGCTTGTTTCTTGCTGTGAGCGCGGCGGTTCTGTTCGCTGCCGCCGAGCGGCTGTTGGTTCAGAGGGATGCCCATAGCTATGCCGCTGAGCGGGCTTGCCTTAAAAGCGACGGCTCGTAATTATCGATTGCAAAGTTTCAGTCTGCTGTCAATTATGTTGTTTGCGCCGCATTCTCGCAAGCGCGGGAACTAATCGCGCTGGCTGGGCTCCAGGACTTGCGTCAGGCGACGGTGATAGACAAGTCTGTTACAGGGAAAATAAAGAATAGTCTGAAATCGACTTGCGGTCAGCCATAAGCTTGCCATACTGTTATGCGATAGTCACTGCTCTGGCAACTATGTAACGCTTGAAGGCGGGTAAGATGAAATCAGCAATCTCCATTCACAGGTTGTTAATTTTCTCATTCGAGAAAGGGACACAGGACAGGTTTCTACGGGGCATCCCCCCGCTCCTTGTTCTCGCGTTGCTTTGTGTCTTCTTGCTTTTCGCGGGACCGCAGAGTCTTGTCGCGGCGCAGTCAACCTCGGTTGAAACATCGATAAGCTGTGAACACCTGGTCGAAGACAGCCAGCAGAAATTGCGCTGCACGCTGACCGCGACCGGCGCCGACGATCTAACCCTCGAGGGGATCTATTGGCAACCCTATAGCTCTTTCTTGGATAATTCGCCAGCAACGACTGAACTCGAATATACCTGGAATGTTCCGGTTGAGTTATGTCGCCAGAGCACGACCATCGATGCGGATTCTACTTTTCGCTCTGCGGATAACACGGCGACTAACTCATCTGCTGGAACGAGTGTCACGTTTCCAGCCTGCCTGCCAATCCTCATCACCGTGGACAGCGACTGCAGCCTGGCGAATGCGATACGCTCCGCCAATGGCGAAGACCAGATCGCCGAGACTGGCGATGCCGACGGCAATGACGATTGCGAAGCGGGCAACGTGCCCTACGATGGAGCTGACCCGCCCCAGTTCGGGGAAGATATCATCAGGCTATCGGCCAATATCACCCTCAGCGCGGCATTGCCTCCAATAACCTCTCAAGTTCAAATCGACGGCAACAATCGCACCCTCAATGGAGATGAAACTTATTCCGGTTTCATGATCAATGGCGGCGTAGCCAGCATTAGCGACATCACCATAACCAAGGCAGTCTCCATGTCCTCCGGTGGCGCGCTCTATGTCTCTGAGGGCGAACTAAGCCTCAGCGACAGCATAATCACAACGAACAAGGCGGGCGATATCGGTGGGGGCCTCTACGCTTCGGATAGCGATGTAACGATCTCCAACACCCGCTTCCATCAGAATATGACAGAGAAGAGCCATGGCGGTGGCGTATATTTCGTGAGCACCGAGGGGACAAACAGCCTGAGCATAGATGGCAGCGTCTTTCAGCAAAACAACGCGACAGAAGATGGCGGCGGTCTAAAAATCGCTGGTGGTACTATCACGATAACGAAAAGCACTTTCAGCTATAACACGAGCGACGAAGGCGGCGCAATCGAAGCCAGCAATGCCACCCTCACCATCGAAAACAGCACCTTCAGCAACAACTCAGCCAGAGAAGGCGGCGGCTTGAGTTCCTTCGGCTCAGATGTGACGCTGACACACACGACTTGGGCTGAAAACTCCGCTGATGAACAGGGCGGCGGCATCGCTATCATCGGCTGGTTGGGCTCGTTCAAGATACGCAATACCTTGATTACCGGCAGCACGAGCGGCGGGGATTGTCACCCTGGCCCCAACCCTGAAATCATCGTCGAGTTCACTGGCAACTTTATTCAGGATGGAACCTGCACCCCACCGCCGGCAGAAGAAGAGGAGGACGCGGAAAGCCAGGCGACAGTCGATGGCGAGGAGCCGGAAGCGGAGGCTCAGGCTGCCGTTGGCGGCGACGATGTTGAAGCCCAAGTAGAGCTTGAAGCCCAGGCGGAAGCGGAAACCGGAGACGATGAATTGCAGGCTCAGCACTTGCCTGACGAAGGCGAGCATGTACCGATGGGCAACCCCATGTTGCGGAGCTTGCAAGGCATACTGCCGCATCATCCGCTTAGTTGGGGCAGCCCAGCAATTGACGGCGGCGACCCGGCTTACTGTCTTACTGATGACCAGATCAACACAGAGCGCCCGCAATTCGACAATTGCGACATCGGCGCCTATGAATATCCGAAGGCGCCCGATCCTCCGCCGGACCCACCCGAGGATGATGACGATCCTGATCCAGACCCTGACCCGAGCCCGACGCCGGATCCGCCGACAAATGACTGCCCGGTGAATGAGCGGATAAACGTGCAATCGGATAATGACGATATCCAATGCGAGCTCGTTGATATCCTTGATCTTGACAAACATCCAGGCTTGGAAGGCGGCCGGTTTGCGGTGCGCATCTGGCGCTCCAGCGCAGAGTGCATCCATCGGGTCGCTGATGGGGAAAACCTTTATCGCTTGGCGATCCGCTATGAGACGACAATGGATGTCCTGCGAGCGCACAACGGTCTTGGAAGCGACATACTCAGCGTTGGGCAAGAGTTGCTGCTGCCGTCTTGCGCGCCGGATGTGCTCGAATTTCAAAACACGCAGATTTGTTTTGAGAACGAGGGCAATCTGGTCTTCATCGATACATCTAAGTCTCCGCCAGCGGTATATTCACTGGAGACCTTCTCGGTGAACGGTCAAACCTGCGCTGTAATTTCGAGCCCCGGCACGGTCGTTTTGACAGCGCTGGAGTCCTAGAGCCTGGCGACAGATCAGCGAAATTAGCATAAGCGACGAACGATCGCCCTCGGGTCCAGACAGGCCTGAGGGCATTTTTGTCCGCGATAGCGCTTACACGGTTGATTTCGCTTCGTCACAAATTTCCTGTTCCAAAACATCAGCCAAAAAACTTTCAACTTCCGGGCGAAGCTGCCCGGCGCTGAGTGTGTCAGCGGCTGGATTATGACGATATTGTAGGGCGCGCTCAATGAGGTCCGCCCAGTGTGGGCATGCAGAGGCCAGCCAATTCGCCGCCTGGATTTTTGAGGCATCGCGCCGATGCGCCAGAGTGAACAGGCCGCGGGCGACGGTCAAGACGATATAGGACAGGAACGGCTTGTCCAGCGCTGTCTTGACTGATTCGCGATAAGCGCAAATGTGCTCCCTGACTGCCTTGAGCCAAGCCTCCAGCGGCAGAGGATCGATCAGAGCCTCAATTGGCGGACCCTGCAAAGCGATGCCTTTTTCGCGCAGGGCGTACCAACTGATAAGCCAATC
This sequence comes from Chloroflexota bacterium, assembly GCA_011523735.1. Lineage (GTDB taxonomy): Bacteria > Chloroflexota > Anaerolineae > Aggregatilineales > Phototrophicaceae > UBA6055. The sequence goes on from WTGB01000058.1 coordinate 7,707, forward strand.
GTCGCTCGCTTGGACGAGGTGGAAAGGTTCGCCCGGGCTCATGATGCCGATGGTGCTGGTCCGCGTCCGGAAGCTGCGCAGCGCTCCTGCCGAGATGTAAGCTAGTTCAAGCCGGTCGTCCCAGGCGGGAAACTCCCTCAGGAGTTGCGCGTGGAACTGCTGAAGCGCCGTGAAGAGGCGGCCGTCAAGCGGGTTTTCCAATACGACGACCAGATCGATATCGCTGATGTCGAAGTCGAAATCGCCGGTGACGAGCGATCCGTAGAGGTAGATGCCAACTAGTTGATCGCGCAGGATCGATTTCAAGCCAGCGGTCAAACGGGACAGGAGCGCCAGAACCTGACGGCGCTCGCCGGATGACAGCGCTTGCATTGCGTTCTGCTCAGCCCCGACTGGAGTCATCTGTTGTACATCCCTTCTCTCATGGTCGCGCATTTGATTACAAGTCGCTAGACTATAGCCGATTGACAGCCGCTGGGCGCCAACGATAATGGCTGGCGCGCGAACGCGAAATAATGAATATGTTCGCCTATCGCAACACTGCGGTTCATTAAGTCAGGTTGAGGCATAGCGCGACGAGATGAAAATCGAAGGCATCGAAACTTACGTTGTGGAGCAGAAGCTGGATACCCCATTCTACTTCTCGCAATTTGAATTTCAGGCGCGGCAGGTTTGTCTGGTAAAGGTAATTGCCGAGGACGGTACTTACGGCTGGGGCGAGGGATATGGACCGGCAACCGTTGTGCGGGCCGGGGTCGATTTCCTGGCGCCGCTGGCGCTCGGGGAAGATCCTCTTCATGTGGAGGCGATCTGGAACAAGATGCACCTGCGCTCGCTGGATTACGCGCGGCGGGGTGTGCTGGTGGCGGCGATAAGCGCCATTGATATTGCCCTTTGGGATCTGCGCGGCAAGCTGCTGGGTCAGCCGGTCTCGGTGCTTTTGGGCGGTCCCCGGCGGGAGCGCGTGAAAGTATATGCCACCGGCTTGTACTTCACCGATACCGATGATCTGATCGGCAAGCTGGTCGATGAGGCGCAGCTGTATGCGGCGCAGGGTTTCCGCGCGATAAAGATGAAGGTGGGGCTGGGCTTGGAGACGGACTTGCGGCATGTGCGGGCGGTGCGGCGGGCGATCGGCGACGATGTCGAGTTGATGGTGGACGCCAATCACGCTTACTCGCTGAACGAAGCGTTGAACTTCGCCCGACAGATCGAGCCGTTGAATATCAGTTTCTTTGAAGAGCCGGTTTCGCCGGAAGATTATGAGGGCTATCGCGAGCTGCGTCTGCGCAGCCCGATTGCGATTGCAGGCGGCGAATGCGAATATCTGTTGGCCGGTTTTCGCCAATTGCTGAGCAAGCGCTGCGTTGATATCGCTCAACCGGATATTTGCGGCGCCGGTGGCTTGACCGAAGTGAAGCGCATCGTGGCGCTGGCAACCGCCTTTCAAACCAACGTTATCCCGCATAGCTGGGGCACGGGCATCGCTTTTGCGGCTGGCTTGCATCTGGTCAGCACGCTTGATCCGCTGCCGGGCCGGCTGCGGATGCCCGAGGCGATGTTGGAAATGGATCGCTCGGAGAATGCCCTGCGCGATACGCTGACGCAACCGCAATTCAAGCTCGAAGGGGGCGAGGTAGCGATGCCGACCGCGCCGGGCTTGGGCGTCGATGTGGACCCCGACTTTTTGGCGCGCTACACGAAGGGCGCGTAAATGTCGGCAGCTATCCCGCTGGAAGCGATTCAAGCGGCGGCGGGGCGAATCGCCCGCTTGATAGTCCGGACGCCCTTGTTGCGCCTGCCACTCGATGATTTACCGATTGAAATCTACCTCAAGCTGGAGAACTTGCAGCCCATCGGCTCCTTCAAGCTGCGCGGCGCGGGCAATGCCATAGCGCAGGCTTCAGCGGCGGAGCTGGCTCGCGGCGTCTATACAGCGAGCGCGGGCAATATGGCGCAGGGCTTGGCTTGGAACGCGCGGCGGCTGGGCATTCCCTGTCAGGTCATCGTGCCGGATCACGCGCCGAAGACGAAACTGGCGGCCATACGACGACTGGGCGGAGAGATTATCAAAGTGCCATTTGACCGCTGGTGGGATGTCATTGTCAGCGGCGAATACGAGGACCTGGATGGCCGTTTCATTCACCCGGTCAGCGACCCGGCGGTCATGGCGGGCAACGGCACGATTGGGCTTGAAATCCTGGCGGACTTGCCCGATGTCGATGCGGTGGTCATTCCCTATGGCGGCGGCGGATTGAGTAGCGGCATCGCCTCAGCCATGCGCGCGCTGAGACCGGCGGCGCGTCTTTACGCCGTTGAAGTGGAGACGGCCGCGCCATTGTCGGCATCGCTGCGGGCGGGCAAACCGGTCGAGGTGGATTACAGGCCCAGCTTCGTCGATGGCATCGGCGGTAAGAGCGTGCTGCCGGAAATGTGGGAGCGGGTCAGCAGCTTGCTCGATGATTCGCTGCTGGTATCGCTTGATGAAGTCCGGGCGGCGATAAGACTGCTGGCTGAACGGCAGCGCGTCATCGCCGAAGGGGCGGGGGCGGCGTCGGTCGCGGCGGCGCTGGCGGGTAAGGCGGGCGCCAGCAAGGTCGTCTGCGTCGTATCAGGCGGGAATATCGAGCGCGGCGTATTGGCGGAGATACTAGCCGAAGGCTAGTCCGATGGCGGCACTGCGGCTAGCACAGGCAAACCGGCGACGGACTCCACATCCTCGCGGCGGCGCACGATGGCGCTTTCCAGGTATTCCAGCACGAAGACGATGATGCCGCCGACGAAGACGCCGGCGATTAAACCGACCAGGGTGTTGATCGTGACGTTGGGGCGGGCGAGGGCGATGATCGGATTGTCTTGCAGGCTGGCGTAGATGCGATCTTCCTGGCGCGCTTGCTGGTTCTGGTCATCGCGATAACGGATGAGCAGTTGCGCCCATTCGGTGGCGATGAGAGCAGCTTGACCGATGTCCTTGTGCTCGGCATCAATCTGAATAACCAGGCTATCGAGATTGTGCGCGATCCGGACATCGGCCCGCAATTGCTGGGGCGTCATATCCATTTGCAGCCGATCGATGACTTCCGCAGCCCGCAGCGAGCTATCGAGATAAGACACCTGGCTGTTGAGCAATTGCTTGGCCGATTGCACCAAGCCGAAGTCGGAGCGGCTGGGCTCGATGCGGACGCGCTGGGTGGCGCGGTAGACGGGGTCGAGACTGCGGCTGAAGAAGAAGGCGCTGCCGGCGGCGATGATGCCAAGCAGCAGCATTATCCAGCCGCGGCGAACGAGAATGCTAGCGTAGTCGATAAGGTTCATAGCTTCATTATAGCGGGAATCGCGGGTTGGGATTACGGCGGGCGGCATAATATAGCCGCCCCTACAATAATACGATGCGAGTGCGCGCGGCTAGTGCGCGGCGGCCAGAGCTTGTTCAATGTCTTCGATGATATCGTCGATGTGCTCGATGCCGATGCAGAGGCGGATCGTCTCCGGCGTGACACCGGCCGCTTCCTGCTCCTCCGGCGTCAATTGACGGTGCGTGGTCGAGGCGGGGTGCGCCGCCAGGGACTTGGCATCGCCGATGTTCACCAGACGCTTGAAGATCTTGAGCGCATCGTAGAATTTGACGCCGGCCTCGAAGCCGCCTTTGATGCCGAAGGTCAGCAAGGCTGACGGCCGGCCGCCGGTGTATTTCTGCGCCAGTTCGTAATAGGGTGAGCTTTCCAAGCCCGGGTAGGTGACCCATTCGACCTGGGCATGACTCTCGAGGTGCTTTGCCACGGCCATGGCGTTGTCCACATGCCGTTCCATGCGCAGGGAGAGCGTCTGCAAACCTTGCAGCACCAGGAAGGCATTGAAGGGGCTGAGGGCGCTGCCGGTGTTGCGCAGGGCGACCACGCGGGCGCGGGCGATATAAGCGGCCGGTCCCATGGCATCGGTGAAGACCACGCCGTGATAGCTCGGCTCCGGCGTACTGAACATGTAGAAGCGCTCGCTGTGTTTCGCCCAGTCGAAGATGCCGCCATCTACCAGGATGCCGGCGATGCTGTTGCCATGCCCGCCCATATACTTGGTCATCGAATGCAAGACGATGTCGCAGCCATATTCAACCGGACGGCAGAGCGCCGGCGTCGGCACGGTATTGTCCACGATAACCGGTACGCCGTGGGCATGCGCCATATCGGCGATCGCTTCCATATCCGGGATGTTGCCCGCCGGGTTGCCGATCGACTCGCAGAAGACGCCGGCAGTTTTATCGTCGATGTGTTTGGCCAGGTCATCCGGGCTGTCGCCATCGGCGAAGCGGACATCAATGCCCAGCTTCGGCAGCATATGTCGGAATAAGGTCCAGGTCCCGCCGTAGAGTTGCGGCACGGTGACGATATTGTTGCCGGCTTCCGCCAAATTGACGATGGAGTAATGGATCGCGGCTTGGCCCGAAGCCAGCGCCAGCGAGGCGACTCCGCCTTCCATCGCCGCTACCCGCTGCTCCAGCACATCGTTGGTCGGGTTCATGATGCGGGTATAAATGTTGCCCGGCACCGCGAGGTTGAAGAGATCCGCGCCGTGCTGGGCGTTGTCGAACTCATAAGCGACCGTCTGATAGATGGGCACGGCTACGGCGTGGGTGGTGGGTTCGCTTTCATAACCGGCGTGTATGGCTTGAGTCTCAAGCTTCATGGCATGTTCTCCTTGTCAATTCCACTAATGGTCTTTGTATGGCGGGTTACTCTACAGCAATTGGCGCAGTAATAAGAGATAGAATTTCACTTGTTTTGCTAAGTTTGCGGTTGATGTTTCCACTTCGCCTGCGCCTGCTCGATGGTCGTCGCGGTGACGCCGTAGATCACCAATGCGCTGCCGACGATCTGCGCGAAGGAGGGAATCTCGCCAAATAAGAATAAGGCGATGACGGCGCTAAGCACGACGCCGACCTGCAGGATGATTGACACGGCGGTGGCGGTGAAGTGTTGCAGGGCGATGTTCATGAAGAGATGCCCCAATACTTGCGCCAGGATCGTCACGATGATCGTCCAAATATAGCCGTTGAGGGGATAGCCGATGACCGGCGTCCGACTGAAGAAGACGAAGACCGTCATGACCAGCGCGGAAGCGAAGAAAACGAGAAAGCTGTACAACAGGGGCGGGATGAGATTGTTCAAGCGCCGCCCGATCAGCAGATAAGCGCCGAAGCAGAAGGAGCCGCAAATCGCCAGAGCGCCGCCGAGCAAAGGATCGCTGCCCGCTTCGATGGCGCTCAAGCCGCCGATGCCGACCATAGTCACGCCGATGAGGGTCACGACCAGGCTGAGCCAGAAGCGGCGGGAAAAGACCACGCCGAAGATGAAGATTTCCGGCAAGACGATCCACATGGGCGTAGTCCGGCGCAGCACGCTTGTCATCAAAACGCTGGTGTATTCCAGGGAAACGAAGAGCAGCAGGAGGTTCAGCGCCAGCCAGAAACCGGCTATGCCCGAGAGCAGCCAGTGGCGGAGGGTCAGGCGAGCCAGATCTTCTCGATAGCGAGCTAGGATGAGCGGCAGCAAGCCAAGCGAGACGAGCCAGAGGCGGATGAGCACGATCACGAGCGACGGCATGCCTTCGCTCTGCGTGATGCGAATGGCGATCGGCGTCACGCCGGCCGAGAAAATGATCGTCAGGATGATCAGCAGCGCCCGTCTGTTGGGCATGGGTCCTCTCGCAAGCCGCCGACAGAATCCCGAAATCCTAACATAGCCCCTTGTGGCTGGCTAGTACAAGCCCCCTGGCTACCGCTTGATGTGACTGAAATCGGGCACTTTTTGCGTTTCCTGTTGACCTCGCTACAATATCAGTTGCTTATCAGAAGGCATTGAGCTTTTTCGCAGTTTGGGGGGCGCATGGCAAAGTCCGCTGTGTATACTGGCGAACTACTATCGCTAAAGCAGGAGCTTATCGCTGGCGCGGCTTTGGTGGCGAGCATCGGCTTGGTGCCGCTGACGCAAGGCAATCTCAGCCTGCGCGACCCCGATAGCGGCCTCATCCTCGTCACTCCGCATGATTACCCCTATGACGCCCTGAAGGCGGATGACGTGGTCGTCTTGGACCTGGAGGGCAATGTCATCGAGGGGACCCGTGAGCCTTCGCACGAATCTCAGGTGCACTTGGCCGTCTATGATCGGCGCGAGGACGCCATGGGCATCGTGCATGCCGAGCCGATATACACCAATCTCTTCGGTGTGCTGCACAAGCCGATCGCGCCCTTGCACGTCGGGACCCTGATTGATGTCCGCGGCGAGGTGCCGGTCATGCCCTTCGCGCCCAGCGGCTCGCGGCAGTTCGGCTACGATATGCTGGAAGTGATGGGCGACAAAAACGCGGTAATCTGGGCGAATCACGGCATGCTGGCTGTCGGCAGCAGTCTGGGTAAGGCGATCCACTGCACGGTCATGGTCGAAATCTCGGCGCAGCTTTATCACATGGCGCTGCAGCATGGCGAACCGCATCGGATACCGGAGCAATATCACGACCGATTGGTCGGTTAACTTCGAGTGGCGACATTTGGCAAAGCGGACGAAAGGAGGAAGATGCTGAGATTCAGAGACTATGCAATTGATTTCGTAAGCGAAGGTATTGATTTGAGGAGATTAAACATGTACAGAAGAATCACGATTGCGCTTTTGCTATTGCTCATCCTGGCGCTGACCGCGCCGGTGATGGCCCAGGATGAAGTCGTCGTCCGCTTCCGCTCCTGGAGCCCGGTGATCGCCACGACCGAGGCGATGATCGCCGCATTCAACGAGGCGAACCCGGATATCACCATCGAGCCGGATATCACCAACTATCCCGAATACCTCGTCGACTTGCAGACGATGGCGGCTGGGGGCGCGCTGCCCGATCTCATCGGCTTGGAGCCGGGCGCTCTGACCCAGCAATACCGCGACCATCTGATGCCGCTGCAGGATTGCGCGGTCGCCACCTGGGGCGAAGACTGGGAAGATCAGTTCTTCCCCGTTGGCATCGAGCAGGCGCGGCTGGGCAACCCGGAAGGCGATGACAACATCTATGGTCTGCCGGTGCTCGTCCAGACGATCAATATGTGGTACACCGTGCCGATCTTTGAAGAAGCGGGTGTCGAACCGCCGACGACCTATGACGAACTGAAGGAACTGGCGGATATGTTCAACGCGCAAGGGATCGCCCCGGTTATGATCGGCGCGGGCGATGGCTGGATCCGCCGCGATGTCTACATGCAGCTGATCCACAATGTTGCGCCCGGCTTGATCTACGAGGCGGAAGACGGCATGGCCAGCTTCACCGACGAGCCTTTCGTCGAAGCGATGACCTGGTGGAAGCGCCTCTTTGATGATGGCATCTTCCAGATGGGCGCGCTGGGCATGACACACTATCCGGCTGCTGTCGAGCAGATTCAAGCGGGGCGCGCCGCCATGTTCCCGATGGGCGCCTGGTGGCAGCAGCAAGCGGGCAATCCCGATCCGCCGCCGCTCGACGAGAACCTGCAGGGTTACGCGCCCTTCAAGTTCCCCGATGTGACCGGCATGGGCGCGCCGGAAGACTTGCTGGGCGGCATTGACGTCATGATGGGCGTCACGCGTGGCTCGGCCAATCCGGACGCGGCTTGCAAGGTCATCACCGACTGGATCAGCGGCGCCGGCGCGCAGGCCTTGATCAACACCTACAACGATCTGCCCGCCTATATCGGCTTGCGGCCCGCATCCTTCGGCTCGGAGAACCAGGAAGCGGTTTGGGATCTCTTCACCGAAGAGTGGCTGGCAAGTGTGCAATACGCGCGGCAACTCAAGAGCCCGGATGTCAAGCAGGCGCTGGAAGATGCGCTGGCGGGCGTCGCTGCTGGCGAGATGACCCCAGCCGAGGGCATGCAGTTGGTGCAAGACGCCAACATGTAGCTGAAGAGGGGTGGACTGTCCCCTCTCAGTTTGGATTCTGTAGGGGCGAGACTTGTCTCGCCCGCAAGCGCAAATCTGTAGGGGCGAGAGGCGAGTTGTGTCTACGCGCCCCTTGTCTCGCTCGTCGTTAATTGCTTGTACAAGTTTGGGCGATCCAAGGATCGCCCAAACAGTTGTCTTTCAAGAGTTGCCCATTATGTCACGCAAATGGCTGATCGACAACCAGGGTCTGTTCTTCATGGCGCCGGCCATGATCCTGTTCGTTGTCTTCGTCTTGTATCCCATCTTCTACATCTTCAACGCCAGCATGTACGACTGGGATGGCATCAATGAAGCCATCTATGTCGGCGCACAGAATTACATCGAGATGTTCACCGATGACCGCACCTTTGGCCTTTCGATCCGCAATTCGATCTACTGGACCTTCCTGACGATCTTCCCGCAGATGTTCCTGGGCTTCATCCTGGCCTACATCCTGACATCGGGAATCCCATTCCAGAATGTCTTCCGCATCATCTTTTTCATGCCCGCCATCGTTTCGCCGGTCGTGCTAGGCATCATCTGGCAGCGCATTTACGCGCCCTTCGGTGGCTTGCTGGCTGATCTCGCCTGGACGACCGGCGCGCGCTTTTTGATGCAGCCCTATCTCTCTGACCCCAAGATCGCCATCTTTTCCACCATATTCGTCAACGTCTGGCAGTGGACCGGCTTCTCGATGCTGATGTATGTGGCTGGCTTGCAAGGCTTATCCCAAGAAGTATTGAGCGCGGCCGAAGTGGATGGCGCCGGCACGCGGCAGCGTATCCAGCACATCATCCTGCCCATGCTGCGGCACGTGCATCTGACGCTGATTCTGCTCGGCGTCATCGGCACCTTGCAGACCTTCGCCCTCGTTTACATGCTCACAAGGGGCGGTCCCAATCACGCCACCGAAATGCTGCCGACATGGATCTTCCAAAAAGCCTTCCCATTGCAGAGCATGGGATATGCCTCGGCGCTGGCGGTGGTATTGCTGGTTATCGCTTTGAGCGCAAGCATTTTTCAAGTGCGCGTGCTGGGCTCGCGTTTCACGATTGGCAATTGAGCGCTAGAGTTCACGATGAGAAGTAGAGTATCCATAGGCCTCAGAAAACCGCCTCACATTGGCAAGACGCTGGCATTCATTTTCGTCGCCGTCCTGGCGCTGATCTGGCTGGTCCCGATCATCATGATGCTGGTGGTGTCATTCATGCCGCCGGATCAACGGGCGCCGCGCTTCGGCGGTCTGCTCATCAGCGGCGTAAGCGTGCAGAATTATGTGACCGTCTTCGAAGATGCGGAGATAGTCAAGCATTTCATCAACAGCGTCGCCGTGACGATCCCGTCTGTATTTCTCGTCGTGCTGATCAGTTCGCTGGCGGCCTTTGCCTTGGCGCGCCTGAAATTCTTCGCTCGCGATCTATGGTTCTACTTGCTAATCATGACGCTCATGCTGCCGATCCCGACGCTGGTAGTGCCCATATTTCAGATTAACAAGGCGCTGGGCTTGAACGACAGTTATCTCGGGTTGATCCTGCCATATACCGCGTTGGGCGTGCCTTTTGCCATTGTCATCTTGCGCAGCTTCTTCGCCGGCTTCCTGCGCGAGATCGAGGAGGCGGCGATACTCGATGGCTGCAGTCCTTTTGGCATCTACTGGCGGATCATGATGCCGGTGAGCTGGCCCGCGGTGGCGGTGGTCATCATCTGGCAATTTATGACCTCCTGGAACGAGTTCATCCTGGCGCTGGTCACGATGAGCTCGATCGAGGTCAAGCCCTTGACGCTGGTGCCGCTGGTCTACAGCGGGCAATTCATGATGCGCCCGGGACCCATGTTCGCCATCTTGACGCTGATTACGCTGCCTGTCATCCTCGTGTATTATTTGATGCAGCGCTTCATGGTCAGCGGTTTGACCGCCGGCGCAGTGAGGGGTTAGGACGTGTTGAAGCCCCTCCCTCTTCATGGGATGCCCGCCATAGAGATGGCGGGAAGGACTTCGGGTGGGGGTTTACGTGAGTTTGATGGGCATTGATGTCGGCACGACCGGCTGCAAGGTGGTGGCATTTGCCGAGACGGGCGCTGTGCTGGCGGGCGCCGGGCGCGAATACCCGCTGATCAGTCCGCAGCCCGGCTGGTACGAGCTGGACCCGGAGCGGGTTTGGCGCGATGTCTGCGATTGCCTGCGGGAGGTGAACGCGCGAATCGGGCATGATCCGGTCAGCGCCCTCGCTATCTCCTCCCAGGGCGAAGCGATGACGCCGATAGCGCGCGACGGCCGTATCCTAGCCAATAGCCCCATCAGTTCCGATACGCGCAATCGGCTGCAGACCGCCGAGATGGAAGCCGCCTTGGGCGCGGAATATATCTACGCGCTGACGGGCCAGCCTATGGGCACGATCTACACATTGCCGAAAGTGCTCTGGTGGCGGGATCATGCGCCGGAGATCCTCGAACAGACTTGGAAATATCTCTGTTACGTCGATTTTGTCGCCTACCGGCTGGGGCTGGAGCCGGCCATCGACTACAGCATGGCGGCGCGGACGCTGGCATTCGATGTGCGCAAACTCGATTGGTCGGACGAACTGCTGGCGGCAGGCAGCGTCCGGCGGGATCAACTGGCGCGCCCGGTGCCGAGCGGCACAGTCATCGGCGAGATTCCGCCCAAATTGGCGGCCGACCTCGGCTTTACCGAGGGGAATGTCAAAGTCGTGACCGGCGGGCACGATCAACCGGCGGGCGCATTGGGCGCTGGTGTACTGCAACCGGGGCGCGCCATGTTGGCCATCGGTACGACCGAAGCGCTGGTCGCCGTCACCGATGAGCCGCGGCTGGAAATGCTGGATTACCACGTTTCCTGCTATCCGCATGCCGCGCCCGGATTATTCATCGCCTTGAGCGGCAATCAGACCGGCGGACGCCTGTTGCGTTGGTATCGCGATGAATTGGCGGGGACCGAACGCCAAATCGCCGCTGCGGAGGACCGGGATGTTTACGATGTGATCGTCGAGCAGATAAACGATGCCCCGGGCCGCTTGCTGCTGCTGCCTTATTTCGTCGGCAGCGGCACTTTTTTTGATGACCCCATCGCCACCGGCGCCTTGATCGGCATGAATTTCGATACGAAACGGGCCGATATCGTCAGAGCCATCCTCGAGGGCTTGACTTACGAGCAGGCGCTCGGCATCAAGGGGTTAAACGAGATCGACGTGCCGATCAAAGCACTGACGGCTATTGGCGGTGGCGCCCGCTCGGAATGCTGGATGCAGATCAAAGCCGATATCACGGATCTGCCCGTCACGATCATACACACTTCGGAAGCGGCTAGTTTGGGTGTGGCGATGTTGGCCGGCTGGGCAACCGACGTCTACAGCAGCCTGGAAGAAGCGGCGGCGCTGCTGATAAAACCCCGCAAAACCTTCGAGCCCCGCGTCGAACGCAAGGCGCACTACCAGCGGCAACTGAGCATTTACAGCGACCTGTATCATGCCCTGCGACCGATATATCAGGCGCTGGCGGCTGATGGATGATGGAAAAACGGTCCGCGAGATTCCCTAGTCGCCGCTTTCGAGCCGGCGCCGGCGCTCTTCGATCTGCGCTAGCACATTGTTGGTGACTTTGGGGACTTCTTTTTCTTTTTCCTTCAGACGCGAGATATCCGGCTGCACGACATCATCAGCGCTGATGACGACATCCTGGTCCTTGAATTCGATAGCACCTGCGGGATTGCTCTCCAGCGCTCCCTTCATCTGGCTGACTTTTTCTTCGCGTTCCTCTGTTTCCTCTGTTTGAGGGGAGTCTTCTGCTGGCGGCGCTTCAGGCACGATCTCGGATTTCCCGCTGGCTTCACTTCTGTCGACTTTGCTGGTTTTTTGCCGCCTTCTCGCTTTCCGTTCGGATGAACCCGCCATATCGTTCAAAGCCTCGCCGACTTTCATGGTGGTCTCGACGGCTTTTTTGCTGCGGCGGAAGCGGCTAAAGAGACCGCGCGCTTGCTCTTCGACTTCGTCCGCGGTCGGCGCCGGCGCATCGCTGAGCGCCCAACGATAGCCGATGTATATTCCCCCGCCAACGATCAAGAAGGGCAGAATAGTCTGGATCAATTGCACCAAGGTGCTCATAACAGCCAGCGCGGCTAGCGTCGCCAAAACGACGATGACCAACTTTATGACCTTCTCCCTGTTCAGATCCATGACCGCGGCTCCCGAATCGCGCTAAATTGCCAGCGCCGCCTCCATATCTGGAAGTGGCAAGCAACATATAATGTATTATACGCGATTTGACACCATTTGGATTGTCCGCAGGTTTGCGGCGCGGCGCGAGACCATGAGTTCAAAACAAGCGATGTCTTCTAATAAGGTCATCTCCCACGCCTTCGTCCTGCCGGACCGCAACTTCTATGAGTGGTTGGCGGTCTTGCGCCCCTACCTCGCAAAGTTCGAGCGCGTGGCGGTCGTGCGGTCGCCGGCTGGCAATAACCTCAACCGCTTCAGAAATGTCACGGCAGTCGATGCGCCGCTCACCTGGTGGCAGGATTCCGCCTTGACCCACATTCGCCGAATCTATCCGTCGGTCGTCATGGTCGATGTGATCGATGTCAGCGAGCCCCAAGAGCTTGCGCCGATTATCAGTCGGCGCGTCGAGAATGATGATCGCTATGGCGAACGGGACTCCGAGCCGCAGCATATCTTCCATCGCTTCGTGCTCGAATGGATGACGAGCGCCCGTCCCTTTGCCGTGCTCGATCGCTTCAATGCCGACCCGGAACAGGGCGATTTGCGCCGGAGCCTCGACCTGTTGACGCATGCCAATGCCGATGTAATCTGTGGCGCCCCTGGCACGGTCATCACGGCCGGCGAAAGCATTCAAGTCGAATCGATCATAGACGGTCAGCGCTTTATAACCACTTATGAGGGTCTAAAAGAAGGCCTCATCTCGGTCGGGGATGACCTTGCTCTGGGGCAGGCGCTGGCGAAGGCGACCGGCGACCGCCTGTCCATCACCGTGCAGAATCCGCCCAACGGCCTGAGCCTGCTCGGCTGGGACAACTTGATGAATCCGCGCGATTACATATACATTCCGCAGTTTCGCGCCCGTCCCCTGGTGGATGGCTTAAACGTCCGGAGGCTGCCAAGCGTCTATGCCAGCATCGCCGGCCGGGTCTACAGTTGGCACCTGCTGGAGCCGCAAGAGCACCATGGACGCGCCATCGAGAAGATTGGCGCCCAGGGCAGTTGGCTCAAGGTCAGTTCGATCACCGGCGTCGAAGGGTATGCGGCCGCTTGGTATCTGCAAGCCACCACACTGGCGGAGGGCGTCGAGGCTCTTCCCGGTCTTAATCCGGTCGGCGTCAACCTGGATATCTATCATCCGCTGGGCAAGCCAGCACCAGCGCGTCTCGGCGCTATTGGCTGGGTGCGCTTCGGCTACAACGTCTCGAACGGGCGCGGCTCGGAGGACATCAATGCCGCCTTGGCGCGTTACCTGCCGCAGATTGAAGCCTACCGCGATGCTGGTTACCGCGTCGTTCTGGCGACCAGCCATCAGACTTACGGCGAGGGCAAAAGCGAATTCTGGCCCTGGTCACAGATGACCGATGCCAAGTGGGCTCTGCTGCGGCGACGTTTTGCCCAGATGATGAGCGAAATTGCGAGGCAGTGGGCGGGGCGGGACTTGATTGGCGCCTGGCAAATCTGGAATGAGCCGGATTCGCTCAGCGGCGTGGCGTCGGTATCGATGAGCGCGCGCCATTATGGCGAGATGTTCGCCGAGATCCATCGCGCGATTCGCAGTGTAGATAGCGATGTTCAGATCATCACCGCCGGCTTCAACAGCGGTCCCCTCGGCGGCAGCGCCTATGCCCGCGAGATGCTGGATGTATTGCCGGAGGACGTTGTCCCGGATGGCATTGCTTTTCATCCCTATGGGCGCGGGGTTAACGGGCATCCCTATTATTCCATGTTCGGCCACATTGACGAATCAGTCTGGGCTTACAGCGCTGTATTGCCGGAAAAGCCGCTCTGGATCACGGAATTTGGCGTTTTGGATCGACCTAATGATTCGGCGGGTCAGATCGCCCGCTACGCCATAGATATGATTCGTTACTTGAAGACACAGTATCCCGGCAAAATTGCGGCGCTCGTCTGGTACGCCTGGGCGCAAGGGATGCACAATGGTTACGGCATCGTTGATCAAGCGGGCAGACCTCGTTCGCCGCTTACCGAGCGCTTCCTTTCCGCCTGATCGTGTTCATTAAATAAGAGACACAAAGCGCACAGAAATCCAAAAAAATTTGTGTACTTTGTATCTTGAGGGACAGTGTCGGCGGGCTGTGTCCACGCGCCCTACGCGACCGACGGCCTGGTGGGTATCTGCGCGAGCGACGGTCAGTGTCTACGCGACCCGCCGAGGCGCGGGAAGTCGATTTTCGGCAATCTCGAAAAACTGTGAACATTTGTTCTTCTCTTCTGCTCAAAATGATGATACACTACCCCTATGGATCAATTATCGCAGGCTCTCAATCTCGCCCCCCAGCCGATGCCCTCCACCGATTCCCGCCTTCAGCGCCGCAGGCTAGGGGCTATCCGCCCCGAAAACACTGTCTGTATCCATACAGTGTCGCTGCGTTTGCGGGATTTAGCGGGACAACCAGGGACAGTTCAGAGGCAGCTCAGGGGCAAAACCGGTCTTTATGCCGGCGGTCGCGCCGCTGCCCCTGCAAACCCAATTCATACCGACAGCCGCCTGCCTTTTGTCCGTTTCGGCCGCAAAACCGCGTCTATTGTCCGAAAAATATTTTTCATTGGCCGCAACGGACAAAGTCGGACAATTAACAAACCGAACACAAACGTTCGGCGGGAGCGGCTTCATTCTGACGACCTGATAACTTCGCTGGCAAATAAAAACTCTATGCCGACGGCTTAGTGGTGTCGGCGGGCTGTGTCCACGCGCCCTGCGCGGCTCTCGCTGTACTCGATGCTAAGCAATAACTTGAAGCGATTGCCTTGCCCTGCTTTACCAAGTATTTGCGTCGGCGCTGGCGGACGAAGTAACATATGAGCAAGAAATCGTGGCGAAAGTAAAACCATCATGTTCAAGCGGTTTACAGGTTTAACGCTAGTTCTGCTCTTGCTCACCGGCACTGCGACTCTCGTTTGGAGCCAAGCCGAATGCGACTTTAGCTATTCGAATTATGCCCGCGCGGTTCAGCTGCATGATATGGGTGATTATGCCCGGGCGCTGCGCCACTACGAATGCGCTCGGCTGGAAGATCCTGACAGCGCGATCATTCCACTCCTGATCGAGAATCTGCACGAGGACAGCGCAAACGCTGGCAGCGCCTGGTCAAGCCGGAGCGAAAGGGCGCAGAAACCAATTTGCAGTCCCGATCTCGATCACTGGCTCCTCGGCAAGCAGGCTTATGATCATGGTGACAGTAACCAGGCGGAGATTCACTTGCAGTGTATTCTGCTCGGGGATCCGACAGATGGTGCGGCGCTTTACCTCATGGGCAGCATCCACATCAATCGCGGCGATACGCATACCGCGCAGCACTATTTCGACCGAGCGGAGGCGGCGCGCAGAGCGGCAAGCGAATCGCCGACTGATGTGCAAGCTCTGGCGCAAACCGAAGAACTTGAGCCGCCGCCCGGGTTCGAGATGCCGGACTGGCTGACGCCGTATGAGATTGCCCCGGATACGCGGGTGACGGCGCAGGTCCAGCCCATTGTGCTATTCAGCGAGCGGTCGCGGCTGCTTTTACAGACCGAGCGCTCACTCATCATCGCCGATGACGAATCGCTGACCTATTGGCAGCGCCTGCGGAAACTATACATTGAGCAGATCAGGCTTGTCATCGCCACTGGCGAGATGACCGTGACCCTGTATCAACGTCAGGTCTTTGCCATGTCTCGTGAGGCGAGAATCACGTTCAGCGCTGCGGACCGGCTGGCGGAGGCGCGCGAGCAAGCTCGGCTGGCGGCTCGACAAGGCGATCTGGACGAGGCGATTAAATGGATGCTTCGAGTAGCGTCTGCGCCTGGCGTGACAGCTGATGACTACGCTTACCTCGCCTCCTTGTACAGTACGCAGGGTGATATGGCGGCGGCGGCGCTTGCATTATCCGCGGCGCTGGAACTGGAACCGGCGCGCCTGGATATTCGCTGTAATCTAGGCAGAGTGTATTCTTCGTTGGGTGATTACGCGAAAGCATTTACACAATTCTACACGGTGATATCGAAAGACATCGGCGCTATTTGCCCCAAGGAAAATGACCGCGCCTTGAACCGCTCATTGAACGCCACTGCCTCCGTTGTACCGGCTCCGGCGCCACAAGCATCGCTGGCACAGGCGACATTCGAGCGCGGCTTGGCTATGCTGAACGATCGCAAGCTCTTTGCGGCGGCAAATACTTTTATGGAGGCGCTGGCGATCGATCCAGACCATCATGAGGCGCGCTGTCAATTTGGCATCGTCTTGAACGAATGGTCGAATTACGGTTGGGCGCTGGCGAACTTCGACCGGATATTGGCGGACGACCCGCGGAATGATTGCGCGCGCCAAAACCGCAAGGTCGCCATCCTCGATATGCTGGCCATGTACATTCCGCTTACGGTGGATGACTTCTTCTACCGTGCGCGCACATTCGCGCAAGTCGAGGAATGGGAGTTGGCGCGGGATGCCTTCCACCGCGGACTTGAGCTAGATCCGACGCGGACTGACGCGCGCTGCGAATTGGGCATGATCTATGCGCAACTGGGGGATGAGCGCGCTGCCTTGGAGCAATTCGACCGCGTCTTGGCGCAGCACGTTGTCGATTCCTGCGCCTGGTCGAATCGCGATGCCTTGATGAAGCGCCTGCGCGACGAAAGGTAGCGCCGAACCGGGCGGCATAGTTGTCGTTATACATCGGCAAGGAATCCGTTACCTGATCTTTAGCATTGCCGCCTAGCCTAGGATCGAAGCGAAATGTATGAGAGCATCAATCGTATGCTCTCTTTTGTTATCTCGAGGAGGTTGAGCATGACTAAGAAAATCGCTATCTTGCTGCTTCTGCTGCTGGCGCTGGGAGGTATGGCCCAGGCGCAGCGGAGCCCGCAGGAATTATATGAGGGTCAGTTCCAGCCGCCGGAGTTCCCGGCTGGGCTTGATTGGATCAATGTCGAAAATTCGCTGACGCTGAGCGGTCTGGCGGGCAAAATCGTCATTCTGGATTTCTGGACCTACGGCTGCATCAACTGCCTGCACGTCATTCCGGTGCTGGAACAGGTGGAGCAGAAGTTTGCCGACGAGGTGGTTGTCATTGGCGTTCACTCGGCGAAATTCGAGACCGAAGGCCAGACCGAGAACCTGCGTCAGATCGTGCAGCGTTACGGGATACACCACCCGGTTGTCAATGATAATGAGTTCGCTATCTGGCGGAACTTTGGCGCCAACGCCTGGCCCACGGTGGTCATCATCGACCCGCGCGGCTACGGGGTGATCCGGCAATCGGGCGAGATTCCCTTTGCCGCCTTCGATAGCTACCTCACCGGCATGATCGAACACTATGACGGCATAGACGAGAGCATCATCGACCGGAGGCCGCTTGAGTTGGCGTTGGAAGGCGCGGGCGATCCCGGCACGCCGCTGCTTTATCCGGGCAAGGTACTGGCGGACGCAGCGAGCAACCGTCTCTTCATCGCCGATAGCAGCCACAATCGCATCGTCGTTGTCGACCTTGCCAGCAAAGAGGTTGTCGATATCATCGGCTCCTCGGCGCGGGGCTTTGCTGATGGCGGTTTCGATGAAGCCAGGTTCGACAAACCGCAGGGCATGGCGCTGGATGGCAATCTGCTCTACATCGCCGATGTCAATAATCACGCTATTCGCAGTGCCGACCTGGCAGCGCGGGAAGTGATGACTTTGGCGGGCAACGGCATTATGGGGCGCAGCCGACTGGAATTCGGGATAAGAGAGGATAATCCGCTGGGCGTCTCCCTGCGCAGCCCCTGGGATGTGGAGTTCGATGATATGGGACGCCTGCACATCGCTATGGCTGGCACGCACCAACTCTATATCTATGAGCCGGAGAGCAATCTGCTCTATCCCTCGGTCGGCAACGGGCGCGAAGCCAATCTGAACGATGTCAGCCTGGCGAATGCCGAATTGGCCCAGCCCAGCGGACTGTATTACGCGGGCGCTGGCAAGCTCTATTTCGCCGACAGCGAATCCAGCACGATCCGCCTGGCCGACTTCGAGAACGACCAGGTCATAGTTGTGTCCGGCACGACCGCCAACAGCCTCTTCGATTTCGGCGATATCGATGGCGAATTGGGCGAGAACCGCTTGCAGCACGCTCTCGGGGTCGAAGGCGGTCCCAATGGCGAGATCTATATTGCTGACACCTACAACAGCCGCATCAAGGTCATACCGGCTAGCGAGACCAGCACGCAGACGCTGTTCGGGCGCGGCGGCGCGGGCGGCTACATGGATGGCGAACCTCATCTGGTCCAATTCGATGAACCGGGCGGCTTGAGCTACGCGGACGGCATTCTATATGTCGCCGACACCAATAACCACGTCATCCGCACGATTGATCTGGAAGCGAACATAGTCGATACCTTTGAGTTCAGCAATCCTGAAGCGCTGGTGATTGATCCCGATGAAGTGACGATCTTGGGCGGCAACATTGCCGATGACACGATAGTGCGACTGGACAGGCAGCAGGTTGCGGCGGGCGAAGGAACGATTAGCTTGCGCCTGACCTTGGCGCCGGACTTTAAAATCAATCCATTGGTCGACAGTAAGCTTGAGCTGGAATCGAATACGGATGATAGCGTTGAGGCAGCCTTGACAGATAAGTATACGACTGTTCCGTTAATCTTTGTTGAGGGCAGCGGCCAATACAATGCGGAAGTCACGTTGTACTACTGCCGAGGAGGCGAAGAGGCGCTTTGCTTTATCGAGACGGTGAAGTGGATCATCCCTTACGAGGCCAAGGTCAGCAATTCGTTGACGGAGATCGTCCTCGAACGGATGATAGAGTCGCCGGATGTCTAGCGATTGGCTGACAGCCAGCGCTCCGCATGATACCGAAAGGGCGACTCACCGGGTCGCCCTTTGTACGCCGATCGTCGATGTTATGGCTCAATTGACGCCAATGACGACCCCGCCTTCGCCGATGACGCCCCCGCGGATGTAGCTTGCCTTGACCTCACGGCCCACCTCGAGGCGGGCCAGCAAGACTTGCAGTTGATCGACGTCTTCGAGAGACTCATCGTCCAGCGCCGTTAGAATATCGCCGACCAGCATCCCGGCCTCCGCGGCCGGACTATCCGCTTCCACCGAGACGATCAGCAAGCCGGTGTCGTGCTGCAAAGCCTCGGCGATGTTATCCGGCAACTGGGCTGGCTGCACACTGATGCCGAGATAGCCGGATTGAATCTTGCCATGCGCCAATAGCGCGGCCACTGATTTAGAAATGGTGGACAGGGGCAGGGCGACGCTGATGCCGCCGGCGAAACCAGATGTATTCATACCGTAGACGTTTCCATCGGCGCCGACGAGGGGACCGCCGGAAAAACCGGGGTACATGGTGAGGTCGGTCTGGATGAGGCCGTCTACCAACAGGCCTTCCCAGTCGCCAGCCTTCCAGGCCGCTTTTTTTATCCATGCTTGTTTTCTCCAATTCTGCTTGCCCCCGGCGATGTGTTTGGCGAACATTCTTTTCGCTCGCCTGCGTCGCCTTTGGGCATCGGCCGGGTTGATGACGCCGCTGACGATGCCGAGCGCCGCTTTGACGTGCAGACGGGGCCTTCCCAGCGCGAGCACGAGATTGCCCGCGCGCAAGTCGGTCCCTGCCCGCTTGATCGGCCGCAGTGAAGCATCGACTTGCAGCAGAGCCAGGTCATTGCGCGGATCACGACCGACAAGCCTGGCGTTGCTGCGCTCGCCGTCGGGCAGGCCGATACTGATTTCATCGTCGGATTCCACTACGTGATGCGCCGTGACGATCAGGTTCTCCGACCAGGCGATGCCGGTGGCCGGTATGCGCCGGCGCGCATCCACCCGCAGGACGCTTTCGGCGGCGCCTTCAACCACATTCGCCATTTCGTCCGATAGTTCTTGTAGCCTATTCGCCACAATATTCTCCTTGTATTACTTTGCGTTGTTCCTATTCTGCATTGAGATGCCACGCCCTGACATTAGACTTTTGGGCAGGTATCCCCCTGGTAATGCGGGCAGGTCCGCAAGAATCGGAGCGTGCTTCTGTCAACCAGCCTCTGCTACAATGCAGAGGTCTGTTTGAGTCGGAGTTCCATTCTTGTCCCTCGTTCAATTGGCTGCCCTTTTCACCCTCGGCGCGATCTGGGGCGCATCCTACATCTTCATTCGCGTCGCGGTCGAGCCGCTTGGTCCGGTCTTCTTGATGTTTATCCGCGTGGCGCTTTCCGGGCTGATCCTGCTGGGATACGCCCGCCTGCGCCGCCAGAAGCTGGATATTCGCGGTCATTGGCGCCACTTCATCGTCTTGGGCTTCCTGGGTTCGGCCTTGCCCTTCACCTTGATCGCCTGGGCGGAGCTCACGGTCACCGCGTCGATGGCGGCTATTCTGATGTCGACCACGCCGCTCTTCACGACCTTTGTCGCCGCTGTCGGTTTGGGCGAGGACCTGACCGTTTACAAGCTGATCGGCGCAGTGCTCGGCATCATCGGCGTGACGGTGACGGTTGGCGGCAGCGACATGGCGATGAACTTGGAAGTGATCGCCGCGATCCTGGCTTTACTGGCGGCGACCCTGAGTTATGCTCTCGGCGGGGTATACGCCAAGCGCTATTTCACCGGCTTGAACAATCTATCCATGTCCAGCGGGCAGATGATTGCCGCAGCCGTCGTGCTGGCGCCGGTCTCGGTGGCGGACCTGCCGGGGCAGGCGCCGCGGCTTGAGGCTCTGCTGGCGACGCTGGCGCTAGTGGTGCTGTGTACTGCCTTCGCCTATCAGCTTTACTACTACCTCATCATCAGCGCCGGTCCCCTGCAAGCGCTGACGGTGACGCTGCTGGTGCCCATATTCGGCGTCATCTTCGGCGCGCTAATGCTGGGGGAAAGCATCAGTCCCGGCATTATCGTCGGTCTGGTCATTGTGCTTTTCAGCGTTGGGCTGGTGACGGGGATGATCTCGCCGCGGCGGCACTACAAAGCAAATCCCTCCAAAGCTGCCTAATCCGGGACGCCTAGCTGTGGATTAAGCGGAGGAGGGATTGTCGGCTTCTGCGGTCCGTCGTTCCGAGGACAATACAGTGGTTACATGTTCAGAGCGTCGTAGCCCGGACCTTGGGTGAAGAAATCGTAATTCGGCGCGATATCGGGCGTGAGGTCGACGATATCGCCTTCCTCGTGCTCGATGATCACCTTGGTATCGAAGGGCACGCGTTCTTGGCCCTCCATCATCTCGTATTCGGATGAGACCTCTTCTTCGATGAAGATGGCTTCAAAAGGGCATTCGGGGATGCAGGCGCCACAGTCAATACAGGTATCGGGATCGATGAAATACCAGGGCCATTCGTTTTCCGGCTTGCCAGCGATAATGCATTCAACCGGGCAAACCTCAACGCAGGCGCCATCGCGTAAGCAAAGGCTGGTGATGATATGCGTCATTTGCTGACTCCTTGCCGTTTCGCATCGCTTTTGTGACGCTGTCGCAAGCGAAATCTTACTTGTCTGCTTATAAGTACGCTATGGTAGCGTAATTTGCTGCTTGTGGCTACTGTTGATGTCCGATATTAGCTGGCAAATCTGACCTTGTTAAGTCGAGATTTGCCGATGGCGGGGGAGGCTTGAGGTGTGGGCTTAGTCTGCTATAATTTTTGCTTAGGCTCCAGTAGCTCAGGGGATAGAGCATTGGTTTCCTAAACCAAGTGTCGCAGGTTCGAATCCTGCCTGGAGCGCTGATGCGTTGAACAAGCACAAATACTGGTGTGCATACTTTCCGACATTATAGTCGAATCGCTTATTCTGTACGTGTAAAGGAGACTGGCAATAGTCCCTAAACGCGAATCAAAACCAACCGCAAGTTTATCTGTCAATAATCAGAGTGCAGATAGCGACTGCAATCACGTTCCGACTAAAGAGAAAACCCTCGAGGATATCAGCGAGGGATATCGCTTTATCATGTCAGGCGGCGAAGGCCAGCCCATTGATGAAATGCACCGCGAAATCGCTGAAGAATTGGCACGTGAAGCGCGCATTCAAATCCCAAGCTTAAACAGAAAGACTACAGCTTGATTGCCTGCGAATGCGACTCGATGAGATTCAGTGCGCCGTCAGCGAAGTCCTCAAGCGGCAGCGCGCCCAGGTCTTCATCGCCCCGTAGGCGGACGCTCACTGTGCGATTTGCTATATCGCGATCGCCGGCGATTAGCAGCCAGGGGATATTCATCTGCCGGTGCTGCCTGATCTTTGAGCGCATGTTGCGGTCTTGCAAGTCGGCTTTGACGCGCATCCCTCGCGATTTGAGCAGCGCCTCCACTTCGCGGGCGTAGGCGTTGTGGCTCTCGCGGATGGGGATGATGATCGCTTGCGTCGGCGCCAGCCAAGGCGGGAAAGCGCCGGCGAAATGCTCGATGAGGATGCCGATGAAACGTTCCAGGCTGCCGAAGGGCGCGCGGTGAATCATGATCGGGCGCACCCGTTCATTGTCACGATCGACATATTCCAGGTCAAAGCGCTGCGGTAGGTTGTAATCGACTTGCACCGTGCCCAGCTGCCATTCCCGCTTGAGCACATCGCGCACGATGAAGTCCAGCTTTGGTCCGTAGAAAGCGGCTTCCCCCGGCTCGATGTGATAAGCCAGCCCCAGTCCCTCGCAGGCGTCGACAATAGCGACGGTGGCCTCTTCCCATAGAGCGTTGTCGCCGACATATTTGTCGCTGTCGGGATCCCGCGTACCGATGCGGGCGCGGAAATCCGCCATGCCCAAGGCGCCGAAGACGTGCTGTATCAGGTTCACCACCCCTTTGAATTCGTCCAGCAATTGGTCGGGGCGGACGAAAAGATGGGCGTCATCAACCGTGAAACCGCGCACCCGCGTCAAGCCACGCAGTTCGCCCGATTGCTCGTAGCGATAGACCGTGCCGAACTCGGCATAGCGCAGCGGCAGATCGCGATAGGAGCGCGGCTTGCTGCTATAGATGCGGCAGTGATGCGGGCAATTCATCGGGCGGAGCATGAACTCATCGCCGTCCACATCAATGGGCTTGTATTGACTGTCAGCATAATAGGGATAGTGCCCCGATGTCTTGTATAGATTTATATTGCCCAGGTGCGGCGTGACCACCGGCAGATAACCGCGCTCAATCTGTATATCGCGCAGCCAGCGTTCCAGCGTATCGCGCAGGGTCGCGCCATCGGGCAGCCAAAGCGGCAAACCCTTGCCCACCATCGCGTCGATGATGAAGAGGTCGAGCTTTTCGCCCAGCGTACGATGGTCGCGCTTGATGGCTTCTTCCAGTCGCTGTCGATAATCCGCCAGTTCGGCCGGTGTCTGCCAGGCGGTGCCATAGATGCGTGTCAACTGCTGCCGCTTCTCATCGCCTCGCCAATATGCGCCAGCGGGCGGGCGCAGTGAAATGCTGACCGCTTTTGGATTGATGTCCTTGGTGCTTTCCACATGTGGGCCGCGGCAGAGATCGGTGAACTTGTTCTGTGTATAGATGGTCAGGCTGTCGGTAGGATCGGCGATTGGGTTGCCGTTGTCGTCCAGTCTGCCATTGACCAGGTCGTCTATAAGCTCAAGCTTATAGGGCTGGTCATGAAACAACTCGCGGGCTTCCTCCGCGGATACCTCGCGCATGGTGAATTCGTGGCGCCCCGAGAGGATCTTCCTCATCCGCTTTTCGACCCATTTTATGTCCTCGTCGCTGATGGGGGCGGGCAGATCAAAGTCGTAGTAGAAGCCATCCTCAATCGGCGGACCGATGGCGATCTTCGCTTCGGGGAAGCGCTCCAGCATCGCCTCCGCCATCACATGGGCGGCTGAGTGTCGGAGCTTGTAGAGTTGGCTCTCTTCGTATCGTTCTTCGGGCATCCTGCTTCCTCGATTCGAATTCACAGTCCGGAATCCCGACTGCTGAGACCCGTGGCGTCACATCCAGTGCAGACCGGCAAGCCGCGAGAAATTATAGTGGAGAAGGCGGAAACTCAGAAAGGGGCAGTCGCTGCCCGCTCCAGAATCGGCGGCGAGAGTTTAATCGTCGATGAGCACGAGCACTTCTTCAATGACGGCTTGGGCGATCTCTTGCGTGGCGAGGTGACTCACTTTGTCTGTAGCGGCCGCATCCGCGCGCTGATCTTCAGTGACGCGGGTAAAGAGGCTTTCGAAGACATCCTGGGCGACCAGATTGTCAATCGTATCTTCAATAATTTCGAGTTGCAGCCGCTCTACGATGATATGGGGCGTATCGAGAACGGCGTAACGGACGGGCGGGGTCTCCGGTATGGACTCCGTCACCATCCAGGTCAAAGCTAACTGTCGATGTATATAGGAAAGCGTGGCGAAGAGCGCTGTATAAACGGTCCCGTCTTCCATCTGCACGATGACATCACAGGCATCGCCTTCTTCGTGCATTTCGCAAAATATCTCTTCCGGGACAATCATGATATCGGAGGATGAATGATCGAACATTGTTATCTGTTTCCTGCTGGTAATCCTATTTATATGCGCATTGAAGTGACGTCAAGATAAGCATATCATAAACTGCGCAGGTTTTGCACGTTGCTCCTAATGTCTATGCCGCCTCCCTTGCGCGACTAAGGCGTTATTATTTCGTATTGTCATAAGTGATGCAAGTAATCAATAAATGAGAGCGTTCATGCAATCGAGAGACGAGCAGGACCATCCGCTTTATCAAAAGGACAAGACCCGGATAGTTGCGCCAGCAAAGGCGGTTCAGGGCGTCAAGCGTCCGCGCCTGCCATTGCGTCGCCAGGCGCTTTTGACCTATGCCTTGATGGCGGTCAACGGCTTGATATACCTCGCGGGTTTCCTGGCGCCGGAGCTGGAATGGGAATTGTTCCTGCGCGGCGCCTCGATCCCGCAACTCGTGGTCGTGGAAGGCGAGGTCTATCGCCTGTTCACCGCGATGTTTCTGCACGGCAGTCTCGGTCATGTTTTTTTCAACGTCTACGCGCTCTATATCGTCGGACGAGCGGTAGAGCCCGTATTTGGGCGGCTGCGATTTCTGTTGATCTACCTGCTGGGCGGTTTGACCGGTTCAGCGCTGAGCTTGGCGCTCGGCGGGTTGACGGGCGCCTCGGTCGGGGCATCGGGGGCGGTTTTCGCCATCTTCGCCGCTCATGCCGTACATCTTTACCAGAACCGCCGCCTTTATGCTAATGTGCGTGGTCAACTGCGCCACATGGCCTTTCTCATCGGCATTAACTTGCTGATCGGATTCCTGCCCGGTTCGCGCATCGACAACTGGGGTCATATCGGCGGCATGCTCGGCGGCGCGCTGCTCGCCTGGCGCATCGGTCCCCGTCTAGCCCTACTGGCTGATCCCAATCGGAGGGAGCGCCCAATTGCCGCTGTGGACCGCAATCCCTTGCGACTGCGCTTGCCCGATTTGGTGATTTATATCGGCGCCTTAGTTGGTTTAGTCTTTCTCGCTGTCAACCTGCTCGCCGCTTAGTTGTTCCAACTCGAAACGTAGCAAGGCGATCTGTTGGGCGGCTTCTTTGCTTTCCCGGGTGAGCCGGGTGATGACGGTGGAGAAATAGAGCTGGATGAAGAGCAAGAAGAGGGCAGCGAGCAGGAAGAGCAGGTTTGGCGGATATTCGATATTGACGAGGTCAGCCAAGCCATGCAGAAGGTCGCGCCAGACGCCGACCACCAACATGACGATCGCTGTGCCCAGCCAGAGTAGCGAGTATTCCTCGCTCAGGTGCCGCCGCCGCACTAGTTCCAGCACGATCAGCAAGGCGATGAGAGAGGCTCCGACCGCAAAGATTATCGAGCGATCAATCATGTTGAATCTCCTCTTCACTGCGTATACATACAGCTAGGCAAGACAATGTCCTCTACTAAAATAGCATCAAACGGCTTCAAGCATGTCACAGCCCTTGATTGAACTCGCCGGCGAGCCGCTTGCGCCTATCCTGCATTTGGCGCCTGCAAACGGCTTCCCGCCAGAGACCTACCTGCCCATGCTTCGCCCCCTGCGCCAGTACCGGGCAATATGTTTGCCGCCGCGCGCCTTGTGGGGCGATGAGCTTCCGCCGGCGGAATTCCGAAGTTGGAACGCCGACGCCGATGACCTGCTTGCCGGGCTTGAGAGCCGGGACCTGCGTGATATCGTGGCGGTGGGCCATTCGCTGGGCGGCATCGTCTCCCTGTTGGCGCTCATAAAGGCGCCGACGCGCTTCCGGGCATTGATCATGCTTGACCCGGTGATTCTGCCGCAGATGATGCTGGATATGCTGGGCGGCGCCCAAGCCAGTGGCGCGGTCGAGAAATTGCCACTGGTACAAGGCGCGCTGCGGCGGCGAGCCTTCTTTGAAAGCCGCGAAGATGCTTTCCGGCGTTTTCGGGACAAGCCGGTCTTCTCCGATTGGGCTGAGGAGACGCTGCGTCTTTATATCGAGCATGGCCTGCAGCCGCGGGCTGATGGTTCCGGCTTCGAGCTGCGTTGGAGCACAGCCTGGGAAGCGCATTACTTCTCGACCGTACATCGCGACATCTGGCGGGATTTGCCGAAGTTGAACGGCTTGGCGCCCACCCTAATCGTCCGCGCGAGCTATAGTCATACCTTCCCAGTGGAGTCCGGGGTAATAGCCAAGGCGCTCCTGCCGGAAGTCGACTTTCATGAGATGAAAGGGCAGGGGCATCTCTTCCCGCAGGCGGCGCCGCTGGAGACTGCGCGCGTCATCCGGGACTGGCTGCGGTCGCGACATTTGTCTTGACATTCGCAGCTCTCCACTCTAAACTCCCAATTCCTGAGGCTTTGCATGATGCCGAGATAGCTCAGTTGGTAGAGCACCGCACTGAAAATGCGGGTGTCCCCAGTTCAAGTCTGGGTCTCGGCACTAGGAACACTCGTCCACGCGGCGAGTTTTTGCTTTTAGCCTGTAGCTTGCGCCTGGGCTTACTGCCTTGTCATTTCGCTGCTACGATCATGTCTAGTCCATTGTGGACCGCCGGCTCATGAAAACCATCCTGCTCATATCCCGCTGCCCGCCCTATCCGCTGCATCTTGGCGATCGTCTGATCATCTGGCATTTGGCGCGCGAGCTTTCCCGGCGCGGCTATGTCATTGATTTGCTGGCGCTATATGACCGCGACGAGGATCCGCAGCAGATAGACAAGTACCGCTCCTTCTTCCGCCACATCGAATTATTCGCTGAGCCGCGCCGAAAGGGCATGGCTTACCTTCGCCGCTTGTTTGTGCCTGGCTCGCGCTTCGCCAGGTCTGCCGAGGGGAGCTTTTGCCCGCCGCTCTGGCAGGCGATTGCCGCGCGACTGAAGCAAGGCGACTATGACCTGGCGCATTGCTTCGGGTCGGTCAGCGTCTATGAGTATCATCCGCTCTTCGCCCATTTGCCTAATGTGATCACACCATACGAATCGCATACGCTGTATTTGCAAACAGCATCCGCTCAGAGCCAGATTAGCGCGCGCCTCCGTTTGCCCTTAGCGCGGCGCTTCGAGCAATTCATGTTCGGACCCTACGACCGGACCGTGGTCATCTCAGAAGCCGATCGGGCGCTGCTGCGCGAGTTGCAGCCGGAGCTATCGGTCGATGTGATAGCCAACGGCATAGAGCTCGAGCGCTTTACTCCGCCTGACGCCGAGCGCGATCCGCACACGCTGCTCTTCGTCGGCAACTACGAGTACCCGCCGAATCAGGATGCCGCGCGCATTCTCATTGACAAGGTGCTGCCCGAAGTCCGCCGGGTTGTGCCGGAGGCGCGGCTGCAATTGATCGGCAACAACCCGCCGGAGTGGCTGCGCGGATTGGCGAATGATCGCATCGAGGTCAGTGGTCATGTGCCGGAAGTGATGCCCTATCTGGCGCGAGGGACTGTTTTCGTCTGCCCGCTGCGCTTTGGCGCCGGCTTGAAGAACAAGGTCCTGGAAGCCTTGGCGATGGGCATTCCGGTCGTAGCGACGCCGCTGAGCGTCGAAGGGATAGACGTCTATGATGGGGAGTCCGCCCTCATCGCTCCCATTGAACAGATAGCGCGGAAGATCATCGAGCTGCTGGGCGATGTCGCCCTGCGGGAACGGCTTTCGAAGAACGGTCGCGCGCTGATCGAATCGCGATACAGCTGGGAACGGACGGCATCCAGCTACGAGCGGCTGTACGACGAGATTTGCCAGCAAGACTAGATGATCTGCAACTGCTCGCGTTCGGGCAGAGGCGGGAAGGGCGCCTGCGGCAGCGTCTGATACCAGTAGGCGACCGAGGCGATGTCGTCTTGCAGCGGCAGATAACGGTGGTTGTAACCCCAACCCAGCGCCTGCATGGTGACGCGCAAGTCGGCTTCAAAGCGGATGGGGTCCATAATATGCCAGCGATACATGCCCATCCTGAACTGCGACTTGTAATCGGTGTCGGGGCGGATCACCTGATGGAAGCCGGCGTAGGGGGTGGTGTAGGTGACGTAACCTTCGTTGTGCCGCGGGCTGGGATCGAAGTTATAGGAGCCGCAGAAGTAATCTTCGGTGCCGGTGCCGCAGATGGTGGGGTATTCATCGCCATCGAGGTAGAACTTTAGCTCGCCCTCGCCCCACCAGCCGGTGTTGTTTGTGCCCCAAGCCACGTAGGTACCGATGTAATGCCCGCGCCCGCGGATGCCATCGACGATGGTGTAGACATCTTTGTAGGGCAGGGGGTTGACGCGGCGGAATTGGGCGTGGAAATAGGCGGCGTCTTCCGGCACATCGGTCAGGGTGTAATTCACTTGGTAGTAGAGCGTCATATCTTCTTCGGCGATATTGCTGATGGTCATGCGGCAATGCTTCCGGAAGGGCATCTCCCAGTAGGAATTGAAGGCGCTGCCCGGGTTGACGCAGATGGGCAGGGAGGTGACCTGGGCGTATTCGCCCCAGCCGACCGCGAAGAAATCGCCGATGGGACATTCGACTGATGGCTGCTCGCTACCATCCCAATAGATGCGTAAGATGCAATAGCGCCAGATGCCGGTCGGCGTCATCCAGATCTGCTGGATCGCGCCGGGACCGCTGATATCGGCCATGGTAAAAGTTTCGCCGGCTTTGATCCGCACCGATGGCGAGACCTTCCAGCCTTGCCCGAGGTCGCGGGCGGCTTGGCTGCCGGTGCCTTCGCGCGCCATGCCGCCGCGGCCCTTCGCGCCGTCAAAGTTCTCCGCGCTGAGCGAGCGGGATTTAGCTGAAGACAAGCGCGAGAGATTGCCCAGGTGCAAGCCCAATCCGTTGAATTCTGTCATTTGGTTTTTCCTTGTACTTTTAAGCCGATTATTTCGATATTCGTTTGCGGGCGACTTGGCAGGTTGCGTAGGTCGCGTAGACACAGACCGCCGACACTCGCTAGGTCCCCGGGCGTCTCTACAATTTGCGTCTTAGGCGAATACGAATGTTATATCCTTTCAACTTGCGCGGTCATTCGTCATCGGTCGTTCCGGCGAGATTGTCAAAATGAAGCTGGAATACGGCGCAGACATCCGGGTGCGAGCCAATGTAGACATAGCTGACCAAGTCGCCTTCGTAGGTGAGAGAGCCAGCGCTGGCGCACGGTTCGATGGCGAAGTTCTGCGCGCTGGCATTGTCTTCTTGCCCACCCAAGGCGCAGTTGATCAATTCTTGATTGACGCGGGACTGGTTGATGACGAGGGCCCCGCCGACCATGGGCGCGGTCAGCGTGGAACCGCTCTGCTGGTAGAACTTGGCGGCGAGAGCGCCACGATCCTGGAAGCATTGCAAGATCTGTTCGGCTTTGGCGATGGCGGCGGTGATGCCAATCTGGCCGCCCATCAGCGCCGCGCCCCCGACAGCCGCGAAGGCGCTGTCAATGCTGGTATCGACATCGGTCGCGGTGTAGGACGCGAGGTTGGGCAGCAGACGCTGGGCGGATTTGGCGTCGTTGGCCACGTTGCCCGTGTCGCTGCAGGCTGCCAGCAGCGGCAATATCAGGGATGTCAGGGCGATTAAATGAAGCAGCTTCAATGCAGCTCTCCTGAGATCAAACGGCAAAGCGACGACATTTGCATTTTATCAGAGATTGGAAAACGCGATGCGCGGCGCCGCTTCGAATCGTCCCGCAATTGTTTGGTCCGATGGCGATTTGCCTGCTGGTCTTGCGCCCTTCGATTTGCTAGACTAGCGCGGATTATATGCGTAGTGGGTACAGAGGAAATATGAAACTGCTTCGATATGCGAGTGTTGAGACCAAATGTATTGGCGTCGTGCAGGGCAATGACATTAGGCGGCTCGGGAATGGAGGCATGATTGAGTTGATGTCTGCGGACGAAGCGCCGCAGTACACCGGCGCAGTTGACTCCCTGGCGGATGTGAGAATCTTGCCGCCGCTGATACCGGGCAAAATCTTGGCCATCGGGCGCAACTATGCCGAGCACGCGCGGGAATTGAACAATGAAGTGCCGACCGAACCGCTCGTTTTCGCCGTCATGCCGAGCGCGGTCATCGGCGATGGCGATGTGATCGAATGGGAAGCTGACTTGACCGCGCAGGTGGATTGGGAGGGCGAGCTCGCCGTCATCATTGGCAAGACGGCGCGTAAAGTATCCGAAGCGGAAGCGCTCGACTATGTCTTCGGTTACACGATTGCGAACGATGTCTCGGCGCGGGACTTGCAAACGCGGGACAAGCAGTGGGTGCGAGCCAAGGGCTTAGACACGTTCTGTCCGCTGGGTCCGGTTGTCCTCACCCGCGATGAGATCCCCGACCCGCAGAACTTGCGCATCGCGACGACGGTGGACGGCGTCGAGAAGCAAAACGGTTCGACGGCCGATATGATCTTCAGCGTGCGTCATTTGATCGCCTATTTGTCGCGGGCTTTCACGCTCAATCCCGGCGATATGATTCTGACCGGCACGCCCTCGGGTGTGGGCAAGGCGATGGATCCGCCGGAGTTCTTGGGCGAGGGCAGCGTGGTCAGCGTGGAGATCGAAGGCATCGGCAAATTGACGAATCGCTGCCGAGTGCTGTAGCGCGCTCGCGACAACCGCTGCTGTGATCTTTGGCGCATATTGGCACAGATTGCGCCAATGAATTCGCCGCGTGTGCCAAGCGGGAATCTCAGTGCTGACAAGGGATTGCGGGAGTTTTGCGCCGCTGTTGGCATTGGCGCGCGGGAAAGTTTTTGTGCCAATCATGTCGCTGCCGACCGGTTGCCGAGAAGGGACTGATCGGCAAAACGGAGCGAGAAAAACATTTTTTGGCCATCTGGCCATCCGGCAAATTGGGTGATTTTCGCTAGACGGATTGCATTGAAGTAAGACAATTGTGACTATCCTTTAGGTTTGCGGACTTCCTGCGATTCAGTCAAGCAGATTTCATCGTGTGATACGCGACTAAATGTTCTCGTACTAGGGGATTCTAACTTTTGTCAATCTGTCGCGATACAGGCAAGGCATCCGCAAGAACGCGGGGGAGAAAACACGAATGCCGAAACCGATAAGGATCGAAGACGTGAAAGTCATCTTGACGCAGCCGGGCAAATCACGCCTGGCGATTGTCAAGGTCAGCACATCGGAGCCGGGCTTGTACGGCTTGGGCTGCGCCACCTTCACACAGCGGATCTTCGCTGTTGCCACAGCGATTGAGCGGCATCTGAAGCCCTTCTTGCTGGGCAGGGATGTCGACCGCATTGAAGAGATCTGGAATATGGCGATGGTGCATGGCTATTGGCGCAATGGACCGGTGCTCAACAATGCCATCTCGGGCGTCGATCAGGCGCTATGGGATATCAAGGGCAAGCGAGCGGGCATGGCGGTCTGTGATTTGCTCGGCGGAAAATCGCGCGAGGCGGCGCATGTTTATGTACATGCTGACGGCGGCAGCAAAGAGGAAGTCGCCGAAAATGTACAAGCGTATATGGCGCGCGGATTCCGCTACATTCGCGTGCAGATGGGCGGCTATGGGGGCAAGAGCAGCCCGATGGTCAAGCCGAAGAAGGCTCCGGACGGCGCCTATTTCGACCCGCGGGATTATTGCCGCCGGATGCTGGATATGATCGCCTATGTGCGCGAGCAGGTCGGCGAAGCAGTCGAATTGTTGCATGATATACATGAGCGGCTGGTACCGATTCACGCGGTAGAATTCGCCAAAGATGTCGAAGAATTCAAGCTTTTCTTCCTTGAGGACGCGCTGGCGCCGGAAGATATACACTGGTTCCGCACGATCCGCGGTCAGTGCGCGACTCCGCTGGCCATGGGTGAGTTGTTCAATAATCCGCATGAATGGCAGATGCTGATTCAGGAGCGGCTGATCGATTTTATCCGCATGCACATCAGCCAGATGGGTGGGATTACGCCGGCGCGCAATGTCGCCATCTTCGCCGATATGTATGGCATCCGCACGGCTTGGCATGGTCCCAGCGATACCTCGCCGGTTGGTCATGCGGCGAATTTGCAGCTTGATCTCTGGCATCCCAATTTCGGGGTGCAGGAGTGGTATCAGCCTTCCGAGTTGGATTATGCGATTTTCCCCGGCTTGCCAGTGGTCGAGGACGGCTATCTATATCCTAATGACGAGCCCGGTTTGGGCATTGATATTGACGAGGCGCTGGCGGCGAAGTACCCCTGCAAGGATATCGTCGAGGACTGGACGCAGACACGCTTGCCTGATGGGAGTCCGGCTAGACCCTAGGTTTCACCGCAGAGACACAGAGGGTTAGGGCAAGACTGCTGGATTGCATACATTGTCAGCCTTGCCCTCAAGCAGATAGTCGACGATCAGTTGCGCCGCTTCCACCGCAACGGTCACTTGCGCGTCAGAGGTGCTGGCGGCCAGGTGGGGCGTGTGCACCACGTTTGGCAATCCAATCAGCGGATGGTCGGCGGGCGGCGGCTCCCGCTCGTAGACATCCAGGGCGGCGCCGGCGACCACCCCATTTTTCAGCGCCTCGGCTAAATCAGCGGAGTTTATGAGCGCGCCGCGGGCCGCGTTGATGATGCGGACGCCGTCTTTCATCCGCGCAATCGAATCCGTATTGACCATGCCGCGCGTTTCATCCGTGACCATGGCGTGGAAGCTGAGGAAATCCGAGCGGGCGTAAACCTCGGCGAGGGGAAGCAGCGGGACACTAATCGCCTCGGCGACTGCCGGGGGCAGATAGGGATCGTGGGCGATGACGGTCATTTCGAAGGCTTGGGCGCGGGTAGCGATGGCTTGACCGATGCGCCCTAAGCCGATGATGCCCAGGGTCTTGCCTTTGAGTTCGACGCCGGAGAAGAGTTTGCGATCCCAGCGTCCCTCGGCCAGCGATTGATGACCTTGCGAGATGTGGCGGGAAAGGGCGATCATCAAGCCGAAAGTATGCTCGGCGGTGGAGATGGTGTTGCCGCCGGGTGTATTCATGACCAGGATGCCGCGGTCGGTTGCGGCGGCCAGGTCGATGTTGTCGACACCGACGCCGGCGCGGGCGATCGCTTTCAGTTGTGGCGCTCCCGCGAGCAGTTCGACATCGGCCATGACGCCGCTGCGGATGATCAGCGCGTGGGCATCGGCGACGGCGACCAGGAGATCGGCGCGCTCGAGTTTGCCCGGCGCTGTTACGCGGATGCCGTCGCTCGCTTCGAGGAGGTCGATCGCTTTCTGATGTACGTTATCGGGGACGAGCACATGGAAACTCATCGCGCGCCCCCTAATTTTCGCTTGCCATGAAAGCGTCAATGCCGCCGAGGACTTCGAGGAGCATGTCTATCGTGACATCGCCCATGTGGGGCAGGCGGAAGGTGCTGCCTTTGATCACCCCATAGCCCTTGTCCATAGCGAAGCCGACTTCGGATCGCATGAATTTGTCGAGGGCGTTCACATCGATACCGAGCGTGTTTTCGACAGTCGTCACCGTATCGCTGCGGTAGCCTTCCTGGGCATAGAGGCCAAAGCCGCGCTCAAGCGCCCACTGATGCGTCGCATCGCGCATAGCTCTATGACGAGCCCAACGCGCTTCAATGCCCTCTGCCAGAATGCTGTCCATCTGCCGATCAGCGGCGTGCATCAAGGCAATCGGCGGCGTTGCGGGCGTGTTGTTCTTGAGCAGCGATTTTTCCAACGTGACGAAATCGAAG
Organism: Chloroflexota bacterium; assembly: GCA_011523735.1. Classification (GTDB taxonomy): domain Bacteria; phylum Chloroflexota; class Anaerolineae; order Aggregatilineales; family Phototrophicaceae; genus UBA6055. Next base: position 41,903 of record WTGB01000058.1, read on the forward strand.
TAATAGCCGCGGTTGTTGATGGTCGCGGCGCGTTCCAGCAGGCGGTCGCTGACGGCGGCGAAGGCGACCCCGGGCGGCAAGGCGAAGGCTTTCTGGCTCGAGGTCAGGGCGATGTCGATGCCCCAGTCATCCACGCGCAGTTCCGTGCCCAAATAGCCGCTGACCGTGTCGACGAAGAAGAAGGAGTCCGGATGTTGTCTGACGACCTCGCCGATAGCTCCGATGGGATTGGTGACGCCGGTGCTGGTTTCGTTGTGTACGACGCAGACGGCGTCATAGCTGGCCTTGTTCAGCGCGTCGGCGACCATATCCGGACTGTGGGCTCGCCCCCAGTCGACCTGAATGCAATCGACTTGCTTGCCGTTGGCGCGGCTTATCTGCGCCCAGCGCTCACTGAAGGCACCGCCGGTCAGGTGCAGCACTTTCCGCTCATCGCGGACGCCGCAGCGGATCGCGCCTTCCCACAAGCCCGAACCGGATGATCCGCTGACGTAGACGCGGCTCTCGGTGAAGAAGCTGCGCTTGAGCTTGTCTTGCAGGCGGGCGAAAAGATCGGCGAATTCGCCGGTGCGGTGGCCGATCATCCACTGCGTCTGCGCTTCGAGTATCTCTCGGCGGACTTCAACTGGACCGGGAAGAAACAGTCTAATGTGTTCGTTTTGGCGCATGACAACAGACAACCTCCAAGGGCAGACATGCAGAGTGATACAACTGAATGTGCGACCATGAAACAGACTGCATTGTAACTGAGCGCATGGCTGGCGCGTAGGGCGAAGCGGCGCCCCCTTATGTGATCGATTACTAATCTTCAGGGGCGTTTTGGCAAGGGAGATATGGGCGGGCAGCGGTTATGCCGCGCCAAAGTTGCACTCTCCGCTCAGGGAAAGGTAGTTGGCGCTGACCCAGCCAATACTTCCGAGGTAGTCCACTTGATACCAACCGCTGGTGCTGCCGAGCACGGTCACCGTCTGGCTCGGATAGATGCCACCGATCCGGTTGCCGTTTGGAGTGTTGCGCAGGTTCACTGCGGCTGTGGTGGTGGCCAGGCACTGAGACGAAGGCGTGGGACTAGGCAAGGGGAGTGGCTGGGCGGTTGCGGCGGGCAAGGCGTTTGTGCCGGTCTGCGCGGTCTGCAAAACAATGGAACCGGGGCGCCATAAGGCGGTGCAAGTCTTGCCGTCAAGAGTAAAGACGCTTATTGATTTCACCGTTTTTGGGATTGTGGTCGCGTCAATAAAGAGCAGGGGACCGCTGGCGTCAAAGCAGACTTGTACGCCTTGTTCGACATAAGACCAGATATCGACCGCCTTGATGAAACCGGCGTCAATTATCCACTGAATGCCGATGCCGCTTGCATCAATCTCCTGGCATTGCACGCCGCTTTCGAGGCCGTATGTCGCTTCTATAGTGATGCCATTGTCGCGTTCGTTGACCGCGATGCAGGTGTGGGCTGGCACATTAGAGCCGCCAGCCAACGATGTAACTGTCTCAATTTGTCCAGAAAATGGGACCCAAACTTCTTGCACGTCAAACTCAAAGGAGCCGGAATCGTAGCCTTCGCCTTCCGGTCGACGATGGCCGGTTTGGTCTTCTCCAAGCATTTGCCCGGCCGTATCGACGCCGTTGTCGATGGCTGGGCTGCCTTCCAGGAGTCGATAGAAACGGTTTAATATGGCTCTGGGCAAATTATCTCCGCTATAGGGTACTAGCTCAATGCGAACCGGTACGCTGACGGACTGTGCCGCGACGCAACTCTCGTCTTCGATAATGTTGCCCTCATTCCCGTTCAGCGCGTCAGTAAGGCATTCAGAATTCTCGGCGTCGGTATCGGTGTTTTGGGCGATGATGCTGTTGTAGATGTACACTTCCGGATCCTGTGTATTTTCATCATCATCGGAGAAAACTGCGATTCCGCCGCCATTTGCGGCCTGATTTTTGACGATCGTGGCATGCCGTACGGTGAGGTTGCCTCCCGCCACATAGATGCCGCCGCCTTCGTCGCTCGCAACGTTTTCATCAATCGTGCTGTTGTCGATATTCAGTTTGCCATCAGCTACATAAATCGATCCGCCGTTGCGCGCAGTGTTGGTATGAACGCTGCTATTCTCCAGACTGGAGATCGCGCCATCGGTCGACGTACCATTCTCGTAGTAAATCGCTCCTCCATTTTCATCGGTGTTGGTGCTTTCGTCATCATCGGTCGCTGAGTTGCGCGTGAGTCTGCCTCCGATAACGGTCAGCTTGTGCTCGCCGCCGGATTCATTGATGAAGTAGATGGCGCCGCCGTTGCCTGTGGCGCTGTTGTCATGAAAGTTGTTCCATTTGAGGGTGAGCGTGCTGTTCTTGACATAGATGGCGCCACCGTTGCCGTTTGGCGCTTCATTGTGGCCGATTCGAGAGGAATGTATGGTGACTTCAGCGCCACCCTCAATATAGATGGCGCCGCCGTGCGTCGCCGCCTTGCTATGGCCGATAGAGCCGAGATTGAAAAGCACACTGAGATCATCGTCAGTGTTCTTCACGATCTTGAGCGCTGAATCGTCGACGCCAGTTAGGTTCAAGCCTTCGATTCTTACCGCGCCGCTGTTTATGGTAAGCAGGCTGAAATTGTATTCCGTAGGCGTGTTGCCTTCTGTGTCAGGCGACGAGAGTGTGTGGCCGCCGACGATACGGACATCGGAGGCGATAGCCGGCAGCGCTGCTGTAATTTCTACATCTGCCACAAAGGTGATTGTATCCGTCCCAGTAGCGTCGCCCGCGGCGCACTGATTTGCCGGGGCGATTTGGGTATCGCCGTTGGCGGATCGTATCGCATTCGCCAGGCTGCAAGTTTCTGAAAGCGTTATATCGGCGGCGAAGGACTTTGAAGCGGAGAACATCGCCGCGAGGAGGAGCCCGATGAAGAGCGCAAGCCTCGGCGCAAGCAAGTGCAAGAGATTCTCGCACTTACGACGCTGGTCGAATAGAAGTGATGCAATAATAGTCATACGGTTGGAATACGCAGATCCGGTGTGCGCCATTCGCCGTTTCTGATTCGCGTCATATTTGATTTGGATTTGAGTCTAATTTAGGTCGATTTGTATATATGCACAAACTATATGGCTTAAAATATACATATTTAGGCAAATTGTGTATGAATCCTCCATGAGCAAGTCGGCGCGCGCCAGTGTGAGGGGCAGGTTGTATTGGGCGAGCGCGCGGTACAGTCCGCCACGGCGAATGTGTCCCCGTGAAAGAATCCGCATTACTTTCATGATGGCTCTCAGGACGGTATGCCGAAGGGACGCCGCCCCTGTGGCTGTCCGTCATTCGTTTTGCGTCTTCTTGTAACGTCAGTGATAGTTGCTATACTCAGCGGGCGGAATCCGAGTGGCGGAGACGGATATGATACAGGTGGCGAACGCGCCCTGTTCCTGGGGCATAATCGAAAACATTGAAGGCGAGCGCTATGACTACGCGCGCGTGCTGGACGAGATCGCGGCCAGCGGCTACGCCGGCACTGAGTTGGGCGATTGGGGCTTTATGCCGACGGACCCGGCGGCGCTGCGCACGGAGCTGGACCAGCGCGGTTTGAAAATGCTGGGCTCCTGGGTCAATGTCAATTTTCAAGACAGGGACCGGCATGAGGAGAGTACCGAAGCTTGCCTGCGCACGGCTAAACTGCTGGCGGTGGTTGGCGGATCGGAGGCTCTCGTGGTGCTGGGTCCCGATCCCTACACCAATCCCATGCGGAGCTTAAATTCGGGGCGCATCACAGCCGCGATGAGCCTGGATGAAGAAGGCTGGCGCGTCTTCGCCGAGGGCACGGATCATGCCGCGCGCCGCGTCATGGACGAGACCGGTTTGCGTTCCGTGCTGCATCATCACACCGGCACTTGGATCGAGACGCCAGCGGAGACTGAGCGACTGTTGGATATGACGGACGGCGATATCGTCGGTCTGGTATTCGATACCGGGCATTGGGCTTTCGGTGGTGGCGACCCGCTGACTGGCATTCGGCAATTCGCCGACCGCATTTGGTATGTGCACTTCAAAGATCATGATCCGGCCGTCCACGAACAGTCGCGCATGCAGCGATGGGATGGTCCGCAATCGGTCGGTAAAGGCATCTTCCCCGAGTTGGGACGGGGCGATGTCGACTTTCCCAGTGTTTTGGTCGAGTTGGAGAAGATCGGCTATGACAGTTGGATCGTGGTCGAGCAAGATGTCTTGCCTGGCATGGGCGCGCCACTGGAATCGGCGCAACGCAACCGCGAATACCTGCGCAGCATCGGTTTGTAAGCGCCGAAAATGCGATTGACGCTCGGCGATATCCTGCGCGCGCAGCAGCGTCTGAAGCCGCATCTGCCGCTATCCCCGCTTGAATCGGCGTCGGACTTGAGTGGCAAGATCTGGCTCAAGCTGGAAAACGCCAACAAAACCCATTCCTTCAAGATTCGCGGCGCTTTGAATGCCATTCTCTCGCTGGATGAAGCGGCGCGCGCGCGGGGCATCATCGCTGCGTCATCGGGCAATCATGCGGCGGCGGTCGCTTATGCCGCGCAGTTGACCGGCGCATCGGCGCAAATTCTTATGCCGACGACGACGCCCAAGAAAAAGGTCGCTAATGTGCGACGTTATGGCGCGGAGGCGGTCCTCTTCGGCGACAACTACGACCAAGCGGAAGCCGAGGCTTTGTGCCGCGTCGCCGCGGGACGGACGTGGGTCTCGCCCTACAATGATCCCCGCGTGATCGCTGGCGCTGGTACTATCGGCCTGGAAATATGTGAGCAACTGTCAAGTGTCCAGCGCGTCGTTGTGCCGGTTAGCGGCGGCGGTCTAATCGCCGGAGTGGCCACGGCCGTTAAGGAAATGAGCGCTGATATCGAGGTCATTGGCGTCAATGCCGAATCGGCGCCGGCGATGTACAATCTGTTTCATGCAGAGGATCGTCCGCAAGTCTGGGATACGCTGGCGGATGCGCTTTCCGGCGATATTGAAGCCGGCTCGATCACCGTGCCGATCTGCCGGCGATATGTAGACGACGTCGTGCTCGTGTCCGAGAGCCAGATCGCGGCGGCGATGCGCGCCCTGCTGGCATGGGGCTGGGTGGTCGAAGGCGGTGGAGCGGTCGGAGTTGCGGCGGTTCAGCAGGATGTCATTCCCGCCGACGGACGCGAGACGGCGGTGGTCGTCAGCGGCGGCAATGTAGATCTCGCGGTGCTGCAGGGAGTGATCTCTTGATTGGCAGTCTCGAACTGTGGTAACGTTGCGGGACTGGGTGAAGTTGGGAATGCCATGACAAGCGAACAGAAACCTCAATTCAGCCTCACGGACTACATCGAGAGGACCGAAGACTTGCTGCGCGCCTTCCGCGCTGGCGAAAACGACGCCATTGACCGAGTCCATCAGCATCTGCCGCAGGTCAAATTTGGCGCGCGCGACGCGGCGGCCGCATTCCCGCTGACGCTGAGTGACGCGCAGACCGTCATCGCCCGCGAAAATGACGCGCAGAGCTGGGGCGGATTGCGCCTCAGAATCGAACTGCAAGATCATGATTATGGCGACGCGCTTGAGCAGTTCAAGCAACTGGTATACGCGGGAGATGCTGAGAATCTCGATGCATTGCTGACATCCAAGCCAGATCTGCGCGACACGCTTGATGATCCGCATTTCTACTTCGGCTCGACCGCGCTCATCGTCGCGAAGGAGAATATTGATGTTGTCGACGCGCTGCTCAAGCATGGCGCGGATATCAACGCCAAATCGCAATGGTGGGCGGGGGATTTCCATATTCTTGAAGTGACATCGGCGGAAGCGGTTGAACAACTCATTGAGCGCGGCGCCGAAGTCACTGCGCATGCCGCGGCCGAGCAGGGCTGGCTCGACTGGCTGGAGGCGGCCTATCAGCGGGATCCGGCATTCATCCACCAGCGCGGCGGCGATGGCAAGACACCGCTGCACTACGCGACCGACCCAGCGGTGATGGACTGGCTGATCGAGCGAGGGGCGGACCTGGAAGCGCGCGATCTGGATCACGCATCGACGCCCTTGCAATGGCAGCTCGGCGCGCGCAACACTGAAGCCGCCCGCGAATTGGTCAAGCGCGGCGCCCAAGTCGATATCTTCGCCGCTGTGATCCTCGGCGATCTGGACCTGGTCAAGCAGGCGCTGGAGGAGAATCCAGTCGCCATCCGCGCGCGGGTCAACAGCCGCGGCTATGACTTGGCGCCAAAAGCCGATGGCTCGCATCAATACGTCTACACCTTTAACGCGGCTGACTTATCGCCGCATCAGGTCGCCCTGGACTATGGATACGCTGAAATCTTCGCCTACCTGATTGAGCAGAGCCCGCTTGATGTACGGCTGTTGGCTCACTGCGCGGAAGCCAATATGGAGGCGGCGGAGCGGATCCTGGCGGCGCAACCGGACATCATCGCTGACATGCCAGTAGCCGACCGTCGGCAACTTATCTATGCCGCCTGGACCAACCAGGTCGCGGCTGTCAAAACGATGGCGTCACTCGGATTTGACCTGCATGTATATGACGACGACCGCCTGATGCCTTTGCACACAGCCGCCTACCATGGTTTCGCCGATGTGATCGCGGTTCTGCTCGATGCCGATGCAGCGCCGCCGCTGACCTGGCTGAATGGCTACGGCGGCACGGCCTTGACCACCTGCCTCTATGGCCGGCAACACACTTGGCGCAGCGATGGCGATTTCCCCGCCAGCGTCAAGCTCCTGGTCGACGCCGGTTCGGAGGTGCGCGCCGAATGGCTGCCGACTGGGGACGATGCGATTGATGCGATACTGCAAGCTCGAATCAATCGTGATGCCTGAAGGGACTCTATAGTTCCGCCAGCGGATTAGGCATCGACAGCGACCGTGGCTGGCCGACCCTCAATTTGTATCGTCTGCTGAAACGCGATCTCTAGGTCGATGTCGGCATCCGCAACCGCGCTAATCCTCTTCCGCGCTTTTTCAAGGTCATCGTGTGCTGGGGGCTCAAGATCTCTGACCGTCGCCCGGACCCAATTGCCGTTTTCCCTGTCGACGGCGACATCGCTGAAGCTGGCGCGCGGCAGGGTTTCTTGCAGTATCGCGCTCGCCGCTTCCGCCAGGGGATCGAGCGGGAGCACGACTTGCCGCGCAACAACCGTCAAATCGACATTTTGCTGGTAGAGCTCATCGATAAGGTGCTGGGCGGCGGTGACTTCTTCCGGCGTGATTGGGTGATCGGACTGGACGATCAACAGCACCTCGAGCGGCACGGATGTTATGACTTGATATTCGACCACCGTCGCGCCGTGAAAGGCTTCCGCTTGCAGCCGCTCGCGGATATGCGCCTCGTCTATCGCTTGTGAGCCCAGACGCGCGAAGACCAGGAGGACGATGATGGTGACAAAAAAGAGGACAAACCACCAGGCGCGAGACTGGTTGAGCGTGGCGCCTTCGCGGTCTTCGGTGGGGTGCATGCCCATCCACAAGAAGGTGATGTATTGCGCCGCGATGATGAAGGCGATGTTCGCCAGGAAGAGCAGATTTGCGCCGATCGCCAGGCTAATATCGCCTAGCGCGATGCCCAAGCCAATGGTGCAGATCGGCGGCATCAAAGCGGCGGCGATCGCCACGCCAGCCAGAGCGGCGGGGATGCCTTTGCGGGCAGTCGCATAAGCAGCAACCCAGCCGGATACCAGCGCAATGGCGGCGTCCAGCAGGTTCGGGCTGCCGCGCGCCAGCATCTCGTCCGTGGGCGTGTCTATCGGCAGGAGTACGCCCATCACAATTGAGATGAGCAGGGCGAGCGTCACGCCGGCGAAGAGTGTCACGCTGGCGCGGCGGGTCAGATGCAGAATGCCCGTTGCCATGCCTGTGGAAAAACTTGATAGCGGCGACATCAAGGGCGCAACTAGCATGGCGCCGATGATGACGGCCGCGCTGTTGGTCAACAAGCCCAGGGTAGCCAGCGCCGCCGAGAGCACGATCATCACCGTGTAGTCAAGATTGTTGCTTGCGCTCTTTTGCGCCGCCCAGATGAGTTCATTCTGCTCAACCAAAGTCAGTTGCGGATTCAAGCGCGCAACGCTGTGCTCTATCGTCCCGCGTATGCCGCGATGCCACTCTATCTGCGAAATCATGATCACCGGTCCCGGCGCCGCGTTAAGAAGTTGGTTGCTTAAGTCATTAAAGAGATGGCGCTCGAAATCGGTCTTCTGCGAGAAGCCCATGACTAGCAGGTCGGCCGCTGTCATGCTCTGCACGATTTCTTCCGCGGGCGAGCGTCCCGTAATGATTTGGGATTTCAAGTCTCGGTCGCGCGGCAAATTATCCTCATAGCGTTTGATCGCCGCCTCATGCTCCGGGTTGTAGTGATAATCTGATTGAACGCGCAGTTGACGCACGGGGAGGTCATGGTGAAGCGCGAAACTGATGCTGAGTTTCATGGCGATCGTTGAGGAAAGGCTGCCGTCGACGGGCACGACAACCCGGTCGAATTGCGAGCGCGGGGCGCTGCGATAGATCAACACGCCACATGGCGCCGTGGCGATCACATTCTCCACAACCGTGCCGAGCTTCACGCGGCCATGCGTGGTCCGCTGAACGCCGAGCAAGATGACATCGGCATTCCGCTCGCGGGCGACATCCAGGATCCCGCGCGACACGCTGACCGCTAGCTCTGTCACTAGCTCTACGCGGTGCCCGGCATCGGTCTTGCGAAACTGGTCCACAACATCCTGTACTTGATCGCTGACGGCGTGCGCTTGTTCGACATCGCCAATGGAGATGACCAAGGCGATGACCAAGCCATGCACCGGGTGGACCATTTCGCCAGCGATCCGCAGCATCTCGGCAGCAGTATCGGGGCGTCCCATCGGCACAACCACCGTCCGCGCGTAATAGGCGTCTTGCGACGAAAACGCCTCTCTTTCAATAGTTTGTGAAGTATATTGACTCACATTGAGTACATTCGCTGGTTAACTACGCGGAAGAAAATGCTGCGCCGTCCCTGGTGGCCCTGGGTTGAGCCGAGTTCTGAAATCGAGTGCCTTGCTAATCGAGCACGACGTTTGCGCCGGTGAACTGCGTGCTGTCCTTGCGGTATTGCATCAACTCGATTCGCACGCCGCTCGGGTCGGCGATCCAGGCTTGCCAGGCATTGTCGGCGCCCAGCTTCTTATCCGTTACCTTGACGCCTCGGCTGGCCAAGGTCGTCAAGACGGCGTCCAAATCCTCTACTTCGAGGCAGAAATGCTTGATGCGCGGGCGCGCCGCGTCTTGCGCTTCGGCGTCGGCGAATACTTCGATGAATGTGTCTTCGCCAGCCTTGACATAAAAGCCGATTCGCTCACCCGCGCGGAAGAATTCGAAAGCCAATTCCATGCCCAGTGTCTGGACATAGAACTCTTCCGCGGCTGCCAGATCGGTCGCGCCGATGCAGACATGCGCAAGACGCGTAATCATGCCAGGTCCTCCCTTTTTCGGGATTTTGTCATGTAATATGTAGCTTAACGCGGAATCGCGCCTATTGCAAAATGACTCAGATCACTGTCCGCAAGCGCTGAATCGCTTCAATGACATGTTGCCACTCGGGAGCGTCAACGGCGACCGCCTCGAAGTGTCCGGCATCTTCCAGGACGATCAACTCCACATTGTCGCCGGCGTCCAGGGCGGCGTCGATGTAGCGCTTTAGATTCGCCCGGATCAGGTTGTCCTCCGATCCTACGATGTGAATCTGCAGGGCGCCTAATGGCAGCATGGCGATCGGCGAGGAATCTTTCAGGTTTGCCGCGGCCTCCGGCTGCTGGCTGCCCATAACCATGGGCAGGGCGGTCCCGCACATGCCAAGGTCGAGGGCGTTGGCGATATCCGCTATCGGCGCCAGCCCGACGACGCCGGCAATGGGCATTGGCTCTTCGCTAAACAAGGCGCTGTTCTCGGCGAGACACCCTCGTCCGGCGAGCCATAACGCCAAATGACCGCCAGCTGAATGTCCCATGGCGACGACCGCGGCAAGATCCAGGCCGTGCTCGTCGGCGATCCCTCGCAGATAATCTGTCGCCGCGCCCACGTCTAGGAACATATTCGGGAATTCACCGCCATTGCCCGCTCGCCGATATTCGATGTTCCAGACAGCGAAACCGGCATCAGCTAGCGCCTTGGCGGCTTTGCTCATGGGACGCAGATCATACATTTCACGGTAACAGCCGCCGTGGATGAGGACGATAACAGGGTGAGGCGGCGGCTTCCGCGGCAAGGTGAGTTCGCAGAATTGTTGCGCCAGGTTGCCGTACTTGTAGCGGAAATCAGGCTCGACCGTGGCGAACTTGATGTAGTCTTCGACTGTAAAATAAGGCATGATGATGCTCCAATTGCGGGTTCTATCGGACGAGTTTAACTAGCAAATCGTGCAATATCTCATACGCGTTTCCAAGTTATGATATCGCGCGCATTCCTGAAAGGCGTATCCTGACAACGTTCCCCAATATGATCAGTTCTCGGGCGCATCTGCCCATACTTGTTTTGCTCATCCTGGTATTGGTCTGGGTTGCGGCCGCCGGCATCAGCGCGGATTCGATATGGTATGACGAATATCTCTCGCTTTTCTATGCTGGCGCAATGGCAGATAGTCCAACCCTGCCTATAGATGTGGTCAATCGAATAATCGAACGCGAGTCGGGTCAGGCGCCTCTGTATTTCATTTTGCTGTCCGCTTGGGGTCATCTGGCGGGCTGGACGGCATTCTCGGCGCGAATGCTGTCTCTTTTCGTTGGACTATTGGCGGTTGCCTGGGTTTATCGTGTGGGAGCCGACATGCACTCGCCATTTGCCGGCTTATGCGCCGCAATCATCATGGCAGCTTCAGCTTTGTTCAACTACTACCTGCACGAAATTCGAATGTATTCACTGATTGTTCTGGCGGTTTCGATTGTTCTTTGGCTGTATTGGCAGCTTTTGAACACAAGGCGGTCCCAATCGCGGCGCGTTGCGTTTGTGCTCCTTACGGCCGCGGCCTTGTACACACATGCTTTCATGATTGTTATGATCGCGGCACTAAGCCTGTATCATCTCGTTTTGGCGCGGAGAACGCGATCATGGTCCGGTTTGCTTTTGCTCTTGCTGGTTGTTGGAGCCCTATTCAGTCCCTGGGCTTTGATCATCATTTCCAAGATTACAAGCAAATCGACGCCGTCTGACTTTGATTTTTTGCGCACAAACGGGGAGCTACTGATCGATCTCGCCAAGGCTTTCAGCAACGGCTTTTGGATTCTCTTGCTTTTGCCACTTCTGTCCCTGAAATTTCTAAGGGCAGATCGGGGCATACTTTTGCTGTGGTGGCTATGCCTTATCTTTGTTATTACGCTTCTTTTGGTTAACCACAACTCGCGGGCCATCAATCAACTCCGGTATTTTCTGCACATACTGCCTATGTTTGCGCTGCTTGGCGGAATCACCTGTGCCTATCTTAAGCGGCATCGAAAGACAGTCATCCTTGTGCTCGCTGCCTGGTGCGTCTCCGGAATCATAACAACACCCGCCTTCGGAAATATTCTCCACATTCCTGGCGAGGCCATAGTATTTCATCTCGGCTTTCCATTCAGGCAGATAACTGAGACTGTAAGGAGATCGGCGGGCGAAAACGATGCTATTGCCTTTGAATTTCCGTATCATAGTTGGGCGCTGCAAGGTGTCATCGACTACTACATGAAAGATTCCGATGCTCGTTACATGCTGACCGATGCTCTCGGAAAAGCCCAGGAACGTGAAGAGAAGCGTAAACTTTTCGGTGAATTCCTCGGCGGAGCGGGGAGAGTCTACTTTGTGGTCGACCGTACAATCGAGCGGAGTGAATTCCTAACTGAATACGAACGGACGCTGTCCGAAAGATACGAGCAATGCGGACGGTTGTGGGACGATGAGCAGGCTGCCATCGACAAATATGCGAAAATCAGCGCCTTGTGCGAGCCATCCGCGCAACCGCTGTTCCGTTTTGGTTCATCGGCTACGTTGGTGGATTTCGTCCACGAAACGACGGCGGAGAGCCACTTTTTCTATTCTACCTGGTCGGCGGAACTGCCGGCGGATACTTACAGCTTCAGCCTGCGCTTGTGGGATTCTCGGGGATCACTGCTTTACCAAGCCGATGACAGGCTGCCCATCGGCGAGTTCAACTATCGGATCGACCACGTGCCGCTCGCTATGCTGCCAGCAGGTGATACAGTGCGGGTGGAAGGTCTCATATACAATTGGCGGTCAGGCGAGCGCCTGCGTACTGAGGAAGGCGCCGACACAATCATGCTCGCTGCGATCGATACCTGAGCCTGCTCACAGGATACCCAGGGGATTGCCAGGATCAATGCCGTTGTCAAAGGGCACGTGGCGAATGACGTTTGTCACCTGATAGACTGAACCCAACCAATTGTTGAATATCGCCTTGGCGGTATCGCCCCAGGTATTGTCCAGCCAGGGCAAGAATTGCTCTTCGGGGAATTCAGGCAGGTCTCCGCCGTTTTCCAGCGCCAACTGCGCCTGCCGGATGTAACGTTCGGCAATCTCGCGCGCTTCGAGCGGAAAATAATTCTCCGGGTAAGGCGGCTGCGGATTCTTGCCGTGAAAATACCCGAGCAAATCGCGCTTGTATTCTTTCAGCAGACTGTTGATATCGTATTCGGGATGCCCTTGAAAATAGACCATCCGTAGTTGATCGGGGCTGACGACCATGTGCACTTCACCATCGAAGCTTTGGATCAGCACGGTCAAGCCGGCGTCTTCAATCTGTTCGCGGGTTATCGAGTTCCAGCGCGAGTGCGGCACATCAAAGCGGGTGTTGATCTCGCGCAGCAGCGGGTGATTCGGCTGCGTGACACGATGCTCAAACACGCCCCATTTCTTTCTGCCGCGTTTGATGCGGTCTATCTGATAGAAGTACTTCATCAGCGCATGGGTTGACAGGCAAGAGCAGAGCGTCGAAGTGACATTCTCCCCAGCCCATTCGATGACCTCGGTCAAGGGCTGCCAGAAGTTTTCTTGATCGAGGCTCGGGTTAGCGACATTGGCGCCGGTGATAATGAGGGCGTCCAAGCCATCCTGCTGCACCTGCTCGAAACTTGTGTAATACTGGTCGATGTAGGCTTGCGTCTCCGGGCTGCGCTCCAAGCCCGGCACCGAAAAGACGTGGACGTAGAATTGGGCGATCTGGTTGCTATTGCCTACCAATCGCATGAATTGTCGCTCGGTGATTTGCAGCGCGGCGTCCGGCATCATATTTAGCAGTCCAATATGAAGTTCGCGAATGTCTTGCTTCAAGGCGCGGGAAAGCGTCAGCACTTCTTGGCCATGCTGACGTAAGCGGTCGAAGCTGGGCAATGGTGTATGGGCGACTAATGGCATGGACCTTTCGCTCCAATCGATATGAGAGCCATGAATCTGAGTCAACAGTATAGCATTGTCGTCCAGGCGGGCAATGCTCGCGTGCCGGCAGCGTTCATCCGAGGCATCGCGCATATTATAATAGAAGCAGAGTCCAAAATTGGCTCTTCGCTCAAGTCCCCAGCTATCCGAGGGAGAAAATCAGATGCTGTCCCAGCTCCGCGACATCTTGATTCGATACGCCTTGATAGCCACCGGCATCGTCATCGGCGCGCTATCGCTGATTGTTTTCTTGCAGCCGCTTGATATCGCCCCGGCTGGCGTCGCCGGCGCCTCGACGCTGTTGAATGAGTTGTTCGATACACCCATAGGCTTGATGATCTTCCTGCTTAATATCCCGATTCAACTGGCGGGTTATGCCCTGCTGCCAAATGGCGCCCGCGTCATCATGCGCAGTGTGGGGATTATCTTGGTCTTTTCGGTCGTGGTTGACAATCTGGGTCCGCTGGTGCCCGAAGGCGGCTTAAGCGATGATCGCATGCTCAACGCCCTCTTCGGCGGCATGACTGGCGGGATCGGCGTCGGGCTGGTCTATCGCGCTGGCGCGACCTTCGGCGGGACATCGACGCTCGCGCTGATCTTACAGCGCCGCTTCGGCTTCCCCATGAGCACGACATTCCTGTGCACAGATACGCTGATCATCATTGCCGCGGGTTTGGTCTATGGCTGGGAGGGCGCGCTCTACGCCGCCATCGCCCTATTCACCGCCGGGCTCGCCACCGATTATGTGCTCGAGGGACCGAGTGTGATACGCACCGCGATGATCATCACGGACAAGCCCGAGGAAATCTCCCAGCGCGTTTTCGCCAGCCTGCAGCGAGGCGTCACCAGTTGGAAGATCAAAGGCGAATATACCGGCACCGACCGTACCATGCTCTATGTGACGATCGCGCGGTCTCAAGTGCGGGACTTAAAGGACGAGATCTCGCACGTGGATCCCAAAGCTTTTATCGTCATCGGCATGGGGCACGCCGCTTATGGTGCTGGCTTCCGCCGCGTCAGGCGCAAAGGGATGTGAATCAGCGCAGGTGCTCTCCGGCGTTGACATGCAGCAATTCGCCCGTGATATGGTCCTCCTGGCAGAGATAAACAACCGCGCGCGCCACATCTTCGGGCTTGCCGGTGCGCCGCAAGACGCTGCGCTCGCCGACGCGCGCCCAGTCTTCATCTGTGATTGCGCGGCCCGCGGTTTTCATCACCGGTCCGGGGGCGATGGCATTGACGCGGATGGCGGGACCCAGCGTCAGGGCGCTGACCTGCGTCAGCATCCACAAGGCTGATTTGCTGATGCCATGATGCGGATAGTCCTTCCAGGGACCATCAGCGCCGGCATCGCAGATATTGATGATGACACCACCGGGCAAGGGATTCTCCGCCATGAGCCGCGCCGCTCGCTGCGTGATGAGAAAAGGCGCGCGCAAATTGACCGCCATCGTCTGGTCCCAGTCCGCCAGCGTCACATCCAGCAACGGCCGTTTCTGGAAGACGGAGGCGTTGTTCACGGCAATGTCCAGCCGCCCGTAGCGCTCTTGCAAGGCGGCGAAGAGCGTATCCACGCCCTCGGCTTGGCTGAGGTCGGAGCTTATGCCATGGGCATCGACGCCTTGCGATTTTATCGCATTTAAGGTGTCGCGCACTTCGGCTGCTTCGGCACGATGGTAATGCACCAGGATATTCACGCCCTGCTTGGCGAGTTCCAGCGCGATGGCACCGCCTACGCGGCGCGCCGAGCCCGTCACCACAGCAACTTTGTCGCTCAAGTCGATGCGCATCGCTGCCGCTCCTTACTGCTCTGCTGTATCATTAGTCAGCGCCGCCAAATAAACGCCCATCTCTTCATATTTCATTTCGCCCAGCTTCAAGTGACGCACCATGCCATCAGCATTGATGACAAAGGTAGTCGGCAGGTTTTGTACGCCATAATCGCGCTTGACCACTTCGTTGATGTCCATGGCGACTGGCAGATTTACGATGCCGATTTCAGCCAGAAAGCTGCTGATCACCGCGGCGGTCTCGCCCAGATTGATGGCGAGCACGGTCGGACCGTTCTCGTCTCCACTGTGCTCGGCGGCGAATTCTTCCAGGGCCGGCAGCTCACGGACGCAAGGCGCGCACCAACTCGCCCAGAAGTTGAGGAAAAGCGGGCGGCCAGCATAGTCCGAGGGGGAGACGAGCGTCAAGCCATTGAGGAGCGGCAACTCGAAGTCGCGCGCCTTGAAGTTAAGCACGCTGCGCGGGGGCGCCGGCTGGAATGCCGGTGTGGGTTCGGGTTGCGTGCGGGTTTCAAGGGCGAGCATGAGCAGGGCGACGAAGATGCCGAAGAGCGGCAGGATGAGGAGGATCAGCAGCGTGGGGGAGGGACCTGTTCGAGACTTCTCCCGCTCGACTTGCGTAGCAATAGTCTTCGGCATTTCACTCATTGAACAATATGCGCCGCTTCCGTTAAATGACGAAAGGATTCCAGTCTGCTCTAATGCCTAGATTTCATAGTGCCAATGGATTTTTACTCAAACAGCCAGCGATCCACATCCCGCGTCCAGCCGCCACATAGCTCCGCCTCAGTGAAAAAGTTCGCCACTTCGATTTCGCCGTTCTCCACGCTATCCGACCCGTGCACGAGATTCCGCCCTATCTCCAAGGCGTAATCTCCGCGGATCGTGCCGGCCGCTGCCTCGGACGGCATGGTCGCGCCGATGGTACTGCGCGCCGCCACGATCGCATCGCTGCCTTCCAGCGCCATCACCACCACTGGCGCCGATGTGATGTATTCGACCAGGCTCGTGAAAAAAGGACGCTCGCGGTGCACATCGTAGTGTTTCTCCGCCAGTTCGCGGCTTACTTGCAGCAGTTTCATGGCGATGATTTTCAAACCGCGCTGCTCAAACCGCTTGATAATTTCGCCGGTCAAACCGCGCTGAACGGCGTCCGGTTTGACGATGATGAGTGTCCGTTCCAAGGGATTGCCTTTCTCATTGTTTTCGCGCGTCAACTACTGCAGCTATGATACAGGCGCGCGCCGCAAATGTGTATGCGCAGCGCTGAGACTCATACGGCTTCGCTGTGTACAGGCATAATGCAGGCGGGCGAATTCTGCTATGATACTGGCAGCGCAGCGAAAGGGACGAGCATGAGCGCGGCTTTCTGGAGTGAGCAGGTGGTAATCGTGACCGGTGGCGCCGGCTTCCTTGGCCGTCATGTCCTGGACGAGTTGCGCGCGCAATCCGCCCGGCGCATCATCGTCCCGCGCCGCGCTGAATACGACCTGCGGGAACAGGAAGCGGTCGAGCGTCTCTTTGCCGATCATCCCGATGCGACGATGGTCATTCACCTGGCGGCCAACGTTGGCGGCATCGGCATCAACCGCGAGCACCCGGGTCTCTTCTTCTACGAGAATCTCATGATGGGCGCGCTCATGCTGGAATATGCGCGCCGCGCCGGCGTGGATAAATTCGTTGGCATCGGCACAGTTTGCAGTTATCCGAAATTCGCGCCCGTCCCCTTCAAGGAAGAAGACCTCTGGGATGGCTACCCGGAAGAGACCAACGCGCCCTATGGCTTGGCAAAGAAGATGCTGCTGGTGCAGAGCCAGGCTTATCGCCAGGAATATGGCTATAACGCGATTCATTTGCTGCCGGTCAATCTCTATGGTCCGCATGACAAATTCGATCTGCAATCCTCCCATGTCATTCCCGCCGTGATCCGCAAAATGGTGGACGCGCAGGAGAGTGGCGCGCCGCAGGTCACGCTCTTCGGCGATGGCTCGCCGACGCGGGAATTCCTCTTCGTGCGCGATGCTGCTAAGGGCATCGTCCTCGCCGCGGAACACTATAACAGCGCCGAGCCAGTCAACCTCGGCAGCGCCTTCGAGATCAGCATTCGCGACTTGGTCCAGATCATCGCGGAAGAAGTTGGCTTCACTGGCGATCTCCACTGGGATACCAGCAAGCCGAATGGACAGCCGCGACGCAAGCTCGATGTCTCGCGGGCGCAGCGTGAATTTGGCTTTGTCTCACAGACTGATTTCCGCGCCGGTTTAAGAGAGACAATCCGCTGGTACCGCGCCGAGCGCAGCCCCGCATCCATTTCTTGACTTGTGGCAAATTTGAATTATCTCTGGTAACATTATGCCAGTGTTGTCTTGGCCGCGGTTGCTCCCTGCCAGCTTGGTATGCAAGACATTTCGTCACATTATTGGTGAAATGGCGGGGTGCCAACGGTTCCCGTTTCGGGATTGTTGACAGAATCGCACAGGTACGACAAACTCTCTTCAAATGAGCATGCCGATAATGGAGTTGCTCCCTTGGGCGAAAACCGGCGGCAGGAGTTAGCTAAACCGCCGGGCTTTAGGACAAGAGATTTTGTTTGGATAAGGAGGGTGTCACCTTGAGCACGTTACTCGACGTCAAGGACCTCATTGTTAGGTTTTATACGCAGGAAGGCACCGTCTACGCGGTCAATGGCGTGTCCTTTGAGTTGGAAGAAGGTGAGACGCTCGGCATCGTCGGCGAGAGCGGCAGCGGCAAGAGTGTCAGTTCCCTTGCTCTAATGGGCTTGATTCCCAGCCCGCCCGGCAAGGTCGAATCCGGCACGGTCATGTTTGAAGGGCGGGATCTGCTCACCCTAAAGCCTGACCAGATGCGGCTCATCCGCGGCAAAGAAATCGCCATGATCTTTCAGGATCCGATGACATCGCTGAATCCCGTGCTCACAATCGGCACGCAGATCACGGAATCGCTGAAGCTGCACGAAGGCATGAACACATCGCAATCGCGGAAGCGGGCGGCCGACCTGCTTGATATGGTCGGCATTCCGGACGCCTACCGCCGGCTGGACGATTATCCCCATCAATTCTCTGGTGGTATGCGGCAGCGCGTGATGATCGCCATGGGCTTGTCCTGCAATCCCAAGTTGCTGATCGCCGATGAACCAACCACCGCGCTTGATGTGACCATTCAGGCGCAAATCATCGAGTTGGTCAAACAACTCAAGGATGAGTTCAATATGGCAATGATCTGGATCACACACGATCTTGGCGTGGTCGCCGGGATCGCCGATCGCATCCAGGTCATGTACGGAGGACGGATCATGGAATCCGGCACATCGCAAGAGGTCTTCCGCGATAGCCGGCATCCCTATACTGTTGGTCTGCTCGGCTCCTTGCCTCGTCTGGATTCAAGTGGCGAAGAAAAGCTGACACAGATCGAAGGGTCGCCGCCCGATATGCGCAATGAACCGGCTGGCTGCCCCTTCGCGCCGCGCTGCGATGTGCGGGAATACCTGCAGTTGGAATCATGCTGGGATCAACGTCCGCCACTGGAATCCGTTCCCGATGCTAATGGGGAGAGTATGCACATCATGTCCTGTTGGGCTGATATCCGCGAAGGAGTATTAGAAAATGTCTAGTCCAGCTATGGCGGTTGACACGCGTAAGACCTTCGACGAGGACGATAACATCCTCGAAGTTACCGATCTGAAAAAACATTTCCCCATATCATCTGGCATCGTCTTTCAGCGGCAGGTCGGCGCCGTGCGCGCGGTGGACGGCGTCAGTTTCAATGTAATCCGCGGTGAAACCTTGGGCTTGGTGGGCGAATCCGGCTGTGGCAAGAGCACGACGGGCCGGACTATCCTGCAACTATACCGCCCGACCGAAGGCAGCGTCAAATTCGAAGGGCAAGAATTGTCCACCATGACGGGCAATGACCTGCGCCAGATGCGCCGCCGGATGCAGATTATCTTTCAAGACCCCTTCGCGTCGCTGAACCCGCGCATGACCGTCGGCAGCATCGTCAGCGAGCCGCTGCAAATCCACAAGATGTATGCCAACAAAAAAGAACGGCAGCAATACGTCGAGCAACTGATGGAAAAAGTCGGTTTGAATCCTTATTTCATCAACCGCTACCCGCATGAATTCTCCGGCGGGCAGCGGCAGCGCATCGGCATCGCCCGCGCCCTGGCTTTGCAGCCCAGTTTCATAGTTGCCGATGAGCCGATTTCGGCGCTCGATGTCTCGATTCAAGCGCAGGTTGTCAACTTGATGGAAGAACTGCAAGACGAGCTTGGCTTGACCTATCTCTTCATCGCCCATGACCTCAGCATGGTGCGCCATATCTGCGATCGCGTCGCCGTGATGTACCTGGGCAAAATCGTCGAACTAGGTCCTGTCGATGAGGTTTATGACAACCCGCAGCATCCCTATACGCAGGCGCTGCTGTCAGCCGTGCCTGTGCCGGACCCGATCGTCGAGGAGAATCGCCAGCGCATTATCATCTCCGGCGATCTGCCTAACCCGGCTAATCCGCCGACCGGCTGCAACTTCAACACGCGCTGTCCGGTCGCCTTCGATCTCTGCTACCAGGAGCCGGATCCGCCGCTCATTGAGGTACGACCCAATCACTTCGTGAGTTGCCATCGGGTCACTTAGCCAAAGCGGAGCTGCGAATTGAGGGCATAACTTCATAGAGTTGTGCCCTTTTGTTTTACAGAAGACAAAATATGACTATCATTGGCGCATATCTGGGCTCGCATACCTGGCGAAACTGGAGCCTCGAACAGGCACGAGCCGAACTGAAGCGCTATAAGCGCTATGGCATCAACACGATCTTTGCCGAAGCCGATCATTATCCCCACGATATCATTCAAAGCGCGCATCTTTGCGGAATGCGCTTTATGGGCGGTCTGACCTGTTTTAACAACAACGATGTGCTGGCGCATAATCCCAAGCTTCATCCCGTCTGCCGAGATGGGCGGAGGCGTCCGCAAATGAATTGGTATATTGGCATTAGGCCAACGTACCAACCGTACGCTCAATCACGGCTTGATATTCTGAGCAACATGTCGGAAACATATAAGCTGGATGGGATATGGCTGGATTTCATTCGCTGGCCCCTGCATTGGGAACATGAATTGCGCGCTGATACACCCGCCCCGCTGGAATCGAGTTTTGACGCGCATACGCTTAAGCGATTTGCGGATTACGCGGATGTTGATATTCCCGCCGGCACGACGATGGACCAAGCGGATTGGATCCTGCAGACCCAAAAAGACAGGTGGATTGATTTTAAGTGTCATGTTATCACCGACTTTGTCGCTCAGGCGAAGACGATTGTTGATACCTATTTGCGTGGCAAACCGTTAGGGCTGGATATCGTGCCGGCCAAATCTACACAGCGCGAACATCTGCTCGGGCAGAGACTGCATGAATTGTCCGCTCATGCTGACTGCTTCTCGCCAATGCTGTATCATCATCTTCTGGGTTTCTCAACCGGCTGGATGATTGAAACCCTGGATGAATTGGCGGCGGAAACGGATAAACCACTCGTTCCCTTTGTACAAGTTGATGCATTTTCCAAGAACGACGAAGCCTTTTCGGCAAAGGAATGGGAAGAAATCTTGCATGTGACCCTTTCACACGATAGAACCGCCGGGCTGATCGCTTTTACCGGGGATATGCTCCATGCCAATGGTCGCGGGCGCTCATTAGGAAATCTGCTGCGGCGTCACCAGCTGATCTAAGTAAGAGACCAGGACCAAATCGTAACTCTCTCTGCTGGACAGAAGTGTCAACAGCTATTCGGGCGTATAGAAGGCCACCGCTGGACCATCCACAATCTGAACAAACTCCTCCGCATTGAGCGTCTCCCGCTCAATCAGAATCTCGACCAGTTCGTCCATCTTGTCCTTCTGCTCCAGCAGCAGCGACTTGGCGCGCTCATAGGCCGCCTGCAAGATCCGCTTGACCTCATCATCGATCTGCTGGGCGTAATGCTCGCTGTAATCCCGCTGCTCGGCGATCTCGCGCCCTAGGAAAACCGCGCCTTGTCCATTGCCATAAGAACGCGGACCAAGCAGGTCGCTCATGCCAAATTGCGTCACCATCGCCCGCGCCATCCGCGTCGCCTGCTGCAAGTCATTGCTGGCGCCGGTGGTGAATTGGTTATAGATGATCTCCTCAGCCGCCCGGCCGCCCATGGCCGCCACGATGTCGTCCTCGAACTTCTCTCGCGTGATCAGCATGTCGTCGCCATCGGGCAGCGGCATAACATAACCGCCGGCTCGCCCGCGCGATACAATCGTGATCTTGTGCACCGGGCTGGTATTGTCCAGCAAGTGGAAGAGCAGGGCGTGCCCCGCTTCGTGATAGGCGACCTTCTCCTTCTCTTCCGGCGTGATGACGCGGCTGCGGCGTTCCGGTCCCATCACTACGCGTTCCATCGCTTCCTGCATCTCGCTCATGCCGATGGATTTCTTGTTGCGGCGCGCCGCCAGAATGGCCGCCTCATTCACCAGGTTTTCCAAGTCAGCGCCGCTGAAGCCGGCTGTGATCTTCGCCAGCGCTTCGACATCGACATCGCCCGCCAGGGGCTTGCCCCGCGAATGCACTTTGAGGATTTCCTGCCGCCCCTTGACATCCGGATTGTCCATCACCACTTTGCGGTCGAACCGGCCCGGACGTAACAGCGCCGGATCGAGGATATCGGGCCGGTTGGTGGCGGCGATGATGATGATGTTGGTGTCGTTGTCGAAGCCGTCCATCTCTACTAAAATCTGGTTGAGCGTCTGTTCGCGTTCGTCGTGTCCGCCGCCCAAGCCAGCGCCACGATGTCTGCCCACCGCGTCGATCTCGTCAACGAAGACGATGGCGGGCGCTTCCGCCTTTGCCCGCTCGAAGAGGTCGCGGACGCGACTGGCGCCGACGCCGACAAACATCTCGACAAATTCCGAACCGGAGATGCTGAAGAAGGGCACACCGGCTTCACCCGCCACAGCCCGCGCCATCAAGGTCTTGCCTGTGCCCGGCGGTCCCACCATGAGCACACCCTTGGGCACGCGCGCGCCCAGCCGTATGAATTTCTCCGGCTCTTTGAGAAACTCGACAATCTCCTTCAGATCTTCCTTCGCTTCTTCCGCGCCAGCGACATCTTTGAAGGTCACCTGGGGACGTTCCATATCGCGGGCGACGCGCGGCTTGCTGCGTCCGAAACTCATCGCCTGGTCTTGCCCGGCCCGCATCGACCGCATCATCCGCCACAAGAACCAGACGATGATCAGAATCGGCACGACACCAATCAGAATCTGGAAAATAAGCTGGGGCGAGTCATCGGTGGGCTCGAAGAAGTAATCGACATTGCTCACGCCCAGCGCCTGCAACTGCGTGTAGAAATCGGAGGCGGGGTTTTTGTATACCGTTTCGGTGGTATTGTCCGTATAGGTGACGACCAACTCGCGGCCGCCGCCGCGCTCGACGATCCGCTCGACGCGCCCCTGCCGGATGTCGTCCGTCAGGCGGTTCATGGGCCAGCTATTGTCCAACTGCATCGCTGTCCGCCCGTTGAATACGAGCAGAGCCAAACCCAGCGCGATGACACCCAGGATGATCCATATCCGTTGAGCGTTTGGGTTGCCAAATGGCGATTTTCCGTCATTGCTGTTCTTCTTGCTATCTTTGCCCCCTTCAGTGACATGACGCGGGGGCTCTGACCTGTTATTCATCAAGCAGACTCCAGACAATTTTCAGGTGGCGGAACGTCTCGATCCAACGTCTCGCCTCATTATAAATGACCAGTTTTGCGGCAAAAGGTGATAAATTCCTGCCAGTTTTGCCAATTTGCCGCATTGATGAGCGCGAGTTGGTGCGGACCCAGCGACTGCGGTCTCCCCAAAACACTCGCGGCCGACTTCATTATATCTTAACCGCCTCATCGCTGAATTTTCTCACTTGTTCCTGTATCATTAAACTGCTGATTAGCCACATCTGCGGGGAGCAAGCGACGCATTTATGACCGACCGCAACAATAAAGAATGGATTGCGTCACTGCGGGCGCAAGGGCAGGCAGCGCAGACTGACGCGCTGGCAGACTTGCGCAAACGCCTTCAGCGCAGCATCTATTTCTATCTCAGCCAGGATCGCAGCGATCTGCGCGGTCTGGCGACGCAAGAACTGATGCAGATGGCGGAGGACCTGGCCCAAGATGCTACCCTGCGCGTCATGGACAACCTGGACAATTTTCGTGGCGAGAGCCGTTTCACTACCTGGGCGAACAAGATTGCGATCCGCCTCGCCATCAGCGACTTGCGGCGCGCGCGCTACAAAGATTTCAGTCTGGACGAATTGACCGCCGACGGCGACCTGCTGCCGTCATCGACCCGTTTGGTCACCGCCACATCGCCAACGCCTGAGAAAGTCGCCGAGCGCGATGATGTGATGGAGAAAATAGAATCGGCGCTGCAAGAGGCGCTGACCGAGAGGCAGTATCAGGCGCTGGTCGCCATCGCGCTGAAGGGCATCCCGATGGATGTATTGGCGGAACGCATGGGCACCAATCGCAATGCCCTCTACAAGCTCATCCACGATGCCCGCCGCAAACTGAAAAACCACTTGGAAGCGCAGGGTATCTCGACGGACTACATGATGAACTTGTTCCAGAATTGAGCCTAGGGCTTCAGTGCCAACACAGAGCCGAAGCACATCTCATCGGACGTGCCCTCGCCCCAAACCACATAACGCGGATCATCCGACAGCGAATTGTCCCAGACGCAGGTCATTCGCAGGATATCGCCGCGGCTAATCGTCACCGGCTCGACAAAATAATACTGGTCCTGCCAATGGAAATCCCAGCGCGGTATATCCAGCAGCAGCAGCGATTCGTCGCTATCGGGGTTCAGCTCCATGTGAAAGCTGCGCCCCAGTTCGTGCATGTGGCCGGAAGCACTGTAAAGGGTGAGGGATCCTGTGACGGGAAAATCGCAATGACCGATGGCCTGCTCGCCGCTATTGTCGGCATAGTCCGCCAATCTTTGACCGCACTCCCTCAATAGGTAATCGGGGGTATAGCGCGCGTCTTCCCCATAAAGTTCGGCGACGCGCTCAATTGCAGCTTCCCGCTCACATTGTGGACCGGCCACACCGGTCGGGCAAGGAATCTCCACCGGTGCCGCCAATGAGATGTTAATGAGTTCGGCGAGTTCGCTTTCGGCGGATTCTAATTGCAAGATGATCCGACTGCGATCGGGCTGGCGGGTGGTCCACAGATTGTAGTGCATTTCTACGACAACATACTGACCGGGTCTAATGAGGAAGCCAGTGCCATCCGGGAAGATGACCGGCGATGCGCCCGGCGCCCAGCCGCCAATTCCCTCGCCCCCGGTCGATAAGCCCGGTCCTCCATAACAAGACCAGCCCGGACGCCCATCGGCATAGTTGCGCCTTTGAATAGCGCGCTGAGCCCCTTCATCAAACAAATACAGGATATTGTGATGCGCCATCTCCGCCACATCGGGGATGAATTCGTAACCGGTGATAAACTGCGGCGCGTCGATCTCGAGCGGCAAAGCGAAACAGCGGTAATCATCCAGCACATTCGGGTCTGGCTCGTAGGGCTCGTCGAGCTGTAATGTCAAGTCTGCCCGAACCTCGACGAAGTCAAATCCATCAGTCGCCGAGGGCGCATAATCATGCGGATCGCCCAATGCCGCGCCATCATCCACCCAGGCGGCGATAGTGGCGATCTCGGCGTCGGAGAGGCTGCGGTCGTACTTCAGCGGCAGATTCTCGCGCGAGGGCGGCCAGGGTGGCATGATGCCGTTGACGACATGAAACTTTATGTCATCCGCCGCCCAGATAACATCTTGCGGGTCAGTGAACGGCGCATACGCGGCGATTTGCCCGTCGCTGTGGCAGGCGACGCACCTGGCTTCAATGATGGAGCGGACATGCTCATGATAAGTAGGGTGTTCGGGAACACTAACCTCGCCAATAATTACCTCTTCAACATTGTCGTCATCGTGCTCTTCATCGCCATGCGCCAGAACAATTGTGGCGCTCAAAGTCAAAATCAGCAGAAGAATAAGATATCTCATGGCCAATCTCCGGCAATCGTCTAAAGCATTCTCAGTCCAGTTGCTTTGGGTCCTGCGCTGCTGCATTCATTATAGTAAGGGCGATATTTGAAAACAGTGCAAGGGAATACCCGCGCTAGAGAAACTAAAGCAGCGGCCGTCCGCCATCGACCGGGATGACATCGCCCGTGCTGAAACGCAGATGCGCCACGGCTGCGTAGACCGCTTCCGCCACATCTTCAGCTTCGGCGATACGCCCGAGCGGTGTTTTGTCTTCCTGCTCGGCGATCAGCGCGCGTGGCATCCGCCGAGCATATTCGCCATTCACCCAACCCGGCGACACCGACAGGACGCGTATCTGCGGCGCCAATGCTCGCGCCAGGGACTTGGTCATGCTGTCCATCGCTGCCTTGCTGGCGCAGTAGGCGACATTGCTGCCGACGCCGGTGCGCCCG
>WTGB01000009.1 GCA_011523735.1 Chloroflexota bacterium
ATTTCGGGACCACTACACCCTCACCCCCCGGCCCCCTCTCCCACAAGGGGAGAGGGGGAGATAATTTGGCGGGTTATGTAGTAATCTGTTGCTTTTCGCAAGGATCGCCGCCTTGCTTTTGTATTGTTTTGGCACTATTCCAACTGTTTTTGCGTAAGGTTTGCAGTATCGGACAAGCCTTCTAGTATCGGCGGTGACGTAGGCCGTCGCGTTTGGGACGCGCTCGACCACCCGCGCCTGCTTGACAGCCATCGCCGCTATTCGTATGATGAATTTCATCCTTGAGGAGCCCGCGCCTATGACCGAGCCGCCCATCTTGCTGGCTGTCGATATCGGCGGCACCTTCACCGACCTCGTCGCCCTGGATTTAACTGACGGGCGCATCGCCGTCGAGAAGCTGCTGACGACTTACCCCGATCCGTCGCTGGCGGTGATCAAGGGCGTCCGCCGCTTACTCGATAGGACTGGCATTCCGCCGGCATCAATTCGTTATATCGTGCATGGCACGACGCTCATCACCAACACGTTGATCGAACGCAAGGGGGCCAAGACCGCGCTGCTGGCGACGGCCGGTTTTCGGGATGCTGTCGAGATCGGCAATGAGGGCCGCTATGACATGTATGACCTGGCTTTGAAGAAACCGGCGCCATTGGTCGAGCGCCGTCTGCGCTTTGATGTGCCGGAGCGCATGCTCGCCGATGGGCATGTTTGGCGGCCGCTTGATGAAGCTTGTTTGCGGGAAATCTGCGTCCTATTGCGGGTCGAGGCGGTCGAAGCAGTCGCCGTGTGTTTCTTGCACGCTTATACCAATCCCGCTCACGAACTGGCGGCACTGGATATCGCCCGGCAGGCGCTGCCCGGCGTCGCCATCTCCGTTTCGCATCAAGTGGCGCCCGGCATGAGGGAGTATCCGCGCGCCTCCACCACCAGCGCCAACGCCTACGTGCAGCCAATTATGGATAGTTATTTGGGGGACCTCGAGACCGGTTTGCGGTCCAGCGGCATTGAGGCACCGCTGAACATAATGCTCAGCAGCGGCGGCACGACCACTGTAGCGGCGGCTCGCGCTTTTCCCGTCCGCCTGGTGGAAAGCGGACCGGCCGGCGGGGCGTTGGCGGGTGTCCATTGGGGGCGCTTGCTGGGCGAGACCGATGTGCTGGCTTTTGATATGGGCGGCACGACCGCCAAAGCCGCGTTGACCCGCGCCGGCGAGCTGGCCATCAGCCATCAATCCGAGGTGGCGCATGTGCATCGCTTCAAGCGGGGCAGCGGTTTGCCCTTGATGGTGCCGATGATCGAGATGATCGAAATCGGCGCTGGCGGCGGCAGCATCGCCCATTTGAACGCGCTAGGCTTGCCGGCCGTCGGACCGGAAAGCGCCGGCTCCGCGCCCGGTCCGGCGTCTTACGGTAACGGCGGCGCGCAACCCACCGTCACGGATGCCGATCTGCTGCTGGGTTATCTCAATCCCGATTATTTCGCCGGCGGGGGCATCCAGCTCGATGTGCAGGCTGCGCGCGAGTCTTTTGCGGAGTTGGCGGCGGCGCTGGAATTGCCGCTGGAGCGGACTGCCTGGGGCGTGCATCAACTGGTCAATGAGAACATGGCGGCCGCGGCTCGGGTTCATGGGGCCGAACGCGGGCTGGAAATCCGGCGCTACTGCATGGTCGCGACCGGCGGCGCTGGACCGGTACATGCCTGCGGCGTGGCGCAAGGGTTGGGCATCAGCCGGATCATCATCCCGCCGCTGGCCGGGGTGGGTTCCGCTTTCGGTTTCCTCAGCGCGCCCATCGCCTTCGACTTCACGCGCAGCTATGTGGCAGGCCTGGACGCGCTTGACCTGAGCGAACTTAACAGCATCTTGACTGACTTGGAGCTCGAGGGCCGGCGCATCGTCGAAGCGGCTGGCGTGGCTCCCGGTGACATCAGCGTGGGCCTCAGCATCGACATGCGTTATGTCGGGCAGGGTTATGAGGTGCGCGTGCCTTTCGCTATGGAGGCTCTGACCGAAGGACATATCGCGGAAATGCAGCGCGTTTTCGAGGAGGAATATCGCGCCTTTTACGGTCAACTGGCGCATGGGGTCGCGATCGAGGCGGT
Organism: Chloroflexota bacterium; assembly: GCA_011523735.1. Classification (GTDB taxonomy): domain Bacteria; phylum Chloroflexota; class Anaerolineae; order Aggregatilineales; family Phototrophicaceae; genus UBA6055. The sequence goes on from WTGB01000009.1 coordinate 2,101, forward strand.
TAATTGGCGCGTCCTGATAAGCGGTCCGCCGCCGCAGATCGGCGATGCGGCGTTTGATATGACAATTTCTGCTGAGGATAGTCCCTTCACTTGCCGTCCGGCGCGTTTCTCGCCAGAGGCTGCGCCGGTGGAGACGCCGATCTATCGCCGCGATAGGCTTGGTCCCTCCTGGTGGTCCGCTGGTCCCTGTATCATCGAGGAAGCCGCCTCAACGACTGTCGTGCTGCCGGGCTGGTCGGCGCGGGTGGCAGAAGGGGGTTGCTTGCTGCTGAGGCGAATGAGCAGTGACGAGAAATTGCAAGGAGCAAGTGCGTGAAGTCAATGAGGCCGCAAGCCAACCCTCCTCTAAATCTCCGCCATTGCAATGGGGGAGACTTGCCCAATCTTGCGCAGAGATTATCCAGCAAGACAATTCCGTTATTGGCACAGCCTTCGCCATAGCTATCTGAGGAGGGGACATGTGTGCCGGACAGGTATTGTTGGCGGCAAAATTGGTGATTTGCGGGCGACTCACAGAGTCGCCCCTACATGTCTACCGTGTTGCGGGTTGATGACTTTGTGCGAGTCAAGTCGCGACTTGCGAACGGCTGTGCGTAGATTGTTTTGCATAGGAGACCGTGTCATGATCGATCCCATCACGCTTGAAGTCATCTGGAGCCGTCTCATCTCCATCGTCGATGAGCAAGCAGCCGCGCTGATTCATTCCTCCTTCACCACGGTGGTCCGCGAAGCGGGCGACCTTTCGGCTGGCGTCTTCGACCGCGGAGGCAATATGATCGCGCAATCCGTGACCGGCACGCCGGGCCACATCAACACGATGGCGAATTGCGTGCGCAAATATGTCGTGCCCAATCATCTTATTGACAGCCTGGACGCGGGGGACACGCTGATCACCAACGATCCCTGGGAAGCCTCGGGCCATCTCTTCGACTTGACCATCGTCTCGCCGGTGTTCTACCGCGGACGCGGCGTCGCCTGGTTCGCCAGCACCTGCCACGCGGTTGACATCGGCGGGGCCACTATGGGCGGCGATGCCCGCTCGCTTTACGAAGAAGGGCTGGCCATCCCGCTGATGAAGCTCTTCAAAGCCGGCGAGCCTAACCAGGAACTCTTCGACATCATCCGCGCCAACGTCCGCGTGCCCGATCAAGTCATCGGCGACATCTACGCCCAAGAAGTCGGCAATCAGGTCGGCGCGCGCAAGCTGTTGGAAATGCTGGAAGAATATGACTTGCCTGATATCGAAAGTGTTTCGGCGCTCATACTCGATCGCACTGAGACGGCGCTGCGGGATGCCATCCGCGCCCTGCCCGATGGGACGTACCGCAACACCATCACCATTGACGGCTTCGACGCGCCACTGACCATCGCCTGCGCCATTGAGGTCGAGGGCGACGCGCTGCGGGTCGATTACGCCGGCTCATCGCCGCAGGTCGACCGTGGCATCAATGTCGTGTTGAATTACACCCACGCTTATACCACTTATACGCTGATGGCGGTATTGGCGCCGGATATCCCGAACAATGAAGGCGCTTTCCGCCCGATTGAAGTTCGCGCGCCGCTCGGCTCGATACTCAATTGCGCGCGTCCCGCGCCGGTCAGCGCCCGCCATCTCATCGGCCATTTTGTCAGTCAGCCGCTGCTGACCGCGTTGGCGGAAGTGCTGCCCGAGCGCGTCATCGCCAACGGTTCGGCGGGCTTGTGGAATACCATGATGGATGGCATGGACGAAGAGGGTGAAGAATTCGCCTATATCTTTTTCTCGGCTGGCGGGATGGGGGCGGCCCAGGATCGCGATGGCTTGTCGGCGACGGCATTTCCCAGCGGAATCATGGGCGTGCCGGTCGAGGCTATTGAAACGGCTGCCCCCCTCTTGATGCACCGGCGCGAGCTGCGAGCCGATTCCGGCGGAGCGGGGCGCTTCCGGGGCGGCTTGGGGCAGGTGATGGAGATGGAGATTATCACCGGCGCGCCCGCCAATCACTCCTGCATGTATGACCGCACGGGCAATCCCGCCATGGGACTGCGCGGGGGCAAACCTGGCGCTTCGGGCGAAGTCCGGCTTTCCGATGGGGGGCGGCCGCATCCCAAGAGTCATTATGTTTTGCAGCCGGGGCAACGGGTTGTCCTCAAGCTGCCGGGCGGCGGCGGCTTCGGCTCCCCGCTGGAGCGCGATCGGCAGCGCGTCCTGGCGGATGTTCGGCAGGGTTATATTTCCCTGGAATCGGCGGAAAAGGACTACGCTGTTATCATCAATGCCGCTACTATGACGGTGGACGAGACAGCCACGGCAGCCTTACGCAAGGAGCGAGGCGGATGACGGAAAAGCATTACGACCTGATCGTTGTGGGCTTGGGGGCGATGGGCTCGGCTGCTCTCTATCAAGCGAGCAAGCGCGGGGCATCGGCCCTCGGCATCGACCGCTTCGCGCCGCCGCATACGATGGGCTCCAGCCATGGCGATACCCGCATCACGCGCAATGCCATCGGCGAAGGGGAAAACTATCTGCCCTTCGTCAAGCGTTCCAACGAGATCTGGCGCGAGCTGGAAGCGGCGACTGGGGGCAGGCTGTTTCATCAAAGCGGCGGACTCATCATCGGCGGGGAAGACGCCGTCGCCTTTCATTATCAAGGCGACTTTGTGGACGAATCCGCCCGCATCGCCGAGAAATTCGGCATCGCCTATGAGATCCTCAGTGCCGACGAACTGTTGCGACGCTTTCCCTTGCTGCTTCCGCGCGACAGCGACCGCGCCTATTATGAGCCGGGCGCCGGCGTCTTGCGCCCGGAACGCTGCATCGACGCACAGCTTGAGTTGGCGCGTCAGAACGGGGCGACCATCCACACCGGCGAAAGAGTGACCGGCTACGACATTAGCGCGAGCGGTGTGACAGTCGTCAGCGAAACGTCCAGCTACAGAGCCGACAAGCTGATAATTGCGACGGGAGCCTGGATCGCCGACTTCTTGCCGGAGACGCATCGCGGCGGCATCCGCGTCAATCGTCAGTTGATCCACTGGTTCGAAGCGGAAGATCGCCGCCTTTTTCATCCCGATCGTTTTCCCTTTGTCATCTGGATCGGCGATACCTTGGAAGACTTCTGGTCGGTGTTTCCCGCGCCAGACGATGGCATGGCAGGCGTCAAGCTCGTCACCGAGCAGTATCACACCAGCACGGCGGCCGATGATGTCAGCCGGGTTGTAACGGCGGAGGAAGCGGATGATATGTACCGTCGCTTGACCGTACCGCGGCTCAAGGGACTGCGGGAGAAACAACTGGAGGCGGAAGTCTGCCTCTACACCCTGACCAGCGACGAGCATTTTGTCATCGACTTTCATCCTGGCTCAGAGCGGGTCGTTTTGGCTTCACCCTGTTCTGGTCACGGTTTCAAGCATTCGGCGGCCATCGGCGAAACGCTGATGCAGCTCGCCCTGGATGCCGGCTGCGAATTCGATATTTCAGCCTTTAATCTGGGGCGTTTGAGTGAATACGTATAATTCACCCCTCACCCCCGGCCCCCTCTCCCACAAGGGGAGAGGGGGAGCTACACTTGGCGGATTTCGTTATAATTTGTTGACGTTTCGCAAGGATTGACCCTCTAATATTGTATTTTTCAGTTTTAGTCCAGTTATCTATGCGTAAATTTGCAGTAGCAGACAAGCGTTTCAATATCGCTAATGTACGTATTTGAGGGTGGCGCTTGCGTCGTCCGCAAACTCAATGTCACACAGGAGAGCACTATGCGATTATCAGGCAAAACAGCCGTCGTCACTGGCGGCGCCAACGGCATCGGCGCGGGCTGTGTCCGGCGTCTCGCGTCTGAAGGCGCCAATGTGGTCATCGCTGATATGGATGATGCGTCTGGCAATGCGCTCGCGGTCGAATTAGGCGCGGCCGCGCTTTCTGTTCGGACAGATGTCTCCCGGCGCTATGCCGTCGAAGCGCTCTTTGAAGCGACGCTTGCTGCCTTCGGCGCGGTCGATATTCTGGTCAACAATGCGGCTTTCGTGCATCAAAGCGGCGTGATCACCAACTTCCTCGAGTATAGCGAGGAGGCTTGGCAGCGGACGCTGGGCGTCAACCTCAGCGGTATGTTTTATTGCTCGCAGACGGCGGCGCGTCTGATGGCGCGGCGGGGCGAAGGCGGCGTCATCATCAACATCAGCAGCGGCGGCGCTTCGCGCGCGCATCGGCAGATGTTTGGCTACGACACGAGCAAGGGCGGCATCGAGGCGGCGACGCGGGTCATGGCGCTCGACCTGGCGCCGCTCAACATACGCGTCAACACAGTCGTGCCGGGCAGCGTGCGCGTGGATCATGGCACGTTTGTTGGCGATAGTCCGATTCCGCCGGCGGATGTCATTCCGCTTGAGCGGCAAGGGGAGCCGGAAGATATCGCGGCGGCCGTCGCCTTTCTGGCTTCGGATGACGCGGCTTATATCACTGGCAGTCGGATCTTCGTCGATGGGGGCATGGACGCGCAATTGCGAACGCCCTCGGTAGATTTTCGTTACGATTTCGGTGGTTGGCGTGGATCGCCGTCATGATTCGGCGTCGCAAGCAGCAGAGTATGGAATGCGGGGGGACACAGACCGCCGGTCGCCTCTACAAGGCTTGTCCGGTACTGGGGTCGCCAGCGCCTTTTCCTACCCCTCACCCCCCGGCCCCTCTCCCACAAGGGGAGAGGGGGTGAACTTGGCGGATTTCGTAGTGATGTGTTGAGTTTCGTAAGGATTGATCATCTTGTGTTGTATTATTTCGGTAATCTTACAGCTAATTTATGTTTGATTTGCAGTAGCGGACAAGCCTTACACTAAACCACTACCGTGCCGGTTTCGTGGCTGCGGTAGCCGCTTTGGGCGCCGAGTTCGCGTTTGAAGTCGACATCATTGAGGGTGTCCAGCAGGGCCTGCACACCGGGCTGCTCCAGATGCCGGCGCGGAATGGCCAGGTCGAAGCGCTCCCAGGTCAAGCCGATGAAGTCCAGGTCCATAGCTTCGGCCGCGCCGCGCAAACCCATGCCGCAATCGCCGATGCCATCAGCCAGAGCCGCCGCGACAGCCAGATGCGTAACTTCCTCGCGCTCATAGCCGGCGATATCTTCCGGCGACAGGTCATGCTGGGCAAGCAGATAATCGAAGAGGACGCGCGTGCCAGCGCCGCGCTGGCGATTGATGTAGCGAGCGCGCCGCAGATCAGCGATGGATGTGATGCCCAGCGGGTTGCCGGCCGGCAGCATCAAGCCTTGCTCGCGATGGGCGAATGTCACCAGCGTCACCGGCTCATCGCCCAGGTAACGCCGCAAATACGCGATGTTGTAGGTCGCGCTTTCGGGCTCGAAGAGATGGCAGCCGGCCAGGTGCGCTTCGCCGCGGCGCAGGGCGATCAATCCCCCGAGCGAACCCACATTGACCGAGACCATCCGCCCCTCCGCGGAACGCAGGCGCAGATGCGTCGCCAGCAGGTCCAGCATCGGGTCGTGGCTGCCCATGACCATGACCGTTCCCTGAATCGCCGATAGGGGCTGATACAGCGCGACTTTGAGCGTTCCGCCGCGGTCGACGCCTTCGTGGAAGCGGGGAATATGCGCCAGTCCATCAGCCCGCACCAGCGAGGTGATGACGCCGGCGCCTCTTTGCAAGGGCGTCGCTTGCAGCCGCCGGTCGATCTCCGCAAGGGCGACCCGTAGAAAATCATCATCGCCAACCGGCGAGGCGATCTTGCGGGTCGCTGCCGCCTCGATCATCGTCGCGTCCGGCGGCGCCAGACCCAGCCACTGCCGTATCAGAGGCAGCACGAAGAGCTCGCCGGTCAGCGCGGCGCTGACGGGATAACCGGGCAGGCCGATGACCGGGATGTCGGCCGCCAGGCCGATGATGACGGGATGTCCGGGGCGCACGGCGACGCCATGCACCAGCACTTCGCCCAAGGATCCCAGCGCGGCCGCCGTGAAGTCATGGGCGCCGGCTGATGAGCCGGACAGCACCAAGACAAGCTCAGGCTTCTCAGCGAGGGCGGATCGCAAAGCTTCGGTCAGCCGCTCGACATCATCGCCGACGATATCGGTCACTTGCGCTTGGCCGCCGGTCCCAGAAATCTGCCCGTCGAGAATCAGGCTGTTGTATTCGGTCAGTTGGCCGCGGGCCGGTTCCCGCTCGTGAGAAACAAGCTCGCTGCCCGTCGGGATGATGATGACACGCGGCCGGCGTCGAACGAGGACCCTGTCATGGCCACAGCCGGCCAGCGCGCCCAAGTCCACCGGCCGCAACTGATGATTGACCTGCAAAACTGTCTCGGTCGCCACCATGTCCTCGCCCATCAAGCGCACATGCTGCCAGGGCGGGGCGGAGGCATAAATCAGCAGGGTCTCTTCATCGGCTTGATTGACATGCTCGATCATGATGACGGCGTTAGTGTTGTCCGGCAGCGGATCGCCGGTATTCACCGGGAAGGCGTCTTCGCCCAGGCGCAAAGCAAGCGCTTGCGTTTCCCGCGCAGTCACGGTGGCAGCCGCGCGCACCGCATAGCCATCCATGGCGGCGCAGTGAAAATGCGGGGAGGAACGGATAGCCGGGACCGGCTCAGCCGTCACCCGCCCCAAGGCTTGCGGCAGGGGCAGAGGCTCGCCCGGCAAGGGGTCGGACTTGCCCGCCTGAGTCAGCGCCGCTTGCAATTTGGCGCGGGCTTCATCCAGCGGGATATCTTCGAGATAGATGTTTCGTTTGGTCATAGCGCTCAATAATCAGATCAGCAGTTACGTGCATAGGAATTCATCACAGAGGCACAGATGTCGTATCAGGTTAGTCATGCGAAAATGTGATCTGCAGTATATATCCTAGGCGGGCGACACAAGTGTCGCCCCTACAATATAGTCGTTATTTGCCAATCTCTTTTTTTGATAATACCCTCAGTGTACTCGGTGGTTAAAATCTTTTGACGAGATCAAAAGAGTACAATATCAACCAGGCTGCCGGAGTCAAAGCCGCCCGTATTCAGCGGCAGGCGCAGCAAGCCATCCGCGCTTACAAGCGTGAAGATCAGGTTGGACTTGCCGAAGATGGGCTGGGCTAGGAGTTCGCCATCGGCGTCTTGCTCAAGGCGAACCGCCAGCCAGTCTTCGCGTCCCGCGGCTGAGGCGACCCGCTGACTCAAGCGCGCGCGGACCATGCGCGGCAGTTCAAGCGCCTGACCCAAATATCGCGCGATCATACTCGGCAGCAGTTGCCGCGCCACAAGCAGAGCCGAGACGGGATTGCCCGGCAGGCCGATGACCGGCTTGTTGTCGCAGAGAGCGATGATGGTCGGTTTGCCCGGCTTGGTCGCCAAGCCGTGCTGCAATATGCCCGGCTGTCCCAGCCCCTTGATGACATCTCGCGTATAATCGCGGGCCGAGACAGAACTGCCCGCGCTGAGCAGCAAGATGTCGCAAGCGGCAAATCCCGCCGCAGCCCGCCGCTGATAATCGGCGAAGTTATCGCTGGCGATGCCGAAGCGAATCGGCTGCGCGCCATGCTTCTCCGCCAGCGCGCTCAAGGTATAGGCGTTGATATCGCGCACTTTGCCCGGCACCAACTCCGCTTCCGGCGGCAGCAGTTCATCGCCGCAGCTCAAGATGCCAACTCGTGGGGAGCGCAGGACGGCGATTCTGTCGATGCCCACCGCCAATAAGCCGCCGATGTCCTGCGGGCGCAAGCGCTTTCCGCGCGGCAAGACGAGCGAATTAGCCGCCACGTCTTCGCCGGCTTGGATCACGTTCTCTCCTGGCGCGACCGCTCGCAAGACTTCGATCTCGTTCGCGCCAGCGACCTGGACATATTCGACCATGACGACGGCATCAGCGCCCCCGGGCAACATGCCGCCGGTGTGGATGAGCAGAGCTTCGCCCGCTCTGACCGAAAGGCGCGGCGCTTCGCCCATCTTCAGTTCGCCATTAACCTGGAGGAAAGCGGGCAGGGACTGACTGGCGCCGAAGGTATCGGCAGCTCGAAGCGCGTAGCCGTCGACCGTGCTCTTGCGAAAGGCGGGCAGCTCTTCGGGCGAGTGGATGTTTGCCGCGAGGGTGCGGTCCAGGGCGTCGGCGGCCGCAATGGATTCCGTCTCCGGCTGTGGCTGCCAGTGGGCGTCAAGCAGTTTCAGGGCATCGCTGACGGGCAGAACCTGGAAAAATTCGGGAGAGGGCATTTTGTCCCCGTTCCAGTTGCGAAAAGTTTTTCGGGCGACATCGTATATCGCCCCTACAAGGCTTGTCCGGTAATGTGGCGCTTGATGCGCTTTTTTCTACCCCTGTAGTGGTCCTCAAATATTGGACACGAAAATGCAGAAACTTAGGGAG
>WTGB01000021.1 GCA_011523735.1 Chloroflexota bacterium
AACGCTAGTATACTCTCTCTACTATGTGTCCAGCATTTCGGGACCACTACAGGGGTAGTACTAAAACTACGACGCCTTGTCCGCGACATACTCCAACGCCGTCAAGCCAAGCGCCCGCAGCGCCTCGCCCACCCGCGCCACATCAGCGCCGTCAGCCGCGTCATAAGTCCGCGCGCAGAGCAAACGCTCATCCGGATCCGCCTGACCGGCCGCCGGTCTCGTCGACACCTTCGACTTGTAGCCCAGCTCGCCCGCGACCGTCAGCGCCTTGACCCGCTCCCAAACCGCGTCGGCGTCTTCCACCCGCAGCTTGACCCGCCACTCGCCGGCATTCGCGGTCGGCGCGGGATACTCGCCTTCGCGTCGTTTCGCCTCGATCCAGTAGACCGCCGCCATCTCCGAAGGCACAGCGCTCTCATCGTGCAGCATCCGCGCCCGCTGCACCATCTGGATCAGGTCGAGATCGAGGTCGCTTCCCTTGCTCATGCCGCGGGCCGCCTAGAAGATGGTCGCCTGGCTGTTGATATCGCTGTCGAAGCCATAACGCCCGATCAGCGGCACGAAGCGGCAGCGCAGCAGCGTCCGCGAGGTGAAACGCTCGCCGCGCCGCGTAACGAGCTTAAGCTCCTGCAAATGCTCATCACCAATGGGCAGAATCATCTGGCCGCCATGCTTCTGCAGCTGCGTGCAAAGCACATTCGGCAGCCGCGGCACCGCCGCCGTCACCATGATGCGGTCAAACATCGCCTGGTCCGGCAAGCCCTGGCTGCCATCGCCAACATGAATGTCGAGGTTGTTGTAACCCAGGTCGCCGATGCGCTCGCCGGCTTGGTCCGCCAAAAGCGTCACGCGCTCGACGCTGTAGACGTAATGCGTCAAATGGCAGAGTACCGCCGTCTGATAACCCGAGCCCGTGCCGATTTCCAGCACGGTATGATGCGGCTTGAGGCGCAGCCGCTCGGTCATGAAGGCGACCATATAAGGCTGCGAGATCGTCTGCCCTTCGCCGATGGGCAGCGGACGGTCTTCGTAGGCTTGCGGCTTGAACTCTTCCGGCACGAACTGATGGCGAGGCATGACGCGCATCGCGTCCAAAACTCGGCGATCGTTGATGCCGCGCTTGACCAACTGTTCATCGACCATGCGGTTGCGCCACCGCGCATACTCCCGTGAAGTTGGCATCCGGCTATCCAAACTGTCGCCCAAAGCTTCTGCGATTAAAGCTAACACAAAGCGCGGATGCGGGCAATTCAAGGCGGGGGGTTGTTTCCCAGCCATCGGCAGCCCCGCCGCGCCACATGTGAAGAAGAAAGGGGGCAGCCCGCCGAAAGTTTGCTACATTATGCCTGAGCCGACCGACGGAGGATCCCTGAAAGGCAATGCCCGCGGCAAGCGCAAAATCACCGCCCCCGCTGGACAGGCAACGCGCGCTGCCTATCTTCCTGCTGGTCTTCGTCGATGTGCTCGGCTTGACCGTCATTCTGCCCCTGCTGCATATCTACGCCGCGGCTTTCGGCGCGACGCCCCTGCAAGTCGGCTTAGCGCTGGCGGCCTTCCCCCTGGCGCAACTGATCGGCGTACCGGTCATGGGCGCGCTGTCGGATCGCTACGGACGTAAGCCGCTGCTGCTTATCAGCCAGGCGACGACCTGTCTCAGCTTCATCATGCTCGGCTTGGCGAACTCTTTGGAAATGGTGATTCTCTCGCGCGTCGTCGATGGCCTCTTCGGCGCCAACCTGGCTACAGCGCAAGCCGCTCTCAGCGATATCACCGACGAGACCAATCGCAGTCGCGGCTTGGGCCTCACCGGCGCGGCCTTCGGCTTGGGCTTTATCTTTGGTCCGCTCCTTTCCCTGCTCGCCCTGGAAATATCGGACTCGCTGGCGGTGCCCGCCTTCACCGCCGCCATCTATTCCTTCGTCTCAATACTTCTCACCCTCTTCCTTTTCAAAGAAACACATCCGCCGGCGAATCGCGGACGCGGCGAAGGGTCATGGCGTGCTCCTGCCTTGATTCTGCGCTACTTGCTCCGGCCAGCCCTGGGCATTCTGCTGCTGCTGATGTTCGCCCAGCAATTCATCTTCTTCGGCTACGAGAGCTTGCTCGGCTTGTTCACGCTGACGCGCCTGGGCTTCCTCGGTCGCGGCAACGCCCTCCTCTTCCTTGTCATCGGCCTCATTCTGGTGACGGTGCAGTTGCGTTTCATCGGGCGCTGGAGCGCGCAACTCGGCGATCGCGGTCTGGTGATTATGGCGCTGGCTTTGCTGGCGCTGGGTCTGGCGCTGACAGGCATAACGCCCGAATCGCCGCATCCCTTCTACGTGCGCGAACTGGTCGAGCGCGATCTACTCGGCGCCCGCACATCGAGAACAGAAGCGATGATCGGCGAGCTGGGGATTGAGCTGCCGCCAAATGGCAAGAACAGCTTGGCAGGCGTTCTCTGGATGTTCGTCGCGATAATCCCAATCTCGATTGGCGCGGGCTTGATCCGCCCTGCCCTGAACAGCCTGATTACCCAGCGCGTGACACCAGCCGAGTATGGCAGCGCCCTCGGCGTCAGCAGCGCCCTGGTCAGCGCCGCCAACGCGGCCGCGCCCCTGATCGCCGGGCTGATCTTCCAGCGGCACGGCGCGACGACGCCCTTCCTGCTAGGCGCCGTATTGATGGCGGGATTGTGTCTGTTGAGTTTCGGCGCGCTGCGGGGAAACGAGTCCCGCGGGAAGGATCTCGTCTAAGCGCGAGGCTGCAAACCAATTGTTTATGGAGTCCGAATAAGCAGGCCGAGGATGGCGGTCGCGATACTAACAGCAATAATCATTCGCCAAGTCAATGTCGCCTGCAAGTTTGCCAAGTCAGCTTTAGTCGCCAAGTGTTGTTGGTTGGTCTCCGGTGAAGCAATCCGCTCAGCGTGGTTTTGCAAGCTGGAAACAGTCGAAATGTCTGTTGTAGTTGCCATTAGATTCTCACCGCCGGTTGGAAATAATTCTCACTCAAAGTTTACCATTCGCCAGGGAGGCATACAAAGCTTTCCACTGTCATCGCAAAGCAAGCCTAAGCATGCGCCCAGCCTTCCCAGCCACGGGCGCTCCAGGCGCGGTAGAGCGCGATGGCGCCGGCTGTCGCCACATTCAGGCTGCCCACCTCGCCGCGCATGGGCAGCGTCAGCAGCAGATCGCATGTATCGCGGACCAAGCGCCGCAAGCCTTCGCCTTCGCTGCCCATCACCAAGCCCAGCGCCATATTGAGGTCGGTCTTGTCCAGCGGCGGAATATTCGGTCCGACATCCAAGCCAACCAGCCAGACATCTTGCTCTTTCAGCGATTTCATCGCATTGACCAGGTTCGTGACCTGCGCCACGTTGATATGCTCGACCGCGCCCGATGAGGCGTTGACCACCGCCGGCGTCACCGCGACGCTGCGGCGCTCCTGTATCACGATGCCATGCACGCCAACCGCATCGCTGACGCGGATCAGCGAGCCGACGTTCTGCGGATCTTTCAGCAAGTCCAGCAGCAAGATAAAAGGTTTCTCGCCCCGCTGCGCCGCCAGGGTTAGGATATCCTCGAGGTCGCAGTAGGGATAGGGACCGACCCGCAGCGCCAGACCCTGATGGTTGCCGTTATTCGCCAAGTCATCGAGGATGCGCCGCTGCACCCGCTGTACCGGCAGGCCGAATTCTTCCGCCATGCCGATGACCTCGCCGACCGTGCCGCGCTTCTCCGCTCGCTCGTGGATGATCAGCGCTTCCAGCCCCCGCCGCCCGGAGCGCATCGCTTCTATGACTGCCCAATGTCCGTAGAGAAATTCCGGCATCACGTCAGGCCTTAATGGTCACTCAATTCAGCTTCCAGATCGTGCCGTCCGCCCGATCTTCCAGCACTATGCCCAGAGCCGCCAACTGATCGCGGATTGCATCGCTGCGGGCATAATCGCGGTCGGCGCGAGCCTGCGCCCGCAGCGCAATCAGCATCTCTATCAACGCCCCCTCGCGCTGTTCATCGCTGCTTGCGGTTACGTCCCCCGCCGGCAGCAAAGCCAATACATCGCCACCCAGCGCGTCATAAGTGTCGTTGATCGCCGCCAATGTCGAGACGCTCACTTCCGCCTCGCTATTCAGCAAGGTATTCACTTCGCGCGTCAAGTCCTGCAAAACGGCGATGCCGCGCGGCGAGTTGAAGTCATCGTCCATCACTTGGCAGAAGTTGTCTTTCGCCCGTTGAAGTCGCTCGCGGAAACCTTCGCCGGCGTCGCCTTCTGGGGCGCTATTCATCTGCTGCCGGACAAGCCGCCGGGCGTTCATCAGCCGCTCCCAGCCGGATTTCGCCGACGCCAGCGCATCCTCGCTGTAGACCACCGGATTGCTGTAATGCGAGGTCAGGATAAAGTAGCGCAATTCTCCCGGACGATAATCCTTGAGCGCGTCCTTGATGGTGATGTAATTGCCCAGAGACTTGCTCATCTTTACCGGGATGCCCTCGTCCGGGTCCAGCACATTCAGGCTGCCAGTCAGCATCCAGTAGTTGGCGAAGCCAACATCGTTGGCGCATTCGCTCTGGGCGATTTCGTTTTCGTTGTGCGGGTAGATATTGTCGATGCCGCCGCCATGAATATCGAAGTTCGCGCCCAGATATTTTTTCGCCATCGCTGAACATTCGATATGCCAGCCGGGGAAACCGGCACCCCAGGGGCTGTTCCAGCGCAGAATATGCTCCGGCTCGGCTTTCTTCCACAAAGCGAAATCAGCCGGATGTCGCTTGCCGCCGCCGATCAATTCTCGCGATTCGTCCTGCTGTTCTTCAACCCGCCGGTTGGACAGCTTGCCATAATCATCATCGCTCAACACGTCAAAGTAGACATTGCCATCCACCGCATAGGCATGCCCCTTGGCGATCAGCGCTTCGATCATCTCGATCTGTTCGGGCACGTGCCCGCTGGCGCGCGGCGAGATATCCGGTCGCATCACGCCGAGCGCGTCCATATCTTCAAAGTAACTGCGCGCATAAGTCTCGACGACCTGCATCGGCTTGGCGTTAAGCTGAGCCGCGCGGACCAGCACTCGGTCTTCTTCGTTTGCGCGCAAGTGGCCGACATCGGTGATATTTTGCACGTATAGCAGGTCGAAGCCGCGGTAGCGCAGATAACGCGCCACGACATCAAAAGACACGTAGGTCTTGGCATGCCCCAGATGCGAATGCTCATAGACCGTAGGACCGCAGACGTACATGCCGACGCGCCCTTCATGTATCGGCGTGAAAGCCTGTTTTTCGCGCCCCAGCACATTAAAAATCTGCAAACTCATCGCTCCTTTCGTGGCTCTGCCCAATCTGATATATTCTACCAGCAGCCAGGAAACAGACAACACTCCTGACAGCGGCGCCAAGCTAGAAGCTTCTGGCCGCTTGCTGAATCGGCTTCTTGTAATCGTAAATCTCGTATAGCGGCTTGAAGCCGACAGAAGCGTAGAGCGCGCCCGAAGCTGGATTTTTCGCTGGCGGTTCATGACCGACATAGGCGCGTTCGATGCCTCGCTCGTCCCTCATCCGGCGCAGCGCGTAGAGCATCAGGGCCTTGCCCAACCCCTTTCGGCGGAATTCGGAATGCGTGCCGACCGGCTCGAACAACATCGAACGATTCACGTGGTCAATCCACAAGTTGGTGAAAGCCGCGAAGCGACCATCCGGCGCGACGACCACCCATTCATGTTCCATGTGCGGCGAGCCGAAAACAGCGCCGTAAGACTCGGCATTCCACTTGTCCGCGAAGGTATTGTTGTGCAGGTCCATCAGGGGCTCGATGTCTGACGCGGACACCTCGTGAAAGCGGAAGCCGGACGGCAGATTCGCTTCTGGCAGGTCAGCCAGATCATGTCGAGTCAACGTGATGCCGAGCTTGTCCCGCGTGTATCCACGCGCTTCTAGGAATTCGGTATAGACGGGCTCACAATCGAAGGCTTCGACAACCAGGGCATCGAGGCTTGCGTTGAGTAGCTTGGCTAGGCGCCGGGTTTCATGTTCGCAATACTCGAACAAAGCGACATGCTGCGCGCCATAGCGCAGGCTCGGCGCCACTTGCAGGTTGAAGAATTCCCAATGCGGGCAAAGGATGGCGAAGGCAGCCAGATCGCCGGAGCCATCCAGCCAGTATCGGAAGACTTCGCTCTTTTCGTAGCCATGACACGTGTTGTAGAGCTGGTGGCCGATATCGCCCTTGTGCAAGTAATTGCAGTGTCCGGCTTCCCGCACCCATTGCATCAGCGCGGCTTGGGCGCGATAGAAGTCGGCCGGCTCGGCGTAGCGGTGGTATTGCAAGGTGGCGCTCCCGTATGCAATCGCTTTTCAATCGTCGATTCTGCGCTTTGCCAGCGCGAAATTCAAGCCCGCGTGGATGCCCGGCGCCGCGACGGCGCAATGATCGTAGTCGGGAAAATACCTGGTCGCCAGCTCCAGCGACTCGTAATTGCGGCTGCGTAGAATTGTGACGAAACGTATCGTGTCGGTAAGAGTGGTATCGTCCACAAATTCTTCGTCGCCGGCGTAGAAAAATACACGCGCGGGCAGCGCATCATTGTCGCCTGCAAATCTCTCTTCCTGCTGAAAGACAGAGCGATCGCCATAAGCCAGCGTCGGGCTGCCGATGACATAGGATGCAAAATGCCCCGGCGCTTTGAAAAGGCTATAGGCAGCGAACAACCCGCCGTAGGAATGGCCGATCAGCATACGTCGTGACGCATCGGCGCGATAGCGTTTTTCGATGAAGGGTGTCAATTCGCTGACGATGAAATCGGAGAAAGTTTTCGCGCCGCCGGTTGGCACAGGTTGGTCAAAGCGCCTCGCCAGCGATTGCTCTCCCGCTGGGTCGCGCGTCGGCGTCAAGTCCAGGTTGCGACGGGTTAAAGCTGCCCGAAAAGCCTCGCGTGGATCATCGCCCTCCTCATAGCCGATGCCCACGACGATCGCGTCAGACGTGCCGCCACACCAGGACATCGGGCGGATCATGTCCGTCACCAGGCCGAAATACCAATTGCCATCAAGCACATAAACTGTGGGCCAGCTCGATGGGGCGGCGTCAAGGGGCCAGCCATCGTCCGGCGCAGTGGCGTAGGCGAGCGGCAGCGCTACAGTTATGCGGTATTCACGTCCAGCGGCTGAGGTAAGGTGATGCGTTTCGCTGGCCAACACCGAAGCAGGGATTGTCATCACAAGTTGCTCCTCGTCATCGCTCTCTTGTATATGTCCACCATAGTTCGTACCTGGGCTTCCAGCAAAAACTTGCGGCGGATGCGCTCTTTGCCGCGCCAACCCATCTCCCGGCGCAGACCCTCGTCCCGCAGCAAACGCCCCAGTCGATCGGCGAAAGTCGCAGTATCAAAAGGGTCGACGATGAAACCGGTCTCGCCATCGAGGACCAGTTCCGCCGAGCCGCCGAAGCAGGTCGCCACCACCGGCTTGCCCAGCGCCATCGCCTCCAGGTTGACCGTCGGGAAAGGGTCGAGATAGATCGATGGCACAGTCACCAGGTCCGCCAGTTGATAAGCGGCACGCAGATCCTCGCCAGAAAGCCAGCCGCCCAAGCAGATATAGGGATGCAGATGAGCGAAAGCCGCCGGCAGCTGCGCCTCGATATCGCGCGCGGTCAGAACTAACAATCGAACATCTGGCAAAGCTGCGCGCAGGCGATCCAAAGCCAACAAAATCTGAACTAAGCCCTTCTCCCTGGTTAGGCGGCCGGCGATCAGCATCACGCGATTGCCGCTCAAGTCAAGGCGCTGGCGCAGCGCAGCCACTTTCCCCTCGTCCACCGGCGCCCATTCATCCAGGTCGATGCCATTGCGCGCCACTTCGACAGGAGGCATATCATTATCAGAAAAGGCATCAGCCAAAGCCTGACTTGGCACAGTACGGACATGAGCATATCGATTCAGATAGCGCTTGATAATCGGATTACGAAATGGATTGTAGCGGAAGCGATATTGTCGCAGGTTGAAACCCGGCGGCGGTCGATAATCACGAGGCAGTCGCATAGTTCGCCCGTCCTGCTGTACAAGGCAAGCCAGCTTGCCATAGGCGAAGGGCATGGCGTCATGCGCGCTGAACACCGTCCCGCAGCCGGCGTCGCGAGCGAGTTTCAGCGTGTGATACGAGAGCAAGTAATGAATATTGTGGGCGTTGACCACATCAGGCTTTAGCTGCTCGAGCAAAGCGCGGAAGGCGCCGACAGTCTGAGGATTCCACAGCGACAGCCAAGAGCGAAACCGTTCAGGATAACCAGCGTGAATATGAGTGGTTGGGATGCCATCGCGGATTTCTCGAAAGGAATCATTTGGGGTCGTGGCAACAACATGCGTCTCGTGCCCGGCCGCCGTCAAACCTTTGGCCAGGCGCCAAAGGACTGCCTCAGCGCCACCTTTGCCTTCCGGCGGAATCCGATCATTAAGCAGCAGGATCTTCATCCCATCATCTCGGCTTGGCTTTTCGGGCGGGCACTGCGCGACTCGCTGCCTCGTATTGCGTAATTACTTGTGAATGATGTGTATTGCCAAGTGTAGCCAATAATGAGGAGATGGTCATGTCAAAATCATTGCAAGACGCGGATCGCGATGCGAAGAAGTTGGTCGCTAATTGGACTACCGGCGCGGCGCTAACCGGCTGGATCCCCGGCAGCGCTTTCTTTCTGACGGCGGCTGATACCGCTATGATTCATCAGGTCGCCAATGCATACGGCGTCAACGCCTTTGATATGGACCACCTGCTCTCAACACTCTCGGGCGCGGTCGGCAGCGCGATCGCCGGTGGTGTCATCGCAGAAGTGGTCGGGGCGATTCCGCTGGTGGGCTGGGCGGTGAAGAGCGCCGCGATGGCAGCAAAAGCCAAAGTGATTGGCGAAGCGGTGATCAAGTACTTCCGCGAACGCTCTCAACTGCCTGATGCCAAAATCACTATCCCGATGGAGGCGCTGGACGACTCCGCAATTCCGTCAAAACAGAAGACCGACATCGCCGTCGAAGAGGATGACGACTGAGCGAGTCTAGAGCAACACGCGAAAATCAATTGTCCCTTCGCTTCTTATGCGGTAGGCTAGTCATCGTGGCGGATTTACTAGCGAAGGGCGGGCAATGGCTTCGACATTACGACAGAAAGTGCTGACCTTATATCTCACGACATCAGCGCTCGACAGCGGTGTCTTGGGTTGGGCGATCTATGACGGCACCGGCAAAGATTCCCACACTACCGGCGACAACAACGAAGCCCCCTACGAAACGGGCTTGGAGGCGCTGAAAGACGGCTGGCGGCTAATCCAACATCCGGTCTTGATCCCGCCTTACCCGGGCGAAGAATACACTACCTCGTTCATGAAATATGGTTTTGTCTTTGAAAAACTGGAGGACGTACAGAGATGATCGACAAGCAATACTTGCTCACTTCAAGTCAAATGGCGGAGTTCGTCGCTCGCGGCTTTTTGCGTTTCGACGAATTGGTGCCGGACGAGATCGATCAGGCCGTGATGCGCGATATCGACAAGCATGAGATCAAGGGGCATCCGGCCGGTACGCCACTCTCGCAATGTTATCACGGCACTTCCATCCGCAAGCTGCTGGACCTGCCGCAGATACAGGGCTTGATCCAGAGCCTGGTTGGGGAGGATCCGATGTTCGATCACGACGCCATCCACGTCCGTGAGCCGAACGAGGGCAAGGCGCAGGGTCTCCATGCCGATTCGATCATTGACTGCCGCACTCATTTCGATATTCAGCTGATGTACTTCCCGCATGATGTGCCGCTGGAGATGGGCGGGACGCTGCTGCTGCCGGGCAGCCACTTCCGCCGCGTCAACGAGATGGATGTGGCCGCTTACCAAAATATGCGTGGGCAGATCCCGATGGTCTGCAAAGCCGGTTCCGTCTTGGCGCTGCATCATGGCATCTGGCATTGCGGACGGCAAAACAAGACCAGCCGCCGGCGTTACATGTTCAAGCTGCGCCTGAATCCAGCGGTGCGCCAGTTGCGCCTTTGGAATACCGATGATCTCGATGAAAGGTACCGTGCCGCGAAAGAGATCCATACCGTCAATTACACCCGCGGCAACGACATTCAAAGCATCCTAAGTCGGCGCGAGCCCTGGTTCGAGGCCGCTTCGGGTCGCCTGGAGATCGTCAACCGCATCAAACTCTGGCGTTTCCTCACTGGCGATGAGAGTTTCGATGTGCATTACTGGATGAGCCGCCTGGAGAACATGCCGGCTTAGCCCC
>WTGB01000118.1 GCA_011523735.1 Chloroflexota bacterium
CTGTGGACACCACAAGCCCCCCTGAATACCCATGCTTGACAACATGGATACTCCAGCGATGGTCGCTTTCGCGGATTCGCAATCTTCCGTCCCGCCTGACCGTTGAGCATCTTGCGGGCCGTCTGCTTGGTCTTTTTCACATTGATCGGCCCGCGAGTTCCATCGGGCTTCGGCTTGTCCCGAACAACCAGTTGCTCGCGCACTTCGGCAACGGGCGGGGCCGATGATGGTGGCACCGTGCTGGTCCGCCCCGAATCTTGCACCAGCTCGGTCGCTACGGTAGGGGCGGCTGGCCGCGCCGTCACAATGAACTCCGGCTCGTGTTTGGGCCGCCTCGCCACCGGCTGCCGCCCGGCTGCCTGTTTGGCGGCCGCTTCTTTATCGGGCATGGCTTCGTTCAGCGGCCAGAGCGCACCGGCCGGCCGCGCCTTGCCTTCAGCGCAGTCGGCCGCAACCGCCCTCGCCTCGCCCGGTTTGCCCTCATGGACGTAGTAACGGGCGCGGCCATTCTCCGAACTGATCGCCACCACCGTGCTGACCGTGTTCTCAGCCGCGTCCCCTTCCCCTTCCGTATCGGACGGCAGATAAATTTCCATCAGATCGGATAACTCGTCCTCAATGCGCTCATCGTGGGCGCGCAGCGCCAGAAGTATCTGGCCGAGTGCCTGCCAGCCGTCATCCGGGCTGTTACTGGCCGCCAGCCACCGCTCCGCATCCGTCTTTGGAGGAATGACGATCGGGCAGAAGATGTAGCCGATCTGCTTGCCGGGGGAGCGCCGCATCACCCGGCCGACTGCCTGGATGACATCCACGGGCGATTTGCGCGGCTCAATGAACCCGACGGCCGACAAGCTCGGCGCGTCCGTCCCCTCGCCGAAGATGCCAACATTCAGGATGCCGCGCGGCTGCTCGTCGGTGGCGCGGGCCAGCTCGGCCTTCGCCTCCTCGCGTTGCGCCACGTTGCTCTTCGCATCCAGATGGCGAAGCCGGTAAACGGGCGCGGTGCCCTCGATGCCAATGGCTTTTAGCCTTTCGGCCACCCAACGGCGCACCGGGCTCGATTGCAGCACTTCCGTCATCTGCTTGGATTTCTTGATGGTGTTCAGGAAATTGATCGACGAGCGGATGGCGCTGTTGTATTCGCGTGTCGCCCCGCCTTTCACCAGTGCGAGCGCCAGCCCCCGGATCACCTGGGCGGTTGATAGGGCGCTGCCTTCCTTTCCGGCCAGCCGATTGGCCGTCCCGTAGGCTTTCGCATCGTTCACGCCCAGCGCGATAATCCGATAGTCGGAGAGCCAGCCGTTCTCAACCGCTTCCTTGTAACTGCGCCGGTAGAGTTCCGGCCCGAACATGTTCTCGTCGTCCATGCTGCGGACAACCCACTTGCCCTGGCGGTCAAGCCGTTGATCCGCCTTCCGCTCTTGCGGCGTTCTGTACACCTTCGGCGTGGCGGTCTGATACACACGGTACTTAGCGGGGAAGCGGTCTTGGTCGTGGCAAACGGCGAAGTCGCGCAGGCGTTCTTCTTGCCCGCGAACCTGCTTGATGCCTGCTGTCCGGTGCGCTTCATCCGCCACCAGCACGGCGAGCCGGTGACTACCGGAGGCCAGTGCCTCGCCGATCTTGAAGCTCGATTGATACGTGCCGAAGATCACACCGATACGGTCGGCAGGCACGCTGCCTATCCACTCGGAGATTTCGTCCGCATCGGTTGTCACTCGGCCCTTGACGTCGCGGGCGCTCGTTTGGCTCAAGTCGGCGGTCTGATCTCTCGACAGGTCGGAGCCCTGTGCAGCGGTCTGATCGGAACACACGGCGAGCGCGGCTATTTTTCGGTCGCTGTTCATCAGAAACTCGCCGCGCAATTGGGCGACCAGAGCGATCGACGGGCAGAGAATGGCCGCCGCTTCTCCCGGCTTGGTGAGTTTCTCAATGATCCGCAGGGCAACACGCGATTTTCCCGTGCCGCATGGCAGGATGATGCGTCCCCGCGAATCGCCGCGCCCAGCGGCAAGCTCCCGCAGTCTTTCGCAGCTTAGCCGTACGGCTTCGTCCTGCATGGCATCACGGGTTTCTTTGCCACTAACAGTGTCGGTTGGGGGCGAGCCCTCATCGGAATCCGGCACCATGGCCGACAGTTGCTTTTGAATTTCACCGCGTAGATTGACGTAGCGAATGCGGTGGCTTTCCATGACATGAGAGGCATTGGGCGCGACATCTACCGCGCCGTTGACCACCAGCCACAATTCTTCGTAGTTCTGGCCGGAGGCGGCCGCTACAAAGCTGTCTATCTCCGTTTTTTGGACCCGCCTGCCCACGCCACTCGCATCGAGTTGGCGCGACTTGCATTGGATCGCAATCAACCTGCTATCTTCACGCTTAGCCACCACATCAATCCCGATGTCCGGGTAGGGACGGTCCGGCCAGTCGTCCCAACGCCACGCCTCCGTGCAATCCCATTCGGCAAGCAGAGGGGCGCACTCGGCGGTCAGATACTCAAGCCATTTTCCGTCGGTCTGATGAGGCGAGTGTTCCTCGATCATGGACATCGCGCGTTCGAGCTGATGGCGGGCATCACCCCTTGCGCGCTTAGTTCTTGTTGTCATTACTTGCTGTTGGGGTGCCGCTCTTGGGACGGTGCCGCGCGCAGATTATCGCACGCCGCAGTCCCGCTCGCGCTGATGTCGGAACGCCCGAATCGGCGGATTTCGCGGGTCCTCGAGCCTTCGGCCCGGTCGAAACTCCACGCAGCGGGGCGCGCGTTCTACCGTCGCCCCTGGACGCGGCAGGGATCGGCCGCTAAAGTCTCGCGAAACCGGACAGGGCACGGGTAACGCCCTCTTGACGCGTCCACAGCGCCCGCCCCAAGCGTTCAACGGTCCGCCAACTGATAGCAGCCTCGCAGGCTCCATCCTTCCGGTATGGCACCGCCAGCAGCCACAATATCCGCCATCCGCGCTGCTTCCGCCGCGCAAGCCGCTTCCTGGCGCGCAGCTAATGACGCCATCGCCACTTGCCCCACGGCCCGCGACGTATCCGCATAGGACGCATATGCCTCATCATCCGCCGCCGCTTCCTCCCACGCTTTCTCAGCCGCCGCATAAACCGCGTCGCCCGCTTCCCCCGTCGCTTTCGCTGCCGCCGCGATTGCCTTTGCCACTTCCGCCGCAATTGCCGTCCTTTCTTTCGCCGACCGTGCCGTTTCTACTCTTGCAAGCGCCGCATTCATTTTCGCCACATTAGCCTTATGCGCCACTTCAGCCGCATCCGTCGCCGCATTGAGCGCAACCGTTAGCGCCTCTGCTCCGGCCCGCCTATCCGCCGAACCCGACGCATACGCGGCCCGCCCTAACTGCTTCAGCGCGTCCCCAACCCCAACCAACCGCTGCAACACAGCCACCCGCTCCTTATCTGCCATTTCCGCCCGTGACAGCGCCGTAGCCGTCACCACAGAATCTCCCGGCGCGTTCCCCGCAATCGCTGCCAGCCGCCGCGAATCCGCCCACGATTTCAAGACGTAGAGGTTGTCCGCATCCACAACCTCCGGCGGACCACTCTCGGCAGCCTTTAGCAAAGCGCGAACGTTGGCGGCACTAGCCTCGTTCATTGCAGCCGCATATTGCAGCGGGGTATGGCCTTCACTGTTCCGCGCATCCACATCCGCACCCGCTTCGATCAAGGCGCGAACGTTGGCGGTATTCCCCCCCGCAGCCGCCAAGTGCAGCGGGGTTCGGCCTCTATCGCTCCTCGCATTCACATCTGCGCCTGCTTCGATCAAGGCACGAACGGCGGCGGTTCTTCCGGCTGTAGCCGCAGAGTGCAGCGGAGCATAGCCGCGAATGTCCCGCGCATCCGCATCTGCGCCTGCTTGGATTAATATGGGAACTGCGGCGGCATCGTCCCTGGCAGCCGCAAAGTGCAGCAGGGTATCGCCTATTTCGCCCCGCCAGTCCACGGAGTCCGCTCCGTATCTTTGCAACACGTCCGCAAGGTCATTCCGGGATTCGGTAGCGGCAGCCTGTAGCAAGGCGCGAACGTCGGCGGCATCATCCCTCGCAGCCGCATAGTCCAATGCGGTAAAACCCGCCTCGTTTCGCGCAGCTGTATCCGCGCCCGCTTCGATCAGGGAGGAAACAATGTTGGGATCGTTCGTTCTAGCCGCATGGTGCAGCGCCGTAGTACCGCTATTGCTCCGCGCATCCGCATCCGCGCCCGCTTCGATTAAGGCACGGACGGCGGCGGCGTTCTTATTTCCCGCCGCCGCCATCAGCGGGGTAGCTCCTCTATCGTTCCGCGCATCCGTATCCGCGCCCGCTTCGATCAAGGCGAAAACAATGTCGATATCGGCATTCTTTTCCGCCGCCACCATCAGCGGGGTAAAACCCGCATCGCTCCGCGCATCCGCATCCGCGCCCGCTTCGATCAACGCACGAACGGCGGCGGCGTCGTCGATTGCAGTCGCAAAGTGCAGCGGGGTAAAGCCGCCTTCGCTCCGCCAGTCCACGGAGTCCGCTCCGTATCTTTCCAGCACGGATGCAAGATCATCCGCGAGCAAAGGCAACGCCGCCAGCAGACCGACAATGGCCAGCGCGTACCACCGGCGCACAGCCATTCGCCGCCCCGCGCTCCGCTCCTCAAGTATCTTCCGGTTCATGCTTCCCCCTTCGGATTGTGTTTCTTCCAATCTCTTGCTGCACCGCCACTCCCACGGCTTCACAAACCTGCCGCGCCATAGGCCGGACTTCAAACGTTACGCTTGGCGCTCGTCCATCCGGTCGCGACCACGGCTATTGAACGTGTAATCGATCGCCCTTCCTCGCCTTACCATTCCGCGATTCAGTGCTGTCCGTCCCGCCTTGCATACGGATACGTCTCGACCGTGAATACCGAGGGCGCGCTTCTCGAAAATAACTTTTTTTGCCACGTAGCAGACGGCGTAGTTTGACGGTACGCGTAAGCCGGGACTTGCAATCCCACTAGTGATGGCAAATCGCAGCTTGATCGGATATGCGCATTCCGCATTTTCGGCATGGATAAAGCACTGTACTACCTCAGCAGATTTAGGACTTTCACGCACTTGCTCAAAGTGGGACGGGCAGTCAAGTGGTCAATAACCGTCGGTAGCGAGCGCCCTGATAAGTTCACGGCGATTGATTTGTGCAAAATCAATCTCACTATCCCGCAAGAGACTCTCCAGGCGGTGCGTCTCCATAAGAAAAATCGGAGCATTGCGATCATCCGAACGCGCCATTCGTTCTTGTATCTGAGGGAATACGTTCGGGCGCAGCGGAGGTAGCCCCATTTCCAGAATTACGGCAGATACGCCTTGCCGATCAAATGGGTAATAGCGCAGCCCAGTTGCTAGACCAGCACCGCCATGCCGCTGCAGCAATTCATCGAATAGCTGGGCGTCTCGATCTTTAGAGTTAGTCATATCAATTTCTCCAACACGTAGTCATCGGGCCGTTAAGGTCCGAGCAATTTTGCCGTCGGGAGGAGAACGCTGATTACCCTCACGGCCCTTCCCTTCGCTCGCGGTGATCCCCACACTTCGCTCGCTGTTGGCGTTCGGCGGCCGGCGTCTGGTTGAGCGGCCGTTGGGGACTCCGGGGCTGGACTCGCCGAGGGTGATTCGGGATTCTGATTAGTCATGCTGTTCTCCAATGTTTGTGTTATCGCCGGCTGCGTAAGTCGTCGCCCACGGATCAGTCTTACGTGGGCCTGCGGCCATGTGTGTCCTACGCGAGCGGGTCAACAATAGAGGCTGATTTTATCAATCACCGTGGTACGCTCATTGCGGTGTTCGAGCCTCGGATCGGGTTCGCGGCAGCGCGCACCCTGCCCGGCCAGACGCACTATTCGGCCGCCCTAGCGGGGCCATCTACGCGGTGTAGCTAGTGCAAGGTGCTGCGGTTGTACGTGCTTTGCCGCATGAAAAAGTTGGCGACCTAACCATAAATGTATATCCTGCCGCCCCTATTGGACGACTTGGCGCAAGAGGCAGCATGCTCCAAAAACTCACCGCCTTCTACCAAGAATATGGAATATCCCCGTCCGACTTTCGTTGTCGTTCACAGCTAGCGTGTTCGGCGGGATCCCCGCACTTCACACAAGCCAAGGCGAGCTTCGTGGGTCCACGCTATGAAGAGCGAACACTCCCGCGTTTATTGTTTCTCTCTCTGGACTCTGGTAGCGGCCATCAAAATCCACAATTACGCACGGCCCAAGCTGTCCGTGCACGGGAACTCGCCCGCAATGTTGCAGCACTACCGAAGAACAGGCACTGGTACCGCACGCATGAAATGGCTTGGAGGCTCCTTCGACAGTTCGATGCACAACTACAGGTCGCAGATACCCGGCTCTACTTTGCTCACGTCAACAGCGCGAAGTGCTGCCAAAACAAAACTGGGAGGCAGAAAGCTGACTCTATCTTGTTCGAGAATTGCCGCCGCTTCATCCCAGGAGAACTGCGCATCCTGAATCCGGATGTCATAGTGACGCAAGGCGGCCCGGCGAAAGACGCGATTCTAAAGAGCTTTACTGTCCGGCGGCACGTTGTGCGAAAAATAGATAGTGATGCTCGCTTCCGACTGGACGCTCACTACGAGACCGGCCTCATTGAACTCAAGTCGGATTTGAAGGCATGCCTCTGGCTTCAGACCTACCATCCGAACAACTTCGGGAGCTTCAATCCACAGCGCGCCCATTGTTGGCCCTTGTACGCGGAAAAGGTCGGTCGATTCTGGCGTTCTCGCGAAAGGTGAGAGCGCGAAAATCGGATAAACCTCTGGAAACCGCCAAGCCCTATGGCCAGCTCTGGAAGCTCACTCTTTGGCGGCTATCGGTAATCGCCGTGCGGTGCGAGGGAGTGCGACAGATGCCGCCGCTTCATAGTCCCCTGAATCTCACGGCGTGTGGATGAATTTCGGCAGGGTAATCCGAGTTTAGGTCAGCTTGTCAAGGGGGAAATTCAGCGCGTTCGTGCAGTTTTCTGGGCCCGCCACCCGCAGGAAACGAGGAAATGGCCGTTTTGCCGGGCCCTATACGCTTTGGGAGGGCGGGCTATGTGTGCTCGTTCGCTTCGGTATTGCTTTCGTAATAGGGTTTGGAATATCGCTCCTGCACTTCGGGAGGTGGGGGTGGGAGAACCGCCCGAAACATATCTATGTGTCGTAACCCAACATAAATACCTTCCGCAAGTCTTCTATCAATGTGGAATGGTTTGACCGCCAATCCGCTTTTGCGGAACGTCATGTCTTGGAGGCGGGTGTTCTGGCGTTTAGTGCGGTCCATGACTTCTAGAAAACGTGCGATCTGCATGTTCTCTTTTCGCGCGAGAACTTCCCCGCCTGCTTGTGATAGGGCTTTCAAGTGAGCGGTGACAATTTCAACTTCCTTGCCAAGATCATCCTCGGCGAGATTGTTGTCGAGCAATCGAGGCGCCGACTCACGAACATGCTCTATGCAATCTTTAACAAGGGCCTCGCGGTCCTTCGCCTTTTGCTTCCGCTTGTAGTAGTGCAATACAAAACCTGCGGCGATGCCCGCCGCCGTTCCGGCCAACAAAGATTTCCCGATTTCCCACAGATCCCAAAACACGTTAATGAGTTGCCTCTTTAGCGGGACGCAGATACCAGGCGGTGGTTGTAGACCGCGATCCATGCTTCGTGCTCTCTCTTGAGTAGCCCCACGACCTTCTCGGCTAACTCATCGTTTATGCTTCGTGGGTCTCCGTGGGCGAAATTGTTTCGCTTCTCCATAAGATGTGGTAGGAAGCCAGCTAGGTCCGTATATCCCAATAGTTCGAGGTCAGCGTAGTAAGTCGTGTTGAAGGCAGTCTTGTAGAACGAGCCTAATCGCGCTTTTATGGATGAGTAGCGGCCGAGCAAATCCTTAGACAAGGGAGACGGGAGATCGCGTAGCAAATCAATCCAGAGTCGATCGATGCGGGTCTCAAAGTAGGACCAAAAAATCAAGATGATCGGTGCCCCCAACGAGACATCGTTTGCGTATCGCGACTGATCAAGGACTTGGACATCACGCTGCATGCGGTTCCACTCTCTTTGCAGCAGGTCCAGGTAGATATAGTCCTCATAGGCACGTTCGCCGCCCATCAAAGTGATGCCAAGAGCCACCTCGGAACCGTCCGATAGGGTTATCTTCTGTTCCTCTGTGGGCAGGTTGGCTCCGCATACGTTGCACGGGTCATCAAGTTCGCGGATACCGGAGCAGGTGGGACAGCGGACGTAACTTGTCCACAGGCTTGTCCATGACTGACCATCGGGAAGGTCTTCATACCACATTAGAAAACCATGTCGACATAGTTGAGATGCAAGCTTATGGCGTTGGAGTGGATATCGCTAAGGCAAGTGCCGGGCTCAACCGTCCGGTAAATACGCCTAGACGCATCAGTGTCGATGGCCTGAGAAGGACAGAGCTCCTTAGTTTCAGATCGTCACCGACCGGCTTCTGGTTGTTTTTTGGGAACTCTCAGGATGGCACCGACATAATAATCCGATGGCTTCTTGGATTTAGACGTAGCTGTCAACTTATCTACGAAGTGCACTCCTCCGCATCTATATCACTATCCGCTAGACCTTGGGTTAGCTTAGCTTCGAAGTCGTCAAGGAAAGTCTGTTGCTCTTGGGTAAGCTCCCGTTCTTCCCCTTTTGACTGCGCCACTTTGGCAAGGACCTCGAACCGTGGCGCCATCTCCACTAGCTTCTCTATCTGCTCGCCTGAGATGGAACCGCGGCGGTATTGGGACCTCTCTACGGATCCGGCCTTGCTGGTTTTTCTAGCCATTATCGTGTTCCCCCTGAGTGCCAGACGTAGCAGCAGCGTCCTTTGACGCGCTTTCATAATATGTCTGAAAGAAATGATTATTCAAATCGGGGCGGAAGTAGTGTTTCCGGTCGATCCAAACAAATCCGTCGCCCTTCGAAATTACCGCAACGTCTACTGGCCCGCCAACCGTCTGTTGGCCGAGCGACATCTGCTGCTGAAATGAACTTAAATTGACCAAGGTCGAAGCAACCTGAGCTAACTCTTGGATTGTTAGCATCTCTACTGCTTTCCGCGCCTCTGCCTGTCTGGCAAACGCGTCCTTTAATACAGCCTTCAAAAACTCCTCCGCCTTGTCCTCGCTTGTCCGTAGTACGATACGGTCTATCTCGGCCTTTTTCTCGGATGGCAGGTCTAAAGCGGTTTTCGTAACGACCGCCGGCATTTTTCTAATGAACTCCGCTGCGTTGTCCAAGTGATCTAGTGCGTCGGGCGAAATGCCGTATAGGAAACTCTCCACCATCTCGGTATACGCGAAGGACATCACTTGAGATGGGTTTTGTTCCGATACGCTACGCACTTGTGGTGGACGCGCCTTTAATTTGCCCCCGTACACTCCACCAATCTCAATATGCTGCACCGTGGGGAAATGCTCGCTTTCTCCGAACCCTGCAATTACAAGCCCGGAAAAAAGCTCGTCTGACAACTCGTCCTTCGCGACCAGGTCCTCAGCAATTTGCAGCAACATGCGCCAATACTCTGTGCCAATTTCCCAGTTCACGAACACTTCTTCAATCAACCCAGCGACATCACCAGAATTACGGCCCGCTATATCTCTGGCAGTTTTTCGCCTGGCAGTTTCCTCCTCTGGCGTCTCCTCCTCCATCTTCTCCGCCATGAAGTAGCTTGCCTCTTCTTTTCCGGCCCAGAGCTTTGCTGCTGTCGCTATTTCCCGCTCAACAAACTCCGTGTCCGTCCTCTGCTCCGGCTCCTGTTGTGCCTGAGGATTTCCGATGTTGTACACCCGCGTTTCCACAAGCTTGTTCCTTGCCCTATATTCGATTCGTCGATATTCCGCCTCGATAGCGACTAGGTAGTACTTGTCTTGCACTTCTTCCGGGAAAAGTGAATCGTTTCCATCCAAGAACTTGATTAGTTCAATGCCGTAATCGACTAGGGCCTGTTAACACATATCCGGTCTATTGTGGTATCATCTCTTTCGGTCA
>WTGB01000030.1 GCA_011523735.1 Chloroflexota bacterium
GACCTCACCGACCCGAACGGTGCGCGCTACCGGGCTGCGCCACGCCCCGACAAAATCGTTAGTAGCATAGCAAAGCCGGACCTGGCTGACAAGGCAAAATGATGCCAGAAGCTTCCCCCCAGACACTGACCGGCCGACTGCGAAAGCTGGTTCAAGTCCCGCTAGATCGCTTTGGGGTTGTGCTTGCAAGGCTGGGTGTTCACCCGGACTGGATTACCGTCGCCGGTGTGCTATTGGTGGGCGTGGCCGCAATATTCCTGGCGGGTGGCGAGTTCCTAATTGGCGGGATGCTTCTCTTGCTCGGCCTCCCGCTGGACGCTCTCGATGGAGCGGTGGCACGGGCAAAAGGGCGGCATGACGCCTTCGGGATGGTGCTGGACTCGACTCTGGACCGTTACGCTGACGGTTTAATTTTCACCGCTTTGAGTTATTATTTTGCCGCGAGCGGGCGGCTGGATATGCTGGCTTTGGCGCTCGCTGCTTTGGTAGGCAGTTATCTGGTGAGTTACATCCGCGCCCGTGCTGATGATGCCAATGTTGGTGTCAGCACAACAGTCGGTTTCTTTACACGATTGGAGCGAGTTGTTGTCATATTTGTCATGATCATCGGCAGCGGTGTGCTTGCTTCCACACTGCCGCTGGAAATCGGTATGTTGGTCTTGGCGCTTGGCACAAACATCACTGCTCTGCAACGGCTCCGACATGTATACCGGACACTGAAAGAACGAGGTGACTAAATGGAATTTGAACAAGCCCATGTTGTGATTGGCAATCTGCAGATTCGCTACTACGGCATCATAATTGTAATCGCGCTGCTCGCCGGGGCTTATATCGCTTCCCTGCTGGCCAGCCGCAGCGGTCGCGACAGCGATCACATCTGGGGCGGCTTAACCTGGGCGATCATCCCGGGAATCATTGGAGCGCGCCTGTGGTTTGTGCTATTCCCGCCCGTTTCATTGATCGCCGGCTGTGGCATCGAAGGCGAAGTCTGTCAGGATACCGCCTGGTTCCTCGAGAACTTCTTTGATACGCAAAACGGCGCCATAGCGATTTGGAGCGGTGGCTTGAGCATATTTGGCGGGATGCTCGGTGGAGCCTTTGGCGCCTGGCTCTATCTCAGTCGATGGCATAATCGAATCGTCGGCTTTTTCACGACAATTCTCACGCCGCTGCTGTGGCTGTACCAGCTGCTCGAATGGATCGTGACCCTGGGCGTCTCCCGTCTGCGCGGAAAAGACCTCAGTCCCTTCCGCTACCAGCGGCCAAAAAGCGACTTCCCGGACGACGGCATGCCTTTGGGACCTTGGATGGACATTGCTGCTGTCGCCATACCTTTGGGCCAAGCGATCGGCCGCTTCGCGAATTATGTCAATCAGGAGTTGTATGGCGCCCCGACTAACCTGCCTTGGGGGATACAGATCCCGCGCGACGCGCGTGTAGCTCCCTACGAGAGCCTGATCGATTTTCCCCTTGATACGCTGTTTCACCCGATTTGGGCTTATGAAGCCTTATGGAGCCTTGTTGCTTTCTATGTCCTCTGGCGCATATACCATCAGTATCGCGACCGTTTGGTCAGCGGAGATATGTTTTTGCTCTATGTCGCCCAATACTCTTTCGTTCGCTTCCTGCTTGAATTCTTGCGCGTCGAAGTCGCGGAAATTGGCTTTTCTGGCATCAACAGTTCACAGGCGGTCACACTCATCGCATTTCTTGTCTCCACCGGCATACTCTTTCGACGGCGCCAAAACCGCAATATCGTGCTTGCCGAAGCGGCGCAAGGTCAAGAAGCGGACGCCTAGGCTGACTGTGCCTCAGTATGCTAGGGGCTTCGCCAAACTCCGTACGATACAATCACGCTGCAAATGCCCTGGCGACATGCACTGCACTGCCCGCGTGTAACTCCTCATAGACGGCTGTCCGGATTGTACGGCTGCCTGCCACGCTAGGTTCGACTCGCGTTAAAATGATTTCGGTATCCGCCGAATTATGGTATCGTCAGTGGAGCGAAGTTAGCGCTGTTCAATTCTGTTATACTTGCAACATGCCTGCCGGGCGGAACAAAGGCGAACAAATGGCGCGCGTCGTTATATTGGGAACAGCCGGTGCGGTCAACAGCGCCCAACACGACTATACGCATTTTCTGCTGATCGGAGAAGAAGACACACCGGTCCTCGTCGACGCTGGTTCAAATCCATTGGACAAGATCAAAAGTCTCGGCATTGATGACCGGCAGTTGCAAGACATCATTCTGACGCATTTCCATTCCGATCATGTCGCCGGTGTGCCGAATATGTTGATGCACATGTGGCAGATGGGGCGCAAGACCCCGATGCGCTTCTATGGCATTCCTCATTGCATCAATCGTGTTGAAGAGACGATGGAAATGTATGGCTGGGAATTCTGGCCCAATTTTTTCCCGGTGTCCTTTTCCCGCATCGGCTTGCAGGACAATACATTGCTATTTGAAAATAGGGATTTTGCCATCCACTCTTTTCCCGTCGTGCATTTTATTCCTACAATCGGTATGCGCATCACCAACAAGCACAATGGCAAAGTGCTTGCTTACAGCTGTGATACCGAGCCTTGTCCCAATGCCCTGAAAATCGGCAAGGACGCACACATCTTCATCCATGAGGCTGGCGGTCCGCCGCCGGGTCATAGCACAGCGCGCATGGCGGGCGAAGCGGCGACCAAAGCCGGCGCCAAGGAACTGCGCCTGATCCACTACCAAGTCTGGAATCAGGACCCGGAACCGCTCGTGCAAGAGGCGGCTGAAGTATACGACGGTCCCATCCACCTCTGCCGCGATTTCGACGAATTTGAGTTCTAGCAAAGAATCCGACACATTGTCATTTGATTATCTGCCGTCTACCTCTGCGCCGCCTGCCTCAATGAGTGGCTGTTCTGAGTTGCTTCACCACCTGCTCCCGCCAGGCTATATTGGCTAGGCTGAATAACGAAATGAGGCGCCCCATGCAGCTACAATGCCCGCAGTGTGATCAACCTGTGAAGGCTGAACAGATCAATATTCAGCAGATGGTCGCCCTTTGTGATGCTTGCAGTAGCGTCTTTGACATCAACCTCCAGCGAGCAAAATCCAAACGCCGCAAGGTCAAGCGTCCGCCTGGGCTCCGTATATTGGCAGACGACCCGCTCCACCTCGCTTTCCGCACCAATTTTCGCCTGGATAAAAGTGAGAACTTCAGCGCCAGCGCTATTCTCAGTGGCGTTTTCAGCCTGGTCACGCTGATGATGATAGGCCTCTACATTGCAGGAGAAGTGCCAATATTCTTGCCCTTGGTCTTTGCGCTGATGGCGCTTGCGGCGCTTTACTCGCTGGCGACGATCACTTACAACCAAACCCATATCTGGCTGGACGAGCATGCGATTCACATTGCTCGCCGCCCCTTGCCAGCCATAACGCAAGCGCGGCAGATCACCCTGGATGGCATCGAGTCCTGCAGCGCCGAAGAAACCGCAGCATCCCGGCGGGAAGGTTATGATACCCCGCGCTATCATGTTTGGGCGCAATACATAGACGGCGGCCGCAAGCTGATCAGCGGAGACCTCACCGAGGACTACGCCAGCTATATCGCCAGCCAGCTAAACCAGCAACTGTATCAAGATGATGTTGCCAGTGCAGCGCGGCTGAGCGATACACAACCCGAAGTACACGCTGCAAGGCAGACCGGCGACACGTTTGCGGACCGTAAACATAGCTCGTCCTGACCGGCCTTCTGGTGAATCGTGCGCATTTGCATTACAATCTGCCTTGTCTGTTCACCGAAAGGTAAGCAATTGCACAACCTCTTATCGATAAGTCTGGAGGAAACCAAATGAAAACGCTTCATCGTCTATTACCCGGTCTTGTTTTGCTCGTACTGGCGCTGGGTCTGGTTATCGCACCGGCCGCCAGTCAGGATGAATTGTTGAGCTTCGCGGCGGAGGACTGCGACTACGGTGGAAACCTCAAGTCGGTCGAAGCGCTCGACTCGCTCACCGTTCGTATAACGCTCTGCAACCCGGATGCGATCTTCGACCAGGAAATGGCCAGTCTCGGCCTGTCCATCCACCCTCGCGAATGGCTGGATGCCACCGGAGGAACTGGCGATATCCTGACCACAGCAATCGGCACAGGTCCCCTGAAACTGGTCAACTGGGACCAGGGTAATGAGATCGTCTTCGAACGCTTCGATGACTACTGGGGCGAGCCCTCGATCGAAGATACAGTTATCCTGCGCTGGAATTCGGAAGCGGCCGCTCGCGCCACTGAATTGCGCGCTGGCACTATCGACGGCATGAAATTCGCCAACCCCGACGATATCCCCGTCTTCCGTGCCGACCCTAACTTCAACCTCATCGACATCCCGCCCTTGACCGGCGTGTATGTCGCCATGAGCAACTTCTTTGAACCGCTCAACGATATCCGCGTCCGCAAAGCCATCGCCATGGGTATCGACCGTCAACGCATCGTCGATAACTTCTTCCCGCCCGGCTCGCCCCTGACGCCTGACTTTGTGCCGCCGGCCGTCTTCGGCCATATCGGCGAAGGCGGTGTGCCCGGCTTCGATCAAGATGCCGCCAAAGCGCTGCTGGAAGAAGCTGCAGCCGATCTCGGCTTCTCGCTGCCGCTGGATTCCCTTGTCGATTCCCGCACCGGCGAATCACGCGCCCTGACTTTGACCTGGCGCGATGTCGTGCGCGGCTATCTGCCCAACCCCGGCATCATCGCCAACGATGTCGCGGCGCAATTAGCTGATATCGGGATCAATGCTGATGTTCAGGTCGTCGAATCCGGTGCCTTTATCGCCTCGGCGCTATCCGGCAACGAGCCGCTGCATATACTCGGCTGGCATGCTGACTTCCCAGATGCCTCAAACTTCTTGACCTGCTGCCACGGGCCCAACATGGCGCAGATGGGCGAGCCCTATCCGGAAGTCTACGAGCCACTGATCTCAGCTGGCCAAGTCCTCGATCCCGAAGCGCGCATGGCATTCTTCCAGCAAGTCGCTGAAGGTATGTCGTCAGCTGTGCCTTGGGTGCCCTTCGGCCACGCCGGGTCGGCCGATGTCTGGCAAGCCGATATCATCGGCGTCCACCCCGGTGTCCTCGATGGCACGGAAGAATTTTCCCGTCTCGAAGATCCGGACGACGATAACATTATCTACATGCAGAACGCTGAGCCCATCTCACTCTACTGCAACGACACCTGGGATGGCGAAACTTTCCGTGCCTGCCACCAGGTCCAAGAGTCACTGCTTGACTTCGAGAAGGGTGGCGTCGCCGTTATCCCGGGCCTGGCGCAAACCTGGGATGTCTCCGACGACGGCTTGACCTGGACGTTCAACCTGCGCGAAGGCGTCCTCTTCCATGACGGCTCTAGCCTGGACGCCAACGATGTAGTCGCTTCCTGGCAGGCTTCCGCCGATTGCGCCAGCCCCAACCATACTGGCCGTGGCGAAGGTTTCGCGATCTACAGATCCATCTTCCAGCAGTTCATCAATGCCGATCAGTGCTAGCCGAATAAACCGTACATTGTAAGGGCGGCCCTTGGGTCGCCCGCCCGTCACCACCAAATCCATGTAGGAGCGACTCTGTGAGTCGCCCGCAAATCGCTAATCTCGCTTCCGCAAAACTCTAACCAGCACAACAGCTCTTCGCGGGCGCGGATTTGGCTTGGAGGCTAATCCCGATTCAGCCTCGGATCCAGCGCGTCCCGCATGCCGTCGCCCAACAGGTTGAAGCCCAATACGGTAATCATGATGGCGATGCCCGGGAAGAAGACCAAATGTGGCGACGTGAAAAGGTAATTCCGCGACTCGCTGAGAATCTGCCCCCATTCCGGCGTCGGTGGCTGCGCGCCTAAGCCCAGAAAGGAAAGCGCCGCCGCGTCCAGAATCGCTGTCCCGATGCCTAGCGTCCCCTGCACGATGATTGGCGTAATGGCGTTTGGCAGGATATGCGCCAGCACGATACGTAGCGGATTCGCGCCGAGCGCCCGCTCGGCGACCACGAATTCCTGCTCCTTGATCGAAAGGACGCTCGCGCGCGCGAGCCGCGCATACTGCGGGATGAACGTGATGGTGATGCCGAGCAAGGCGTTGGTCAAACCCGGGCCCAGAATCGTGACGATGGATATCGCCAGCAGCAGCGCCGGAAAGGCCAAGACCACGTCCATCAGCCGCATGATCACATTGTCAACGGTTCCGCCGGCATAACCAGCTGCCACTCCCAACGCTGTGCCAACGACGATCGACAGGCTGATCGTGATGACACCGACCGAAAGCGAAGTCCGCGTTCCATAAATGACGCGGCTGTAGAGATCGCGAGCGTTAAGATCCAAGCCCAAAATATGTTGCGGATCTTCGCAGCCCAGGATGGGTATGCAGGGCGGCTTGCTCGGCAATCTGCCCGTCTCGCCCGGTACGCCGATCATCGTCTTGATCGGATCATGTGTGGCGAAGACCGGCGCCGCTACAGCGATGATGACAAGCGCTCCGATGATAATCATGCCAAGCAATGCCGACGGGCTGTGCCGCAGATTCCGCAGCGCTTCCAACCACAAGTTTGGAGAGCGGTAGCTTGCCTCGGGTTGGAGGGCGGCTGGTGCTGTCGATGTCATAAGCTTGCCTCGCGCGCCGCGTTAGTTGAAGCGGATTCGTGGGTCGAGGTAGCCGTAGAGAATATCAACTACCATGTTGATAAGCACAAATCCGGCCGCGATCACCACAGTAAAGCCCTGTACCAGTGTATAATCGCGCGAAGTGATGCTGTCGACCAAGGTCCGACCGACGCCAGTCAAGCTGAAAATCGTTTCCGTCAGAACGGCGCCGCTGATCACTAGGCCAAAGTTCAAGCCGATAACCGTGATGACTGGCAACATAGCGTTCTTCAAAGCGTGCTTGCCAATAACTACCCGCTCGCGCAAACCCTTCGCCCGCGCCGTCCGCACATAATCTTGGTTCAGCACCTCCAGCACGCTTGAGCGGCTCATCCGCGCGATGATAGCGAGCGGAATAGTCCCAACGGCGACAGCCGGCAAAATCAAATGCCGCAGCGCATCGACCAGCAATTCGCCATTTAGTGTCAGCACGGCATTCAGCGTGTTGATACGCGCAAGAAATATCAATATGCCTAGCGGTTCCGCCTCTTCAGTCACCAATCCATGAACCAGATAAAACGGTTCCGGCGAGGCGCCTGGCGTCAGCCTGCCAGAGGGCGGCAGCGCAAATGGCGTATCCTTAAGCAGCACAGCGAATAAATAAGCCAGCATCAAACCCAGCCAAAACACCGGCATAGAAACGCCGATATTTGCGCCGATCATCGTGCCGACATCCAAAGCCGACTTGTGGCGATAGGCGCTGAGTACCCCTAATGGCACACCAACGCTTATCGCGAACAGCAGGGCGAAGATACCGAGTTCGACCGTCGTCGGCAGGCGCTCCACCAGCAGTTCCATCACCGGCCTGTGAAACCGCAGCGAATCTCCGAGGTCGCCCTGGGCGAAATTCCGCATATAAATCAGCAGTTGCACGGGCAGGGGTTCATTCAGTCCATTGCGCCGAAAGAAGGCGTCGCAGATTTCCGGTGTAGCGCGCTCGCCTAGCACAGCGAGGCAAGGATCGCCGGGTATCGCCCGCGCCAGTGTGAAAGTGACAATTAAGATCCCGACCAATACCGGGATGGAAAATGTCAATCTGCGAATGACAAACTTGAGCATCGCTGAAATCCAGGCAGTACAGGTGACACAAGTATAGCGGAATTCCCAATCGGGGTAGGGTAGCGCAGCTTAGCTCTCCGCCCAGTTGCGCGCCCGCTCGACTGCTTTCTGCCAGCCAGCGTACAAGCCCTCGCGCTCATCCCTTGACATGACCGGTTCAAAACTTCGCTCTACTTGCCATTGGACCGCGATTTCTTCCTGCGAACCCCAGAAGCCAGTCGCCAGTCCGGCAAGATAAGCCGCGCCAAGGGCAGTCGTCTCCGTCACCGCCGGCCGCTGGACCGGCACACCCAGGATATCGGCTTGAAACTGCATCAAGAAGTTGTTTGCGACAGCGCCTCCATCAACGCGTAGGGTCTCCAACTGCAAGCCCGAATCCGCCGACATAGCAGCGACAACATCGCGAGTTTGGTAGGCGATGGATTCTAGGGTCGCGCGGACGATCTGTGCGCGTCCGCTACCGCGGGTCAAGCCGACGATCGTACCGCGCGCATACTGATCCCAATAAGGCGCGCCCAAGCCGACAAAAGCCGGTACGACATAAACGCCGTCCGTGCTGGCAATGCCCTCTGCCAGCGCTTCGCTTTCGGCCGCGTCATCGAGCAGTTTCATTTCATCGCGCAGCCACTGAACAGCGGCGCCGGCCATGAAAATGCTGCCCTCCAATGCATATTGCATTGCATCATCGCTTACTTGCCAAGCGATGGTTGTTAGAAGATTGTTCTCCGAGCTCTGCGGTCTATCGCCGGTGTTCATCAGCATGAAACAGCCGGTGCCATAAGTATTCTTCGCCATACCGGCCTGATAAGCCGCCTGCCCGAAAGTCGCCGCCTGCTGGTCGCCGGCCATGCCGGCAATTGGTATTGCTGCCTCCAATAGCGCTGCATCGCTCTCGCCGTACACCTCACTGCAAGAGCGAACCTCGGGCAAGATGGCCCGCGGTATGTTCAACCGCTTAAGTATCGCATCCGACCAATCGCCTTCGTGAATGTCGAAGAGCATCGTACGCGCGGCGTTGCTGACATCGGTGATATGCAACTTGCCGGCTGTCAATTTCCAAACTAGAAAGCTGTCAATGGTGCCGAATGCAAGTTCGCCAGCTTCCGCTCTTTCCCGCGCGCCGTCCACATTCTCCAAGAGCCAGGCGACCTTGGTCCCGGAAAAATAGGCATCGGTAACCAAGCCCGTTTTCTGCAAGATAGTTTGGTCAAATCCCTCCGCCTTTAACGCATCGCAAAATGCGGCCGTTCGCCGATCCTGCCAGACGATGGCATTATGGATTGGCTCGCCGGTCGATCTGTCCCAGATCACCGTGGTTTCGCGCTGATTGCTTATGCCGATGGCAGCGATGTCTCGCGGATTATCAACGATAGCCTGCGCCACGTGCAGTTGCGATGTCCAGATATCCCCCGGGTCATGTTCGACCCAACCCGGCTGAGGATAAATCTGCCGGAACTCCAGTTGCGAACTTCGTACGACGTTACCGTCATGATCAAACAGGATGGCGCGCGAGGACGTTGTGCCTTGATCAAGAGCGAGGATATAGGATGTCATTCGTAACCGAACCTTAGCGTGTCAAGTGATCAGGTCATCCGTCCATTGTACCGCATTGCGGCCATACAGTCTCATACTTGCTTCTTTTGTCTATCCGTCAATAAATAGCGCAATAGCCCGACGCCAATACCGACCAAGGCGCCGGCCACCGTCCAATGCGGCAAGCGTTCCAGCATGCCCAAAATCATCATCGGAGGAAAATCGGGGAAGGGGTGGGCATGCCGCAGGTCTTTGAAAAGCATCAACGCCGCGGCGATGACACTCGCTAAGGCGCCGATCAACGAGCCCGCGAGACTAGAGTTGACAAGTACATTGATTTTCACGGGGGACCTCGACCTAAGCAGCAACATCGTCAAGGGAACAGCGGTGATCAGACCGAAAGCGGCCGCTCCACTGGCGTCTTTATCCTCCAGGCCCGACCAGAGCAGAATGCCGACGCCGGCCAGAATTAGCAGGCTCCGCCAAACCTTGTCTCTACGCCAAAAGCCGGGCATCATGCTTCGCTCGCCGCAATGAGATGATGCAGCGCCATCTGATAAAACTCTTCCCGCGCTTCATCGTGCACCGCATGGCCGCAATCAAAGAGCGCAAGCCGTCCGTTCTGCACGCGATTCACGAAGCGCTCGCCATATTGCGGCGGATTCAGTTTGTCGCTTCGCCCCAGCGTGATAATCAGCGGACATACGATTTGATGCGCCAAACCAAGGCTGACATCTCCACCGGCGTCGATCATTCTTGTCATTGCTCGCACCCACTCGACCGTGAATCTGGCCGCATCGGAAAATCCATGGACGCGCTTTTCTTCGTCGCTGATCCAATCGCCCGGGTACATCCGTTGAAAGACTGACCGCAACTCTGGTCCGAAATTGCCGATTGCGCCGATAGCAATACAGGAGGCGATACGCGCGCTGTACTTTCCCGCGGCGATTAGCGCCACTTCGCCTCCATCGGAATAACCGATCAAGTGCGCGCCCTTAATGCCGAGCGCATCCATGAAAGCCAGCAGGTCGTCACAATCGCGCTGATAGAAGTCTTTTGGGAAGTCCCGCGGCTTGGGCAGCGATTCGCCATATCCGCGCAGCGTCAAACCGATGACTCGGAATCCCTTCCCATGAAGCCAATCCATTACATGACCCAAGTGCCCGCGCGCCGTGCCCAACATCCCGTGTACGAGAATCACGGGGACTTGATCGCTAGCCGGCCTCATGTCTTCGTAATGAAGACTGGCGCCAGTTGCCAAGTCTATTCGGGGCATCTCCGGTCCTCCTTTGAATGGTCGCCCCTTGCGACTGGCTAAAACGGCTCTGCCGCTCTGGGGGCATCGGCAAGCGCGATATCAAGAACCTCGTCCAAATGCTCCACCAGAACAAAGCTCAACTCCGCGCGGACATCGTCAGGCACATCGTCTAGATCATTTTCATTCTTCCGCGGCAGGATAACCGTATCCGCGCCCAAACGATGAGCTGCCAGCACCTTGTCTTTGATGCCGCCGACAGCCAATACTTGCCCGCTAAGGGTCAATTCTCCTGTCATCGCGATGTTGCTTTTGGCCGTTCTATCAGTCAATAAAGAAGCCAGTGCGGTTGCCATCGTCACGCCCGCGCTGGGTCCGTCCTTCGGCACTGCGCCAGATGGTACATGCAGGTGGATATCGTATTCATCATAGAAAGCCGGATCGACGCCTAACTGTTCCGCTCGAGAGCGTGCAAAACTGTAAGCGATCTTCGCGCTTTCTTGCATCACTTCACCCAGTTGACCAGTGTATTCGAAGCCCTTGCCCCCTCTCATCTTTGTGGCTTCGATGAACAGCGCATCGCCGCCAACCGGCGTCCAAGCCAACCCGGTCGCGACGCCCGGAATCTCCGTGCGTTCTTTCAACTCGCTGCGGTATCCGTAGCGCGCGTTGCCAAGCAGTTCCTTGACCTCGTCGACGGTAAGAGACACGCTGTCGGCCCTACCCTCCGCGATCCGCGTCACAACCTTGCGAGCCGCCTTGCCGATCTCGCGTTCCAAATTGCGGACGCCGGCCTCGCGTGTGTAATCTCGGATAATCTGTAGCAAAGCCTCATCGGTAAATTCCAACTCTTCCGTATGCAAGCCGTTCTCCCGTCTCTGCCGTGGCACGAGATACTGGGCGGCGATGGCTCGTTTTTCCATC
Source organism: Chloroflexota bacterium (assembly GCA_011523735.1). Taxonomy (GTDB): domain Bacteria; phylum Chloroflexota; class Anaerolineae; order Aggregatilineales; family Phototrophicaceae; genus UBA6055. Next base: position 11,433 of record WTGB01000030.1, read on the forward strand.
TCGGTATAACCGCTCAGTTGGATTATCTCCATGCGGTCGCGCAAGGGACCGGGAATGGTATCGAGCGAGTTGGCGGTGGTGATGAACATCACGTCACTGAGGTTAAATGCCACATCCAAATAATGATCGCGGAATTCGGCATTCTGTTCCGGGTCAAGCACTTCTAGCAGCGCCGAGCCCGGGTCACCGCGGAAGTCTCGCCCGAGCTTGTCGATTTCGTCCAACATGATCAACGGATTGCGCGACTTGGCTCGGCGAATCGCTTGGATTATCCGCCCCGGCATCGCGCCAATGTAAGTTCGGCGAAAACCCCGAATCTCCGCCTCGTCGCGGATTCCGCCCAAACTCATCCGAATGAACTCACGCCCCATAGCTCGTGCGATGGAGGCGCCCAACGATGTCTTGCCCACGCCAGGCGGACCAACAAATAGCAATATCGCCCCAGCGCGGTCCCGCCGTACCGGGTCAAACTGATCGCCATCGGTGAAGTCGCCTGAGCGCTCGGCGCGCAGTTTCCGCACGGCAAGGAATTCCAATATGCGCTCCTTGACATCTTTCAAACCGTAATGATCCTCATCGAGGATATCCCGCGCGTGTCTAATATCCAGCTTGTCTTCGGTCCGCTTGTCCCAAGGCAAACTGCAGATCCAATCAAGATAGGTTCGGATCACGCCGTACTCAGCAGCCGCCACCGACAACTTTGACAGGCGGTTTAATTCGCGCTCCGCTTCTCGCCGGGCCTCCTCCGGCATGTTGGCTTCTTCTATCAACTTGCGAAATTTCTCAATTTCGTGCTGATCTTCGTCTTCCTCCAATTCCCGCTGAATAGCTTTCATCTGTTCACGCAGGAAGTAATCGCGCTGAGTTTTCTCCATCTCATGCTGCGCGTCTTCCTGAATCTTGCGTCCCAGCGACATGACGTCATATTCTTTGCTGAGCAGTTTAAGCAGGTGACGAATCTTGTCGCCTACACTGTCCATCTCCAGCAAAAACTGCGCATCTTCAAGATCAATGCGGACGTAGGTCGCGATGGAATAAACTAGTTGCAGCGGGTCCTCGACGTTCAAAGCATTGCTGACCAGTTCTTGCGGGATGCTCGGCACTAACTCGGCCAGGGCGCTGAAGCGATCGACCACACTGCGGACCATCGCTTCCATTTCAATCTCATCGGCAAATACAACCTCGTCTTCCGGGATCCGCGTGACACGCGCCTTGAGATACGGCGCCGTCTCCACGAATTCCTCAATCCTGATACGCTGGAGACCCTGTATCAGCAAACGAACAGTGCCGTCCGCCGTGCGGAAGAGCCGATGTATCGCCGCGAGCGTTCCCACCATCTGCACTTGATCCGGTCCAGGGGTTCCCAAGCTGGGATCCTTGGACGCGACCAAGCCCACCAGCCGATCGCCTGCCACAACATCGTCCACCAACTGAATACTGCGTTCCTGACCAACCGTGAGCGGAATCGCGGTCTGCGGGTAGACGACCAGACCACGCAATGGCAAAATCGGCAATTCTTCAGGCAAGTCAATCGCCGTACCCTCGTCTTCCAACTCATCACTGAGTGCGACGTTGATCTTCGTCGGCGGCTTCGCTAGCTCTTCAAACATCACTTCCCAATAGGTCATCAATTCAGTTCCTTGTCTCGCGCGCCTCGTGCATTGTTAGACAGGGGCTAACATGTACGGCTGAACGGAATACGGTTTCCAAAGGTGCCTGCCAGGAATCGCGTACCATACTGATCCTGTTTCCCATACTCTACTCTACATATAGACGCGCAAAAATGGTATCAGAGTTCGCCTCGCGCCAGATTTTTGACACTTTTCTAAGACTTTGCAATCCATCGTCGCATGAGAAAGGTGGTGGCATGGTGAGCAATTTGCTCGTTTCCTAAGTGTGAATACAATGTAGTCACAGTGTGTTGCCGGTTGGCTAGGAAAAAATTTTCCATGACAGAAAATATCAGCAGACCGCGAAAACGAAAAGCGAAACGTGCCCGCGACCGAAATCTTGCGCGGCAGCAACGGCGGCTCGCTATGATGGAAGGCAAATTAAACAGCGGCAACGACCACGCCTTCTTTCGCAAGCGCTTCCCCTCTTACGATGAGAACAAAGTCGTGCACCGCGCTTTGGCCTGGCTTTTCTCCAGCCGTTCCCCAGTCGCCAAGTTGACGGCTTTGGTCACCATAGCGGTAATATTATTCTTCATCGGCAGCTATGTGCTTTCAGATCGCATTTTCCCCAATGTTTATGCAATGGGACTGCCGATTGGCGAGTTGGCGCCCGCCGCGGCCGAGGCTGAAATACTTGACTACTGGAACTCCAATCTCTCTATAGAGATCGTGGTTGATGGCGAGCGCGTCGATCTGGTGAGCCCCGATGAACTGGGTCTTTCAGTCGATGCTGCCGCAATGGCTGCAGAGGCCAAAGCCGCCGGTTTGGCCGGGATTCCATTTGGCTACAACATCGAGCCGGTCGTCGCTGTAGCGCACAGCCGCGCGCAGACCTTGCTTCTCGACCTGACGGAATCCATTTACGTTCAGCAATATGAAGCCGGCTACAAGTGGTCAGGCGGCCGATTGGTAACCGTGCCCGGGCGCCGCGGCCGCCACTTGGACATAAAAGCCAGTCTGGATCAGTTGAAAGCCCGTGCTGCGGCGGTGGTATCGGAAGGCTACTTCGAGCTTCAGACGATTCCGCTTAACCCAACAGTGGCCGATAGCTCACCTTTCCTGGATGCGGCCTGGGCTTTTCTTGGAGACGGGATCCGCTTGCGGGCTTACGATCCCTTCAAGAATGAAATGATAACCTACAATGTTGACCAGCAACTGGCTGCCGAATGGTTAATCGCAGGTATCAATGGGCTAGCGGTCCGGGCGGAGGCTTTTGGCGAATTTATCGCGGCCGAAAACGAGAAGCTGGTTCGCGGAGGGCGCTACATCGACAAATTGCTCGCCGCCGATAAACTGCAAGAGACGCTGATTCGTGGCGAGTCCGATGTCACCTTGCGTCTCAATTACCTGCCCGAAGAGTATGAAATCGTTCGCCAGGACACCGGATACCGCATTGGCCGCAAGCGCGGTATTCCTTATGAACTCATTCGCGATGCAAATCCTACCGTAAACTGGAACAGCCTAGTCGTCGGCCAGAGAATTCAAATCCCATCCCGAGATGCCATGATTCCCGAGGATCCAATGTCCAACAAACGAATCATCGTCGACCTCGATGCTCAGTGGCTTGTCGGTTTCGAAAATGGTGAACTCCTGTTTGATTGGGGCATTTCCTCCGGACGCGAAGAAGCGCCAACCTATCCCGGTATCTTCCAAATCCTGACACATAACGAGAAGGCTTTTGGCGGCAGCTTCGCCCTTTGCAACGAAGCAGGAACAAATTGCAACCAATGGGAAATGGCTTGGTTCATGGGCATCTATGAAGTTGTGCCTGGCTTGATGAACGGCTTTCATGGCGCTGTGCTTCTCCCAAACGGCTATTACCTGGGCGGCGGCGGCGTGTACGAACCGACGACCTTCGGCTGCATCATGTCCGTGGATGGAAAGGCGCGTGAACTTTTTGAATGGGCGGAAAAAGGCACGATGGTCGAAATTATCTCTGACGAATTCGCTCCGGAGAGTGACCTGGCTCGCTATGCGAAAGAGTATATTGCCACGATTGATACTAACTACCGACCGATCTCGGCTTGAACCAAGGATCTTCAGCCTTCGCGAATCGCGTTGACCTGTGGTTCATGTACCTTCATCTGCTGCGCGTGAATCTCCCTTTGAACGCGCATAAAAGTGGGCATTTTGTTTTACAGCCCTGCGAGTAAAATCGGTAGCCATTCGTCATCCTAGTTAAGGTAAGCGCTATGAGCAAACCTTTTGGCACCTGGAAGAGCCCAATAGACGGCGCTTCAATTGCCAGCGGCGTCAGTTTGCGAGATGTCCAGTGGAGCATGAGCGGAGATACTCTTGTCTGGTGGGAGAGCCGGGGGAAGACAGGCCTGCTGATGGCGCAAACAGGCGCCCAAGCCCCGCGCGATCTCACGGACCGACGGCTAAACGTATCCGGACGCGTCGGCTACGGCGGTGGGGCATTCACGCTAGGCGCTGGCAGAGCCTTTTTTGCTGCCAACGGCAGACTGTATAGTCAGCCGCTCGCGGGCGGCGACGCCCAGCCGATCACGCCGGCTTTCGGCAGCTATGCATCGCCCGCGGTCTCGCCCGACGGAAACTGGGTCGCCTTTGTTCACAGCTACGAGCATGTCGATGGAGTTTCCCTTGTTGATGCCAACGGAGAAGAGTTCCCGCGTAAACTGGCTTATGGCACTGACTTTGTCATGCAGCCAACCTGGCACCCCTCCGGTGAATATATCGCCTACATTGCTTGGAATCATCCGCAGATGCCCTGGAACGGTAGTGAACTGCGCTTGCTCAAGCTCAAAAATGACGGCTCTCGCTTACCATATGCTGGCGACATCGTGACGATTATCGGCGACCGGGAAACCGCCATATTTCAACCTGGATTTTCTCCCGATGGCCGCTATCTCTCCTATGTGAGCGATGCCACTGGCTGGGGACAACTCTATATCTATGACCTTGAGAAATCCGAACACCGTCAATTGACCGCGAATGACGCGGAGCATGGCATACCCGCCTGGGTGCAGGGCTTGCGCGCTTATGGCTGGAGCGGCGATTGTCGCTCAATCGCCTATCTCGAAAATTCTCGTGGCTTCGTGATTCTGAAGCGCTACAACTTGAACACAGGGGAAAACGAGACGATTCCCGGCTTGGAGACTTACACTCAGCTCGAGCAAACCTCCATCTCCAGCAGTAGCGATGCTATCGCTGTCATCGCCTCATCTTCGCTGATTCCACCCCGTGTGCTCTCACTAACCAGCGGCGGCCAAGTCTTTATTCACCGGCGGCGCGGTGCGGAGAACTTGCAGGCAGACCAATTGTCCGTGGCTGACGCGATTACCTGGTCCTGCGCTGATGGCGGCATCGCTCATGGCTTGTTCTATCCACCTGTCTTAAAAGACGAGATGCCAGCGGGCAAGCCACCCCTGATTGTCAATGTACATGGTGGTCCCACATCGCAGCGTTTTGCCGGATTTGCCAGTGAAGTGCAGTTTTTTACGACCCGAGGCTATGCCGTGCTGCAAGTCAACCATCGTGGTAGCACTGGTTACGGCAAAGCCTACATGGAAATGCACCGCGGCAACTGGGGCTTGTACGATGTGACAGATTCCATCGCTGGTGTCAATCACTTGGCAAGCGAAGGATTGATCGACGCCGGCAAAGCGGTAATCATGGGCGGCAGCGCTGGCGGTTTCACTGTCCTGCAATCCCTGGTCGACTATCCGGGCTTCTATCGCGCTGGCGTCTGCTCCTACGGCGTCTCCAATCAATTCGGCTTGCTTATGGACACCCACAAATTCGAAGAGCGTTATACTTTTTGGTTGCTTGGCGAACTGCCGGAAGCCGCCGATCTTTATCGCGCCCGCTCGCCACTATTTCACGCGGACAAGATCGTTGATCCTATCATCGTCTTTCAAGGTACCGATGATGTAGTCGTGCCGCAAGATCAGTCCGATAGCATCGTCGCTTCCCTGAAACGCCGCGGTATTCCCCACGAATACCATCTCTTCGAAGGCGAGGGACATGGTTGGCGCAACCCGGAAACTATCGAGACCTATTATGACAAAATCGAACGCTTCCTGCTGCAGCACGTCATCTATGCCTGAGCGCCTTAGGCAGATGAAGCTCGCTTTGCGGTTGGCGCGAATAATGCTTTACTCTTAAATCTAGGGATCTCCATCCGTGCTCTCTCAAGTCATATTGCTTATTGTGGGACTAGTCGCGCTATTCTATGGCGGCAATTGGCTCGTGCGCGGCGCCTCCAATTTGGCGCTTTCTCTCGGCGTCTCTGTGCTCATCATCGCCCTGACCTTTGTCGCTCTCGGCACCTCAATGCCGGAATTGCTCGTTAGCTTGCAAGCGGCTTTTAGCGGAAAGAGCGATCTCGCGATCGGTAACGTCATCGGCTCAAACATCGCCAACATCGGGCTGATTTTGGGCTTCACCGGGCTAATCACCCCTCTGAGCGTCAAAGCGATCCTGCTCCGCCGTGAGATACCTATCATGATCCTTGTTTCGGTCTTCACCTATGCCCTCACACTCGACGGGCAAATTGGGCGCGCGGACGGCCTGATGCTTCTCATTGCCTTTCTCGGCTTTAATGCAATTTTCTACGTCCTGGCCAAGCGGGAATCAGACACTCGCGAGCGCCTGCTATCTGACCTTGATGACGCGCCGGAAGCCGGGCTCGCGCGCGGGAGGGAAGTCGCCTACTTGATCGCCGGGATCATCGCTCTGCTGCTGGGCTCGCGCCTGATGGTCGAAAGCGCGGTGCTTCTCGCCCGTGCGGTCGGCATCAGCGAGTTAATCATCGCGATAACATTAGTCGCATTCGGCACATCGCTGCCCGAACTCGCCGCCTCAATTTCGGCCGCCTGGCACAAGGAAACTGACCTGGCAATCGGCAATGTCGTCGGCTCCAATATCGCCAACCTTTTGCTCATATTAGGCGCAACTGCCTTCTTGCGGCCTATCCCGGTCGCTCGAGCCGACGTGCAGTTTGAGTTCATTGTCATGATCGCCTTCGCGGCTCTGCTGATTCCTTTCATGCGTAAGCAGCGGCTGGGTCGAAAGCCTTCGGCGCTCTTCCTCCTCGCTTACTGTGCTTTTATTGCCTATAGCATTCTTGGCGACAGTCCTTCACCTGTTGCTGATCTGCTACAATGAAAGTCAAATGTTCTGCCGCTTTCGTCCGCGCTGTTTGGGGCTGACCGTAGTCTCCGGAAGACTGAATCCATGAATCTCTTGCCACCAGTAGAACGCTTCACCAGCAGCACCGGAGTCGACATCTACCGTCTGCCGCTTGTTCTCTTCCCCAATAACTTTACGGGCCATGCCTTTGTTTTGGACGGCGCCGGACCCCTTACACTGGTCGATACCGGCTCGGGCATCGGGCGCAGCAATGACGACCTGATTGCCGGTTTCAAGCAGATCGGCGCGCGTTTCGGCCCGTCATTTATGCTGCGAGATATTGAACGCATTATTATCACTCACGGGCACATCGACCATTTCGGTGGCTTGACATTTGTTAAGTCGCAAACTGATGCTGCTGTCGGCATTCATGAGTTGGATCGGCGCGTATTAACCAATTATGAAGAGCGCGTGATTGTAGCGACCAAAGCCCTCGGCATATTCTTTGATCGCGCAGGCATTCCGCCATCGCTTCGCGAGATGCTTTTCTCCATGTATGGTTTTGCCAAGCAGCATGTCACATCGATCACTGTCGATTTCAGCATCGCCGATGAACAGAAAATCGACGGCATGGAATTCATCCACACGCCGGGGCATTGCCCGGGACAGGTCTGTATTCGCCTGGGCGATATATTGCTTAGTGCCGACCATGTGCTCTCGCGTACAACGCCCCACCAGTCGCCTGAGAGCATCACCCACTATATGGGGCTTGATCATTATGCCGATTCGCTGCGCAAGCTATTGCATGTCCAGGGCATCCGTCTCGCCCTGGGCAGCCACGAGGAGGCGATTCACGATCTTCATGGGCGCATTCATGCGATTAGAGCCAGCCATAATCGCAAGCTGGACCGCATACGCAACATCATGCGCGATCATGGCTCGCCTATGACCACCAGCCAAATCTCAAAAGTGATGTACCCTGATGTTGAGGGTTATCATATCTTGCTGGCTATTGAGGAAGCCGGCGCGCATGTCGAGTACCTCTACCAGCATGGGCATTTGACGATCGCAAACTTGAGAGAATTTGAGGCGGAGCCAAACCCGGCGATTCTGTACCAATTGAACGATTAAGCTGGCGCCTTGCCTCAACTGCGTTTGACCGACCGTGCAACTTGATAGTACACTTGAAGCGAGTCGCCATTTCATGGCGAAGGCAAAGCCAATCGGCTGAGTAGGGAGAATAGCTGTTCATGGATGAGAAACCGAAGATAGGCGAGAGCGTAACAAGCGAGCATCTAGAGTTGGCTGGACTTTCCCCGCGCTTTTTAGCCCTCATAATTGACGGCTTCCTGCAGGCTGTAGCCCTTGTTTTGGCGATCGTGCTCGTGGGACTGGTGTGGGGAAACGCCGCCGAGTTCCTGATTCAGTTCGCCGCTTTGGCGGTGCCCATCGGTTATAACTGGTATTTCTGGACACGCCGTAACGGGCAGACGCCCGGTAAATTCGCGCTTGGTATCCGGGTTGTCAAGGTAGATGGCTCGCAAATCGGCGATGTCGATGCTGTCATTCGCGCTATCGGCTACCAGATCAGTTCACTGGTCTTCGGCCTCGGTTACATCTGGGCGATTTTTGATAAGAACAATCAGACTTGGCACGATAAGCTTGCACGCACTTATGTCGTCCGCAAACACGGAGAACGCCATACTGTTCAAGTTTAGATAGCGCTCGCCTCATCAACCAACATCCCCATACGCGACTATTTGGTCGCCCCTTCTCGGCCGATTCTTACTACCCTGGCTGCCATGAACGCCAGATCGCCAATCCAGCGTTCAATCCGAAAATATGCCGCCCTTAAGCCAAAATACAACTTTTATCGCGCAAAATCCGATTTTTCAACGCTCAAGATGCCGCTGTATCCATACTGTATCGATAGAGACCCGCAATTATGTTATATAATACTTCAGTTTTTATAGCCAAGATTTAGCTTAGATTCAGCCTCCGTTCATCTTAATGAGAACTTTTTTGAGCCTATTCTTATCCAACTCTGGTTGACATGACTCGACATGACACAGACCAGGCGCCAGGAACTCAGCGAGCGGCCAGATGGCCGAAAAAAGTTTTCGCCAGCAACCGACCAGCGGCGAGCGACTGATGCCCAACGATAAGCCCTTCGGAGGACTCTTTTTGGTCATGCTGCGGAAAGTGTTTCATCAGCTATGAAAATGACCAAACTCGCGCAGCGCCTGGGGATACCGCGTTATCAAGCCGACCAGCACTATCGGGCAGGCCTCGCCGCCTTCATCTCCCGCGATCTGGCTAAGTCCATCTCTGAGCTTCAGACTGCGGTTGCCCTCCTGCCAAGACATGCTGAGTATCATGCCGCGCTGGGCTTTATCCTGCTGGATGACAAGCAGCTCCGCGCGGCGGGCGAGTCCTTTGAGCGTGCGCTCAGCTTGAATGCCTATGAGATGCTGGCGAATTACGGGCAGGGCATGATAACCTATCGCGCCAGGAACTGGCTTGAGGCTATGAATTATTTCGAGGCCGCGCACGCAGCCCAGCCGAAACGCCCCGAAACGCAGTATTATCTGGGGATGGTAAATCATCGACTTGGGCGTAATGCCGAAGCCCTGAGATGGATGGAGGGCGCTGCAGTTGGTTTCGCCAAGATAGGCGACCGACGCGAGACGCACTGTACTGCGTGGAAGCGCGAGTTTCGAAAATTGCTCGAGACCAAGTAACTCGTCTCACGGCCGAAAACGACAGGCTAATGGCATTCTGGATCTGATCATGACTAAGCGCCTTCCTGTACCCGGTGATCCACAGCAAGACATCCTCCCGGCAATGGTGCTGTTTGTCGTAATCGCCATACTGATCGCTCTGCTTGCGCGAGGAGCTTCTCCGTCCGAATCGCTTCGCTTGGCGCAAGGCGGCTTGGAGGATCAATGGTGGAATGATCGCGTTTTCTACGAAATATTCATTCGAAGTTTCCAGGACAGCGATGGTGATGGCATCGGCGACATCCAGGGAATTATCGACCGCCTCGACTATCTGAACGATGGTGATCCCGCTACTGACGAAGATCTGGGCATCTCTGGCATTTGGCTGATGCCGCCGTTTGAAGCTCACAGCTACCATGGCTACGATGTGACTGACTACTACGCAGTTGAATCGGACTATGGCAGCCTAGCCGATATGCGTCGGCTGATCGCTGAGGCACGCAAGCGGGGCATCGCCGTCATTGTCGACATGGTGATAAATCATACATCGAGTCGGCATCCCTGGTTTATGTCGTCTCGTCTGGGCGAGGAAGACTACGCCGACTGGTATATTTGGGCGGATGAAGACCCCGGTTATCGCGGTCCTTGGGGCGCCCCCGCCTGGCATCGATCGGGCAGCCGCTTCTACTACGGCCTGTTCTGGGATGGCATGCCGGATCTGAACTTTCGCAATGACGCTGTCACCCAATCAATGGTCGATATCGCAGCCTTCTGGCTGATAGACATTGGCGTCGATGGCTTCCGGCTCGACGCCGTCAAACACATCATTGAAGTGGATGAATTGCAAGAAAATACGCCGGAGAGCCGCGCCTGGCTCGCCGCCTACGAAGCGCGTCTGGAATCCATAAAGCCGAATAGCTTCACCGTCGGCGAGATATTCAACGGACCTTCTTTTGTAGTCTCGCGCTACATCGAGCAAGGCGCTATGGATATCGGATTCGACTTCAACCTGGCGGACAAGATGATTTCGGCGGCACAACGCGGAACTAATAGAGACATCGCCCGCGCCCACCGCAATGCCATGCGCGACTACCCCATGAACCAGTTTGCTGCCTTCCTGACCAACCACGACCAAGACCGGCTTGCTAACCAACTGCTGTTTGACCGGGGCAGGAACAAGGTTGCGGCCGCGCTCCTGTTGACCAGTCCTGGCCTGCCGTTTCTATATTATGGCGAGGAGATTGGCATGGCGGGCACAAAACCGGACGAGCGCCTGCGCACGCCGATGCACTGGGATGGTTCGCGCTTTGCCGGTTTCACAGTTGGGGATTCGGTTTGGGAGCCGCTTCAGAATGCGGATAACGTTGCCGTCGCCAATGTCGCCGGCCAAACCTCGGATCCCGATTCGCTGCTTAGCCACTACCGCAATTTGATACACCTGCGCAACAGCAATTCTGCGCTTCGTCGCGGCGGTTATACTGCAGTGGATAGCTCTGCGCGGGAGATCTACGCCTTTCTCCGCCACGATGCCGAACAAACGCTTCTTGTTGCGATCAATCTGTCAGACGAAAGAGCTTCCGATTACACGCTCGCGCTCCCCGAGAGCGCCCTGGAGTTTGGCGCGCCGACCCTTCTCTATGGAGCAGGCGAGCTTGCGCAGCCGGAATTCAACGCGAATGGCGGCTTTGGCGCATACAAGCCCCTTGCGGAAATTGATCCGCAAAGCCTGATTGTAATTCAGTTTTGAGATTCAGTAGTGCCGAAACGTTTCGCCGCGATCCGCCTTCAAGAATTGCGCCTGCATCGGCGAGCAACTAGAATCAGGGACAGTTTCCAGTTGAATCCAAACGAAGGCGCCATTGGAAAACTTTATCGGCGAGTTCACTGCGCTCGCAGCCGCCCTCTGTTTCAGTTTGGCATCTGTCACATATACCCTGGCGGGCCGAAAGTTTGGCGCGAGCGTGTCGATGGCTCTAAGCCTGATTTTTTCGCTCATCCTTTTGTTGCCCATTCACCAGGCGATGCACGGCGAACTCTTTCCCTTTGCCGCCTCGCCGCAGCGCTGGTTGCTTCTCGGTATGTCAAGCTTGTCAGGATTCGTTATTTCAGCGCTGTTGCTTTTGCGCGCGTTTCAATATATCGGACCCCGCTTGACGCTGCTAATAGGATCAACATCGCCGATATATGCTACATTTATGGCTTGGCTATTCTTAAGCCAGGGCTTGCCCACTTACGCGCTTATCGGGATAGCGCTGGTGATAAGTGGCGTCTTCTGGGTGGTTTCCGAAGATGCTGTTGGCGCCTTCAGTGGCAAGCGCGCCGAATACCATAAGGGCTTGGCAACAGCATTTGGCGCCGCAATTGCGCAGGGCGCATCCTTCGTCTTGATGTCCGAAGGCGTGGCTGACGACTATCCGGCGATGAGCGCGAGCGTCATACGGACTGTCGTAGCCTTGATTCTGCTCTGGATATTCATCGGAATACGCGGCAAACTTCGCTACAATCTGGACCTCATTTCTACTGAGCCGCGCGCGCTCGCCTTAATCGTTTTGGCTTCCCTCGCGGGTCCTGTCTTCGGTGCGACATTGGTGCTGCTGTCTTTGCAGTTCACAAGCGTCGGCATCTCGTCGACGCTGACAGGGACAACTCCAATCTTCATGATACCAATCTCCTTCGCGGTCTTCGGCGAGCGTATCACCTTTCGCGCCTGCATTGGCACGCTCGTGGCTATTGCAGGTGTGGCGCTGCTCTTTGCAGTCTGAGTAAAGCGCTGTGCCGCTTTCTGTCGCGGCGTTTGAGTACACTTGTTTTCATGTCTGTTCAAAATGGCTATAATAGTCGCTGGAAACATAGGACAGTGTGAAGGTCTTGGCGATGGACGAATTTAACATCCGTCCCTTAGAGCGCTCCGACCGTGAATGGGTGGCGCACTTTTTGGATGAGCGGTGGGGAACAACACAAATTGTCTCGCGCGGTAAAGCTGTATATGGTCACCTTTTACCTGGCTTCATGGCGGAACGCACAGCTAACGCATCGGACGATGAAGAGTCTGACGCGGAGGCGGACGTGGAGAATATCGGTTTGGTCACTGTGCATATCGGTGAAAAAGAATGTGAAATCACTACACTGAACAGCCTGACGGAATGCGTCGGTGTGGGCTCCGCCCTGGTAGAGGCGGTAGAAGATTGGGCGCGGGAAGCTGGTATCGAACGCCTGTGGCTGGTAACCACGAATGACAATCTTGCGGCGCTAAAATTTTGGCAGAAGCGTGGCTATGAACTGGTCACCGTACACAGGAATGCGATAGTCGATGCCCGGCGCATCAAGCCCCAGATTCCAATTACGGGCTTAAATGGCATCACCATCCGCGACGAGATTGAACTGGAGAAACGCTTCTAACAGCTCGAATTACGTCCAGGCTGGCGCCCCAACTGATGCGCATCAGGCTGAACTGTCCGCTCGGGCAGTTCGTCTCCTTTCGCGATAATCGCGCCAGAAACTCTCTGCGATAACAAGCAGCGCGCCGAATACAATGGCGTGGTCCGCCAGATTGGACACATTTGATATCAGGTTGGGAATCTGATAATGAATGAAATCAACAACGTGCCCGTATTGCAGGCGGTCGAGTACATTGCCGATCGCGCCGCCTATGACAAGCCCAATCGCGAAAGGCGCTAAACGCGCCTCAGGTCGCGTCTCACGGAAATACCAGAGCATGCCGGCGATGATCAATAGGGCGATTATTAGAAAGACATCGCCAGCCATCGGTAGGATGCCGAATGCGGCGCCGGTATTGCTGCTGCGCGTCAACTGGAAGAGCGGCGCAAGTAGTGGGAACGGCGTGGCGCTCTCGTATAATTCCAAATTGGCGACGATCCAACGCTTGCTGGCCTGATCTGCGGCAACTGTTAAGACAAGCGAACTGCCAAGTATGATCCACTTTCGCATCTGGCGATCCAACCCTGACCAGTGATTGCTGATATATTTTAGCAGAAAGTCGCTCGTCCTCTCGCAGAGCTTGATTCTGCGGAAAGCTGAAGTCTCAATTGCTATTCAACCGTGCCATGACGAAATCAAAGCGCTTCACTGAATTGAGCTTACAAGAGCAAAAGGCGCTCTTCGAACGTGCAGCTGCCGAGGTTCTGCCACAGTGGCAAATCGACGATTATAGCATCGGCTGGATCAGCTACAGCACGAATGCCGTTTTCCATGTTAAGATGGCGTCTGGTCCATACATCCTGCGCTTGCATGTGCCTGGTCGTGTTGCCGAAGACAGGCTCCGTTCTGAACTGATGTGGCTGCGCGCGATTCGGCAAGGAACGAACCTGCTTGCGCCCCTGCCAGTTCCCCTTTCGGACGGGCGATTATTCATCTCATATTCGCCGCCAATGCTCCCATCTGCCAGCCAGGTTCATTGCGTCTTGTTCGAGCGGCTGAAAGGCGAGATCAAGCCGGCGAGAGCCTTATCTGTCGAAGACGTCCGAAGAATTGGCGTCTACCTTGGCATATTGCATCGCGATGCCCAATTCGATCCGCCTGCCGACTTCGATCGGCACAGACTCGATTTCGAGGCTCTGTTCGATGCCGACTCGCCATATTATGTGGCGAGGGAAAGTGAACTCCTTACTCGCGAGCAGAGCAGAATCTTTCAGGCTGTGGCGGGGCGCATCCGACAAATGATGACATGCCTGGATCATGATGGCGAAAGTTTCGGCTTGATCCACGCCGATTTGCTTGCCAAGAATGTGATATTCGCTGATGCTTCAGTCGCCGCGCTGGACTTCGAATATTGCTGTTGGGGCTATTTCCTCTATGACCTGGCGCCGCTGCTATGGGAGCTAAAGGGCGAGCGCTCCGCCAACTACATAGAGCTCGAGGAAGCGCTCTGGACTAGCTACATCTCAGCTCGGGCTGAGGCGGATGATCAGCGAGACCGCCTGGAAACCTTCATAGCCGCCCGGCAGTTATTATCTTGTCGCTGGCTGCTGCAAAACATCCGCCATCCGAACGTGAGGGAAGTGGCGCCAAGGCTGCTCCAAGCACGCGTCGAAGAGCTAAAAGGCTATCTAGCAATCGGTGTGTTGCAACGCCGGACAGCTACTTTGTAAGCGGCAGCATTTTGTCAGGATCAATATGTTAACCAGAGCAGGATTGCCCCGGGCTGACGCCTATAAACTGTATATTTTTATGTCAGCTGTGCAGGCTGTTGCCCTGACTACGGTTTTCACCATCAATATGGTCTATCAGGTGCAGCAGGTCAGCTTGAATGCCCTGCAGTTGGTCCTGGTAGGTACAACGCTGGAGTTGACCGCCTTTCTGATGGAGATTCCCACCGGCGTCGTCGCCGATGTGTATAGCCGGCGGCTGTCGATTGTCGTCGGTTTCTGCCTGCTCGGCATCGGCTTCATTGTGGAAGGCAGCCTGCCGTTGTTTGAAGCGCTGCTGGTCGCGCAGGTCATCATGGGCTTGGGCTATACCTTCCTCAGCGGCGCGACCTCAGCCTGGATCGTCGACGAGATCGGCTATGAACGCGCATCGGGCGCCTTTCTGCGCTCATCGCAAGTGGCGCAAGTGGCGAGCTTCTTGGCTATAGGTTTAAGTGTGGCGCTGGCGAGTTACAGCTTGCAGCTTGCAATCATCACCGGAGGCCTGATTCTTCTTGTTCTAGCTGGCTTGCTCGCGCTGATTATGCCGGAGCAGGGTTTCAAGCGGCAGGCGAATGGCGAACGAGAAACCTGGCAGACCTTTCGCGCCACGCTGCGAGGCGGTATGCGCTTGGTGCGCGCCCGCCAAATCCTGATGCTGATCATCATTGCGATGGTGATCCACGGCGCATTTAGTGAAGGCTTCGACCGACTTTCCACTGCCCATATATTGCAGAATTTCGAATTGCCGCCTTTGGGTCAGTTCAACGAAATCGTCTGGTTCGGCATCATCAGCGCCGTATCCATGCCCTTGACCCTGGGTGCAACGGAATACATTCATCGCCGGCTGGACCTGAGCAACGGGCGTTTGGTCGCGCTGACCTTGACGGTTGTCTACCTTGTGATGATTGGCAGTGTTCTGCTCTTCGTGTTGGGCGAGAGTTTCGCGCTCATACTGGTAGGTTTCTGGCTGACTCAAGCGACGCGAGGCATCCGCAATCCGTTGATGGAAGCCTGGATTAATCTGTATGTTGAATCGGATGTGCGGGCGACTGTGCTGTCCATTGGCGGGCAGGCCGATGCATTTGGGCAGATCGCTGGCGGACCGGTTGTCGGCGCTATCGGCTTGTGGCGCTCTGTCCGCGTGGCGATAGCCTGCTCGACGCTGATGCTCCTGCCAATCTTGCTCGTCTTCCGCCGGACGCTCAAACCGCCGCCCTCGCCTGAATAAACTCGCCCCGAACAGATATAGCTAGGATAGAATCCAGTTGATACGTGAACATTTAGTCGCCTTTGGATCGCCAATATGTGCTAGCGTGGCTGTATGGCTCGTCTGACCCTGCGTTTTCAGCTTCCAATTATGCTCGCTCGCGCCCGTCTCATTCGCGACCATTTAGTCGCCTATTCCCGGATATTTTCTGCTACCCTCGACAACATAAACATCAGATCTTACGTACAATATCTAAGCCGAAACCATGCCGAGCCTAAGCCACAAAACAACAAATGTCGCTCTGGCTGCGCCGATTCTGCGCCTGGAGCGCCGCCCTATCACTACTGTATCGATAGACATTGGCACATTTGCCATCCAACTGCCGTTTTATTTCGTCTCAGTCCATACTGCATCTTCCCTTTTCCATACTCAGTCTACCCTTTCCCATTTTGTATCCACCTTTTTCTGAACTTATCCACCCAACTTTCGACTGCAAGGTCCGGACTTCAAATGTGCCGAGCGCGATTGGCGAAGCATTTCCGCCTGACCGAGACGTCAGGTGGCCAGATGGCCAAAAAAAAGTTTTTACCGGCTACAAAACTACCACGAGTTTATCGGCTCGCCAGTTACTAAGCCTTAGACTTCGCCGCTGCGGCGGAGTAGAATGTGAACGCAAAACCTCAGGAGATAGCCAGTCAATGAACACGAAGCAAATGCTGGAAGAACTCAAGAACTTCGACACGCCATCCATCACCAATGTGGTGGCGACGTATCCAGATTCGCCGCTCTGCCTCGGGTTGTACAATCCTTGGAGCGAGAACTGGTACACAGATCAGACGATACGCTGCATGTACCCCGAGTTGGGCCGGCGGGTTGGCTATGCTGTGACCTGTGTATATGGCTTGCCGGATCCAAATTATTCCCGCCTGAGCTTCGTCGATGTGCTGGAGGCTATGGAGGCATCGCCTCAGCCGACCGTGTTGGTCATTGAGCAGAAGTTTCCGCCGGCGCTTGCTGGCAAAGTTGGACTGGCAGGCGGCAATATGGTCTCGGCGATGAAAGCCCTCGGTTGTGTGGGCTTGCTGTCTAATGGACCATCACGCGACCTGGATGAAGTCCGCGAGATGGATTTCCAATACATGCTGAGTGGTGTTACGGCGGGGCACGGCGCGATGGCGGTACAAGCTGTGAATGTACCGGTTTCGATCGGCGGCATGGATGTGGCGCCTGGCGAATTGATCCACATGGACGAAAACGGCGCCTGCAAGTTCCCGGCTGATCAACTGGAAGCCGTGCTGCTAAACGCGCGCGCCCTGCAAAAAGAAGAAACCGCGCGCATGAAAGCGCTTCAGAATGCGAAGTCCGCCGCTGAGATTCGGGCGATTTTTGGCGGGCATGCTTACGGCGATGCCGATGAATAGCGCCTGAACGCGTCGGCAATCGCATTAGTCCGCTTGTATGAATCATTCTCGATACCGCGCGCGGCGCGCTTTCTATATTTTCAGAATAGTAGCGCCCTTTGTCTTCGCCATGTGGCTGACGATGGCGAATCTTTATTTCGTGACTGTCATCACCGATGATCCCTTTCGTTTGGCCTGGCTCCTGGTTGTATTGGAAACAGCCACATTTGTCTTTGAGGTCCCGACGGGTCTCATCGCTGACAGCTTCAGTCGCAAATGGTCTATAGTCATCGGCTATATCATTTGGGGCGGCGGCTTTCTCTTGCAGGCGCTCATACCGATATACGAAGTGACACTCTTGTCGCAGGCGGTCTGGGGCTTGGGTTTCACTTTCGTCAGCGGCGCGCCCGAAGCTTGGCTGGTCGACGAGCTGGGTCAGGAAGAAGCATCGGCATTGTTCCTTCGCGGCTCGCAGATTGGTCAGGTAACCACGCTTCTTGGCATCGCCGCTTCGACCGCGCTGGCGACCTTCCATCTTGCTTTGCCCATTGCGCTTGGCGGCGCGGCGACAATTCTGCTGGCGCTTTTGCTCGCGGTTATTATGCCGGAAGAAGGTTTCCAGCCGGCCGGCTCTATGGGCATATCATTCGCTCAATTTCGGCAAACTTTCTCCACTGCGCTAAAGATGGTGAAAGGAAGGCCGGTTTTGCGTTCGGTAGTTTTGATCGGCCTGGTCATCGGTAGTTCCGCCGGCGGCTTTGACGCAATGCACGCTCCCCATATTGTGCGGAATTTCGTATTGCCCATCTTTGAATCAGAAATCTGGTTCGGTATATTGTTTGCCGGCGTGACGCTTTTGACATTGCCTCTGCTCGAGTTGACGCGGCGGTGGCTGCGGCAAAAGTGGCAATCGAGAACGACGCTCATCCTCTCTATTTTCGCTGGCGGTACAATCTTGGGCAATCTGGCCTTCATTTGGGCGCCGACCTTCTATGTCGCTGCCTTGGCCTATTGCCTGAGCCAGTCTCTGCGGACGGCGACCAAGCCGCTTTTCATGATCTGGATCAATCGTCACGCGCCATCTGATACGCGCGCAACTGTGATATCGCTGTACTGGCAATCCAATGCCTTGGGGCATATCGTTTTTGTGCCACTGCTCGGCGCCCTTGGGACACTGACATCTTTGCGTATTGCCTTGTCCTCCGCAAGTTTGGCGCTTCTGCCGGTTATCCCGCTATACCGCCGTCACGGAAGCGAGAACCTGGAGATTGTTTAGGCAGGTGATCAGCAATATCTTTAGTTTATTATGTATCATGTACAATGGGATAGACGCGAAGATTTAGCTGAAAGCACATAATGATTGGCAAGCGAATACTCATCACTGGGGCGACCAATGGCATCGGCAAACAGGCGGCGCTGGAATTGGCGAAGATGGGCGCCGAGATTGTTATCGTCGGGCGCGACGAGATAAAGACGCGGAAGGTTTCCGTCGACATCAAGCTGGCGAGTGGCAATTCCAATGTTGAGCTGCTCGTCGCCGATCTCTCTTCACTGAGCGAAGTGCGCCGCATCGCCGCTGAATTCCGCGAGAAGTATCAGCGTCTGGATGTCTTGCTAAATAATGCCGGCGCATCGTTTTCAACTTTTCAGACTTCGGTCGATGGCTACGAAATGACCTTCGCGCTGAATCACTTTAGCTACTATCTTCTTACCAATCTGTTGCTCGATATCATGAAACTCACCGCGCATGAACACGGCGAAGCGCGCATCATCAATGTATCATCGAGCGCCCACAATTCAGCCGGTCGGGATGGCTTGCGCTTGGAAGACTTGCGCGACGCTAGCGGTTTTCGCGCCTTCCGCGCCTACGGTGGCAGCAAGCTGGCGAATGTGCTCTTCACTTATGAATTGGCCAGGCGTCTCGAAGAAACCGATATCACCGTAAACGCTGTACATCCTGGCTTGGTGAATACCGGCTTCGGCGACAATATGACCGGGTTCATGCGTCATATTTTCAAGCTGATGAAAACGCTGGCGGGGCGCTCGCCACAAAGAGGCGCTGAAACGCTTGTATATCTTGCGTCATCTCCCGATGTCGCTGGTATCAACGGGAAATACTGGTTCGATAAGAAGCAGTTGCGCTCAAGCGATATCTCCTATGGCCGCGAACAGCAGAAAGCGCTTTGGGACTTTAGCGCCGAAGCAACGGGCGTTGGTTAGGCGAAGTCACGGTAGGTCCGCTGGCAGCGCAAAGCCGCCATCCGAGTTCCTGAATTCGACTGCCTGCACAACCGCATCGAGATTCAATTGTCCATAAAGGTGGGGAAACAGCCCCACGCTGCTTGTTGCCATGGCGACATCAGAATCCGGATGCGCCGGCGCTTCCCAGCGGAGTTCGGCCTTCAGCTTGCTTTCGTCAATACAAAGCAGTAACAGATTGGCTCCACCGCCATAGAAGTCATTTGCTACCCGCAATACCTGGTCTCGTTTTGAACAATGAATGAAACTGTCGCTAGTCAAGGTCGGCGCGCTGTACCAACCGCGCTCTTGCGCTGCGAGCCAAGCTTGGCGGCTGGCGATGTGGTAGATCATGCAAGCGCCTGCCGCAAGTCAGCTATCAAGTCTGCTGGATGCTCGAGTCCGATGGATACGCGGAGCAGGTTTGCCGGTGTACTTGAGCTTTCTTCGATGGATTCACGGTGTTCGATGAGACTGTGCGTGCCGCCGAAGCTGGTCGCGCTTGTGAACAGTTTCAGCCGGTTTACGAGGTCGATCGCCCCTTGCCGCCCGCCTTTGACGAGGATCGACATCAGCCCGCTACCGACGCGCATCTGCCGCAGCGCTAGTTCATACTGTGGATGGCTGGGATGATGGGGATAGAGTAGGCCTTCGATTTTGGGATGTTCTGCCAAGAAACAGGCGACTTGCCAGGCGTTTTCGCTGTGGGCGCGTACGCGGTAGGACAAGCTTTGCAAGCCCCGCGCCGCCAGCCAGCAACTCATCGGCGATAGGACGCTTCCGCCGATTCTCACGAGCCGCATGACCCGCTCGGCGAACTTGTCTTCCTCAGCGAAGATAATGACACCACCCAATACATCGTGATGCCCGGCGATGTATTTGGTAAGGGACATGACCACAATGTCGGCGCCTAGCGCGATTGGGTTCTGCGCTACGGGCGTTGCCACGGTATTGTCAACCAGCAGCAGGGCGTCGTGCTCATGCGCGATCTCGGCGATTGCGGCGATATCCGCCAACCGAATCATCGGATTGGTCGGTGACTCGAAGATGACCAATTTGGTCTCAGGGCGCATCGCGGCGCGCAGCGCCTTCAAATCGCTCATATTGGTGTAGGTCGTTTCCAAGCCCCAAGGCGCGAAGAACTCGTTTAGCTGAACGCGAATGCCAAAGTACATATCATCGCTGGAAACGATGTGATCTCCCGGTTCAAGCGCCTGAAAAATGGTGAGCATCGCGGCGGAACCGCTGGAAATGGCATGGGCGACGGCGCCTCCTTCCAGCTTCGCCAGCGATGTTTCTAGGGCAGCCCGGTTGGGATTCTGATAACGCGTGTAGATCAATTCGTCGGGTTCGTGCTCGCGGCCCGTCGTCTCGTACTCGAATGTAGTGCTTAGTACGATTGGCGGTACGATAGCGCCGCTTGCGGGGTCAATCCTGGCATTATGTACCGCCTCAGTTTCTGGCCGCAGATTCATGGTTTCACTTTCCCAAGCCCTCATTTATCGGCAATCATACAATCTGGTGCCCAGCCCTGCCAAGTACAGGTGAGATTGCATTGAGAACTGACTGTGGCGCTGTGAATTCGATATAGAATAAAGTAGCGGCAAGCAACGAATACCGCGTGAAGCATCGGCAAACGACGGCAGCGCTGAAATGGAGAGGTGCACCATGCCAGATATGCTTGTCAAATTATACGATCTGCCGGAGTTGGAGCCCGCGCTTGCCAGGCAGCGAACGATGGGAATTACGATAAGACGAGGCATGGCGCCGGAGAAACACCTCGCGCTTGAGTGGATTGGTCAGCACTTCAGCGAGTATTGGGTTAGCGAAGCTGAGGTTGGCTTCGCAGCGCGACCGCCAACGATCTTTCTGGCGCATCGTGGCGAGCAGATACTTGGATTCGCCTGTTACGATACCGCGCACAAGAACTTTTTCGGTCCAACCGGTGTTGACAAGGCTGAACGCGGTTGTGGAATTGGCACAGCATTGCTAATGGCAGCGCTGCACGCCATGCGGCAAGCTGGTTACATGTACGGCATCATCGGCTGGGCGGGACCAGTTGAGTATTACGAAAAGGTTGTCGGCGCTGAGGTCATACCGCGGTCAGAGCCGCCGGACAGCTATCGCGGGATGTTGGGCACACACGCCATCTTTACCGGGGGCGCGCCGGCCGATTCTTTTCTGGAGACACATTGAGTTAAGCAGATTTCAGTCGCTGATTCGCTTGATAGACAACGGCATTGATCAATTCTGTTAACCCGCGGCCCTTGCCCATAGATATATCTTTGCCGAAGAAGGTGAATACGACTTCGCCATTGATAGCAGCCACTTGCTCCAAGGGGGCGCCGCTGCAGGCTTGGTCGAGGATGGCGCTTATCGCCATCGCTGATAGACCCTGTGGATTAAGCACATCAAAATAATAATCAAGCGTACCATCCGCGCGGTCAATCGCCCAGACGAAAGCTTCTGATTCGCAACCGATAACGCGATGCGCTTCGTCGTAAGGTTTGATAGCGACTGATGCGGGCACGGGTTGGAATTCGTCGGCAATGGCGATCAGATAATCGACGCGTTCTTCTCGTGATGTGATAAAGCTGAAATCGTCGAGATATTCTTGCAGCTTTGCAGGATAATCCGCCATGGCGCCTCTTGGAGGACACATGAACCGGGGCAGAGAGCTTTATCGCCCCGGCTCATAATTCGCAAGCTATTTCTCGATGGGCAGGCCCACGCTGTTGCCCCATTCTGTCCATGACCCGTCATAATTCCGCACATCGGCGAAGCCGAGCAGGTTGGTCAAGACGAACCAGGTATGGCTGCTTCGCTCGCCTATGCGGCAGTAGGCGATAGTAGGGTCAGCCGGATTCAAGCCGATCTCATCGAGGTAGATCGCGCTCAGTTGAGCCGCGTTCTTGAACGTGCCGTCTTCATTGGCCGCTCTCGACCAAGGTACGCTGGATGCGCCTGGAATATGGCCACCACGGACGGCGCCTTCTTGCGGATAGCCTTCCATGTGCAGCTTCTCGCCGCTGAACTCCGCCGGGCTGCGCACATCAACCAGTTGACCGTTGGTTTGAATATGTTGCAAGACGCCGTCACGAAAGGCGCGGATTTGACTATCATCACGCTCCGGCGCGCTGTAGGCAGTCGGGCTGATTACTGGCTTCTCACGTGTGACTTCGCGCCCTTCTTCCACCCACTTAAGCCGCCCGCCGTCCATAATCTTGGCTTTGGTGTGGTTGAAGAGTTCAAAGACCCATAGGGCGTAGGTCGCCCACCAATTGCTTTTGTCTCCATAGAAGATTACTGTCGTGTTGGGCGTGATGCCGATGCGGCTCGCCAGTGCCTCAAATCCGGCCTTGCCGAGATAGTCTCGGCGCAGCGGATCGTTGAGGTCCTTGACCCAATCGACCTCGACCGCGCCGGGGATATGCCCGCTTGGATACAGCAGAGGATCTTCATTTGATTCGATGATGCGAACATTGTCGTCATTTAGGTGAGCGGCGACCCAGTCCGTCGAAACGAGTTTATCTGGATTTGCATACCCACGACTGTCGATATCACTCATTCCTGCTTCTCCTTTTGTACTAGCCTTCCTAGGTTATGCGGCTGGTTGTTCACAAGGACCGCAGAATCAAAAAAGCCAACCTCTGCGGGTTGACTTGTTTGTGCGAACAACCATGTTGCTGGCAAACCAAACACACCCGCCTATAGATCTGAACTCAGACAACAACAGGTCGTGAATGCGCCGATGTTGATCGATTTGCTCATGCGTTTACATTATCATATGCGCCTGAAGAATTCAAGCAAGGATAGCAATTTTGGCATGTCTATTGGAAAGGCGGCAACTCGAGCGATGTATGGAGTCTGTCGCAGCAGAGTTGACAATTCTCCAGCTTGAGTGAAATATGGATGCCATGCGGGAGAGTGAAACTGAATTTGCCACGCCCGATGCTGCCAATTAGCGGTTTTCGCCTGGCAACGATGTATACGCCGGCGTCATCTTGATCGGTCGTCCACTGCCAGCCAAAACCCGCTTGTAGTTCAAGCTTCGCCAAGACCTGATCACCATCATGCCAAGACAGGTTGATATCGCAGTGTTCGGCTTGTAGAAAAAAGGTGTTGGGTATTGAAACGGTCCATTCAAAGCGGCGGGTCTCAAGAGCCAGGTCCCGCGCGGAGCTGACCAACTTGATGGCATTCCATATATTTCCCAGGTGTCGCATTACAATTCTTCCAGGTGATCGGCGACCCAGTGGTCATAAGCCTTCTGCAGCTTCTTTGTCATTACGCCGACTCTGCCGTCACCGATTACTTGGCTGTCAATCTCAACGACGGGGATAATGCCACGACTGCTGCTGGTAAGAAAAGCTTCGCTGAAATGAGGCAGGTCACTTAACTGTGGCGTTTGCAGGCGGAGCGAAATGATGCCGGTGCAAACCTCGAATACGATTTTGCGGGAGATGCCCGCCAGCACACCGTCGTCTGCGGTGAACAATTGACTATCCTTGATCGCATAAAAGTTGGACGACAGGCCCTCTAGTATGCCACCTTGCACATCGACCAGGAAAGCTTCATAGATGCCCGCAGGCATTCCAGATAACAGCGATTCGCGTTGGTGCATCCACTTGCTGGATTTGGCGGCGGGATCGCTTCTCACGGCGGTTGCGGTAGTAGTGCAGCGTACACCGCTGCAGATGAGGTCTGACGCTGGCGGCTCAAAGGGTTCAATAGCAAGCGTCAACTCGCCGAGGCTGTGCGCCGGAGCAGAAATCCGAAAACGCACATCGCCAAAGCCGGAGTCAATAATCATTTGCCGCAATGCTTGCCTGAGGCGGCTGCGGTCCAATGCCAGTACAAAACCCTGGCGCAGCACCGAGTCTTCCAGACGGTTGAGGTGGGCGCCTAGCAGCAAGGTCTGTGTTGAATTGTAGGTATTGCAAACAGTGTATACGCCTTCGTATGGCTCATGTTTCGCTGCGTCGCGCAAGTTTTCTGCTGAGTAGTTGACATCCACTAGACCGTCAACGGTCAGTCGTTTGACTAGGACGGGCATACCGAGCTTGCCGATCTAGCGCTGCAACCACTGTTCGCGGAACACATTCCAATCGGCTTGGTTTAACTGCGCATCGGAATAAATGGCGATGCCTGTTATCAACGGGCGCGTCTCCTCGTCTAGGCGACGCAAACCTTCGCTGACGCCATCTAAGGCGTTCGCCATCGTTTCGATCGCCGGGTTGTGCGCATTACTTGCGTCGCCATAATTGGGGATGCTCACGAGGATTTCGGTGTTGGTTTCCAAGAGATTGACGTATGTCTCGATATGATAGGCGACCCAATTGACGTAATCCAGCAGTTCTTGACGGTAGCTCTGGTACATGAGTAAGACAACTTCGTCCGCCGAGACCAGTACGCGCTGCTTGAAATTGGGCGACCACATCGTACTCGGAGCAATGGACGGAATATCCTGCAGTCGAGAATCAGGTGGGGTCAGATCAGCAGTCACGGCGACCGCGATGGTTTTTTCCGCACCGATGGCGGCGCGGATGCTGTGGATCAGGCGGATGAAATCGTCATTGCCGGAGAACATGGGTTTGACATCGAGCAATACACCGTCAAAGCCCAATTGGTCGACCAGCAATCGGGAGAAATCAGCAATGTTTTGGTGTAAATTGGTATCGTCCAGGCGATAGCCATCCGCATTGTCGAGATGTGTCCAGATCTCGATCCAGGCGAAGAGCTCTAATTGATCGCTCTTGTCTTTGAAGGTCTCGACAAATCTAGCAACTGTCCCGCGAGAAGCCATGAACCCGGTGGCGCCCTGTGCGCCGCCTGACCAGCGTTCGTCTATACCGAGCGAGCTGACATAGATATAGGCTTTGCCAATGCGGTGTTCAAGCAAGCGATTTACAAATTCGCCCAGGGCTGCATCGTCGAGATCGCCGTAGACCCACGTTCGATCCAGCCAAATGGCATTATTCAGTGGCAACTGCTCCACGTTACGATTGAACAGCGCTCCGATTAACAGACCGGAAGCCACTACGATGCCGGCGGCTGCTCCGACTCTAAGCCGATTGCGGGGAGCGAGCAAGGCGGACAAGCGTATTGCGCGTTGGCGCCCAAGGTGGCCGCTGCCGCTTCTTGCGCCGGTTTCGCCGCCCGAAGTGGGCAGCAATTTTGCGATTAACAATACGACGGGATTGACGAGTGTTCGAAGTCCGCGCCCGGAAGATGAAGTTCCAGGGGCTGAACCACGGGTCATGGGCATGGAAACATCCGAAAGGTCGTTTCACATTCGATTAGTTTCCATTGTAGCACAGATCGTATTCCATACTTTAGAGCTAGGCGCCGGCTTCAGCCAAAGGGCAAGATGAACCCGAAGTTCATCTTCTCAACCAAAGGCGGTCCCAGGATCAAGGTCCCGACGACGGCGGCTGCACCTGCCGACAGCAAGACCGCGCCCGCCGCCACGTCCTTCGCTGTTTTTGCCAGTGGGTGATAGGACTGTGAAGTCAGATTGACTGCCGCTTCTATGGCGCCGTTGACGAACTCGGTTATCCAAACCAGCGCAATGGCAAGACTTATCACAGCCCAGCTATTCGCATCTATGCCAAGCCACAAACCTATTCCCAGGACGGCCAGGGTCGCGAGAACCATGATACGTGTATTCTTCTGATAACGTAGCATGTAAACGCAACCTGCCAGGGCATAGACGAGGCTTTTTAATCGATTCGCGCTGGCGTTATAGCTGTGAGCGGCGGGATCCCTTTCTGTCGCGCGGCGGGAGTGATCCCGCAATCGCTCAAGCCTGTTTGGTCCTCTCATATCTTTCGACAATCGCGCTGCTTATGCCCAAACTTTCTAGCGCATTTGCCTGGGCTAGCCACATACGACCACATGCTTCTGTTGTGTCGTGCTTATATCCCAGCAAATGCAGTGTACCGTGAATGACAAGAAGGCAGAGCGTATCCGCAAGACCAACACCTTTCGCTTCAGCTTGCGCTGCCGCATACTCGGGGGCAATAAGTATGTCGCCCAGATAACTTTGCTCCTGACCTATTTCCTCAGGCAATGCGGACGCGGCAAAAGCCAACACATCTGTCGCGGCATTGACTTGACGATGACGCCGATTGAATTCGCGCAAGGTCTCTGTGCTTGTAATGACAATCGTCAGGCTCGCGCTGCGATAAGCGGGATGCTGGTCGAGAACGGTCTGCGCTGCGCGTTTCAGGCGCTCTTCGCCCAAGGCGTACTCGTCCGGATTCTGCAATTGGATGTGTGAAGCCACACCGGCTAATCCAATTCGTCGGCAGGCTTGAACGCCTGCTTAGTCTGCGATCTGATTCCATTGCGCTTGGGCAGGACCGGAACATCCGCCAAGGGTTCGTCGTCTTCCATGACGATGGATTCCCCAGGCTCGTCGGCTTTTGGAGGTTTCGGTCCCGTCAACTGCTTCTCGTCTGCGTCCTGACCTGCATCTGTATCCACCGCATGTACAAAGGATGTAGTGGATGCTGCCGCTTTCTCGCTTTTATTCGCGGGGGCGAGCGGTGCGACCGATTCGGCGGCTGCGGGCTCCTTCCTGACTACAGGCGCTCCGTTGCCACCGTGAGGCTCTTGTTGTACCGCTATTGCGTAGTCCAAACGCGGATGGAACAAGCCGCGGAAAATATCGACGAAAGTCTCTTCGATCGTGTGTAATTCGTTAAGCGTAAGATTGGAGTTGTCCAATTGACCGGAAGTGCGTTTGCCCTCGATTATATTATGCACTAGCTCGGCGATTTCCTGGTTCGTTTGTGGTTTGATCGCGCGAGCAGCGGATTCGCAACTATCCGCCATCATCAGAATAGCAGTTTCGCGACTCTGTGGAATGGGACCCGGATAGCTGAAATCGGCGGGGTCGACGCTATTTTCATCGCCGGCGGCTGCCAGCGCCCGTTGATAAAAGACGTAGACTTGAGTCTCGCCGTGGTGCTCGCGAATAAACTCGCGAATTCGGTTTGGCAGGTTGAATTTCTTGGCAATCTGGTCGCCTTCAATGACGTGGCTAATAATGATATCCGCACTACGGTAGGGATCATCAAGAGCATCATGCGGGTTTTGAATATGCAGCTGGTTTTCGGTAAAGAAAAACGGATTACTCATCTTGCCGATGTCATGGTACAGCGATGCAACATGGGTCACCTGCGTGTCTGCTCCAATTGCCTGGGCAGCCTGTTCAGCCAGGTTGGCAACTTGCAGAGAATGCTGATAGGTGCCTGGCGCTTCGCGCAGTAGGCGTTGCAACAGTGGTTTGCTCGGCTGGCTCAAATCCATCAAACGGAAGGGAGTGGCCAGATTCAGCGATACTGTCAGCACGTACATCACGCCAAATGAGGCAGTCGGCACGATGAGCAAACCGCTGAAAAACGCTTGCAGCATATTGTAGGCGTCGTTGGATTGGAAGCCGATCTGGAGCGCGAAGATCGCGACTACAGCTGCTTTCGCCAAGCCGACAAACAAACCGGCCAAGAAATAATTGTTAAGACGCCCAGCATTTCTCAGGCTCAATATTGCGCCGATATTGCCAGCCGCAACCAAACTGGCGATTTCCAGAGACGGACTACGGCTGAGCAAACCGCTGAGAAAAGCAAAGCCGATGGCGACGACGATGGCGAGGTTGGGTGTGCTTATTGCCACATATACGATTCCAAGCGCAGCTGCCGGTATCAGGTATATATTGGCGCTGCCAAAGGCTCGCATAGTTGCCAGCGCGACCAGGAAAAGCATAGCTATCAGCAGGAGATTTGCGCTGTCAGGCGACAACAAGCGGGCTTCAAACCGGCTTATATAAAGACCCAGAAAGAAGGTTACCAGTGTACTGGCTACGAGGGCACGCAGAATCCTCGCGCCGCGATTGCCTGTCTGCGCCAGCAAGCCCAATTCTTGCAGCGCTTCGAGGGAAAGCGCGTCTATGCGCTGCCCGGCCGGAGCAACAATCTGGCCCGCAATGAAATTTCGCTGCTGATCCTCGACTTTGGCGAGCGCCTCAGCCTGGTTAATCGCCGTCTGATCTGGATTTTCAAAGGTATTGGCGCGTATCAAATCAGACGTGATTTCGGTAACAATTTGGCTTTGCTGTTCGGTCAAACGGAGGCTAACTTGATTTGGAAGCTGCTCACGTGCCCGATTCAAATCCGCAGCGCGTATCTCATCACTCATGACGCGCTCCAGGACAAGAACTATCTCGTTGCGCACTTGCGTCCAGCTTTCTTCAGGCAGTTGCAGGATCGCTTCCGGGGTATCTTCGTCTCCGTCCAGTTGCAGGGATGTTATCGCCTGAATATCCGCGACCTGCTGTTCCAGAGAGGCGAAGGAATCGGCGCGTACATTGTCGATATAGTTGAGGATTTTTTCTGAAAGATCACGCTGGCGCCGGGCGACGCTAGGATCTGCCGGTGAGAATACTGTTGGCACCTGCGCCAGTACATTCGTTCGTTCCTGCTCGGTGAGAATCGCGCTGAGGAAGGACCTTTCTTCCCGGGCAATAATATCCTCGGTAGGGACTCGGCCGATGCCCAAGTTTGATGTGCTATTGAATCGTAGGAAGATATCGTCAAGGGCGATAATAAGCGTACAGCAGAGAGCGAAAATTACCGCTGCAATTAGAACCAACAGAAGATGCGCTGCCGCCTCCGTCCTTTGTGGACGGATTTTAAAGCGTTCTTCGAGCAGATCGGCGACGTGGACAACCACAGTCTAACTCAGCAACTCTCTTACCAGCGCGTTGATCGCTTTTCCATCGGCCAGTCCACGCAGGCGCGGCATAACGACAGCCATGACTTGTCCCAATTCCTTTGTGGATGTGGCGCCGACTTCCGCAATCGCCTCTTCTACGATAGGACGCAACTCCTTCTCGGTTAACTGCTGGGGCAGGAATTCCTCAGTCACAGCCAATTCGAAGCGTTCGCTTGCGGCTTCTTCAGGACGACCGGCGCTTTCTAATTCCGAAATTGTCTCGCGGCGTTTTTTCGCTTCTCTGCGAAGAATGTCCAAGACGGCTTCATCATTCAGCGTCTTGCGCTCATCAATTTCAACCTGCTTAATGGCGCTCTGCAACAATCGAATCGCGTTTCGGCGCTCCCTATTCTTCGCCTTCATCGCATCCTTGAGGGCTTCTTGCAATTGCTGCTTTGGGTTAGACATCGCAATTTTCTAACTTTGACTATCTTGGTACGCTGTGGTCAGATGTGGACGAAACACTTAGGTCGAGCAAGTTTGAGATTGATACGTTCTCTTCCACTTTACCATGAATCTCACCGTCAGTGTATGTGTTGAGTTTGGTATTGGTGATGATATTGCTCAAGTTTCGGGGATGTACCGCGCGAACGCGCAAGTAATTGTCGGTGTAGCCCGTGTTGATGAAGCCCTCCGGTGTGGCGCCGATGACTTGCTCCCAGAGTACCGATTGTTGCGTACCCAACAGCCGCTCAGAGAAACATCGCTCCATTGCCTGAGATATAGCAAGCAGCTTGGCGCTGCGGGCTTTCTTGACGCGGTTGCCGATCTGGTGTCTCATGCGGCTGGCTGGCGTACCGGGTCGGCTGCTGTAACGAAAGACGTGGAGACCTTCGAATTCCATCTCGCGGATAAAGCGCTCTGATTCAGCAAACTCGCCTTCGGATTCGCCGGGGAATCCGACAATGACATCGGTTGTAATACGCAGCTCTGGAATCAAAGCGCGGGCGGACGCAATCAGCGCGCGAAACTGTTTCTGATTCGTGTGCCGGCGCATGCGCTTGAGCGTGGCATCGCAGCCGCTTTGCAACGGTAAATGCAAATGGCGACACAGTCGGCGATCCTGCCACAGGGCAAAGAATCCCGGCCTCAGATCCCAGGGCTCAAGCGACGATAGGCGGATCCGCGGCATTGTCGTCTCCGCCAGCAAGGCTTCCACGAGATTTCTAAGTCCGTGACGGTCACCAAAGTCATAACCGTAACTGCCCAGATGGACGCCTGTAAGCACCGCTTCCTGATAGCCGCAGCGCTGTAGATATTTCACTTCACGCAGGACATCACTGATGGAACGGCTGCGCCCTGCGCCGCGCGCAATTGTCGTGACACAGAAGGTGCAGGCGTTGTCACAACCATCTTGCACTTTTACGAATGCGCGCGTCTTCCCAAAACTGCCTGTTCCCGCCCCTCCCTCAAGCGGCTCTACGTCAAATTCGTCAACAGATTCTCCAGTGATCTGCGCTACCAGTTGAGATTTTCTGCTGTTATTAACGATACGCTGGACGCCCGGCAGATGGCGGATGTCGTCCGGCGCGATCTGGGCATAACATCCCGTAACGGTGGTATTGCCCTGCAGGTTGGCTCGCTGGAAATCGCGTATCAGCTTGCGGCTTGTTTTGGTCGCCTCGTTGGTAACGGCGCAAGTATTAAGGACGAAGTGGTCGGCTTCTTCGGGCGAAGCAACGATCTCATGTCCCAAGGCGATAAACTGTCGCGCCATCGTGTCGATTTCGCTCTGGTTGAGTCGACAGCCGACCATACGCAGATAAACCTTCATAGCCTGACATCCTCACTGCCTGATTCAGCCGGACTGTAGACAATCATGTCGTCGAAGCGGACAACAAGGCCCCCGCCTCCGGTCGCGGTTGACTGCGCAATCATTCCAAGCCTCCCGGTACGACTCCTGTCGTCATGAAAAGTATCTTGCAAGCTGCCATCGATGCATTCGCCGCCAGCGTACGTGCTGGCAGTTGTCCTGTCATCAGGAATACATAGCTGAACGGCTGAGCCATTGATGAAGAACTGATAGCTTGAGCCCCGAGCGCGAATGCGAATTGTGTTCTCCGCGCCAATGCCCTGAGTGATGTGAGGCGAAGCGATCCACGCGCTCAACGCCGTCGTCGCGCCTGCTTCCGTCTGCCACAATGAATAGTAGCCATCGCTGCTAATCATGAAGGCGCGGTAGCTGGTAGCCTGACGCTGATCAAGCGCTTGCCGAAGCGCCGCGCCAACTAGTGGCGCAAGCTCGCTAATTCCACAGAGCAGGACCGCTGGAAGTGTGCAATCGTCTTCTTTCCGGTTCTCAACGTGGAAGACGAGTCCAAAAGCGTTGTCTAAGGGACCATCATACGCGACTGCGGTGACGGTTGCATCAAAGTCAGCGAATCGTGGACCGGTGGCTGACCAGGCGGCAGTTTGTGGAACACCCACCGCGATTTCCAGTTGCTCAGCGACAATCTGGGCGCTTTGAGGACCCCTGAACAAATCCCAGTCATCGTTGAAAGCGGCAAAGGTGGACACATAAAGCAATTCCCCATCCTCGCCTACAAGCGCTTCGGTCGGCTTTGTCAGCGCGTTGTGCATTAAGTTTGCCGCTGTCACGGCGAGCATCAGACAGATGCAAAAGGCAAGAATACGCCAAGTCGCGGACAGGCGTCGATGGCGAAAATTGGACGATCGACTGGAACTTAACACATGCAGAGCCGAGGCGCTTCGCCTTCAAACTTCACAATTTTAACATAGGGTCTGAACGCCGTAAACGATAAGCAAAGGCCTACCACATGTTGCCTAGCGACGGATGTTTGTCCGTCAAAGATGGGAGCACGATAAATGTCCTTGACAGCCTTGAGTATTCTTTGGTAGAGTAGTTGACAGATTGAGGCGAACCGGATTAACCATGCCGAGAGCAGCCAATATCATCACTACTACGACTATGACCATGACTATGATGCGCAATAGCGCGCAACGTGGAGGTTTTGGTTTGTTGTAGTCGGAAAGAAACGAGCAGCAAACGGGCGTGTGGAAAACCTTCACACGCCTTTTTTATTTTCGCCAGAGAAGGGATAACGCAATGGCTAGATATGCGATGAAATTTGGCGGCACATCGGTCGGTTCTCCGGAGGCAATCGCTCAGGTGACAGCGATCGTCAAAGATTTCCTGGCGGAAGGACACGAATTGGCGGTTGTCGTTTCGGCTATGGCAGGTGTTACTGACCTGCTGCTTGAGTCGGCTGCTGCTGCTGCCGCCAGGGATCGCGCTACATTCTTGGCGATCAACGATGCTGTCCGTCAAAAGCACGATAGAGTGATCGAAGGGCTGATCGAATCTCAGCAGGACCGTTTGCTCATCGACGCCGAAGTTGAGGAACTCCTCCGAAGCCATCTCGAACTCTGCGAAGCCGTGGTTATTCTCGGTGAAGTCACGCCAAGGATTTCAGATGCGCTGGTTTCATTCGGCGAGCGCCTTAGCAGTCGCGTCATCGCCGCGGTGATGCGAGCGCAGGCGCTGCCAGTCAGACAATTGGATTCGGATGCTTACATTGTCACCGATAATCAATTCGGCGACGCCGACCCAATATGGAATGAGACCGAGGCGCGCATCGTCGGCCAGCTTCAACCGCAACTGGACTCGGACTTTACACCGATTATCACTGGTTTCATTGGCGCCACGCCGGACGGCACGATGACTACGCTGGGGCGGGGCGGCAGCGATTTCAGCGCCGCGATATTTGCAGCCTACCTGGACTGCGACGAATTGATCATCTGGACTGATGTTGATGGCGTGATGACCACTGATCCGCGTCTGGATGAACGTGCGCGCGTCTTACCCTATGTTTCGTATCAAGAAATCGGCGAGCTCGCATTTTACGGAGCCAAGGTGCTCCATCCTAAAACTGTGCAACCCATCATCAATCGTGGCATACCGTTGCGAGTGCGCAACACCTTCAATCCGAACCATCAGGGCACGCTGGTGGGCGCCAGGACGCAAGCGAGCGCAACGGTGATCAAAGCCGTAACAGGTATCAGGGACGTCTCTATGTTGACCGTCAGTGGTCGCGGTATGCTCGGTGTTCCCGGGATCGCTGGGCGGACATTCCTGGCCTCAGCTAATGCAGGCGCCAATATCTTAATGATCTCCCAGTCCTCATCGGAGCAGAGCTTTTGCTTTACCGTGGTTGATCCACTGGCGCAGGCGGTAAAAGCGGCGGTAGAGACGGAATTGCAGCGGGAAATCCAGCACAATAATGTAGACAGCGTGGACGTACTCAGCGACATTGTGATTATCACTGTCGTCGGCTCTGGCATGCGCGGAACGCCGGGCGTTGCAGGCCGGGTATTTTCGCTTTTGGGGGAAAGCAGAATCAATGTCTTGGCCATCGCTCAAGGTTCATCCGAATGCAGCATTTCGTTTATTGTTGCGGAGCAAGATCTGGAAAAGGCGGTGGGCGAGCTGCACAGCCTGGCGCTGGAGACGGTTGAAAATGACAGGATTAACGGGCTAGGCAGCCCGTACTAAGCAAGCGCCCTATCCCGTGACAAGCGCCTGCAGGATCGCTTCCCAATGCGTGTATAACAAGAGATGTCCAGCTTGTGCTTCACAATGCGGACACCCTTTGGGGATCATTTTCGCCATGCGTTCGCCCACGATAGGCGAGCAGAATAGGTCAGTCTCGCCCCACCAGATATCGACAGGTACGCGGATCGACTGTAGATGGTAGCCCCAGGGGCGCATCAATGACAGAATCTCATCAGCTAGTCCTTCACTACCGGACCGTCGAATCTCGTCCCACATATCACGCCGGCTGATAAACAAATCTATGTTGCTAAGCGCGGCTTGATCGGCCCGCGAAAGCGAACTGCCAAGCTCGCGAATGTATTGGTCGGCCGGGCGCTGCCCATCAAAAACGAAGAAAGCTCGCAGCAACAGGCGGAACAGTGCTTCGTTGCCAGAGCCGAGTTGAAATAGGCGGCCATAGAGCGGATGCAGAGCGCGAAAACCATGAGCATGATCAAGCGGGGGCCAGCAGGCAACGACAGCGCAGCGACTCACGATTTGCGGGAATCGCCACGCACAAGCCAGCGCGTAGGGACCACCGGCTGAATAGCCCAAAACGGCAAACCGCTCAAGCTTCAGCGCCTTGCCGAGCAGCATCACATCGTCCACGACATCCATGATGCCGCGCCCCGGCTTGCGTGTTGATGCCCCGTAGCTGGGCCGGTCAACGCCGATCAAGCGGATGCCAAGGCGCTTCAGAATAGAATCATCCGGATGTCTAAGGCTGCGATTGCCCCAAAGGTCATGGAAGAGAATAATCGGCGCTCCTTCGGGCTCGCCGAATTCGGCAAATCCCAGGCGCCTCCCATCCTGCAACTGCGCCTGCCGGGCAGTGGCGACTTGCGCCAATCTAGGCATGTTCACTCCGTTGAAAGATTCGCCGTGGCGAGGGTACAGGATTTCGAGCGTGGGCGATAGACCATAAGACATTGTCAACGCGGGTAAACGGCCAGGATCGTCGGGACAACATCAAATGATGGCTGAAAGTATTCCACGGAAGGAATGGCGATCATCGACGAGCGTCCGCCATCCAAATTGATCGCTGTCACAATGTCAAGATCGGTCGTTGGCAAGTAGGCGCTGAGTTCCACCAGCGACAGCCCAAAGAATGGCGCGACCAATATTAGGATATTGCCATTGACGTCCTCGGCGATGACAGTGCGGCGGTTTCTTTCGCCATTGGACGAGCCGAAGTAGGCTTGCTCGTTTTCGAATACCAGCAATGGAAAACCCTGTATTGCTTGCTCAACGGTCTTATCAATCTGCAGCGGACCTGATAGATAGCCGATGACGGACGGCGCTCCGTTGCGCACGAGAAAGGTTCCGCCGCGGCTGTGATAGGCCGCGCCACTGAGGACGCCGTCGCTGACTATCGCCCCAAGAGCGCGGTTCGCTTGATCGAAAAAGTTGGCGTTGATAATGACGCTTGCGGCGGGTTCAAGTTCACGCCAGCTAGCCAGGCTCTGCGGATCACCGGCGCGGTAGACTGCCCGGAAACGAAAATACTGTGGGTTAATGCGCAGGACAATCAGCCGTGACAATTGGTCGCTATGTGGATGCAGCGTCCGCAACTCCAATCCA
Source organism: Chloroflexota bacterium (assembly GCA_011523735.1). Lineage (GTDB taxonomy): Bacteria > Chloroflexota > Anaerolineae > Aggregatilineales > Phototrophicaceae > UBA6055. The sequence continues at coordinate 46,822 of WTGB01000030.1, forward strand.
ACTTCAATACTTTGCCAAGGTCCTGCCGATGTGGCTGTAGGACGAGGCCGCGCTGTTATTGTAGGTCCTAATTCTCTAGGTAGGGTGCAGGCGCTGAGTATTGACACCAAGAACAAGAGGACAAACGCATGACGCTGCATGTCGCTTTACCTCAAGTTATCTTTATGAAGACCAACCCTGCGACTATGCGAGTTTGTCGGCAATGGCGCGGATTCTTTCAACAGCCTCCTTGAGCTTGCCAAAATCCTCCGCGAAGGAAAAACGTATATGCGCGTCTTTGGTGACGCCGAAAGCGTTGCCCGGCACACCGACCACAACCGCCTCGTCGAGGATTATGTTGGCAACTTCCTCGCTGGTCTTGCTCGTTTCATTCACTTTGGGGAAGGCGTAGAAGGCCCCTTCGATATCCGGGCTGGACATGTTTGGAATACTGTTGAAAGCGCTGACCATAAAGTTGCGGCGTTCTTCGTAGGACTGCCGCATCATCTCAACACAGTCTTGCGGTCCGGTGAGCGCAGCGACGGCGGCATGCTGCGTGAAGGTGGCCGCGGAAGTGGCTGTTTGCGAATTGAACATTCCAGCCACGCCAACCAGTGAAGTCGGTCCCGCGAGCCAGCCCAGGCGCCAGCCGGTCATCGCATAGGCTTTTGACATGCCGTTGATGACCACCACGCGATCGGAGATTTCCGGTATCGACGCCAGTGATACGGCGGGGCGTCCATCAAAATTCAACTTCTCATAAATATCGTCCGAGATGATGTACAGATCGTTTTCCAGGGCAAGCGTCGCCACCGCTTCGATCTCGGCTGAGGAAAGCATGTGCCCGGTCGGGTTGCAGGGCGAGTTGATGATGATCGCCTTGGTATTCGGCGTAACGAAATCACGCAGTTGTTCCAAGTGCAGGCGGTAGTTATCGTCGCTGCTGGTCTCGACGGAAACGGCGACGCCGCCAACCATGGTTGTGATGGATGGGTAACTGACCCAGTACGGCGCGGGAATCAGGACTTCATCGCCGGGGTCGAGCATGGCTTTTAGCACAAGGAAGAGCGCCAGCTTGCCACCAGGCGTCACAATGATGTCGCTCATGGGGTCGACGCGGGCATTATTCTCCCGCTCCATTTTCGCCGCGATCGCCTCCAGCAGCGGGCGAATCCCCTTGGAAGGCGCGGCATAACGCGTTTCACCATCGCGCATCGCTTTGACTCCCGCTTCGACGATATGCGGCGGCGTATCGAAGTCCGGCTCCCCGCCGGCAAGACCAATAACGGACTTGCCCTCCGCCGCGAGCTGTTTTGCCTTGTCATTCATCGCGATCGTCGGCGATTTGGATATCTTTTTCGCCAATAGCGTTGGTTCTGGCATTGCTCGACCTTTTTAACCTTTGAGTCGCTAGATAACGCGAAGAGTGTATCCTCGTCTTCAGCGCTAGAAAAGGGTAGGCATGGCGGAATTGACACGGCTCCTGCTCTCGGCCGGCGATCGCGACCACTGGCAAGCAGGATAGGCGGCGGCTTTCTCGCCGTGGGTCTGCACCCGCTTGTTGCCAAGCTTCTCTATCTCCATAGAGGCCCGCGGCGGAATATATGGCATGAAGAAGACATGGCTGATGCCTTAGCCATGTACCGTATCGGCGAGTAGCTTGGCTCCCGTCATTTTGGCATACTGATTCTCCTTCTTGCATCACGAAAGTGCGCAGAGAATAACGCCTCGCAATAAGAATTGCCAGGTAACCAATTACCACGTTTTTGGGAACTATCAGGCCTGATGCCGTGGCACTAGGCTTGATAGTTCCGAAACCGACAAGTCCGCCACCGCCGCCGGCGACTGATCCGCCATGTCAACCTAGCGAGCAGTGCAGTCCTTCATCCGGCACTTGGTGGGTGTATGAAGAAAGATATAGAGGGAATTGTAGGTACGATATTTTTCGGCGGCAACTACAGCAGTACACATGCAAGAATAGCTGCACCGGGGAAACGATGCGTCAGTACAATAAAATTGTCAAGGATTGGGAATATGTAGGCAATACATGCAGAAATCCAAGCGCTGCCGACGAAAGCCTTGCAGAAGCCAACGCCGAGCCGCCGCCTACCGACACGCCTGAGCCACCGACCACTACCCCTGTACCCAGCGACATGCCACCGCCGCCCATTGACACACCCGAGCCGCCACCCACCGCGGAAGCCACTGCCGACGGATGATCGGTTTCGTGCCGATAACGTAACCGAGCCACTAATCATAGCGGCTCGGTTTTGCGTTTGCGTTACACGGAAAGGATTAGCAATCGTGCCGCAGCCTAAGTATATCATAATTTCCCCGGCATTTTTCCCAGATTTTACGGGGCGATATCGGATCGCCTGCCGGCGGAAAGCAAACACTCTTAGCCTGCGCTACAATAGCTGCAATGATGGATAGCGTGAGGCGATGACATGCAACAGCCGCGGTTGCTCGAAACCGAAGAAGACAGGCTGGAGAAAATACAGTTAGAGGTCCGGAAAGCCGACGAGACCTTGGCCCGTTACTTGCTCGATATCGCCACCGCCCGCAAGGAACTGCGAGAACTCCGCGCGGAGATCGACCAAATCAAACCCCAGCGTAACAACCTGATTGAAAGCAGGGTGACAGCATGACCATCCACGTCACTAGCGGCTCCCGCAACCTCTATCAGTATCTGGTTTCAACTGCTCAAGGTGATTGACTCGCCGTGTCGGAAATGGCATGAGCCACTCGGAACTGGCCTCACTTCGCGGTGAACCAAGTTATATCTGGCGTGCTGGTCAAGAACGACGCTTGCAGATGATGACAAGATGGGCGCGCTTGACCAACGCTCATGTACTTGTGGCAGGTTGCGGCGTCGGCATGTACGCGCGGCAAATCCGCTCGCGATTCACTGATTTCGTCGAAGCCTTTGATATCGAGATTGACCGTGTGAAGGGCGCGCGTGCTGGTTTGCCCCACGCTTTAGTGTCCGCAGGCGAATCTATTCCGTTTGCATCAAACACCTTTGACACCGTGTTATCGCATGAGGTGATCGAACATGTCGCCGATGATCGGCTCTCGCTGCGTGAGATGTTCCGTGTGACCAAGCCCGGCGGCCGGATATTGCTCTTTTGCCCAAATCGCTGGTATCCCTTCGAAACGCACGGGCATTATTGGAAAGGCGAATATCATTTTGGCAACAGTCCGCTGATCAACTACTTGCCCAAGCCTTGGCGTGATCGACTTGCGCCGCATGTCCGCGCATACACTGCAAGAGATATTAGGCGCTTGCTGTCAACTGATCACGCAGAAATTGTGCACCATAGGCGCATTTATGGCGGGTACGACAATATCATCGCGCGGTTTGGCGCGCCGGCAGTTGTCATGCGCAATGTGGCTTATCGATTCGAGGGGACGCTGCTCGACACTTGGGCATTATCCCATTTTCTGGTAGTTGAGAAGCGGAGTTAATCGCGCCGCAAAAAGGGAATTCGTCTATGCAGCCAGCGGCGCAAGATGTTCCCTCGCGTGCGATACCAGGCTTTCTCCGCGCTTTCAGCAAAACGACCGCTTTCGACAACATCGCGATTGCCGCCATAACGTTCCCGTGTGTAAAGATCGCTGATTGTGCGAATCGGCTCGCGCGCGGCCGGGATGCGCTGCTGCAACTCTCGGCGTTTCTCCAACGTCGTCAATGTGCTGCCGATATTTATGCCGATTAGCTGAATGTATCGTTCCAAACGAGCATACGCGCGTGACACCGGGCTTAGCCCACCCATGCCGCGCCACTCCCACCACCAAAACAGAAGCAAAGCAATTATCGCGAGAATAATTAAGAAGGTCATCACCACCAGCGCGAAAAAGATGATCGGTTGCAACGCGCTTAAGGGGGGAGGGTTATCAGGTGAAATCGGTGGCTGTACCGTCGGCAGTATAAACGGCGTCGGCGATGGCGATGGCAGGGCGGTCGGACTTGGCGTAGCGGTAGGCGGCTGCAGATTTTGTTCCCGCGCCTCTTCGCTGGGGAGGGATGTCGGGCTAGGCAACGGAGTAGGAGATGGGGTTGGTGATGGTGTGACCGTCGGTTCCGGGCTTTGTGGCTCCTCCTGCTCCGGCGCCAGTTCATCGCCGTCGCGGTGGATCGGCGCTTGCGCGGACGTTGGCTCGAATTCAACCCAGCCATAACCGGGAAAATAAACCTCCACCCAGGTGTGCGCTTCACGCTCCCGCACTATGAATTGCCCAGAATCTGAATCATATTTTCCTTGAGAGAAGCCCGCTGCCAAACGCGCGGGAATACCCAGGTGCCGCAGCATTACAATCATCGAGGTGGCGTAATAGGTGCAGTATCCCTCGCGGGCGTCAAAGAGGACCCATTCCACTGTATCCACATTTGCTGGGGGCGCGCTGATTGATTCACTGTAGGCGATATTCTTCCGCAGCCAGGTTTCGATGGCTTTGGCGCTATCGTATGGATTGCGAACGTCCGCTTCGTCGATGATTTGACGCGCCAATTCCAGTACGCGAGTATTAGGAATGCCGACATAAAGATTGGCGCTGCTGACCCAAGCGGGGTAGTCGGTCGCCGCAGACCTTAGCTGAGTAGCCGAGGCCGTGCTAATCATACTGTTTACCAGGTAGGATTCGCCGCGGCGCAGCACTTTCAAAGGCCGGATTACCGAGACATTCATCGAGGCTTTATCGAGCCCATCGGTATAGATGAGGTCAATTCGTCCACTTCGGTCGATGGATACTGGCTGTGGCGCTGTGTAATAAATGCGGGAGCTAGCGGTCCCAACGGTAAACCGTTGTTGAACCTCTTGACGGCTAGTGCCAATCACCTCACTATTCATCTGTATGTGTATCGGAGGAGAACGGTCGGTTATGCGCAAGTTTGCTGATGGCGACCATTGACCATTGCTGTATCGCTCGAAAACTCGTGAACGCCAATAGTAGCGGTAGCCCGTTGGCGGGGCGTCCACGGTAAATACGATATCATCGCCAAGGCTGATCGCGCCGCTAAGATTGAGCAGGTCAGCCCCATAATAATCGGACGTGGCTGGACCTTCCCCTTCAATCGGGGCGAACAACCTGCTCCATATTTCTGCCATTTGTTGAATCGGGTCGGAAGCGAGAAAGCGTTGAAAGTTCTGCAAGCGTTCTTCGAGTCCGCTGCTTGGCACTCCCCAGGCAAAGATGAGCGCGAGCAAGGACAAGACAAGGCCAATCGTGGCGAATTGACGTCGTACGATAGTCGGGACTGACACGCCCTGTATTGCCCATTCCCATTGCCGCGCGTCCAAATGGGAGCGCACGATAAACACTAGGGACAGAAGAAGAAATCCAAAGAGATAGCGGTCAAGCGACTCGTCTCCACTGAAAAATATGATATTGACCAGCAGTATAAGTCCTGGGGGCAGTATTACTCGCCAGACACGATCCAGCCGGAAGATATGCCAGTTTGCGTTATATGCCAGGAACCAGAATAGAATCCCTACCAACACCGTTAGTACAAGTTCGTCGGTGTTAATGCCACCGCTGAAGAGGTCAACCGCCCAATCATAGCAACGCGTCAAGACAGCAGTGAGCGCCTCGCGGAATGGCAGATTCTGATTCGCCGTGGCGGCTAGAATGACTGCAAACAGACCGTACAGTGAGCTGACCACTAACGCGGAGAATTCGCCGAAGCGGCTGCGCGCCAGGATCAAGCCCAGCAGCACACTCAACAGAGTGACGGGCAGGACGATATCCATGTTGACCGCCCAGCCAGCGATGTCGATCGCCTTCAATGGCATCAGCAACAAAAGGCCAACGGCAACCAGGGTCGAGACCGTCTCCAGCGACACCGGACTGCGCCAGCGCGATCGCTTTCTGCGTGTTGGCCTCCCACCTATGCTCGTCGAGGTCATTTGTCGTTTCAGTAAGCGGAACAATCTTGAGTAGCTTATGTCACTTCCCGTATGCTGACAAGCACGACTGCGCTACGATCCGCCGACGCTTCTAAAGCCCGAGCTCAGGATGGTCGCGTTTCATGATAAAATAGTGCAGCCGGGTTGACCGAGGGAATCGCGGCAGGCTTGGTGCCTGTCGAGGAAAGTCCGCACTCCAAAGGGCGACGATGCCGGTTAACGGCCGGGCAGGGTAACTTGACGGCAAGTGCAACAGAGAGCAGATTGCATCGAGAGATGCGAGGGTGAAAAGGTGTGGTAAGAGCGCACCGGCAGCGGCAGTAATGTGGCTGGCCAGGCAAACCCCATCGGGAGCAAGGTGAAGCAGGCGCCGGGAGCGGCCCGTTCCGCAGAAAGCGCCGGGTACACCGCTAGAGGTCGGCGGCGACGCCGATCCCAGATAGATGATTCCCCTTCGACAGAATGCGGCTTATGAGGCTGACCCGGTCGAAAATGCCCCTCAATTAAGCGAGGGGCATTTTGCTGACTGACAGCTTAAGCGACGATAGCGGGTGACTATTCCAGATAGTCGGTGTATTCGAGCAGGTGATGTTCGAAGCCCAACGCTGTCCAAAAAGCCTCTGCCGTTTCATCTTCGCGATCGAACTGCGCTCTAATGGCGCTGAGGTCCGTGACGCTGGCAATTAGCCGAGTGCGCAGTTCCGCGAAAAGCCTTCTGCCGATACCATGCTTCCGATGCGACGCTGCCACACAGATTTCATCGATACTTGCTGCTGTGCCCGGCATAGCTGGGTGCTTTATCAAAGCGCAGAGGATGTAGCCGACAATCTGGTCGTCATCCTCGGCGACGAGGGCCGGCGCCATCATATTGCCCGGATAACGCGAAAACCAAGCGCGTTCCCGCTCGGTCGCATCAACAGTATTGAACCGCTCGGATAGCCATTGCGAGCGCAACGCCAGCATAGCCTCAACATCCGATGTTTGGATTTCGCGAATATGTATCATTTCCGCCTCCTTTGTTTGCAATCAGCTTATGAGCAGTGAAGCAGTGCGAAGGCGGGGGAGAACGTATTCGTGGACGTCTCTATCGAAACATGTCAGACCTCTTGGGCTTATGCAGGCAGTCGGTGTCTATTGCGGTTGACGTATTCATGCTATGGTATCATCAAACGCGCAAAAGTTTCCTTAGAATCTGTGCTTGTCAAATGTGTTTTCCGAGCATAGAACGTAGCGCGAGTGATTCCATGAGCCGCCCTAACATTCTTTGGATATGCACCGATCAGCAGCGCTATGACACGATAGGCGCCTTGGGCAATTCCTGCGTCTCGACGCCGAACCTTGACGGTCTCGTGAATGAAGGCGTCGCCTTCGAGCGCGCTTATTGCCAGAGCCCGATCTGTACGCCCAGCCGCGCGAGCTTCCTTACCGGCATGTATCCAAGCTCTATCCACGTCAATAGAAATGGCAACCCAGTATTTCCCGACTTTCCGCCTTTGATTAGCAAGATATTGTCCGATGCCGGCTATGAATGCGGGCTTATCGGGAAATTGCACCTCACTAGCGCCTTTGGCCGCATTGAAGAGCGCGCGAACGATGGCTATTCGTACTGGCAGTACAGCCATGCCCCGCGTGACGATTGGGCGGCCGGACATGACTATGCCGACTGGGTGCGGGCGAAGGGGGCAGATCTCTCCGAGCTGATCAAGGATGAGACAGGTGTGCCAGCCGAGTATCACCAGACAACCTGGTGCGCGGAAAAGACCATTGAATTCATACAGGCGGATCGGTCGTGCCCATTTTTTGCCAGCGTCAACATATATGACCCGCATCCACCTTTTAATCCACCGCAGGCTTATCGTGACTTGTTCGACACCGAGGATGTAAAATCGCCACTATTTCGTGAGAGCGACCTGACGCAGCAATCTAGATTAGCGGCTGTGGATTTCCAGTCCGAAGCGCGCCATCCGGATGAACTCGATATAAGCAGCCCGATATTGCCGCAATCGCCAGTGTCATCGCTTATCGAAGCACGAACTGGCGGCAGTCGCGACGCTCGTACCTTGATCGCCGCCTACTACGCCATGATCAAGCTGATTGACGATCAGCTAGGGCGGATCCTGACGGCGCTGGAACGCAGTAGCCAACGCGACAACACTATCGTCATTTTCACCAGCGATCATGGCGAGGCTTTGGGCGATCATGGCTTGATCCAAAAAGGCTGCCGCTTTTACGAAGGGCTGGTTCGCGTCCCACTCATCTGGTCTTGGCCCGGCAACTTCGCTTCCGGCTTGCGCAGTCCTGCGTTAGTGGAATTAACCGACATCGTTCCGAGTCTGCTTGAGTTATGTGACCTGCCGCTTCCTGGATACCTTTCTGGCCGGTCGCTTTTACCGATTTTGACCGGAAAACAATCGCCGGAGCGTCATCGTGGTTTCGTACGCAGCGAATATATTGACGCGCTCGACTTGCCGGATGGTTCCGTTGCCAGCATGTATTTCGATGGCCGCTACAAGCTCGTGCGCTACCATAACCACGGCTTGGGTGAGCTCTACGATTTGGAATTGGATCCTGGAGAGTTTGTCGACTTGTGGGATAGCGCGGGACATCTTGACCTGAAAGCCGAACTTCTTCAGCGAACTTTTGACGCGCACATGCTGACACTCTATCCCGGTCCTGCTCGAATGGGACCGATGTAATCCGCGCTTTCGTCTCTATATCAGTCAAAAAAGCGGTAACGTAAGAGTGTCCAGGCGGCGATTGGCGCGTCGGTCCACTTTATTTTCTTTCCTTCTTCATACTCGCGACCGTAGTAAGAAATTGGCACTTCGACTATGCGGATACCTTGTCGCAGGACTTTGGCGGTAAATTCCGGCTCGAACTCAAAACCGCGGGCGTTGATTTTCATGTCTTCGACGACCTCGCGCCGGAAACACTTGTAGCAGGTTTCCATATCGCTGAGGATCGCGTTAAAGAGAATATTGGTGAAAAGTGTTAGGCACTTGTTGGCCACCATATTCCAGAAATTCATCGCCTTGCGCGTACCACCCAGGAAGCGAGACCCGTATACGACTATCGCAACGCCTTCTTGTATAGGTTTTAGCAAGAGAGGATACTCCCGTGGATCGTATTCAAAATCGGCATCTTGAATGACGATCACATCACCGGTCGCATGCTTGAAAGCAGTTACCAGCGCTGCGCCCTTGCCCTGATTGCGCTCATGATATTGAACGACAAGACGATTGTGCCCGTCCGCTTCAAGCTTTCTCAGCACATCCTGCGAGCCATCGGTTGAGCCGTCGTCTACGATAATCACCTCGTCAACGAGTTCTTCAGCGAGCACGCGCATCACAATGTCTTGAACGGTTTTGACTTCGTTATAACAGGGAATGACGACGCTCAAAGATGGCTTTGGCGCATTCGGATCCGGCGACCGCGATGGCGGATGTCTCATCTGAAACCTGCCTTGCAACTTACAATCGTAGCGGTGTATAAGATTTCCGCTGCATTATATCATAGCCAAATCATAGCGGCTTGACGTCACAATCGACGCCCACCTATTTAATCTCGGTTGGAATATCTTGCAAAATCGCAGCACTGTTGGCAACAATCCGGATTAGGTTTTTCGCGGAACGCACCTGGTACAAACGCGCATAATCGGTGATAGAGGCATAAGCCTCGGGAAATTGATGTATGGCTTCCCCAACCAGTCCCACTTTCAGCAGGAGGTCAACGCAAGTTCTTCGTTCGGCAATGTCGAACTCAGCACCCAGCCAACTCATCGGCGCATCAATGTATGCGACATCGGAAAAGAGCAGGTAGAAGGCTGGTTCGCTGCGCGCGCCTTTGTAGATACTGAGATAGAGACGGGAAAGCTTGCGATGATAATGATGAACCTGACAGCGATAGCGGTTAGGGTCGGTGATGTTAAAGGCGTTCCTGCTTCCTTGTTCCGTCTTCACCATGCTTTGTATGCCTCGTCGCCGGAGTGTAGGCTGCTAATGTAGTGGATTCTATGCGAAGGCGAAAGCGGTAAGTCCCAAGGGTTTTGCTTAAAGGGTCATATCAGGTTGTAGATAGTTGAAGCAACTTGGAGCGGCGCCGGATTTTCTCCAAACTTGATTAGACAACGAAGGGCGGTTGTGTCAAAATCTCCGCGAATCAACAATCGGATATGAGCTGCGATCGCAAGCCGCAGCAACTCAAGGGAGGAAGGTATGCGTTTTCAAGGCAAAGTTGCGATTGTAACTGGCGCGGCGACCGGCATCGGAGGCGCAACGGCACTGGCATTTGCTAAGGATGGCGCGGATGTCGTACTAACTGATGTCAATGAGTCTGCGCTTGGCGAGCGACTTAAGGAAATCGAGGCAACTGGCGGCCGTGGCATTGCAGTTGTTGCCGATGTAACGCAGGCAGTCGATGCGCGACGAGCCGCAAGCAAGGCTGTGGAGGCTTTCGGCGGCATCGACTATCTCGTCGCCAGCGCCGGTATTCAGACTTACGGTACGGTGGTTGACACTGATGAAGACACGTGGGATCGCACGCTCGCGGTTAACGCCAAAGGAGTTTATCTCGCGGCGAAATTTTGCGTTCCAGAGATGGTCAAGCGCGGTGGCGGCGCCATCGTCACGGTTGCTTCGGTGCAAGGTCTGTTCAGCCAACCCAACGTGGCTGCCTACTCGGCATCCAAAGGCGCGGTTATCGCCATGACACGTACGATGGCTATTGATCACGCTGGCGATAATATTCGCGCCAACAGTCTTTGCCCCGGTTCAGTCGATACGCCATTGCTCCGTTTTGCCGCCGAGACCCACAGCCCGGATGACCCCGAGAGTGCGCTAGAGGAATGGGGCAAATTGCATACCCTGGGCCGGATCGCGCAGCCAGAAGAAATGGCAAAGGTGGCGTTGTTTCTATGTAGCGATGACGCCTCGTTTATGACTGGGGCCGCAATTGTGGCTGATGGCGGCTTGACGATTCGCTTGTAGATGCGGCGGGTTGGAGGGCAAGATCCATGACTTGTAAAATCTCCGAAGTCCTGCTCGGCCGGAAGATGCGTGCGCTGGAAATCGAGAACGATCTTTTGGCAGCGACGATTCTGCTCGATAAAGGCGCGGATATCTATCGTCTTGAGTACAAGCCGAAGAATCTCGATGTGCTTTGGAAAGCGCCTTGGGGTTTGAAGGAAAGCGGCCGGGGCTTCGATTCCGCCTTTGATTCGCAGACGGCCTGGCTGGAAGCGTATGCCGGCGGCTGGCAGGTGCTATTTCCGAATGGCGGCTTTCCCAATACCTACAAGGGCGCGAACCTGGGCTTTCATGGCGAGGCTTCGATGAAGGCTTGGGATCACGAGATTTTGAGGACGTCAGCCGACTCGCTGGAAGTAAAGCTCAGCGTACGTTTGTCGCGCAGCCCCTACTCGCTTGAACGGCGGCTGCGTCTTGAAGCTGGAAAGCCGATTCTGCATCTGCGCGAGCGCATTACTAATCACGCTGGCGAGCCGATGGACTGCATGTGGAGCCATCACCCGGCTTTTGGCGCGCCCTTCCTCAGCGAACACTGCGTGATTGACACCGACGCGTGTACGCTGATATCTGACGACGAGTATGCGGGAACAGCCAATCCGCTAGAGCTAGGTCATGCCTATGACTGGCCGATGGCTGGCACAATTGATATGTCGCGAGTGCCCGCGCCGGAGCAGCCACGCGATCTGCTGGCATACTTAAGCGACTTTCACAGCGGCTGGTATGGCATTACCAATACGTCGCTGGGGGTCGGTATCGGCTTAAGTTGGGATGTCAATCTGTTTCCCTACGCTTGGTTCTGGCAGGAGCTAAATTCGTCGCCGGGTTTCCCATTTTACAAATGCAGCTATGTCATCGCTATTGAACCGGCCGCTTCCATACCCGGGCAGGGTTTGACGGCGGTGATGGAAAAAACTGGAACACATCTGACGCTGCAACCCGGGGAAAGTCGGGCCGTCCAGTTGAAAGCGGTATTCTATGAATCGCGTTTGGGTGTCCAACATATTGATGACGCGGGAAATGTCCAACTGAAATAACAAGTGGAAAGGCAGACGATGGCGAGACGATTCGAAGACAAAGTAGTTATCGTCACAGGGGCAGGCAAAGGCATCGGTCGGGCTTGCGCTCTCGCATTTGCCAGCGAAGGCGGAAGCGTTGTGATTGCGGATATCGACCGGCTCGCAGGTGAGGCAGCACGACAAACGATCGAAAACTCTGGCGGGCAAGCCACCTTTGTTCAGGGCGATATCGCTGACGAAAATTACGTCAGGGCTTTGGTTGCCGAAGCTGTAAGTCAGTTTGGCGGTGTAGATGTCTTGCACAACAATGCCGGGGTAGTGCGCTATGGGACGGTGGTCGATCAGCCCGTCGCCGATTGGGATTACCAGATCAATATAAACTTGCGCGCGACTTTTCTCATGTGCAAATATTGCATCCCGGAGATGCGCAAGCGTGGCGGCGGCTCCATCGTAAATACATCGTCGGCGCAAGCGGTGGCCTCCCAGCGGACCGTCGCCGCTTATTCCGCCTCAAAGGGGGCGATAGTCAGCTTCACAACCACAGTTGCCCTTGATCACGCCCGCGAAAACATCCGCTGCAATTGTATCGCGCCTGGCTCCATCCACACGCCTATGCTTGACGATGCCGCGAGACTCTTTGGGCCCGATGACCCGACGAGTATGATTAGCGATTGGGGCGAACTGCATCCGATTGGACGGGTGGGGCGGCCCGAAGAAGTGGCTAAACTTGTGTTATTTCTCGCCAGTGATGATGCCTCGTTTATCACCGGCGCATTCTATCGCATTGATGGCGGCTTGCTTTCTACCTTGCTTTAGCCAGTCTCAAACCGCACATCGCCTCGAGTACGAGCAGGCGATTGTATTTCGCCAGCCGCTCGGACTGAGTTATTGAACCAACCTTGATGTAATCGCCAACCCAACCCGCCGCCAGGTCCGCCAACCAATCATCTTCTGTTTCGCCGCTTCGGGCGCTGACCACGACCTTCCAGCCCGCGTTGCGCGCCAGATTCATTGCTTCGAGCGCTTCCGTCAATGTGCCGACTTGATTCACCTTCAACAGAAGGCTGTCACAGGCTTCCTCGGCGATAGCGCGTCGAATACGCCCGGGGTTGGTGCAGAGTAAATCATCGCCGAGAATCATGGTATGACCTCGCAGTCGTTGGAACAGGCGCTGCCAGCCCTCCCAATCTGCCTCTTGCAAACCGTCTTCCACGCTAAAAATCGGATATGCCGCGCACCACTTGTCGATCAAGTCGATCATGCTACCGCGGTCGATGAATTCGCCGTCGATATGATAGCCGGCCTCCCCATGAAACTGTGAGGCAGCCACATCAACCGTCAGCCCGACTTCGTTTCCCGGTCGGTATCCAGCCAAGTTGATCGCTTCCACAGCGGCCGCCAGCATCGCTTCGGATGACTCGAACTCTGGCGCCAAACCGCCTTCGTCGGCCGTGAGTAGCCGCATGCCATAGCGTTCCAAAACGAGAGCGACGGCGGCGCGAAAAACGTCCGACATAACTTCGAGAGTTTGCCGGATGCTGCGCGCGAAGGGTACGACAATCTGAACATCTTGAATCGCGATTTGCTCCCCGCCATGCGCGCCGCCGCTGAAGAGATTGATCATCGGTCGGGGCAATATTGGTGAACCCCCCGCCAAGTGAGCAAAATGTGAATACAGTGGAATACCTTGCTCGGCAGCCTGCGCACGGCAGAAAGCCAGCGAGACAGCCAATATCGCATTAGCTCCCAGCCGCGACTTGTTCACCGTGCCATCGAGTTCCAGCAGGCATTGATCCAGTTCGGCTTGGTCAGCAAAGTCTTTCCCGGCGAGCGCGTGATTGATCTCCAGATTTACATTCGCGACAGCTTTGAGGCAACCAAGCCCGGCGTAACGCCCTATGTCGCCGTCCCGCAGTTCTAAGGCTTCGGCGCTTCCAGTCGATGCGCCAGAAGGCACCGTTGCCGATGCCGCATGCCCGGTGGCGAGTTGGCAGATGGCGTGCACGGTGGGTCGGCCCCGGCTGTCAAGGACTTCAACCGCAGTAAACGACTTTATTTTACTCATGAGCGCGCTAGTTTTTGCTCAAATATGTCGATAAGTTCCTCGATATCAGCCAGATCCCGCTCGATAAGTTCGAGCGCTACATGCCGAAGGCGTTCTCGCTCGTCCCGGTCCAGGTATTCCAGCGGCGATCGCCCGGCAGCGCGCGCCAGTGTGCAAGCTAATGTGTGTCGCGCTGCATGACTGTGTACCAAGCTGTATATCTGAGATGACAAAGCTCCCGCATATGCGCGCCAGTATGCGCGCGCCATGTTTAAGAACTCGGCGCGATGCAGCGGCAAGTGCAGCGCCTTGCCCAGAAAATGCGCCAGCGAGAAGCCAAGATCAAATGCGGGATCGCCGAAATGGATAACCTCGTGGTCCAGCAAGATCAGTCGGCTTTCATGCAGTAATACATTCTTAGGGCTGTAGTCGCCGTGCACCAGCCCGAATCGCCGCCCACGAGTCTCGCTGATTAGACCCTCGAGGAAATCCTGCGCTGCTGGTGCTTGACTTGCCGTGTAACAATAGTAAGGCTCCAAGCGCAATTCCTCAAAGAACCGCCGTTCGGCAAATTCATCGCGAAGTTCGGGGAAAGACAAAACGGCATTGTGTATCTGTGCCAGAAGGCGTCCAAAAGATCCTGCATGGTCGAGGTCAATCTTGCCATTCAGCAGCGCGTGTTTCCAATTCTCATGTGGCTGTGGTATGGCTGTCATGCCCAGAATATGGCGCTTGTCGTCTTCAAAGACGAAGCGAGGCACATGCCCGGGTATCACATCGCTCAGCCAGCGCAAACCCTTCGCTTCTCGGTGGATGCGTTCGGGCGCGCTGAACCAGTCGACTTGGACGCGCAGTTTCGCCAGCGCCTGTTTTAGCACCCAGTCTTTGCCGCTTTCGCGTTGCACCAGCACGGTTCGATTTGAAACGCCGCCAGTCAAGATATGAAATCGCGGACCTTCATCGCTAGCGATAAGCTGGCGCTCGCGCAGGTAATGCAGCAATGACCTTGGGTCTTCTATGTTGACGTCGCTTGCGGCAGCTGACATCGGCGAGACTCAATTTACATCCAAGACGGGGGCGCCAATGACATCGGGCTTCGGCGCAATGCCCAAGCCCGGCGCAGTAGACGCCGCCATCCGCCCCTGAAGCCGCTGCGGGGCGCCATGAGCTGTGCTGACCGTGACGTAGCTGTTGAAGTCGGTGGCGGTGAAGAGAAACTCGGTCGGCGTACTATGCGCCAGATGAGCGATGGCGGCTGTCGTGATATCGCCACCCCAGCTGTCTTCGATGGTCATTGCCAAGCCCATAGACAGGCAGAGATCGCGCGCCAGGCTGGCTTTGGTCAAGCCGCCGAATTTGCTGATCTTGATATTGACCACATCCATCGCTTGATCGGCATGGCTCCGCATGAGCATGTCGAGACCGTCTACATTCTCGTCCAAAACGAAGGGATGGCTCGTTCGCCGGCGGATCGACAGACATTCCTCGTAGCTAAGACAAGGCTGCTCAATGTAGACATCGACATCGGCGACCGCTCTTACGACACGCGCCGCTTCGTGCATCAGCCAGCCGGTGTTCGCATCGGCGATCAATTTGTCTCCCGGTTCCAACAGGTCAGCGACCATGCGAATACGTTCGATATCCATCTGTGGATCAGCGCCAACTTTTAATTGAAAACGCCGATAGCCCTCATCTCGGTAGCCGGCTACCTTCTCTGCCATGGCATCGGGCGACTCCTGTGAAATGGCGCGGTACAAGACGAAGTCATCGCCATAGCGTCCGCCGAGCAGCGTACAGACAGGCAATCCGGCGACCTTGCCCAAGATATCCCAACAAGCCATATCAATGCCGGACTTGACGTAGGGATGCCCTTTCAACGCGGCATCCATGCGTCGGTTCAATAACGAAAGTTCTGTCGGGTCACAGCCAAGGAGGTGTGGCGCAAGCTCCTTGATGCCAGCGCGCACGCCCGCCGCATAAGCCGGCAAATAGAAAGGACCAAGCGGACAGACTTCGCCGTAACCGGATATGCCGGTATCAGTGCCGACTTGAACTATGGTGCTGTCGAAGACTTCGACGGATTTGCCGCCCGACCATTTGTAGCTGCCTTCGTGCAGGGGCAGGTCGACTTGGTAGGCGGCGATTCGGGTGATTTTCATGTTCTTTGTCTCATCCATGCTTTTGCTCGCGATGTCTAAGCGGCTGCCAGGCGCTCAAGCTGCTCATTATCGACAAGCAGCACATAGTCTTCGTGCTCAGCAAGGTCTAATTCTGCCTTTGACATAGCTTCGTCTTGCTCCTTTGTCCACTCTGTATGATTTATTCCGAGACGCTCCATCGCTTCGATTTCCGCGTGGAACCCCTCAAAGCGCTCCAGGTTCTCGATAAGAAGCTCGCATTGCTTAAGCGCTTCGATATGTGTGCGATCTTCAGACTGCTCGTTGCCACGCCTGGGGAGAGCAAACAGACCCGTCTTGTCTGGTTTGGCGATTTTGGATTCGTCAGCAATGTCCTTATTCCAGAAATCGTGTCGGTTCGAAAGTATTACTTCCAGAAGTCGATCCCCATCGGAACTCATCCAAAACTCTATGGCGAGGTAGCGTAGCAGATCGCTTTCTGCGACAGACTTGTGGAAGTAGACCGCACGATGCTCGCCTAGATGCCTGTGAATCAAGAAGCGAGAAGTTTCCCGATACGTGGCGAGCTTGCCTGACAAATACGCTTTTGCCTGACAAAGCTCGTTAACTTCCAACAGACAACGGCTGCGTAATGTGTCCAATTGCATTGACTGCAAAATGTTTTGCTGCATCAGATGGTTTGTTTCTGCGTTCCTCTGGCTGCCTTTCAACTGCTCAACTTCAAGCCAAATATGCTGGCGAGCCATGAACAACTTATCCATTGCTGCATTCGCTTGGAGCGCTATGTTTTGCTTACGATCGAAATTGAGAGCATCGGTCGCGACCTGTATGGCGGCTTCCAACTTTACTTGCCGATCTCGGGTGAACTCCCGTGAAATATGACCGTACAGCCCTTCAATCGCACTCTCAAGATCACGAAGACGCTTGAGCATT
Source organism: Chloroflexota bacterium (assembly GCA_011523735.1). Lineage (GTDB taxonomy): Bacteria > Chloroflexota > Anaerolineae > Aggregatilineales > Phototrophicaceae > UBA6055. Next base: position 63,862 of record WTGB01000030.1, read on the forward strand.
ACAGCGGTAGAAATCACCACTGCCGCGAGATTCAACACGCCTATCCCACCGACTGTGCCTACCAGATTCGTCAGTGCCTGCAACTCCTGAGTAATCAAAAAGTGCGAGCGGGCTGTGACGGCGGCGTTTAAAGCATTTACCCCGGTTGAAGCCAATCCGCCTGCGTTCGCCTGTAATACAGTCTTTAGAAGTCCCTCTGCCAAATCCTTGTTATCCGCAATCTTCCCGCCTTCGCGCAGCCACGCTACTACTTGCTTGGTAGATGCATCAACCACCACGCCTCCAACACGCTTCAATTGGCCAATCGCCAAGCCCTTTGCTATTTCCAGCGGGACCTCTAGCTTGACTTCAATCTGCGGCATATCTGACTCCTTTCAATTCCACGCTATTTTCACAAAGTTGCCGCAATATGCCAACTGCGATAATCTTCAGCAACTACATTTCCTTTAGGAGTTGTCCAATGTCCTTCATCAACCAAGTAGACCCCGAACTTATCGACGCCCTCGACTTCTTCCCCGCCGAACTCATGACCGCCATCGGCGACGACCCGCCCAAAGCCCGTGTCATGTTCCAGCCGCTTTGGGATGCCCAGGCCGAGGACCTGCTGCCGACCGATGTTGAGATCGAAGAGAGGCTGATCCTGACGCCGGACGGCGAAGTCATGGTCGCGATTTATCAGCCGCCAACGCCAGCGCCGCGCGGTGGACTGCTCTGGATTCACGGCGGCGGTTATATCGTCGGCTCGGGGCGGAATGACCCGCATGGAATCGGATTCGCCGATCATGTCGGCTGTACGGTGGTTTCGGTGGATTACCGCCTCGCTCCGGAATCCACCTACCGGGAAAGCATAGCCGATTGCGCGGCCGCGTTGAACTGGCTGGTCGAAAACACTGCTGAATTGGGTGTCGATCCAAAACGGATCGCTATTGGCGGGGCGAGCGCCGGTGGCGGATTAACCGCGGGCTTGGCTCTGCACAATCGCGATCACGCTGGGCACGATCTCGCGTTGCAGTTGCTTATCTACCCCATGATAGACGACAGGCACAACAGTCCTTCGGGCCATTCAATTACACATCCGACAGTCTGGAACCGCGAAGTGTCGCTAAAAGCCTGGAAAATGTATCTTGGCGATGAGTTTGGCAGGGACGATGTGTCGCCCTATGCGGCAGCGGCGCGGGCTAAAGATTTGAGCGGACTGCCGCCGGCCTTCGTCACCGTTGGTACACTGGACCTCTTTCGCGATGAAGATATCGCTTATGCGCAAAGGCTGATGGCGGCTGGAATCCCCACCGAGCTGCAGGTCTATCCCGGGATGTATCATGGCGCCGAAATGTCCGCGCCTGATGCGGAGGTCAGCAGGCGTATGCGACTTGGTTATCGGGATGCCGTGAAGCGCGCAATCGGCTAGCCCACAAGCGAAAGGCAAACAAAAAGCGTCCCGCTGGGGACGCCGCAAAGTGCTGTATGTGACCCTGGAAGGACTCGAACCTTCAACCTAACGATTAAGAGTCGCTTGCTCT
>WTGB01000094.1 GCA_011523735.1 Chloroflexota bacterium
GTGACATTCCAGGTATCAGCCTGCGGCACGATCTCCAACTGGACTGACGGGTCGACGTCATTGAATTCGAGCATGATGGGACCCCAGCAATCCAGCGTGGAGCCTTCGCCGAACCACATGGTGACCGTGGTGACATCTTGCGCGCCGACAGGTGCGAGCGCGAAGACCAGAACTCCGATAACGAAAAGAAGCTTGATGCGTTTCATTATTCCCTCCTCTGAAATAGACAAAAGCGGCTGGATAACAAATTGGTCATAGGCGAAATACTCCTCCTTGGATCACGTATGTTCATACAAATATGCACAAAAAATGATACTTTGCAAATAATAACGCAGAGTGAATCGATTGAGCAAGTCTGCTGGTTTCTATTGCTGCGCTGCCAGTTGCCACGGGCAAAATACAAGACAGGCCTAGCGTTTATTCCAATCCCGTACCCGTGATCGCTTCGACATAGTAGCGCTGGAAAGGAATGACCAGCAAAATCGGCACGATGGCGGCGATCATTGAGCCAGCCAGCAATTCATTCCAGATCGTGCCATACTGCCCGACTGCCAGCGAGATCTCAACCTGTATGACGCGCAGCTCCTGCCGCGGCGCCACCAGCAGGGGCCAGAAGAAGGAGTTCCATTGACTGATGAACATCAACAAGCCGGCCGCCACCAGAACAGGTTTGGAGATGGGCAGGACGATGCTGCCAAGGACGCGTAGCCAGGTCGCTCCGTCCACGCGTGCGGCATCGATCAGTTCTTGCGGAATCTCGGCGAAGAACTGACGAAACAGGAAAATTACCAAACTGTTCGCTAAGCCCGGGACCAGCAATCCCTGCCAGGTGTTAATCCAGCCGAAGCTGTTGACCAGGATGTAGCGCGGGATGGCGGTCAGGTCAATGGGCACTAAGAATGTGAGCATCACGATCAGGAGAAAGAGCAGATTCTTGCCGCGAAATTCGAAACGCCCGAAGGCGAAGCCAGCCAGCGCGTTCACCGTGCCGCCGATGATCACGGTGGCAATAGCCAGGAAAAAAGTATTGCTGATCGCCCGGCCGAATCCGCGCGCGAATAGGTTGTCGTAGGCTTCCATTGTAAAATCGACCGGCAAGAGCGCCCGCCAGGAGAAGGGATAGGCGTATTCGAATACCTTGTGGTTGGGCGTGAAGGAAGCCGCCAATGCCCACATCAGCGGTATGACCACGATGAGCACACCGATGATCAAAAGGCAGTAGACGATAGCTGGCTGGAGAATGGCGCGCAGAGGCTTGCCATGCCTTGTCACTGGGGACGGATTCATAGAGTCGGGCATATCTCCCTAAACCGTCCCATCAATCATCGCCCCGCAGCACATACAGCTCCAGCCCAACGATGAGAAAAACAATGATGAGCATGACGGAGAGCATCGCGGCGGATGCGCCCAGATCGCCATACAAGAAGCCACGACGATAAGTCTCGTAAAGGATCAGGTTCGTGGATAGCTGCGGTCCGCCTTGGGTGGTGAGTAGGATGGGCGCGAAGAGCAGAAAATTGGCGACCGTATCTGCCACGAGGACAAATGCCAGGACGCGGCGCAAGAGCGGCAACGTGATACGGGTGAAAGACTGCCAACTGTTGGCGCCGTCAATCTTGGCCGCTTCGAGCACGGGCTCGGGGATATTTTGCAAGCCCGCGAGAATGAAGAGGCTCCACAGGGGCACGCCGATCCAGGAAGCGATCATGATGATCGACCAGAGCGCCAGATCAGTCGAATGGAGAAATGGCTGCCGCTCAATGCCAAGCTGAAACAGGATCCCGTTGATCATGCCCGTGTTCTTGTCCAGCATCAGCCGCCAAACAATAGCGGTGACGTTAAGAGACACCGCGACAGGAAGAAGGTAAATGCTGCGGAAAATGCCGATGCCAGGCAGCTTCTGGTTGATCAGCATCGCCAGCCCCAGCGCCAATGTAATCTGAAACGGGTTCACGATCAGACTGAATACGACCGTAACCTGCAGCGATTTCCAAAAGATGGGATCGTTGAAGATGCGATTGTAATTGGCGAAACCGGCGAAGACGCGGTCGCCGCTCCGCAGCGAGATGACAAACATGCTCTCTACAGCGGTGGCGATTGTCGGCAGCAAATTAAAAACGATCAGCAAGATTAATGCGGGCAACAGGAACAAATACGGAATGATCTGCTGTTTACCGCGCATGACTTGCGTCCAGGAAATCACATCGTTGAGAAATTATATGAGCGGAGCAGCGATTGTTGTTGGCGGGAAGGCAGTGCAAGAGCTACGAATGCTGCAGCTCTTGCACTGTGCCTCGCTTCTTATTCGCGATATTTCGCCATTTCGCTTTCGATGCGTTGGACCGCTAGATTCAGCGATTCCTCAACATGAGCGCCGTTGCGGATGTCCTGGAAGATATTCTGCAAGATCTGCTCGTATTCCAGGAAGCCCACTGTCACCGCGCGAGGACGCGGATTAACCGTCGCTTCGTCAGCCGCGGTGCGCATGTACGACATCGGCAATTCGTCAAATTCTTCTTCGGTGGCGAAGAGCGCCAGTACAGATTGCTGCGCCGGAAAATCACCGCTGCCTTCCCGCCACCAAAGCTCGGCGCCCTCGCCGGTGGAGATGAAGTGAACGAAGCGAGTCGCCGCTTCCACATTCTCGGAGTTGGCGTTCACGCCGATGTGCCAACTGCCGGTGGGTGTTGCCGCTACGCCGTCTTCAAAATAGGGATGGCGGGAGACGCCCCATTCAATATCGAGGTCGGCGTTGTTGGCGAAGCGCGGGATATTCCAGGGACCGCCGACGAACATGCAGATATTGCCGGTTTCGAAGATATCGGCAGGCCAGAATTCTTCGCCCTGCGGCGCTGCATTCCAAACGTTGAACATGTTGTAGTAGTAAGTGAAAGCCTCGATCCACTCCGGCGAATTGATGACGCTGTCAACGGTCAAGCCGTCTTCGCCAATCGCTGCGCCGCCCAAGGATTCCGGCAGGGCCTGCAACTGATAGATGCGGACCATCTGCTCCCAGATGAAACCCCAAACATCCGGTGTGCCATCGCCATCGTCATCGAAGGTCATTTGCGGCGCGATTTCGGCGATTTCTTCCCAGGTCAGGCGATCATCGGCGCCCGGCGGCATAAGCCCGGCACGGTCGAAGCAGGCTTTGTTGTAGAAGAGCAACTGTGTTGATGTGCTGATCGGCGCGGCATACAGCGTGCCCTCGTAGGAACCGGCGTTGACGGCAGCCGGCAGCCAGTCTTCGACCTCATCGCCGGTGAAGATGGGGTCGAGCGGCAGCAGCCAATTGCGGAAGGCATAACCCGATACCAGCGGCACATCAACCGCGATCACATCCGGTAGCGGCGAGCGCGCGCCAAGCCTCACTTGAATCTGCGCGAACAGATCGTTGAAACCAATCTGCTCGGCTTCAATCTTGATATCGGGATTCTGCGCTTCGAACTCGGCGATGATGGCTTCAACGGGCCAGCCCAGCGTCAGCCAGGTGATGGTGGTGACATCTTGGGCGAATGACGGCGCGACGACTAGGAGAAAGAATAGTGCGAGGAATACAAGTCTCTTCAAAAACATCGACAGAACCTCCAGAGCTATTTATGCAGTTGTTGATACTAGGCTAATAATCTAACAAGTTTTGCATTCCTTTGCCAAGAAGCGCTAGGGCTAATACGCCGCGATCTGCCCATCAGCCCGCGGCTCGCTGCCCCCGTGCATAACAGCCGCCGCCGCGTCCCAGCGAATAATCTGCCCGCGCCCGAAATTACCCCGCCCCAGTCCCGCTTCCGGCTGTATGCGGTGGCCGCGTTCGGCCAGATCCGCCATCGTCTTGAAGGGCGTTCCCTCTTCGATGAGCAGCGCCCCGCCCGGCTGGCCGCGGTCGACATACCAGCGCGGACGATTCAGCGCCTCCTGCGGGTTGAGGTCGTCATCGACCATGGCGCTGATGACCTGGAAGTGACCCTGCGGCTGCATGAACCCGCCCATGACGCCGAAGCTGGCCCAGAGTTCGCCGTCCTTCAGCGCCATACCGGGGATGATGGTGTGGTAAGGGCGTTTGCCCGGCGCCAGCGCGTTGCGATGCCCCGGCACGAGCGAGAAGCCGGCGCCGCGGTTTTGCAGCCAGATGCCCGTGCCCTTTGCCACGATGCCGACGCCGAAGCCCATGTACAGGCTCTTGATGAAGGAGCAGGCGTTGCCCGCGCCATCCACGACGCTTAGATAAATCGTGTCGCTGCCACCTGGTAATTCGCCGGGAGACGGCGGCGGATCCAAGCTGCGGTGCGGGGAAATCAGAGCGGCGCGTCCGGCTGCGTATTCCTTGCTGAGCAGCTTCTTAACCGGTACATCCGCCCGGCGCATATCAGCGATGTATTCATGAGCGTCCGCCCAAGCCAGACGCATCGACTCGACCATTAGGTGCAGGCGCCGCGGCGAATCCCAAGGCAGTGATCCAAGGTCAAATTGTTCGGCGATGTTGAGCGCGATCAGCGCGGTCAAGCCCTGTCCATTCGGCGGGCACTCGTATACGGTCACGCCGCGATAATCCGTATGTATCGGCTCGTCCCAGGTCGAATGATGCTTCTTCAGGTCGTCAAGCGTCATGACGCCGCCTTGCTCCGCCAGCGAACTGACGATTGCCTCGGCGATGGGTCCCGTGTAGAAAGCAGCGGGTCCGCCCGCGGCGATGGCGCGCAGGCTCTTCGCCAATCCCGGCAAGCGGACGATCTGACTCGCTTTGGGCGTCGCGCCATTTGGCAGGTAGTCCTCGGCATTGGCGGCGCTGCGCAGGAAAGCGCCCGACCGCTCCCATCTGTGACCGACAACCGGCGCCGTTGGATAACCCTCTTCAGCATAGTAAATGGCATCGACCAGCACATCCGCCAGCGTCATCGTGCCATGTCGCCTCAACAGGTCATCCCAACCTCGCACCGCCCCGGGCACAGTCACGCTGTGGGCGTGGCGCGGGTTCATCCTTTCCCAGCCCATGTCGCGAACTGATTCGAGTGTCAAGGCTTGCGGCGCCCGTCCGCTGCCATTCAGCGCCGTGACCTGCTTGGTCTTGGCGTCGTAATACAGCGCGAAGCAATCCCCGCCAATGCCGCAGGAGCCGGGATCGGTCACATTCATCACTGCCGATGTCGCGATGGCGGCGTCGGCTGCGTTGCCGCCTTGGCGGAGGATGTTCAAGCCCGCTTGGGCAGCCAGCGGGTTGCTGGCGCCGACCATGCCGCGCCGGGCGCTGATCATTGAGCGGCGGGACTTGAAGTCGAAGGACATCGTTTTCATGTGGCGTCTATCTCCATTTAAGAACGGCGTGGATATTATAGAGCAGGGACCGGCAGACGCCCATCAGTTATCGCCACGAGCCAACTCAAAGAGCAAGCGGATCGCCACCTCGGTCGCCACCTGGATATCATCCAAGATAATGTATTCATTCGGCGCATGGGAATTGCCGCCGGAGCCGTAACCCAGCATCATCACGGGTATGGCCAACTCGCGCTGGAGCAGGCCGCCTATCGCCAGCGACCCGCCGTGCCGCATGAGGAGCGCCTCTCTGCCAAGCGTCGCTTTTAGCGCCCGTTGAATCGCGCGGATCTCCCGCCCGTCGTCCGGCATGAGGAAGGGATGGGCGATGCTGAGCAACTCAATGTCGATGCCGATGCCCGGCTCGGCGAACGCCATAACATGCTCGACGAAACGCGACCACATCACATCGGCGTCTTGCCCAGCCACAATGCGAATGGTGATTGTGCAACTGGCTTCCGCCGGGATAATCGCCCGCGTCCCCTCACCCTGCCAGCCACTGGTTATCGCGCTGACATCGAGGGTCGGCTGCGCTGTACTGCGTTCGGCGAAGACGCCGAGATAATCGCCGAAGAAGGCATCGACGCCCGCCGCGCGCTGCAAGTCCGGTCCGATCGTTTTCCAAAGTTGGTTCATGTGGCGCGTTTGCCGGTCCGTCATGGGAATGGCGTCATCATAGAAGCTCTTGATCTGCACCCGACCGCTGGTATCGTGGAAAGAGGCGATGATGCGTGCCAGATAGTGCGCCGGATTCTTCACCGCGCCGCCGTAACGCCCGGAATGCAGATCGTGCGGCGGTCCCTGCACATGAACCTGACCGGTGATCGCCCCGCGCAGGGCATTGCCGATGACCGGTTGCTCGGGCGAAAAGGGACCGTCACTGATGATCAGCGCGTCCGCCGCCAGCAAGTCACGGTTGGCGGCGACGCAGGGACCTGTGTTCTGCGAGCCCAGTTCTTCTTCGCCTTCAAAGAAGAGCTTCACATTTATCGGCAGCTTGCCGCAAGCGGAAAGAATCGCATCAATGGCTTTCAAATTGAGCCAGATGCCGCATTTGTCATCGACCGCGCCCCGCGCCAGCAAGCGCCCGTCAACGATGGTTGGCTCAAATTGCGGTGATTGCCAGAGCGATGCATCGCCGACGGGTTGCACATCATAATGCGCGTAAAAGAGCAGGGTCGGTTTGTCGGCGCCGGCCTGCAGCCAATCGGCATAGAGTACGGGATTGCCAGCGGTCGGCAGCTTCTGCGCATTATGCAGTCCGATGCGCCGCATCTCTGCCACGATCCAATCTGCGCAGGCTTCTAATTGCGGCTGAAACGTGGCATCCTGGCTGACGGAGGGAATACGCAGCAGTTCCATAAAGCCGCAAAGATAAGCATCGCGGTTCCGCCCTGCTTGCGCCAGGGCGGCGTCAAGACCAGAGTCCTTCATCATTCCTCCAATCCGTATCTATCTTGCTATTCTGGCTGAAGACAAAACTTTGATATTTGACAATCTTAAGCGAATTGTTAGACTCTCTCAAATGCGAGAGTTTGGTACACAGCGCCACAACCTAGGCTTATTGATTTTGACGAGACCGAATGCGAACTTCGCGTTTGCTCAGTTGTCGTTTTGATGCCCTGCAAACAGTTTTAACCAAAGGAGGACAGGCTAGATATGCAAGCAATTTTTGAAACGAAGAACGCCAGCTTGGAAGAGGCTCTGCTGGAGTCGTTTTCGCCGGACGAACCCTGGTCCATGATCGAGCGCTTCACCAGCCTGGTCCGCGAATCCTCATCGGAGGATGAACGGGCCGCTTTCAATTATCTCGCCGACCGTTTGAGCGCCCTCGGTATCCCGCATACCATGCACATGCCGGAGCTCTTCTTGAGCGTGCCGGTGCGGGCATCGCTGGTGGTGGGAGATCGGTCCTTCCGCGCCAAGACGCCCGCCTTCAGCATCAGCACGCCGGCCGAAGGCCTCAGCGGGGAATGCGTACGCATAGAAGGCTTCGCCGCCGGGCGCAGCGCCGACTTCTTCGACTTTACCCCCCTGAGCGATGTGGATGTCACTGGCAAGATCGTTGTGGTGGATGGTTTTGGCGGTCCGCCGCCGGTCTGGTATTTCCAGAACAAAGGCGCGAAAGGCGCGATCTTCATCAACCCCGGCGTCGATATCCACTGGGGGATATGCACGACCATCTGGGGCGCGCCCGACCTCGACAACTATCAGCGGCAGCCGACCATACCGGTCGTCTCGATCAGTCGCCCCGATGGCGAAGCTTTGATGGCGCAGATGGGGCAGGGGAGGGTCGAAGCGACCTTGCACGCCAAGCTCAAGGAAGGCTGGTTCGAATGCCCTTGCCTGGTGGCGGAGATCGAGGGGACGATCGAACCGGAACGCTTTGTGCTGGTGCATGGTCATGTCGATTCCTGGGATGTCGGTATCGGCGATAACGCCGTCGGCAACGCCAGCCTGCTAGAGTTGGCGCGCATCTTCCATGACAATCGCGAGCAACTGGCGCGCACGCTGCGCGTCGCCTGGTGGTCCGGGCATTCCACCGGGCGCTACGGCGCGTCAACCTGGTATGCCGATCAATATGGGCTGGACCTGGCGCGCAATTGCATCGCCCAGATGAACATCGATTCGCCCGGCTGCCGCTGGGCCACCGAGTATCGCGGCGTCACCGTCATGTCAGAAGCGGCGGGCATCGCCGAGCAATCGGTCAAAGACTCGACCGGCTTCGCTTTCAGCGGCGAGCGTCCCCACCAAGCCGGCGATTATTCTTTCAACAACATCGGCATCTCCAGCTTGTTCATGCTGTTGTCTTCGATGCCTTTAGCCAAAGCCGAAGCCATGGGTTACTATAGCGTCGGCGGCTGCGGCGCGAATATCGCCTGGCATACCGAAAACGATACCCTCGAGATCGCCGACAAAGACAATCTGATGCGCGACCTGCGCGTCTACGCCACCTCCCTGCAGCGCCTGCTGAATAATCCCCTGCATCCCTACGACTTCCGCGCCTTGGCCGCCGAGTTCAAGGAAACGCTCGATCGCTACTCGGCGGCTGCGGGCGACGATGCTGACTTCGGGCCCGCCTACGACGCCCTGGCGGATCTGGACGCGGCGTTGGCGGATTTGCACGGCGCGGCCGCGGGCCTAGCGGATGGCGCTGTTGATGATGCCGGCGTGCGTGCCTACAACGATGCGCTACTGGCATTGGCGCGCGAACTGGTGCGGATCAACTTCACACGCCACGGGCGCTTCCGCACCGAGCCAGCCGTGAAGGTGCCCGAATTGCCCGATCTGGCGCCGGCGCTGGATTTGGCCGAGGCTGATCATCACATGCGGCGGGTCACGAGGACGCACCTGCTGCGCGGCGTCAACCGCGTCGCCTGGGCTTTTGAAACCTCAGCAAATATCGTCCGCGCCGCGCTGGAAAAGATCGGCAACTGATTTCGGCAGATTGTAGGGGCGACTGACGGCCTAGTGGGTGTCTACGCGACACCTGTGTCGCCCATCTGACGCGCGAAAGTGTAGGGGCGACCTATCAGGTCGCCGGAAATGGAGAGAAGTCTAAGTGAAACTCATCTACCTCGTATCCGGTCCCATGGGACGCACGCCCGAAGGCCAAGCCGAACTCGGTCGCCGCCGCGAATACTTGCAGCGCCACGCCGCGCCCGGCACCGAAGTCGACATCACCGACATCCCGGCTGGACCTGGCTCCATCGAGAGCATGTACGAAGAATACCTGTCTATCCCGGAGACAGTCAAAAAGGCGCATCAACTGCAAGCCGATGGCTGGGACGGTATCCTGCTAGGCTGCTATGGCGACCCCGGCTTAGGCGCGCTGCGCGAGCTGGTTGATATTCCGGTCGTCGGCGCCGGTCAAGCCACTGCGCTAATGGCGTCGGCGCTGGGACGGCGCTACTCGGTCATCACCGTCACCGACAGCGTCATCGGTCCCCTCGAAGAAACCATGCGCAACAGCGGCGGCGGCGACAAACTGGCCAGCGTGCGCGCGGTGAACATCCCCGTGCTCGAATTGCACCGCGACCGCGAGCAAGCCATCGAGATCACCCTGGAAGAGGGCCAGAAAGCCATCGAAGAAGACCGCGCCGATACGCTGATCGTCGGCTGTATGAGCATGGGCTTCCTCGAAATACCGGAAGCCTGCCAGGCTGAGTTGGGTGTGCCATTCCTGAATCCGGCGCGTGTGCAGCTCAAATTCTTGGAAGCGATGCTCGGTTCGGGCCTCAGCCATTCCAAACGCGCCTACATGACTCCGCCGAAGATCGCTTCTGGCCAGGCATCATCGCCGGCGGATCTGTATCATCGCCGGAACTAACACGCCACGACGTTTGTAGGGGCGAGCCACCGGCTCGCCCGCAAGTTGCAGATTGAGCCATGAAAGGATACGACGAATGGAATTTGTACTCACCGGCGCCACCCTGATCGATGGCAATGGCGGCGATCCTATCGCCAACGCGGCCGTCTACGTAAAAGGCGAGCGCATCGAATGGGTCGGCAGCGCTGCCGATTTGCCCGCCGAGGCGCAAGACGCCAAGCAATACGACGT
>WTGB01000116.1 GCA_011523735.1 Chloroflexota bacterium
CCCTCACCCCCCGGCCCCCTCTCCCACAAGGGGAGAGGGGGTGACGCTGTGTGCGGGATTGGGATGTGTGGGCGCGAGGACGTCCTATCCCCGGCCGCTTCTTCCGCAAGGGGAGAAGTGGAGCTAAGCTTGGCAGGTTTCGTAGTATTTGTTGATTTTCGGTACTGTTTCAATTATCTCTGCGTATGATTTGCAGTAGCGGACAAGTCTTACGCACTTTGGATTATTTTGGAAATTATATTTAGACGGCAGTCATTCTCATTACTTACTTGGAACTACTTAGATTACAATCCCCGATAAGCGGCGTACCATTCCCAGGCGCGGCGCAAGCCTTCGCGGATAGCAACCGCCGGCGCGAAGCCGAGCAGGTCGCGGGCCTTGCTGTTGTCGCAGAAGGTGATCGGCGGGTCGCTCAAGGGCGTTGGCACGGTGATGGTGTTGATGCTTTTGCCGGCGTACTCCTGGATAAGCTCGACGAAGTCGGTCAGAGAGATGGGAGCGCCGCAGCCGAGGTTGATGATCTCGTAACCCAGCGGCTTGTCCAGCGCGGCCAGCAGGCCGTCCACAGTATCATCAATGTAGGTCCAGTCGCGGTGGATGTCGCCGCCGTTGAAGAGCTTGATTTGCTCGCCGGTTTGGGTCGCCTCCATCAGGCGCCAGGGCATCATGTCGGGGCGGCCTGCGGGACCGTAGACGTTGAAGAAGCGCAGACAAGTCACGTTCATGCCGGCGAGATTGTGGCAGGTGTGAGCGAGCAGTTCGGCGGCGCGTTTGCTGGCGGGATACGCGGCCAAGGGACGGTCGGCGGTATCGGTTTCGACAAAGGGCAGGGTCTTCGTCTTGCCGTAGACGGAGGAGGTCGAGGCGAGGACGAATTGCTCGATGCGAGCTGCTTTCGCCGCTTCGAGCAGATTCAGCGTGCCGGTCAGGTTGACATCGAGATATAAGCGCGGTTGATCGACGCTGGCGCGAACGCCGGCCATCGCGGCCAGATGCGCGACATGGCTGATGTCGTGTTCGGCGAAGAGACGGTCGACCAGCGGGACATCGCGAATATCGCCTTCGACCATGACGCAGTTGTCGTATTCGCTCAGTCGGGCGGCGTTATGACGCTTGATGGCGGGGTCGTAGTAGTCGCTGAAGTTGTCGATGATGACGACGCGCTGGCCGCGAGCGAGCAAGGCGGCGGCCAGATGACTACCGATGAAGCCGGCGCCGCCGGTGATGAGAGTGGTCATGGGAATTCCTTCCCTTTGGAGCAATCGGACACTAACTTTGGAGTGTGATACACGGGAGGTTCAATATTGGCGCAATGTCGGGAGAAAACCTACATGCAGCGGCAATCGCACGGGTGTCTGGCGCTCGGCGCGGCGCCAGCGCGAGGAAGAAGGCTGAAGACGGCAGACCAGTTGGGCTTACACACTGCTTTACTGTTGATGTTCGCTGGATTCGGCGCTGTGGTTGTTTTTCTTACGCCGGTTGTAGCGGTCAAGGAAGGTGAAAATGGCGATGTATCCTACAGTCAATACAAGCACGTACAGTACTGTCCATTCATCAATCCATGTTGGCATGATGTTGCTCCCTTACTCGCGCAAGCTCGCCGCAGATCTTAGCGTGTATTGCAACCAACTGCACACGGCAAATGTGGCTAGTCCAATACCTGCACCGAGTATAGCGATAGTTGCAACCGGAATATCAGGCGCATTCGAGTTTACATTCGTTAGAATTATACCATAGACAACGGCACAAAACAGCATTCCTGGTATTAGCAACGTTGTCACTCGGCGGTATTTGTCACTGGCAAACAGAGAGGGTGAAGAACTCTCGACATCGTTTCTGGTCGTCGCCAGCACTACCATAGAGAAGTAGAACCAATAAAGTAATGAGAATAAAGTAATCGCCGCTTTTCTACCCCTCACCCCCGGCCCCTCTCCCACAAGGGGAGAGGGGAGCATTCTTTGCGAGATTGTTTTTTTGCATGACTTACTTGGTTTTACTGAGAATAAAAAGGTCCGTACCGCCTAGAATGTTTTGTATGTGAATCGCTTCGCCCTTGAGGAATGAAATCAAGACGGCGGTAATGATAGGAAAGAGCGGTATCAAGATTGAATATGTCAGCCAATTTGTCATTCGACCCGTCTCCGATATTCACTGTCGCTGCGGAACTGTCCAAGAAAACGGTACTTTAGCACAAATCTGATTTACAGTTCATAGATTACACTTTCAAAGTTGGAGAAAAGTCGACTCCACTTGCGACAGAATGCAGAATCGACTTCATCTTGGCAAGAGGTGATGCGCAGAAGACTATTCCGCGCCGACGCGGCAGCGGGAACATCACAGCGCATGGCTAGCGCGCCAATCCAGCTTTTTCCCGACCACATAGAAGACACAGAGAGTAAAACCGAAAAGGATGGCTAAATCCAACGCGATCTGCTGGTCCAGCGGACCGATCAAAGTTTGGCGCAGCGCCGAGGAAGCCCGGGCCGCCGGGTTGATTACTCCGATCAGGCGCAAAATCTCCGGCAGGCGCTCCGGCGGGAAGAGGACGGGACCCAAGCCGCCGAAGAGGAAAGCCGTCAAGACGCTCAGCGAACTGCCTTGCTGCGGGCTGCCCACGCTGACGCCGATGAGCGCGCCGATAGCGGACATCGGCAGGACGCAAAGCGGCATGACCAGCAGCAGCAGGGGATGGGGTGCGAGGGAAATCCGCAAAAGAGCGGAACCGATGACGAGCAGCATGAGCAGGGCCGGCAGGGAGAGCAGAAAAAAGGCGATGATGATAGCCAGCATCAGTGTATGTTTGTGGATGGGCAAGGTGGCGAAATATTCAAGCGTGCCTTGAAAGCGCATGAATACCACATGGGACTGAATGTTGCCGAGATTGCCGAGCATCAGCGACATCACCAGGCTGCCGCTGAAAATGATATTCAGAGCCTCGGGACCGAGATCGCGAGCGTAGATTGACAAGCCGATCATGCCAAAGAGCGGGACGCAGGCGCCCACCACCAGGATCGAGCGCCAGCTCCAGCGCCAGTTGCTCAACTCGATTAATACTAGGTCGATGAGCTGTATCGGGTAACCCTGGGACCTAGACCGCTTCGACATAATGAAAATACAGATCCTCCAAAGTGGCTGAGCTCAGCTTCATATCGGTCAAGCGGTCCATATCCAGAGCGGCTATCACAGCGCCCAGTTGATCCCCCCCGAGATAGATCTGCCAGCGCGTCTCGGTCAAATGGCGGGGGGCGAGATCAGCCGGGAGCCGCGGCGCCTGGCCCGGCTCGAAAGCGATCTCCAGGCGCAGTTTATTCTTGAGATTTCGCTTCAGAGCATGAGGCGCGCCAGTGATGATCAGTTCGCCGCGATTCAATATACCCACGCGCTCGATGATCTTCTCAGCTTCGGCCGCGTCGTGGGTGATGAAGATGATGGTTGTGCCGCGATCTCGGTTAAGCGCGCGCAGATTCTCCCAAACCAGACGCCGCTTCTGGGGATCGAGGTCATTCGTCGGCTCATCCAGAACCAGCACTTTTGATAAAGCGGCGGTGGCCACAGCCAGCCGCAGCAAACGCCGCTGCCCGCCGGAGAGGCGCGAGCTGTAGCGGTCTCGCAGGTCCTCCATCTCCCAGATTTGGAGCAGGCGGTTTCGCTCGTCTATGGCGGCGTTCCGCTTCATGCCCCGCAGATGCGCGCTGAAGTAGAGAGCCTCCGCCACTGTCAACTGATTAAGGGCGTGGCTCTCCTGCGGCATATAGCCGACGAGCGAGGGCAGGTACAGGCTCTCATGGTTGAGGGGTTTGCCATAGAGCCGGATATCGCCGGAGTTGCTAGTCAAGAGGTTGACCATCTGCTTGATCAAGGTGGTCTTTCCAGCGCCGTTGTCGCCCAGAATGCCGAAGATCTCGCCTTCGCGCACCTGGAAGCTGATGTCTTTATTCGCGGGTTCGGTCGCGCCGGGGTAGGTCTTCACCAGGTCCCGCACATCGTAGACGATCATTCAGGCTCCGGTCTCAGCCATCGGAAGCGGAAAGGATTCCAATTCAGCATGAGATACAGTTCGCAGGGGGCGATTCCGCACTGAAGTGAGCCGGGCGGAGCCAATTTGCGCTTGCCGGCGGAGCCTTCAAGAGAGCAATTGCTCAGCCAGGAAGCGGAGGGCATCGACTGAGAAGGCGGTGATGTTCAGTGTGGTGATCGGGCAGTCGCGCCAGAGCGCCAGGCGGTCACGGATGCGGGCTTTGGGTCCAACCAGGGCGACCGCGTCCACCAGAGCAGCGGGCACGGCCATCACCGCTTCGCCTTTGCGCCCGCCCAAATAGTGGTCTTGAATTGTATCGGCAGCATCGGCGAAACCGAAGCGGCAAGCCAGGTCATAATAGAAATTTTTACCTCGCGCGCCCATGCCCCCGATGTAGAGAGCCAAAGCCGGCTTGATCTGATTGTAGGCTGCTTCCAGGTCGTCTTCGATGACAACGGTGACTGATGGCGCGATGTCGAAGTCGTCCAGACTTTTGCCATTGCCCGCCGCGGCGAAACCGGCTTCCACCGCCGCCTGATAGGCTTCTGCATAGTGCGCTGGCGAGAAGAAGATCGGCAGCCAGCCATCGGCGATCTCGGCGCTGAGGGCGACATTTTTGGGTCCGATGGCGGCCAGGTATACTGGCATATCGGCGGAACCGTGGATGATGCTCTTCAGCGGTTTGCCCAAGCCGGTGGCATCCGGTCCGCGGTAGGGGATCTGATAGTGCTCGCCGTTGTGAACCAGCGGCGCTTCCCGCGCCAGGATCTGCCGGACGATGCTCACATATTCGCGAGTTTTTCCCAGGGGTTTGCCATAGGGGCGACCGTGCCAGCCTTCGACGACTTGGGGACCGGACAAGCCCAGCCCGAGCAGGAAGCGTCCGCCAGAAAGTTGATCGAGGGTGATGGCGGTCATAGCGGTCATGGCGGGGCTGCGGGCTGGCATCTGCATGATGGCCGAGCCGAGTTTGATGTTCTTGGTCAGGGCGCCGATCCAAGCCAGGGGACTGATGCAATCCGAGCCGTAGGCTTCCGCGGTCCAGACGGCGTAATAGCCGAGGCGATCGGCTTCGAGGATTAGATCCAGCGGCAGGTCGATAGTGGGACCGGAGTAGCCGATGTTGAGTCCAAGTCGCATGTGCTGCCTCGCTTTCGCCTGCCCATTACGATGTCGCGCAAGTCGCTGTCATGCCTGAGGCAGTCGCCGACTGCTCGCGGAAACGCAAGCTATTCTAACGGTGATTTCAATTGGAATACAGATGTACGGTCAAAGAGGAGTGGTGAATTTCATGGACAAGGAATCTATACCGAACTCTGCATAAAGGGATTCACCGCAGAGGCATAGAAGTAAAACCAGATAAGCAATGAGTACTCGGAAATGTCGCTTTTCTAAGCCCTCACCCCCCAGCCCCCTCTCCCACAAGGAGAGAGGGGGAGCGCCACGCAAGCAGCCGATAATTTGTGTCGGGGTTTGTAAAAATGTGCGCAGAATATGTTAATGTTCAACTAGAGTCGCTCTTCCTCGTTGATACGGGACGACAACGGCGCCATATAGATAGCGGATGCTCCTCATTGAGATGAGGTAGAGGGACCGCGTCGCGGAGACACAGGCGGTCGGGGATAGGGTAGGACGGCCTGTGAGCATGACTCAGTACCAGAGCCTTACAATTGGGATTGTTATAAGCAGGTTACGCGGGATTTTGATCGAGATTTTGCGGGCGAAGGACCGCATTGGCGTGTACGGCATCGCCTCGCCAGCGGACATGTTTTGGATCAATGTCCGCCCTTTCTTCCAGCCTCATAGTTGTTGTCGGCGCGGCATCTCTCAATATGCTCTCTGATTCGGATTCCGCGCGATATCATGAATCCAGCCATAGCCTCTCGGCAGCTTGGCTTGATGCCAAGTGTAGCGGTCAGTGTGAGCCTGGCAGGGCGTATTGGCTTCAAGTTTATGGGGTTTATGCTTGTCGTCGATGGTCATTGTTGCGGTTATCCGAGTTCCAGTCTTTGGGTTCAAAGGTCACTGGCCTGTAGTTGATGCCGAAATGGTCAATAATGGCGTCGAGTTTCCGATTTATGTCTTGAATAAGATCGCGATTCAATTGGCTTGCTTCACGATTGCGCTCGATGGCAAAGAGAATACCTGGTATGGAGTCGTCTACTTGGTCAGCAGCTTTTGTCTGCGCGTTGCGTATCTCATTGCATTTGTCGAGTATCTTCTGCAAGCTAGATTCATTCATCAACATATTGTAGGTTCTCCGAGTTTTAATCTATTACTTGGGGGGCAATCGGTGGCTAGGCGCAGTCGCCACTGGCTGTCCGGTTCGCAAATTATCGATGTGTCCGGCGGGTCTTCGTCTTGTGCTTGTGCTGGTTTGCTCTGAAAAGCGGCGAGCAGAAAGAGGCCAAATAAGAGCGTCAATACGGGCAGGTCTGCGGAAGAGGGGTTTATTGTTTTGTGCCTACGTATCATCTTGGGCTCTTATATGAGACGTTACGTATTGATATAACTATTATAAAACAGTGTGAATGGAAATGTATTATACTACGATTTCCGTCCAGTAATAGTATATTAAAATACATCGAAAGTCAAGCGCTGAGGGGCGTCGGGAATCGCGGGGATATCGCTCCGCGAATGGTCGAGGGGGCAAAAAATGTCAGCCGAGGTCAGTGTCTGCGCGACCTACAGGTCCCTTGGCTGCCTAAACTGTCCGGCAAATTCCGCGCATTCTGGGTCCGCTTCTGTGGATTGTGAGCCTTCGCGGTTCCAGAAGCTAATTAGGCCAGCGATTTTCCACCCAAGCCCTAACCCGTCTCACCAGCCAGCGCGCGCCGATGATCATTACCGCGGCAAGCGAGTTAAAGGCAACATCGACCAGGTCGAAGACGCGGTTGGGCAACAGGGACTGGATGCTCTCATCCAGCCAGCCGAGGAGTATGGAGATGATCAGCGCGAGGAGGGCAGGAGCGGGCACTCGGCGACCGTTGTCGCGCCGTTCCAGCAATGCTTCGTGGACGAGGGCGGCGACCAGAGCGTATTCGAATAGATGGGTGCGCTCTTCCCAGGACCCGAGTCTCAGCCAAGTTAGCAGATATACCGCGAGGATGCCGATGCCGACGGCGATCTCAAGGCGGCCCAGTCGCTTGTCGATGAAGAAAATCGGGATGACGATCAGAAGGACGAGGAGGGCGAAGACGAGGTTGGCTTCCGCGCTTTCGATGATGTCTGTGCCCAAAGCCGCCACGATCGCCGGGGTTTGGCCCAGCGTGGCGTATATCGCTATCAGCACGATGAGGAGCGCGAGCCAGAGCCGGCGCTCACGATTGGAGGTGAAGAAAGGCATCTAATTCACGAAGCAAGGGTGTATTCTAGTCCGCATATATCGAAATACGTCAAATGACGCGGATCGTTGCATGGCCTGGCGGCAGGGCATGTAGATAGTCCTATTACGTGTTGAATACAGGAGGTTCACCACAGAGGCACAGAATTAGAACCAAGTTAGTCGCGCGAAAAGGTGATCAAAAGTGGATGGCGGAAGCGGGCGACTCAAGAGTCGCCCCTACTTGCGAAGCGCGCTTTGACTTATAGCGCGGCTAGGGCTAATATCCTCTCTTGATTTGCCAGAGCCGCTCGACGGCAGCGATAAGGGCTAGCGCGTTCACGCAAGAATCCGAGGCGGCTCGGTTACAATAGTCTGCGATTTGACAAAAGAGGAAGAGAAGACGGGATGCAAGGAAAAGAACTGATACAAGCGTTAAGGGGCGGGCGGCGCGTCTATGGCACGGCGATATATTCGCCCTCGCCCATTTGGCCGCGGGTGGTGACCAACCTCGACCTCGATATGGTCTTCATCGACACCGAGCACACGCCGCAGGACCGCAACATGATTTCCTGGATGTGCAACGCCTTCGCCGCGCTTGATTTGGCGCCGGTGGTGCGGATTCCGGAGCCCGACCCTTATCTGGCGCAGATGACGCTGGATGGCGGCGCGCATGGCATCATCGCGCCTTACATCGAATCGCCGGAGCAGGTCAAGGCGCTGGGCGGCGCGGTCAAATTTGGTCCGCTCAAGGGAGAGCGGCTGCGGGCGGCGCTGGATGGCGAGATTGAGCTTGAGCCAGAGCTGGTCGACTATCTGGCGGGGCGCAATGAGAACAAGGCGCTGTTCATCAATATCGAGAGTGCCCCGGCGCTGGAAAATCTCGATGCGATACTCAGCCTGCCTTATGTGGATTGCGTGCTGGTGGGTCCGCATGATTTATCTTGCAGCCTGGGGTTGCCAGAGCAATATGATCATCCCGAATTCGACGCGGCGATCCGGACCATCATCAGCAAGTCGCGCGGGGCGGGGGTCGGCATCGGCATCCATCACAACTTCGCTCACCACGAGATCGAGTGGGTGAAAGCGGGCGCCAACCTGGTCATGCACAGCTCGGATATCTCCGCATTTAATCGGGCGCTGACGGCCGAGTTCAAGCAGATCCGCGAAGCGACTGACGATGTGGGACAGATCGTCGACGAGAATGTACACTTTTAGACAAGTCAAAACGAGGACTTAGCAGAGATGCAAAAGATTTGGTTTGAGACTGTTGTGCCGGAGGCCTATCGGCACATGTTTGAAGAGGTGGCGGAGGGGATCAGCCCGGGCGATCGAGTCAAAAGCGACCGCTATCATCGACTGGAAGAGGCGCATGCGGTCATGGCGGGCGGCTTGACCTATGATGCCGCGGCGATGGATCGGGCGCCGCGCCTGCTGCTGATCGCCCGCACCGGCGTCGGCTATGACAAAGTTGATGTTCGGGCCGCCACTGAACGAAACATCGCTGTGGTCAACGCGCCCGATGCGCCGACAGTTTCCACGGCGGAGCAGGCGGTCACGCTGATGATGACGGTGGCGCGCAGCATCAAGCGGGTGGAGAACGAGCTCAACCGCATGTTGGACAGCGGCGTCCGCAAGAATATCTGGGGGGAATATATCGCGCTGGAGATGCACAGCAAGCAGCTTGGTTTAGTGGGCTTGGGGCGGATCGGCGGGCATGTCAGCGGCATCGCTCGGGCAATCGGCATGAAGGTCGCCGCCTATGATCCTTTCATTGCCGATGAGCGCTTCCGGGAGCTGGGCGTGACGAAGGTGGATACGCTGGAAGAGCTGCTGGGCGGTTCGGACTTCGTTTCGCTGCATTTGCCGCTCAACGATGAGACCCACAAACTGATGAACGCTGAACGTTTCGCCCAGATGAAGCCGGGGGCGGTCTTCATCAATGTATCGCGCGGCGGGCATGTCGATGAGGCGGCTTTGACGGCGGCGCTGGATAGGGAGCACCTTTTCGGCGCGGGCTTGGATGTGACCGATCCGGAGCCGCCGGAAGCGGGAAATCCGCTGCTGGGGCGGGACAATGTCGTGATCACGCCGCATGTGGCCAGCGCGACGGTGGTGGGTCGGCGGCGCCTGGTGGTGCATGCGCTGGAGCAGGTCTTGCAAGTTTTGCGCGGGGAGCGTCCGCCGCATCTGCTGAACCCGGAGGTGTGGGAGGCTGTGCGCGGGCGTTGGGAGGCGGGGAGTTAGACCCTGTAGTGGTCCTGAAAAACTGGACACCTAGTAAAGAGAGTATACTGGATGCA
>WTGB01000143.1 GCA_011523735.1 Chloroflexota bacterium
AGCGTTCGCCTTTGCGCCATAATTCCGCTCGAGATAATCCGCCAGCCGCATAAGCTCATCGTATGTCGCGCGCTCCGGACGCAGCATCTCGTAAACGCGCAGCAACTCCTCATTGGGCACATCGGTCAATTCGGCCGCTCGCAGCAGATTCGCCGCCAACTGCGGATAGCCTCCATCACGCGCGATGTCAGCCTGTTGGCGCAGGGTATCGGCGTGGGTGCGCAGGTCAGCGCCGCTCAACGCGCCAGCCGCCAGCGCTTCGCCGCTGATCTCGCTGAGCGGTCGTCCGCTGTGCGTCAGCAAGGCAGCGGCCGCTTTTTCCCGCAGCGGATATTCCCTCATAAATCCGGCTCCCAGTCGAAGCGCAATTCCTGCGGCGGTTTCTCGGGATCGACTTCGTCAGTCTCGCGGCGGTGCAGCAGCGCTGTCTTGACGATCAGACGCAGGCGCGCGCCATTGTCGATCTTTACCGCGACCGGCACAGTCGCCAAGCCGAGGGCATAACGAGCGGCGTTGCGGCCGATGGCTTCGTAAGTCGCCAGCGTCAGGCTGGGCGATTGGGGAAAGAGTTCAAGATTGTTGAGCGGCGCCAAATCCTTCTGATGGATGACAGCCGTCCCCCGCGATTGTAAACCGATGCCGATGCCGCTGCCGCTCAAGCGGGCGCCGACGTAGCCGATAGCGGCGCAATCCGAGGAGTGATAGACGCGCAGGATCCGCGCGATCATGCCCTCCCCTGCGATGCCGGAGAGGATGGCTTTTAATACATCTTCATGCGCCAAGCCGCCGATAGTAGTAGTCAGCGCCCGCCCGAAGGCTGGACCGACGGCGAGCAGAATCTCATTCTGCCTGCCTTTGCTGGCCGGACCAATCTCGACCAGGCGCGAAAGCGGCGCGCCCGTATGCGGCTCGACGAAACCTTCCGGCGACTTGGCTTGCGGGATGGCTTGCATGGCAGCCCAGCGCGGACCCGTGGGGCGATACCCGCTGCCCGGACCGGCATAGTCATTTGGGTCATTAATGGCGCTCTGTACTTTGAAGTCGGCATCGAATATCGCCGATGGCTGCAAATAATCAGCCGCGATGCGCTGCCGCCCCATCTCGAGGATATTATCGGCGACATCGGCGAAACCGCTGTTCTGCAAGGCTTGAATCACGGCGACGAAGTCCCGGTCGCCCGCCATAAAAGCGTCAGCCGCTTCCAGATCGGGCACTATATCGCGCTCGGGCATGTCATCGCTGCTATGCGCCACCGTCGCCGCATCGACTTCTTCGTCCGTGATGACCGGCAGGTCCAGTTCGCGATAGACCGCTTGAATGGCGCGGGCGGCTTGGCGGCGGATGTTCAGCGCCTCATCCTCGCTGATGGGCTGGACGCCGCCGTCTATCTGCATGTCGCGCTGCAAGACGTTGTAATCATCGAAGTCCTCGGCATCGAAATTGCCGCCGCCGAAGAGGTTATCGCGCTTGGGTATGGCGCTGTAGCCGCTGAAGATGAAGTCAGCGCCGGGGATGAATTGCAGCATGAGCTTGGCGGCCTTGCGGATGCTCGAATGCGAAGCCAGCGCATCGTTGCCAGCCGCCACTTCCAAGCCCAGCATCGCCGCCAGCAGGTTCTCCGCCAGCACAGCCCGCACGCCGCCGGGCAAGGCTTCCGGCAGGGCGATGCAAGAGATGGAGCCATTCTGCACGCCTTGGCTGCCAGCGCCTTTGATCACCAGCAGGCAGCGCGCCTCCAAATAGAGCATCGACTTCTGCTCAGCCCGTCCCATCAGCGCTTCCGAGCCGCTGCCGGAGGTGAAGCGGATTTTCACCCCGCGCGAGGCATACGCGGAAGCCAGGAAAGCTTTCGACCAGGGGCTGTCATCGCCATCGACGAAAGTCTTCTCCGTGCCATAAACAGAGAGCGTCTCAGCGTAACTCGTCAGCCCTTTCATCGCCAGCCGCAAGCCCAGCGCCTCTTCCACCGAGCACTGCGTCAGCACGCCGCCTCTTCCCGTCTGTGTGCCGACCAGGATAGCCAGCGCATTAAAGGGGGCGAAGCGCGCCACTCGCACGGTCGTCTCGACCTCAGCGAATCCGCGCAATGCCGCCTCAGCCGCGTCAGCCGCCAGCAAAGCCGGATGCTCGCGCCAATTCGTCACATGCGCTTGATTGGCTGGCTGACGGCGAATGCGCATCTTGGAGAGGCCCATCATCATCTCCAGCACATTGAGATGCCGCATGATGTCGGTCAGTTTGGCCGGAGTGCAACCGGCAACCAGGCGAGCGATATCTTCTCGCGGCACATTGATGTCGGCCAGCATGCGCGCGTATTCTTGCGCTGGAATTGCCATTGCCTCTTCGGCGATACCGAGGTCGAGCGCGTGAGAGACGATGAAGCGGTCGAGGGCGTCAAAGTCCGCCTTCGCGACGCCATCCATCTCGACGACCGCGCCCGCAGTGATGCTGAGGCTCGGCTGCGGATCGTAGGGGCTGTCAGCGACGATCAAGCCCGCTTCGGGCCAAGGCTCGACATAAGTTTCTTTGTTGATATCGCGCTTCGACAGCAACTCAAAGCGCTTGGAGCGAGAAGAATGCCTCATGCGGCAAATCTAACACAAGGGGGCGCGGCTGTCTAATACCGTATTGTGGTGAATGCCAACACCGGCGAGTCGCGGCTCAAGCTCTTGAAGGTGATTGTGACAAATAGTACAATCGCTCCTCATGATTTCGTCCTGTGCGCAAAATCAATCTGCCGAGAAATAGAGCTTTGCAGCCCTGGCGGTATCTATGACAGACGGCAGCCGCAACACGTCCTTTATCGCATTGTCGCTGGCGACAGCCTTGCTCACCTTGGGCTTAATCGTCTTCGGCGCGGTGGTCCGCGTGACGGAATCGGGCTTGGGCTGCGGCAATGACTGGCCCCTCTGCAACGGCACAATATTCCCGCCTTTAGACAACATAACCGCCTGGATCGAATGGCTGCACCGTCTCTTCGCCCTGCTCATCGGCCTGCTCGGCCTGGTCATGCTGGCGCTGGCCTGGCGCCGCTATCGCGACCAGGACCGACGAGTTCTCAACATGACGGTGCTGGCGGCGCTGCTTTTCCTCGTACAGAGCGGCTTGGGCGCGATCGTCGTCTTCCTGGACCTGCCCCCGACATTTGTCACCCTGCATCTCGGCGTTGCCATGCTGCTGCTGGGAGCTTTGCTGGGCGCGACGATGCTGGCTTGGTATCAGCCGCGCAAGCCCTACCAAGCCGATACCGTAACATCTCTGGCCAGCATAAACGCGGCTTTTGCCCTGCTCATCATCTTGACCGGCGCCTTGGTCCGCGGCAGTGGCGCGACCCTGGCTTGTACGGCTTGGCCCCTGTGCAATGATGGCGCGCTCATACCGGTCGACGAAGGACCGCTCGCGCTGATCAACATGCTGCACCGTCTTTCGGTCCTGGCTATGGCGCTTACTATGATACTGCTGCAAAAACAGATTGAGCGAAATCGAGGCGAGACCTTGACAAAGCGGATCGCCCAGGCGGCGGGACTGGCTTACCTCGCGCAGATTGGACTTGGCGCCATGTTCGTCATCAGCGCCGCCGGCGGAGAATGGGGCGCGCTGCATGTAGGCTTGGCGGCGGCAGTCTGGGGCTTGCTGGTGGTCCTGGTGGCAATCGAGCGCATCAACAATGAAAGCTATGCCCACGCTGAATTGAGGCTCCCATGATTCGCGCCTTGCGCTTCGACGACATCAGCCGAGACTACATCGCGCTCACCAAGCCCAAGATCGTCCTGCTGCTGGTCTTCACCTGTGTCACCAGCATGATCGTCGCCGCTGATGCCTTCCCACCGGTTGATATATTCGCCTTCACCATACTCGGGGGCTTGCTTTCGGCCGGCGGTTCCAGCGCGATAAACCAGTATCTCGATCGCGAGCTTGACGCGAAAATGGCGCGGACAGCGCGTCGACCGATTCCATCCGGCCGCATACCGGCGCGGAATGCCTTGATATTTGGCTGGGCGCTGGTGGCTTGGTCCGTTTTTGTTCTCGGCGTTTTTGTCAACTGGCTGGCCGCGGGGCTGGCGCTTGCGGGCGCCTTGTATTATGTGGTCATCTACACCATCGTTTTGAAGCGCAATACGGTCGTCAATATCTTGATCGGCGGTGGCGCCGGCGCCTTTCCTGTCTTGGTCGGCTGGGCAGCGGCAACGGGCGCGATCGAGCTGCAAGCCTTCATCCTCTTCGCGATTGTCTTCTATTGGACGCCGCCGCACTCCTGGGCTCTGGCGATTCTGGTCAACAAAGATTATGCCGCGGCCGAAATTCCCATGATGCCGGTGGCGCGCGGCGAATCAATGACCCGCTTTCAGATCCTCTTATATGCGATACAGCTCGTCATCATCAGTTTGACGCCCGGCTTCTTGCTCCTGCTCCCGCAAGCGCCAATAATGCTCGACCGCTTCTATCTGCTGTCAGCGGCCTGGCTGGGCCTCCTCTTGATATGGCTGGCGATAAAGCTGATTCGCCAAGCGGACAAAGCGACCGCCCGCATCCTGTACAAATACTCTTCGCTTTACCTGGCGCTGCTCTTCCTGGCGATGATCATCGACAGGCTGCTGCTCTGAGCGGCCGGGCTCGCGCCGAATAGCGGTATGAACACCCGCCGGATTGAGCCCGTGTTGCTCGTCGCCATTTCCGTTTTCCTTGCGGTGGCGATCAGCCTTGTCATCGCCTTCATCAGCATCAGTTCGCCAGCTCCCTCACCCCGCGAAGCCGACGATCCATCAGCCTATGAGACGCAAGTAGCGCTCGCGCTTAGAGACGCCTCAGCAAGTAAAGGAGAGGAATTGGTCGAAACCTTTGCTTGCAACGTCTGCCATGTCAAGGCGGGCGGACATGTCGCGCCGGAATTCGCCGGTATCGCCGAGCGAGCGGGGAAGAGACGCGCGCCCTTGCCCGCGGCCGACTATCTTTACGAATCCATCGTTAATCCCGGCGCCTACCTGGCGGACGGATACAGCAATTCCATGCCCGCCAATTTCGCCGCCCGGCTCACGGCGCAAGATATCGGACATATCATCGCCTATCTGCTCAGCTTATCAGGCGACAGCAAGAGCAATTGACCTCCTGCTGAACCATAATGATGAACCTGAGCAGACTGATGGCTTTTACTCAATCACATCTGTCATCAGTTCAGCCAACTCCTCGCGAGCGAAGTGGACGCGCAGCACCCGCCAAACACCGCGCGCCGCGATATAGGCGGAGACCGAGAGCGACAGGATGAGCAGGAAGGCGATAGGCAGCGCCAGGCTCGCCAGCAGCGGGATGAGCGCCGCCAAAGTTATGAACAGGCTGCGCAGCGGATGGCTGAGCGTGAGCAGCAAGCTGAGCTTGATCACGCCGCGCAGAGGCAAATCCAACAGCGAAACGATTGACCAGGCATAGAAATTCGCCATCAGCAAGACCGCCCCGATGCTGAAGGTCATCGTCAGCGACAGGATTGCCAGGAAGTTTTGCGACGGCATAGCGGGGAAGACGCTGAGGTTGAAGAAGATCAGCCCGAAGCCGGCCAGGTCAATGAAGCCCAGGGCGAGCGCCGAGCGCCAATGCCGCCGGATGGCGCCGAAGTAGACCCGGAAGAATTCCGGCTGCCGCCCCTGCGCCCACTCGTTCATCACGGCGAAGAGGCCCAGCAAACCCAATGGCGCGCCGATGAGAGTCAGCAAAAGAAAGGCGGTGACCAAGTTGGCGATGAGGAAGATGCCGATGACTTCGACGCCGGCGTAGAATCCGCTGTCTTGCCAACTGCCCATTGCCTTGCCTGCTTCGTACACGGAATTGTCAACACATTATAACCGAAGGCTCCAGGTACAAAGCGCCATACGCGCCAAGAGAGAATGTAGGGGCGAGCCATTGGGTCGCCCGCCGAATCATGGTTTGGAGGCTTTCGCAACCGCAACTTGCCGGCTCCGGCGCCGCATCAGCCTTTCAAGCCAGTGGTGGAGATGCCTTCGACCAGGTAGCGTTGGAAGGAAATGAAGATGACAAAGACCGGCAGCAGGGATAAAGCCGACATAGCGAAGATAGCGCCCCAATCGGTCTGGCCCGAGGGATCGGAAAAAGTGCGCAGCGCCAGCGAGACCAGGTAAAGCTCCGGGCTGTTCAGATAGATCAGCGGAACCAGAAATTCATCCCAGGTCCAGTAAAAGGAGAAGATGGCGGCCGTGATGATGGCGGGGGTGAGCTGGGGCAGGATGACGCGCAAGAAGATGCCAAATTTGTTGGCGCCATCGATCATGGCGGCTTCGTCCAGGTCCACCGGGATGCTGCGGATGAATTGGATGATCATGAAGATGAAAAATGCCGAGCCGCCTATCCGCGGCAGAAGCAGCGGATAAAAGGTATTCAGCCAGCCCAACTGCTTGAAGACGATGTACTGCGGGATGATCTGCACTTGCGTCGGCAGCATGAGCGTAACAAGCATGATAGCGAACCAGATCCGCCGGCCCCTGAAGCGCAGGCGGGCGAAACCGTAAGCCACGACAGACGAAGCGCTGACGCTGAGGATGGTGCCGAAAGTGGCGTAGAAAAGCGAATTGCGATAGAAGGTGCTGAAGCTGATGCCGCCGAAACCAGCCCAGCCGTTGGGATAATTCTGCGGATAAAACTCCTTCGGGATGATCGCCGTCTGATTGGTCCAGATTTCGTCGGGCGGCTTGAAGGAACTGCCGACCAGCCACAGAATCGGATAGAGCATGAAGAAGCAGGTCACGCCCACCGCCGCATGGTAGAAGACCGAGCGCACGATGTCATGCTGATACCAAGGCGCGGCCGGGCGGATAACCCGCGGCGCGCTGAGCCCGGCTGGCGCTTTGGCTTCGACGCCGGCCATCGATCAAGCCCCCTCGCCCGCTTCATAATGCACCCAGTAGCTGGATGAGCGGAAGACCAGCGCCGTCAAAAGGGCGATGACCATGAGCATGACCCAAGCCATGGCTGAGGCATAACCCATCTCATTTTGTTCAAAGGCGCGGCGATAGACATAAAGCGCGTAGAAGAGAGTGGTATCCAATGGTCTGCCCTGAGTGACGATGAAAGCTTGAGTGAAGACCATGAAGCCGGATATGAGTTGCATGATGAGATTAAAGAAAATGATCGGCGTCAGCATGGGCAGGGTGATGCGCAGGAAGCGCTGCCAAGCGTTGGCGCCATCGATCTCGGCTGATTCATAAAGATGTTTGGGGATATTTTTCAAGCCGGCCAAGAAGATCAGCATCGGCGAGCCGAATTGCCAGGCAGCCAGGATGATCAAGGTCCAGATGGCAGTTTCCGGTCGGCCCAGCCAGTTGGGACCCTGGATGCCAAGAAGATTCAGCGTGAAATTGACCAAGCCGTCGTTGCCAAATATCTCGCGCCACATGACCGCCACCGCGATGCTGCCGCCGATGATGGATGGCGCATAAAAAGCCGCGCGATAGACACCCACGCCGCGGCGGTAGGTGTTGAGCAGCATGGCGACAGCCAGGGCGAAGAGCAGCCGCAGCGGCACGGAAAAGATGACGTATTTCAGCGTGGCATTGACAGAGCGCCAATAACGCCGGTCTTCGAAGAACATGCGCTGGAAGTTGTCCAAGCCGATGAATTCGCCGCTGTTCGCGAGCACGTTGTAATCGGTGAAGGAAAGCAGCAGGGAGACGCTGATCGGTATAAAGGTGAAGAGCAGAAAGGCCGCCAGCCAGGGACCAATGAAGAGGTAGCCGACCAGGTTGTCCTGTCCGAAGTTGGATTTCTTGCGGCGCTTGGCTTTAGTCAGCGTGGCGGCGGCCATGCTTTGTCCGCTCTTATCAAGGCTCTGGCTACACGGGCGGTACGTAGGGGCGACCCGATGGATCGCCCACAACGCGCAAAAGCATTGTCCTACTGCGCTCCCAGAATGCGGTTGGCTTCTTCGCGCAGGAAGGCCGCCGCCTCTTCGGGGCTGATCATGCCATACATGACCGGCTCAACGAATTCTGGTCCAAAGACATTGCTGATCACATCCGAGTGCGCCGCCGGGTCAGCCGGGCGGATCGGGCTGTTGTCCATCTCGATGATGCCGAGATAGTTGAACATCTCAGCTTGCGCCGGGCCGAGATTGGGCAGCAGCGCATCGCGCACGACGGAGGAAATCGGCACGCCGCGCTCGGCTTCCAGGATTTCGTTGGCTTCGACGGAATTGACGAACCAGTTGATGAAAGCCGCCGCTTCGTCCGGCTGGTCAGCCTGGGATGTGACGGAGAAGAACATCGAGGGCTTGATGTAATTCTGCGACTGACCGCCTTCGGGCCGCGGGATCGGATACATCACGAAGTTGCGCTCGGCGCCAGCCGCGTTCCAGACCGCCACGATCTGGTTGCTCCAGTGATAAGCCATCGCCGCTTCCTGGCTGACGATAAGTTGCGCTTCCACGCCTTGATCGCCGCGAGCGACCGAATCTTCGTAGCTCTGCATGCCGCCATTTTCCTGCAGGCGCAGCAGCATATTGTAATAGTCGATCAGCGGCTGGTCGTCTTCGTAGCCGAGGGACATGCCATCAGCGGCATAAGCCCATTGATCGCAGCAGCCCATATACTGGGATTTCCAAAGCTGGTCGCTGGTCAGGACGCCGATGCCGTGTATTCCCAGCGCGCCCTGAATCTGGGTAGCGATGTCTTCGAATTGCGTCCAGGTCCAGTCCAGCGGCGGCAGTTCAATGTCAGCGGCGGCAAAAGCATCGGTATCCAGGGTGAAGACCTCGGAGTTGTTGCCCAGGTTGATGCCATAGAGCTGACCGTCAACCATGCCGCCCGCCAAGGAAGCATCGGCGATATTCATGGTGTCGATGGCGCCGCTTTCGATGTAGCCGTCAAGCGGCATCAGCAAACCATTGGCCACCCACTCTTCGATGCGCGCGTAATCGTGCTGCATGATATCCGGCAGTTCGCCGCCGGCCGCCTGGGTCGAGAGCTTGGTCCAATGATCGCCCCAGCCCTGGAATTCGTAGACGATGTCGATATCGGGGTTGAGTTCCTCATAGAGTTCAATCGTGGCGATGGTGCGGTCGTGACGGTTCTGCGAACCCCACCAGGAAATGCGGACCTCGGTCTGATCTTGCGCGGCCGCCGCGAGCGACGGCAGAACGAGGACAACGATAGAAAGAAGAATGAGCATCACTTTGCTTCGTTTCATGGTTTATTCTCCCAATTGGTCAGCTAAATGGAATAGGCGCGCGTTTCCGCAAAGACAACTGACTCGGCCAATGCTGGCGACATACAATCCCTTTGGCTTCGCAGCGCGGAACTATTATTATCGACATGCGGTAGTTTGTAAACACAATTAAAATTGGACGTCAAGGCAATCGCATCAAATTGAAAACCCGCGCAAACGGATCGAATTCGCCCAATTTAGTCATTTCTAGGGCTTGTCCGTTGCTAAAATGCATACGCAAAGATAACTGGAACAATACCGTAACAATACATCAATAGAGGACGATCCTTACGAAAGTCAACAAATTATTACGGAATCCACTAAGTTCAACTCCCCTCTCCCCTTGTGGGAGAGGGGCCGGGGGTGAGGGTGTAGTGGTCCCGAAATGCTGGACACATAGTAGAGAGA
>WTGB01000013.1 GCA_011523735.1 Chloroflexota bacterium
GGGTGCGCGTAGGTCGCGTAGACACTGACCGCCGACACAGCACTACGAGAGGGGTTTTATGTCTGTGGCACTGAGTTACGTGACGAGCCGATGAACCACGCCATACGAGAACCCGCGCTCGCTCGCGCCGAATCAATCGACTGGCGGGCGCGGCTTTATCGCATCACCAACAGCCAGGCGTTCGTCGCCTTTCTGTTCTTGCTGGTGCCGGTGATATTGTTGGCGGCGCTGAAGATCTGGCCCGTCTTCTACAATCTATATCTGAGCTTCACCCGCTACGAATTGTTCGAGCCGCCGCGTTTCGTCGGCTTGAAGAATTACAACTACGTCTTCAACAATACGGTCACCCGGCAATCCATCATCAACACGCTGCTCTTCACTATTGAAGCGGTTCCGATTGGCACGGCGCTGGCGCTGATAATCGCCAAACTGCTGGACCAATCGATCCGCGGGCGCGTATTTTTGCGGACGCTCTATTACTTGCCGGTGGTCAGTTCGGTTGTCGTCTCGGCGATGATCTGGCGCTGGATTTACAGTCCGCAGCACGGCTTGCTCAATTACTTCCTGGGCATCGTCGGCATTCCGCCGCAGCATTGGCTCAACGACCCCAATCTGGCTTTGATCAGCTTGGTCATCGTGACGATCTGGGGCAGCATCGGCAGCAATATGGTGATCTTCCTGGCGGGCTTGCAAGATATCCCGCGCGATATCATCGAGGCGGCCCGCGTCGATGGCGCCAACCCCTTGCAGAACTTCCTGTTTATCACTGTGCCGCTGATGCGCCCCGTTATCCTCTTCGTTGTCGTCACTTTCACCATCAGCATCTTCCGTAATTTCGGCTTGATCTTCATGCTGACGCAAGGCGGTCCCTTCAACCGCACAAACACGATGGTCTGGGAGGTCTATCAGAATGTCTTTGGCTACCTGCGCTTGGGGCGCGGCGCGGCGATTTCGGTGGTGATGCTGATTATCGTGCTTATATTGACGCTGATCAGCTTCCGCGTCCTGCGGGAAAGGCAAGGCGCCTGATCATGGCTGATCTGTCGCTGAGGCGTAGTGCGCATGGCAGTTTCAATGCCTGGGAGGCGCGCCTGCCCCTAATCATTACCTACGTCTTTCTCATCATCGGCGCGGTTGTCATGATCATGCCCTTCGTCTGGATGGTATCCACCTCGGTCAAGCCGGACCGCGAAATCTTCGGCGATAGCATTCGATGGATACCGACCGAGTTGGACCTGCAGAATTACAGCGATGCCTTCGAGCAGACCAATATGCCGCGGCTCTTCGCGAATACGATTGTGGTGACGGCGGTGGCTGTCGCTTCGCAAGTGCTGCTGGGTTCGATGGCCGGCTATGCTTTCGCCCGCCTGCATTTCCGCGGCAAGATGCTGATATTCTTCGCCTTGCTGACGACAATGATGGTGCCCTTTGAGGTGCTGATCATTCCGGTCTTCCTGCTCATCAAATTCTTCCCGTTGGCGGGTGGCAACGACCTGTTGGGGCAGGGCGGCACCGGTCTCATCAACACTCTGGGCGGCGTCATGTTCCCGAATTTTGTCTCGGTCTTCGGCGTCTTTCTTTTCCGTCAGTTTTATCTCGGCTTTCCCAAAGAGATTGAAGAGGCGGCGATCGTCGATGGCTGCTCGCGTATCGGCGTTTACTGGCGCATTCTGGTTCCCAACTCCAAACCGGTCATGGGCACGATGGCGCTCTTCGCGTTCTTGTGGTCCTGGAATGACTTCCTCTGGCCCCTGGTGGTCGTGAAGGAGGACAGCCTCAAGACAATTCAACTTGGGCTAAGCGTCTTCGATCAAGAGCAGGGCACGGCCTGGGCGGAGTTGATGGCGGCTTCAGTCATGGCGGTCGTGCCTGTTATCATCCTGTACATCTTCTTGCAGCGCTTCCTCGTCAGCGGCGGCTTGACCAGCGGCTTGAAGGGCTAATCGGCGACCAAAGGAGCTTCAACTTATGAAAGCCATCATGGTGATGTTTGATTCCTTGAACCGGCGGCTGATGCAGCCCTACGGCGGCGATTGGGTGCATACGCCGAATTTCGCCCGGCTGGCGGAACGCGCAGTCACCTTTGAGAATGCCTTCATCGGCAGCATGCCCTGTATGCCGGCGCGGCGCGAACTGCACACCGGTCGCTATAATTTCCTGCACCGCAGTTGGGGACCGCTCGAGCCTTTCGACGACTCGATGCCGCAGATTCTCGACGAAAACGGCGTCCACTCCCATATCGTCACCGATCATCAGCATTATTGGGAAGATGGCGGCGCCACCTATCATACGCGCTTCACGACCCACGAATTTGTCCGCGGGCAAGAAGGCGACCCCTGGAAGGGCCTGGTTGACGCCGGCGTCGCCCGCGACAGCAATCGCTACATGCGCACGCGTTTGCAAG
This sequence comes from Chloroflexota bacterium, assembly GCA_011523735.1. Classification (GTDB taxonomy): domain Bacteria; phylum Chloroflexota; class Anaerolineae; order Aggregatilineales; family Phototrophicaceae; genus UBA6055. The sequence goes on from WTGB01000013.1 coordinate 2,405, forward strand.
ATCAGGTCAATCGGACCTATCTTAAGGAAGAGTCACTGATGCCGCAGGCGCAGACATTCGCCCAGGGCATCGAATTCATGCGCGCGAACGCAGCAGCGGATAACTGGTATTTGCAGATTGAGACCTTTGATCCGCATGAGCCTTTTTTCACGCAGCCCGGCTGGAAAGAGCAATATCCGCACGAGTATGACGGAGACTTTGGCGACTGGCCGCCCTACGCCCGCGTCAGCGAATCAGCGGAAGATGTGCAGCACATGCGTTATGAATACGCCGCGTTGATGAGCATGTGCGATCATTACCTCGGCACGGTTCTGGATGTCATGGACGAATTGAATCTGTGGGACGATACTATGCTGATCGTCAACACGGACCATGGCTTTCTGCTGGGCGAGCACGACTGGTGGGCGAAGATGCGCATGCCTTGGTACAACGAATTGGCGAATATCCCGCTCTTCGTCTGGGATCCGCGCGCGGGCATCTCGGGAGAGCGCCGCGGCAGCCTGGTGCAGACCATCGACTTGCCCGCGACCGTGCTCGAATATTTCGCGATTGAGGGGCCGCTGGATATGCAAGGCGCCCCCCTGCGCGATGCCATCGTCAGCGACGCGCCCGTGCGCGAAGCCGCGCTCTATGGCATACATGGCGGCCATGTCAATGTCAATGACGGCCGACATGTGTATATGCGCGCCGCCGCCAGGGAAGCAAATGAGCCCCTTTACAATTACACCTTGATGGCGACGCACATGCGCCACCGCTTCGGCGTCGGCGAGTTGAGCGATATCGAATTGCAGACGCCCTTTGAATTCACCAAAGATTGCCCAACCATGAAGATCGCCTCACAGCCTCTGCCCGGTCGTTGGCTAGCCGATTTCGAGACTTTGCTCTTTGACCTAGATGCTGATCCGGGTCAGTTGAATCCGATAGAGGACGCGAGGATAGAAGCCGAGATGATCGACAAGCTGGTCGGCTTGATGCGCGCCAACGATGCGCCAAGCGAGCAGTATGAGCGGCTGGGCTTGGTCTGACGTTTAATAGGAATAGGGCTCGATCCAGTCTTCTTCGATGCCCAAGCCGAAACCCGGCGCAGCGGAAATCTCCAGCCAGCCATCGACGGCGCAACTCATGCCCGGCAGCCAGGTGCCCTCGCGCAAGGGCACGCCGGGGTCCTCGCCGATGAAATACTCGATCCAGGGCACAGCCGGCATGGCGAAAGAGAAATGCTGTCCGTAGGGTGTGCGCGCCCCCGCATGCAAGATGACCTTCTTGCCCGCGGCCTCAGCGGCATGGGCGATCTTCAAGCAAACGCTCAAACCGCCGACCCACTCGATATCCGGCTGCAAGATATCCACCAAGTTATGCTTGATGGCGTACTGGAAGGGGACCGCCGTGTACCAGTGCTCGCCGGTGGTCAGCGTCTGCCAGGGCAGCCGGGCGCGCAGTTCCGCGTGGGCGTCAAAGTCCTCGGGGATCAGGCATTCCTCGATCCACTTGAGCTTGTATTGCCGCAGCGCTTCAGCCAGGCGCACGGTGTAATCCACATCGAAAGCCATCCAGCAATCCAGCATCAACTCGCAGCGCTCGCCGACCTGCTCCCGCGCCGCCGCGACTAACTCGATGTTTTTCTCCAAGCCAGCCAAGCCATCAGCCGGACCATAGGGACAGGCGAGCTTGTGGGCGGTGAAACCCACTTCCTGATACCAGTCGATATCGTTGCCGGTGGAATAGCAGAAGAGGCGATCTTTCTGTTTGCCGCCGATGAGGCTGTACACCGGCTGACTGAGCGCTTTGCCCTTGGCGTCCCAAAGCGCCAGATCGACCGCGCTGATGGCGTAGGAAGCCAACCCGGTCGAGCCGTAGAATTTGGTCAGCCGGAACATCATATCCGCCAGCCGCTCGATAGCGAAACCATCCTGCCCTTCGAGCTGTGGCGCCAAGTGGTCATCGATGATGGCGGCGACGGGCTTCCCGTGCATGGACGAACCCAGCCCCCAGGTGCCGTCCTCCAGCGTGACCTTGGCGAAGACCTTGCCCCAGCCCGTATTTGTCCACATATTGCGGTGCCGCTTGACGTGCGGGTACCAGGACATCGGGTTGGCGACTTCGGCTGTACTGTTCCAGCTTTCGCGGCGCGGCGTCACGCTGAGCTTGCGCTCCGGCAGATTGACTTTTACCGCTTCGATTCGCTTGATTTTCATAGTCGATTCCTTCGCTGTCAGGGTTGAACGGGATGCGGCTGAGTATAATTCGGGCGCTGAACCCTGGTCAAATCTTGCTAGACTAGGGCAATTGGCAAGCGCGAGAGGGAGCAATGATGAAAGCACTGGTTTGGGAAGCGGCACGCGCGCTGACCCTGCGCGAGCAGGCGGAGCCGGAAGCGGCCGCCAATGAGATTCTCGTCAAGGTGGGTCATGCCGGCATCTGCGGCTCGGAACTGAGCGGCTACCTGGGGCATAATGCCTTGCGCGTGCCCCCGCTGATTATGGGACATGAATTTGCTGGCGAGATTGTCGCGCTGGGTTCGCTTGTGCCGACCATTCGGCCTGATTTGGAGACCGGCGCGCTGGTGACGGTGAATCCGCTCTGGTATTGCGGAGATTGTCCCGCCTGTTCCGCTGGTTTGACCCAGCTCTGTGGGGATCGCCGTTTGCTGGGCGCGCATCGACCCGGCGCCTTCGCTGAGTTCATCAGTGTGCCGGCCAAGCTGGCGCATACGCTGCCTGCTGGCATGGACACGGTCACAGGCGCGCTGACGGAGCCGGTGGGCTGCGCGCTGCGCATCGCCGAGTTGGCTGGCGATGTGGCGGATGCTGACTGCCTGATCATCGGCGCGGGTCCGATTGGCTTGCTTTCGCTGCAGATGCTGCGGTTGAATGGCGCGGCCCGCGTCTTCATCGCCGAGATCGACCCGGCGCGTCTGGCCATGGGGATCGAACTGGGCGGGATAGCGATTCAAGCGCGCGAGACAGACGCGGTGGGAGCGGTGAAAGCAGCGACTGATGGCGCGGGCGCGGTCGTGTCGGTCGATGCCGTCGGCAGCGCCTTGACCCGCGAGCAATGCGTCGCGGCAACATGCGCGAGCGGCACGCTGATCCTCAGCGGCTTGCATGAGGAGAGCAGCGTCATGCCCGTTGCGGATATGATACGGAAGGAAATCGTCGCTAAGGGCTCCTTTGCCTATACGTCAGCCAATTTCGCGCGAGCCTTGGAACTGCTGGGGCAGGGCGCTATCCGCCTCGACCCCTGGATTCACGAGGCGGCGCTGTCTGAAGGGGGCGATTGGTTTGAACGCCTGCTGGACGCGCCGGGCGATGTGGCGAAAGTCTTGCTCGCGCCAGCGCTCTAGACAGTGCCGCCGCGACGCCCGCTCGGTTTTCATGCTTGCTCGCGCGGCTGAATCAGTCTTGGGTAGAGAAGCCGCCAATTTCATGTATACTTATGCGGTTGAAATTCGCATATTTCCGTCACTTGCCACTGTTATAACGGGATGCCTGCGGCTCCCTTCTGCAAATAAAGTTGAAATCCGGAAAGGTTTATCGTGCGTTTAATTCTATCTTTGTTGCTGGCTCTCATCGGCCTCAGCGGCTGCGCCTCGCAAGCCACTTTTGGCGATGCAATCACCCAGGGCGAGCCGACTGCCATCCCCACGCCTGTCGTGCCTAGCAAGCCGGTCTACCAGGTCGAGCGGGGCACTGTAACCTACGAGCGCCGCTTCTTCGGGCGGATCGCGCCGGTCATCCAGGAGGGATTCGGCTTCCTCATCGATGGGCGTGTGCTGGAGACGCTGGTCGAAACTGGCGCGGATGTCGAAGCCGGCGATGTCCTGGCGCGGCTCGATACCCGAGCGCTGGAACAGCAACTGCTGGCGGCGGAAGAGGAACTCGCTATCGCCACATCCATCTTCGAAAGCGCTGACAGCAAAGTGCGCTATGACAGCCAGCGCGCCGACCTGAACTTAAAAATGGCGCAACTGCGTCTCGACCACGCCAGCGACAGCGCGGCGGACCCGCCGACGAGCGATGAGGCGCTGAATATCAGCTTGCTCACTATCCAGCGCGATCTGGCTCAGGTGGCCATTGACGAACTGACCGCCGGTGTTGACCCGCAGTTGCGCTTCGATGTGACGCGGGCGCAGAAGCGCGTCGACGAAATCAAAGACACCATTGCCAAAACCGAGTTGATCGCGCCGATGACCGGCAGGCTGGTCAGCTTCAAGCCCGACCCCGGCGAGCCCATGATCGCTTACGAGCCGATCGCGGTCGTCGCCGACCTCAACATATTGGAAGTCACGGACGAAATGGACGCCGATGACCTTAGCGAGCTGTCGGAGGGCATGCCCTTGACGATCCAGCGAGCCGTCTTGCCCGGCAATGTTTACAGCGGGGCGATCGGCAGCTTGCCCGCGCCCTATGGCTTGGCGACCGATAGCTTGGTGCATGTCAGCTTTGATGAACAACCGCCGCCCGACGAATTCAAAGTCGGCGACCGCATGTCTTTCACCGTGCTCATCGAAGAGCGCGATGATGTGCTATGGCTGCCCAGTTCAGCGATTCGTCAATTCAGCGGGCGCAACTTCATCGTCGTGCAGAATGAAGGCGTACAGCAGCGCGTCGATGTTCGCCTGGGCTTGGAAGGCGGCGGACGCGTGGAAATCCTCGAGGGCGCGGAAGAGAATCAAACGGTCATCGGTCCATGATCCTGCGAACCCGCGCAATCTTTATCGTCGCCATCAAACGTCTGCTGGCGCAGCCCCTGCTCTCGCTGGCCACCATCGTCGGCTTAACGGTCGCCGTCGCCCTTGTCTTGACGATACCCATCTACGCCGAGTCGGTCGCTTTCCGCGTGCTCACTGAGCGCTTGACCGAAGGACCCGACCGCGTCAACCGCCCGCCGTTCTCTTTCCTCTTCAGCTACATCGGCTCCTGGCATGAGCCGGTCAACTGGGAGAAGACGCTGGAAATCGACCGTTATCTGCGCGAAAAAGGCGGCGATGAGCTGGGCCTGGAAACCACCTTGATCGTCCGCCATCTGGAGACGCAGAACTTCCGCCTCTACCCCGCCAGCGAAACGAACTATCGCGATGAAAACCGCTCCCTCGATTATGTCAGCTTTGGACTGACGGAGGACATTGAAGCGCAGATCGAAATTGTAGAGGGCAGCTACGCATCGCCCGCTGATCCAGCGCCAGACAGCATCGTCGATGTTATAATTCATGAGGAATTCGCCTCCGAATTCGGCATACAGGCTGGCGAGCTTTACCACGGCTTCAATTGGCGTCTGGGACCTGACCATCCCTTGCAGATCACGGTGATTCGCATCGCCGGCATCTGGCGCCCCCGCGATGAAGAATCACAATACTGGTTCTATCGCCCGAATGTCTTTGAAGACATCCTGCTCATCAACGAAGCGACGTATCTCGAGCGCCTGGCGCCCTACACGGAATCCGAAATCAACCTGGCGGTCTGGTACCTGGTGACTGATGGCAGCGGCGTCAATACCAGCCGGGTCGACGAGTTGATCCAACGCCACAACGATACTGAAAAGATCGCCGACCAATACTTGCCCGGCACCTACATCCAAGCCTCGCCCATCGATGAATTGCGCCCCTACCGCAACATCGTCATCGTCATGACACTGACGCTGACCGTATTCAGCATCCCCATCGTGGTCTTGCTCATCATCTTCCTCATCATGCTAATTGGCTTGGTGGTTGATGGGCAGCGCAACGAAACCGCTGTCCTCCGCAGCCGCGGCGCTTCTCCCTTTCAAGTCGTCGGCTTGACTAGTGTTGAGGGCATCATCATGGGTATCATTGCCCTCGTCATCGGCGGCGGCTTGGCGCTGGCTTTCACCCAACTCATCGGCACCACCCGCAGTTTCATGGACTTTCGCTGGGGGCAGCCCTTCATCGTGTCCGTACCGCCCACCATCGGCTCGACCATCATTCTGGCGCTGGCTTTCACTGTGTTTATCCGCGTCGTGCCGACTATCGGCGCCGCCCGCCATACCATTATCAGCTACAAGATGGATCAGTCGCGCTTGCTGCGGCGACCCTGGTGGCAGCGGCTCGGCATCGATATCTTGCTCTTGGCGCTTATCGGCTACTTCTACTACCAGATCGCGCAGCAAGGGACGCTCATCGAGGTCGAGGGCGGACTGCGCAATATCGCGGATGCTTACGATCAGCCCTTTGTCTTCTTGCTGCCATCCTTGACGATCTTCGCATTGACGCTCTTCATCTTGCGCTTCCTGGCGCCTATTCTGCGGGCGCTCGCCTGGCTGATCCAATGGACGAACAGCGTCGGCTTGCTTATCGTCACCCGTCAACTGGAGCGCTCGCCCGGCGCCTATTATTTGCCTTTGATCCTGCTCGTCTGCACCATCAGCCTGGGCATCTACACCGCCTCCTTCGCCCGGACGATTGACCGCTACCTTTACGAACAGCAGTACTACAAGGTCTCCGCCGATATGTCGGTGCGGGTCTTCAGCCAAAACCCGGCCAGCTTGCCCGGCGGCGGTGACAATGACGCGCCGCCAGCATATATGCACATCTCAGAATTTACCTCTATGCCACACGTCATCAATGCCACCCGCATCGGCGAATTTACCGCGACGGCGCGTCTGACTTCCGGCAGCGTTGAGGGGCGCTTTGTCGGCGTCGACCGCGCCGAACTGGGACCGGTCCTCTTCTGGCGACCCGACTTCGCCGCGATCCGCCTGGGCTATCTGACCAATGCCTTGGCGCAGCAGCCCGATTCGGTCGTCGTCTCCCGCCAATTCCTGGAGAAGCGAGGGTTAGATATCGGCGACTTGCTCGAAGTCGACATCCGCAGCGCTGGCGAAGTATACAAGATCAATCTGCAAATTGTTGGCGCTTTGGAGTACTTCCCGCGCTGGTATCCCGAAGAAGAAGGCGCGCTTTTCCTGGGCAACCTGGATTATCTCTTCGAGCAGGCGCAGCTCGAGCTGGCGCACCGGGTCATCGTCCGCATCGGTCCCGGCTTTGATGATCGCGACTTCACCCGCGCGCTCAGAGACCGCGGCGCCGCCGGCGTGCTCATCGAGGAGCCGCTCACCAAGATCAACCGCGAGCAAGCCCGGCCCGAGCGGCAGGGACTCTTCGGTCTGCTCTCCATTGGTTTCATCACTTCCTCACTGGCGACCATGGTCGGTTTCCTGCTTTATACCGTTTTCTCCTACCGCCGGCGTTATGTCGAATTGGGCATCCTGCGCGCTATCGGTCTGCCGCAGTCATCGATGATACTGTCCGTCGCTTGGGAGCTGGGCCTCTTGATCGTCATTGGCTTGGCGCTGGGTTTGGGCATCGGCTTGCTGACCAGCGTGCTCTACATCCCCTACATGCAATTCGTCAGCAGCCTGGAAGGGGCAGTGCCGCCCTACGTGGTTACAATGGCTTGGACGGAAATCGCGCAGATTGTCGCCCTGTTCCTGGGCACTTTCGCGCTGATCATGCTGATTCTGCTCGTGATCCTGCGGCGGATGCGCATCTTCCAGGCGGTCAAGCTGGGCGAGACGATCTGATAAAGTTGCGCCACTTGAGTAAGAAGACAAAGGATCAGCCAATGGCTGACCCTTACAAAGTTGAATCGTTGTGCAAATGATAGGGGCGACCCGGCGGGCCGCCCGTACAGGCCCTAAGGCTAGAAGCTAATTAGCCGCCGTACTGCGCGTCGTATGCCGTCTGGTAGATCTCAGCCAGGCGGTTGACGCCCATGCCCTCCAGGGTGGCGACGAAGTTGTCCCAGCCGGCATCGAGATCCTGGCGCCCCAGGACGAACTCGGCTGTCATCTGCGCCACGAAGTCGGTGATAGCCAGACGCAGCTCGGTGACTTCAGCCGCCTGCGCCCTTGTCAGCGCCAGCGGCGGAATCAAGTCCTCGATAGCGCGCGCGTAAGGCTCGTAGGCGACGCGGGTCTCCTCAAGGAGCACGACTTCCAAACCGGCGGCGTCTTCACGGCGGACCTCGCCCAAGCGCAAGTGATTGGGACGGTAGCTCGGTCCACGCTGCGCCCAGTGAACATTTTGCAGCGTGCCAAAGGTGGAGAGACGGCGCCAGATTGCTTCGAATTCGTCACCGCCCAGCGCGCCTTCGCCTTCTTCCGCCCAACGCCATTGCCCTTCTTCGCCTTCAGCCGCTTCCCATTGCGGGATGCCGAAGACCGAGCGCAAGGTCGTTTCGCGGTCGTACAAGCCATCGCACCATTTGAAAGCCGCCACCGGGTGCTCCGTCTGGCTGTTGATGGTGCACTGCCCGGAACCAACGCCCCAGGGGTTGAAGGGCGCCTGGCGCAATCCGCTCGGTCCTTCGAGCGACGGCACAGCAACGTATTTGATCCAGCGGTCGCCGCCGATATTGGCAAAGTTGGGATGCGCGCCGGAAATCACCACGCCGATCGTCGGGGCATCGCCGCCTTCGACCTGCTGCTTGATCTGATCCATCGGCTGCGTGAAGCTCTCTTCGCCAAAGAGCCCGGCAGAGAAAAGCCGATTCAGGTAACGCAGACCCTCGCGATAGCCTTCGCTGGTCACGTTCTGTGAAATCAGTCCATCGTTCTGCTCGAAGAAGCGATTCTGTCCGGCGAACTCGCTCAGGACGAAGGGGTTCATCAAGAAGCCATCGATATTGCCGTTCCAGCCCGTGGTGGCGGCCGCCAATGGAACCTCATCGTCCGGGTCGCCATTGCCGTTGGCGTCCTGCTCTTTGAAGGCGGTTAGGACATCAACGAACTCTTCGGTAGTCTGCGGAACGCCCATGCCGACGTTCTCCAGCCAATCCGAGTTGATCCAGGCGCGCTGCGAGTAGAAGCAGTGATAGCACTCATTCACCTGCGGCAGGCCGTAGATCTCGCCATCGGGCGAGGTGATCAGCGGGCGCACCTGGGGCGAACCGGCGAAGACATCGTGGATGAAATGACCCTGCTCTTCGATTAATCCGCTGAGCGGCAGGAACAAGCCCTGCGGACCGTAGAGCGCCAGAGCCGAGGGATCGACGGTGAAGCCAACGATGATATCCGGCAAGTCGCCGCTGGCGATGGTCAGGTTGAGGACTTCTTGCGCTTCATTGGGCGGCGCGATATCAAAATTGAGATTGATGCCGGTGCGCTCGCTATACCAATCAGTGAAAGTATTGGTGTTGAAGTCTTCCACAATGGCGTGGCCCAGCATCAGGATATTCAGCGTGATCGGTTCTTCAACGATAGGGAATTCGCCGGGTCCTGACACCATCTCTTGGCCCGACGCGGTCAAGGGCAGCGCCATCAGCACTGCGAAGGCCAAAAAGGCGAGTATTCTCTTACTCATGTCACTTCCTTTCTTTTGGCTGATTTCGAGGTTGCGGGTTGAAGGTCAAGAATCGATAGCCCTTCTCCTTTCGGATAATGAATGCCTACTTCACCGAGCCAAGCGTCATGCCTTTGACGAAATGCCGCTGCACAAAGGGATAAAGGATCATAACCGGGACGCTCGCCACGACAATCAGCGAGTATTTCAGAAGTTCGCGCAATCCTTCGCGCGCGACCAGATCTTCAATGTCAATGAGCATTGAGGCGTCGATTGAATTCTGGATCAAGATTTCGCGCAGGACGATTTGCAGCGGAAAGAGGTCCTGATCCTTCAAATAGATCAGCGCTTGAAAATAGGTGTTCCAGTGGGTGTTTACGGCGTAGAAGAGCGCCAGCACCGCGATAATCGGGCGGGCTAGGGGCAGGATGATGCTTAGGAAAATACGAAAGTCGTTGGCGCCGTCAATGCGCGCCGCTTCGTTTAATTCGGGCGGAATCGTCGTGCGGAAAAAGGTAATCGCGATCAACAGGTTGAAGGGACCTATTCCGGTCGGCAGGATCATTGCCCAGCGCGTATTGAGCAAACCCAGATCCTTCACGACCATATAGGTTGGGATCAAGCCGCCGCTGAAAAGCATGGTGAAGATAAAGGCGATGGTGATGAAGCGCCGCCCAATCAAGTCTTGCCGCGACAGCGGGTAAGCGGCGATGACAGTCATCGCCACGTTAAAGATGGTGCCGAAGAATGTATAGAAGATTGAATTGGCGAAGCCATTCCAAACTTTCTTATGCTCGAAGATGGTCTCGTAGCCAAGCAGGCTGAAATCGACGGGCCACAAGGTGACCTTGCCGGCGATCACGGCTTCGGCGGAACTGAAAGACGCGGCGACAATAAATATCAAAGGCAGCAGAATGATGACTGTTATGATCAGCAGAAAGGCGGTGTTGCCGATCATGAAAATGCGGTCGACGGCGGATTCGTTGACCTTGTTGATGTTGCTCTCGTAGCTCGTCATGGACGCCATCGGTCGCTCCTCTACCAGAGGCCGTTGTTGGTCATGCGGCGCGCGGCGTAATTCACGGTGATCAACAGCAGCAATCCCACGACGCCCTTGAGCAGGCCGATGGCCGTCGAATAAGAGAAATCAAGGATCGGACTCAGCAAGCCGACCCGGTAGACGTAGGTATTGATAACCTCGGCGACGCCGAGATTCAGTGGGCTCTGCATCAGGTAGACTTTCTCAAAGGCGACTTCCAAGACGCGCCCGGTGGACAGAACGAGCAGGACCATGGCGGTTGGCATCAAGCCGGGGATGTCAATGTAGCGAATGCGCTGCAAGCGGCTCGCGCCATCGACGACGGCCGCTTCGTGCAGGGCGGGGTCAATAGTGGAGAGCACGGCGAGATAGATGATGGCGCCAAAGCCCATCTCTTGCCAGACACCGGACCAAACAAAGATGTGAGCGAAGGCGGCTGGGTCGCCCATCAAATTCGGCGGCGCCATCCCAAGCAAATTGGCCAGCGACGCGATGAAACCCACGCGCGGATGCAGGAATTGGAAGAGCATGCCGACGATCACCACCGTCGAGATGAAGTGCGGCGCATAGGTGATCATCTGCACACTGTTGCGAAACAGGCGCATTTTGACTTGGTTCACGCTCAGCGCCAGGATGATCGGGATGGGGAAGCCGGCGAGCAAGGAATAGAAGCTGATGATGAGCGTATTGACGATGACAGGCTTGAAGTAATAGGAATTGAAGAAGCGCTCGAAGTTCGCCAAACCGACCCAGGGGCTGCCCTCAATGCCGAAGGCCGGCGAGTAATCACGAAAGGCGATCTGCGCCCCATACATCGGGGCATAGCGGAAGACGGCCAGCCAGATCAGCGGCAGTGCAAGCAAGGCATAGAGTTGCCAGTTGCGGCGGATGCGCAACCAGAGCTTGTCCATTCGCCCCCGGTTAGGCGCGCGCATTTGCCGAGCGAAGCGCAAAGCACTTGCTTCCTGAGAAGGGGATAAAGGCTCAGGTTGTCTTAATCGCATATATCCTCAGTTTGACGCGGCGCTTACGCTTGCGCACCGGGAACACAATAGGCAAGAGTATATCATGCAGATGGAAGATTATCCAAGCCGCTCGGCGGCAGAGGGGTTCAGCCGGCCGATCGATCCGTTGCCCTATCGAAAAGACGATAACCGGCGAGCACGATGCAAAGGCCTGTCGCGGAAGCCAGCGCGCGCAAGATGAAGAAAACCCCGGCACCCTTTCTCGGCATATGATTTGCAGTAGCGGACAAGCGTTGCTTATTCCTGTTGGGCTTGGTTGCGCGCAGAGGTGCTTAGGCATCGCCGCGGACAACCTCGACCGTCAGTTCTTCCAATTGCGGGATGACATGGCGGGCTTCGTGTTGGATCGCGCGTACGATTTCTTCACTCGCCTCCAGCGCCGTGTCGGCGGGCAGGGCGACTTTCATGACGCCGTACATGCGATGTCCGACCCAGCGCAGACGGAGCGTCTCAATCGCCAGCACGCCGTCGACGCCTAGCGCATGCGCTTCGATGTGCTCAGCAAGATGGGGATCGACGGCGTCCATCATGCGATACCAAATCGCCTTGATGGCGTTCCAGGTGATGCCGACGATAGCCAGAGCGATGACGACGCCGACGATGGGATCGAGGATGGGCAGACCGATCAGGGTGCCGATGACTGCGATCAAGACAGCGAGGGAGGTCAAGCCATCGATCAGGGCGTGTTGGCCATCGGCGATCATGGCATCTGAGCCGATGCGTCTTCCGACGCGAATCTGCATTAGGGCGACCAGTTCATTGCCGACGAAACCGACCAATGACGCCAGCGCGATCCATTCCAGGTTCGCCAGCGGCAGCGGATTGAGCAGGCGCTGAATCGACTCATACAAGATGTAGGCGGCGCTGAAGCCGATGGAGATGACGATGAATACGCCGGCGATATCTTCCAGGCGGCCGTAGCCGTAGGTGTAGCGCTTGTTGGCGGCGCGGCGGGCGATGTAGAAAGCGAAGAGCAGCGGGATTGAATTAAGGGCGTCGCCCAGGTTATGCACGGTATCGGCGAGCAGGGCGACGCTGCCGCTGGCGAGGTAGATGACCACTTGCAGGGCGGTGGTCAAGCCGAGGGCGATGAGGGCGATCCAGACGGTGCGGACGGCGAGGCGGTTATCGAGGAAGGCGCGGTCGGCGGCCAGGTCGTGGTGGCTGTGGTCATGGGTGAAGCCGGGCAGGTGGAGAGCCATGGCGAGTTTGGCTAGGGGATTGTTGCTGTGCTGGTGGCTGTGGTCGTGGTTATGGGAATGACCGTGGGAATGTCCCATGCGTCGCGCCTTGCCGATTAGTCGCTAGTCTAAGTTAACCACAAAGACAGGAAGGATACAAAGAATACGCATCTATTCGCGCTGAATGCAGGCGGCGCGCGGTATATTTAACGTGGGCGACTCACCGAGTCGCCCCTACAAGCGTATTTTATGAGATTACCCACCGCGCCTGTGCGCGTCCATTGCGGTGATAGCTGCGATCGCGACGATGTCCTCGATATCGGCGTCGGTCTACATTGGCTTAACGAGATTTCGGCAAGGTGGCGCGTTGATCAACAGCCGGAACAGTCACCGCCTACGTTGTCGCTGAAGGTATTGCCGCTTTGTTCCACCGTGCCCCTAAAGTTGACGATCGCGCCGCCATTACGCGCTGCTACATTGCCAATGAACTGCGAATCGGTTACATAGGCCGTGCTGTTAAACACTTGCAGCGCGCCGCCGTCGTCCCGCACACGGTTGCCCTCGAAAGTGCTATTGCTGATGGTGACCACGCTCAAAGCCGAAGCTATTGCGCCGCCATCCTCCGCCTTATTGCCGCTGAATTCGCTGTCGCTGACAACGACTTCGCTATCCCAGGCATCCAGCACGCCGCCAAAGTCCGCCGCCGCATTGTCGGTGAAACGGCTGTTGATCAGTTCCAGCCGGCTGCCGCGGTTGACCAAGATGGCGCCGCCGCTCTTGCTATAGTCGGTCGAGCCCCAGACGCTGATGAAGCTGACCTCGCTGTGAGCCCGCGCCTCCGTCAGATGGATGTTTTGCAGGGTGAGCGAGCCGCCCATATCGACATAAAAGACGCGCCATTCCCCATCCCCGCTGATGGTAAAGCCCGCGCCATCAATGGTGATGTCGGAGATGATGCGCGGCAGTTCTCCGGTCAGGGTGATGTCGGCGGTTAGCGTGATGGTGTCGGCGCCGTCGCCGGCTGGGCATTCGCCGCGCTCTAGGTCGGCGTTGGCGGCTCTAAGGGCATCGGAGAGGGTGCAGGTTTCATCGAGGGTGTAGTCGGTCGCCAGCGCTGGCGTGAAGCAAAGGAACAAAACAAGGGTTAGTAATAGGTATCGCATGAGATTACCTCCAAAGCACTATTTGTCTGTCAATTATAGCACATTGCAGCCAGTTATTCGCGCGAAGGCAACGGCAGCGGAGAAAGCAAAAACCCCGCGCTGAGGCGGGGCCGTGAGAGAGCGTGGATACGCCGTTTAATCGGCGCGGGTCTGACTGTTTGTCTCGTCTGGCGGCGACTCATCAGATTGAGATGGTTGCGCATCGGCGTCGCTGTTGTCTTTTGCGTTGACTGCCTTAATCTTGAGTAGATGACGCGTCGGGTCCTTGAGCCAGGTGATTGGGGTGCGCACCTTACGCCCGGTCACTTCAATAATGCGTTCTTCCTCATTCATGCTGTGCCTCCTACTGCGTCAACATGATACGAAACGAGCCGAAATGTTGATACGGCAATCCGCCATAGAAATAGGCGAACGTGAAGGTGTAGAGACCATCAACAGTGTACCACAAATGCGTGAGAGGTACTGCCGCAATATTCAGCCGTGGCAGATTTTCTTCAACCTCGAGCTCGTCCAGCATTTTCCACACCGTTTTGCCGCGCGGGTCCAAGCACGTTACATATAAGTGTTCGCAAAGTTCATCCATGTACCACGCTGTCAAGAGGTACATGGTTTCAGGCAGCCGTATCGTCCAGGTCTCACCGTCAAACGTATGTCCGCCCGACGGCGAAAGATCGTCGATAGTCCAGCCGGTGACCGGCGCATCAATCCATTCCGGCTTTCCAGCGTCATGCGTAATGTCCACACCAAACGTCGCCAATGACCACAGATGCAGCACAAGTCTCTCCACCTGACTTACAGTCGCGCCTCTGCGACCTCAATAATCATTTTCATTCGTAAGCTAACTCGCAGGTTCGCAATCGTACCACTACGTGATGCGATACACAAATGCACACAACCGTCACTGTGAGTTAGCTAATAATACGAAGGGAAAGGTCGACTTAAGTGTCACCCCTACAACGTTTCTGAAATTGAAAAAAAGTGGGCGACTCACAGAGTCGCCCCTACAACAGACCTCGGGAAATCCGCCCTACCCTTCCCGCCCATGCGCGTCCATGGCGGCGACGGCGGCGATGGCGACGATATCCTCGACATCATCGCCGGCTTGCAGGACGTGGACGGGTGCGCCCATGCCGAGCAGGATGGGACCGATGGCTTCGGCGTTGGTCAGGCGGGAGAGCAGCTTGTAGGAGATATTGGCCGCGTCCAGATTGGGGAAGACCAGCACATTCGCGTCTTTGACCTGGCTGAAGGGATAGCGCTGCTCGATGATGTCGATGACCACGGCTGTATCGGCTTGCATTTCGCCATCGACCAGGATGTCGCTCCGGCGCGCGCGCACCAGGTCGACCGCCCGCCGCACCTTGTCGCTGAGCGGATGGGGCGTGGCGCCGAAGTTCGAGAAGGACAGCATGGCTACGCGCGGATCCAAGCCCAGGGTCAAGGCGAAATCGTTGGCCAGAATCGCGATCTCGGCCAGGGTTTCGGCATCGGGGTCGATGTTGACGGTGGCATCGCTGAAGAGGTAGCTGCGCCCTTCGATGACCATCAGGTAGACACCGGCCGCCCGCGTGGCGCCCGCGAGCGTGCCGAAGACTTGCAGGGCTGGTCGTATCACTTCCGGGTACTCATAGGTTAAGCCGCTGACCATGGCCTCGGCGTCGCCATTTTTGACCATCAGCGAGGCGTAGTAGTTGCGCTGCCGCACCAGGGAGCGGGCTTTGTGCAGGGTCACGCCTTTGCGCCGCCGCAAGTCATAGAGCAGATCGCGATATTCGTACTGATTATCGGCAGCGTAGTGATCAAAGCAATTCGGCTCATAATTCAGTCCGAGGTTTTCAATCGTCCCCCGGATGCGTTGAGGGCGACCTAGCAGGATCGGCTCGCCGATGCCTTCGTCACGGACTTGCAGGGCGGCGCGGATGATCTTCGGCTCTTCGCCTTCGGGGAATACGATGCGCTTGCGTTGCCCGGCGCGCGCCCGGTTGATGATATTCTGCCGCACCTGGCGGCCGCTGCCTTGCCGATTGATAAGTTCCTGCTGGTATTCTTCCAGGTCGATTTGCCGGCGGGCTACGCCCGATTGCATGGCTGCTTCCGCCACGGCCGGCGCCACCCAGAGCATGACGCGCGGGTCGAGGGGTTTGGGTATGAGATAGTCTTTGCCGAACTTGATCGATTCTTGCCCGTAAGCCAGCAAGACGCTGTCGGGCACATCTTCATGCGCCAATGCGGCCAGAGCGCGGGCGGCCGCCAGCTTCATCTCTTCGTTGATGCCGGTGGCGTAGACATCGAGGGCGCCGCGGAAGATGAAAGGGAAGCCCAGCACGTTGTTGACCTGATTGACATAGTCGCTGCGCCCGGTGCCGATGATGGCATCGGGGCGGACTTCCAGCGCCAGTTCCGGCATGATCTCGGGCGTGGGGTTGGCCATCACGAAGAGCATGGGATCGGGCGCCATATCTATGATCATCTCCTGCGTCACCGAGCCGGCGATGGACAGACCGATGAGGGCATCGGCGCCTTGCAGGGCATCGTGCAGGGTGCGGGCGTGGGTGGGAATAGCGAATTCGGTCTTGTGGATATTCATGCCATCTTCGCGCTGATGATGGATCACGCCGCGGGAATCGAGCATCAGGATATTCTCCCGCGCCACTCCCAGGGACTTGAAGAATTTGCCGGTGGCTATCGCGCTGGCGCCCGCGCCGTTGATGACCACCTTGATATCCTCGGCGCGCTTGCCGGTGACTTCCAGGGCGTTGATCAGCGCCGCGCCCGAGATGATGGCGGTGCCGTGCTGATCGTCATGAAAGACAGGGATGTCCAGCTCTTCTTTGAGGCGCTCTTCGATCTCGAAGCATTCGGGCGCCTTGATATCCTCCAGGTTGATGCCGCCGAAAGTGGGAGCGAGAGCCTTGCAGACCTCGATGATTTCGTCGGCGCTGCGGGAGGTGATTTCGATATCGAAGACATCGACATCGGCGAACTTCTTGAAGAGCACGCCTTTGCCTTCCATGACCGGCTTTGAGGCGAGGGGTCCGCGGTCGCCCAAGCCGAGGATGGCGCTGCCGTTGGAGATGACGGCGACGAGGTTGGCGCGGGCGGTCATTTCGTAGGCGGCCAGGGGGTCTTTGTCGATTTCGAGCACGGCTTCGGCGACGCCGGGCGAGTAGGCCAGCGAGAGGTGCAATTGGCTGTCGAGGGGTTTGGTGGGCGCGATCTGGATTTTGCCGGGTCGTCCGCGGCGATGGTAATCGAGGGCTTCTTGGCGTGTGAAAGATACCATGGCGGGATGCTCCCCAAGATGTGGATGGATCTTAATAGTATTTTACCCTATCCATTTCAAGCCTACCGCGAAGCATCAGGGAGGGGGCAGAATTTGCCACAAAACCTGCACATTCTATGATGATTTCAGGCGACCCGATAGGTCCCCCTACATTTCTAGCGCTCCGGCGGACGACCTGATAGGTCGGGCAGACAGCACTAGACGGGCGACCCGAGGCTCGCCCCTACAATAGCCGTTGTGGTGGAGAAGAGGCGGTATCAGCCCAGTTCCGCGCAGATGATATCGGCGAAGTCCTCCGTGCTCATGCCGTCGACGCCGAGGATATCGGCGGTGTAGTCGCCGCGGCTGAGGGCGGCGTTGACGGCGGCGTCAATTTTGTCAGCGATAACTGGCAGCTTCCAGTAGTGCCGCACCAGCATGGCTGCGCTAAGGATGACGGCGGTCGGGTTGGCGATGCCCTGCCCGGCGATATCGGGAGCGGAGCCGTGCACCGGCTCGGCAACAGCCACGACATCGCCCAGGTTCAGCGCGGGCGCCAAGCCCAAGCCGCCACCCCAGGCAGCCGCCATATCGGAGAGGATGTCGCCGTAGAGGTTGGGCGTCAGGACGATATCGAAGCGCGCCGGCTCTTTGACCATCCAGTAAGCAGCGGTATCCACGAGCAGTTCATCGGTTTCGATGTCGGGATAATCCTTGGACACTTCGTAGGCGACGCGGCGGAACAAGCCGTCAGTTTGGGGCAGGACGTTGCCTTTGTGCACGATGGTGACGCGGCGGCGGTCCTGGGTCATGGCCAGGCGGAAGGCGGTATGCGTGATGCGCTCGGTGGCGCGGCGGGTGATGCGTTTGGTGGCGATGCCGGTATCGCCAGCGTCATCGGTGGTTTCGTCGCCGATATAGAGGTCCTCGGTATTTTCCCGCACGACGATCAGGTCGACGCCTTCGCGCGCGGTGGGCACCGGCAGGAAGCGGGTCGGGCGCAAGTTGGCGTAGGTTTCCATCGAGCGGCGCAGCTTGACGATGGGCGAAGAATAGCCGGGCACGGGATATGAGGGGGAACTGCAGGCGCCGAACAAGACAGCGCCGGCCTCCTTCGCGATTGTTACGGTTTCCGCCGGGAGGGCGTCGCCGGTTTCCTGGAATTTGTCCCAGCCGGCTGCGGCGGGGACGATTTCAAGCTGAGGGAGTACTTGCCGCAGCACACGGACAGCGGCCGGCACGACCTCCTGGCCGATGCCATCACCCTCAATCACGCATAACTTCACGGCAGCATCTCCTCGTCACGGCCAGACACTTGACAGACATTAAAGCTGTTCTTATACCTAAAAAAGAAATGTCTTTGCGCAGCCGCGTCGGAGAACTGCCCATCATTCAAGCAAGATCTGTGACGCCTCTGCAAAGATTGTTGCACATTGCCAGGGATTTGTCGAATTTTCCCCCCTTTAGCGCTGCGGCGGCACTTCCATCGGGGGGCGGCTTGGCGTACAATGACGGGCTAACTGAAAGGAACGACGCGCCCTTGCCGGACCTCAAGCCCTGCGTTCGCTGTGAACAGGAACTGCCCCCAGCAGCCTTTTCCCATGCGGAAGATGTCTTTTGCAAGGAATGCATGGAAGAGATCGTAGGCATCATACGCAGCAAGTACAGCGCGATTGAAGCGGCGCATTTCCGCGCGAAGCTACGCCGACGCTCGCGCGATGCGATGGAAGAACTGCGGCGGAAGTTGGGTTAGAGTCTAGCCCTCACCGCCAGCCCAATTCATCTACGATTGTAGAAGTTTCGGGCGAATCACAGAATCGCCGCTACAGATTCGTCGTCTGGTTAGCTGGCGGGTCGGCCGGCGTAGCGGTTGAAGCCCATGACATCTACCCCTTTGGCGAGGATGGCGGTGTGTCCCGGATGCAGGTGCGTGTCCTGGAAGATGTGCGCGATCGGCAGGGTTACGCGAATGGCCAAGCCGAGGCGGCGCTTCTTGGATGTGTTCTTGCTGGAGGCGTGCAGCAGGCGCTCGCTGAAGAGGAAGAATTCGCCGGGTTTCAATTCCATATCCACCGCTCGGCTGGCATCGTAGGCATCAGGAGCCACCATCTCTTTGATCGCCATCTCTTCCGGCGCGTCGGTGTGCTGCAAGAATTGGCGGTGCGAGCCGGGGATGATCTGCAAACAGGAATTTTCCACGGTAACGTCGTCGATCGCGATCCAAGCGGAGATATTCACGGGCGGCTCAATGGGCCAGAAGTTGATGTCCTGGTGCCAGGGGATTTCGGGGCTGCCGGGATCTTTCAGCCAGAAATTAGTCGTCCAGACGACCAGGTCGGGTCCGAGCAGGCCGGCGATGCGCTCGATGATGGCGGGGTGCGACGCCAGGTCGTAGACAGCAGGATTGTCCATGTGCCGCGATTGCATGGGGCGGCGCGGGTTGGGACCATCGGAGTTGAGGACTTTCGTTTCGATTTCCGCGCGGATAGGCGCCATTTCGGCGGGGGACATGGCGGCGTAGGGACCGAGGTAGCCATTTTCGACGAAGAAGTCGACATCGGCGCGGGTCAATTGGTATTCGGAATTGACGTTGGACATGTGCCTTCCTTTTGCGTACCTTTCTATTTTAGTAACTAGTGCGGCGGGCGACCCAAGAGTCGTCCCTACATTTTCGCCTGTTAGGAGGGTTGCGGGCGGCTGCCGTAGCGGTTGAAGCCCATGACATCTACCCCTTTGGCGAGGATGGCCGTGTGTCCCGGGTGCAGGGGGGACGTATCCTGGAAGACATGCACGATCGGCAAGGTGACGCGCAGGGACATGCCGAGGCGGCGCTTATTCGATGTGTTCATGCTGGAGCGATGCAGGGTCCGCTCGCTGAAGATGAAGAACTCGCCCGGCTGCAATTCCATGTTGATGGCGCTTGAGGCGTCAAAGGAATCAGGGTCGGCCATTTTGCCGAAAGCCACCCCTTTTGGCGCGCGAGTGTGCGGCAGCGATGTGCGATGCGAGCCGGGAATGATCTGCACGCAGGAATTCTCCACGGTGACCTCGTCGATGGCGATCCAGGCGGAAGTATTCAGCGGCGGCTCCAGGGGCCAGAAGTTGATGTCTTGATGCCAGGGGATTTCGGCACCGCCCGGCGCTTTGTTCCAGAAGTTGGTCGCCCAGACGATGAGGTCGGGACCGAGCAGGCAGGCGATGCGGTCGATGATGGCGGGATGCGTGGCCAGGTCATAGACCGCTGGCTGATCCATGTGCCGCGACTGACCGCGCGAGCCTGCCTTGGGACCATCGCTGGTGAGGACGCGCGTTTCGATTTCGTGCCGGACGTCGGCCATTTCGGCCGGGGTCATGGCGGCGTAAGGACCGAGGTAGCCGTTTTCGACGAAGAAGTCGACATCGGCGCGGGAGAGTTGGTATTCGGGGCTGACAAAGGACATGCGCATTCCTTTCTAATTGCAAATCCGCAGAGGCGATTGGTTAGCGCGTGATCAGTCTCGGGCGACCTGCTACACGGGTTCGCATATTCCGGCTTGGCGCCATTCATAAGGATATATTCAGAGTTTAGCTTATCGTCACCTGGCTGCCAGCGGGCGTTTTCTCCACCAGCAGATGTACGGGGAAGGCATCGCGAAGTTCGTCAATATGGGTGATGACCAGGATGAGCTCGAAGTCCGACTTGATCTTGTTGATGGCATCGACCAGTTTGTCGCGGCCGTCTTCGTCCTGGGAGCCGAAGCCTTCGTCGATGAAGAGCATACGCAACTGGGCACCAGCGCGCCTGGCCAGCAGCTTGGAGAGGGCGATGCGTATGGCGAAATTGATGCGGAAGGCTTCGCCGCCGCTGTATAGCTCGTAAGAGCGCGCGCCCAATTCATCCGCGATCTCCAGTTCGAGCGTCTCCGCCAAGCCGCCGGAGACCCTTTCGCGCTGGGTGGCGATGCGCAGGCTCATCCGCCCGTCAGTCAAGCGCGCGAGCAACTCGTTCGCCTCGGCTTCCAACTCCGGCACAGCTGTTTCAATGATCATGGCGGGCAGGCCGTTTTTGCCGAAGGCGATGCGCAACTCATTGTAGAGGCTTTGTTCTTTCTGCGCGTCAGCGAGGCGAGCCGCGAGGCGCCGTTTGCTTTCCCGCCCGGCGGCGATGGCATTCAACTGCTGCTCACAGATGACGATGCGCTCTCGCTGCCGCTGGACCTCGGCGCGGAGGCGCTCAACTTCGGCACGGTATGTTCGCTCTTCTTCCACCTTGTCCGCGAGCCGGGCGATCTCTGCCCGGATCTGCTTGAGCTTTTCCTGGTCAGCGGCCAGCACCGCTGCGAGTTTCGCCAGGCGATCGGCTGTTCCCGCGCGCCTCCGCTGGGCTTCCGGGAGGTTTCGCTTGGCGAATTCCAATTCGGTGTATTGGCGATCAAAGGCGGCCAGGCTGGCAAGCTGCGATTGTGTTTTGGCATGGGTATCGCGGTCGACCTTGAGTTGCTCACGCTGCGCTTCCAGTTCCGCCAGTTGCCGCTGCAATTCCTGGCCGTAGTCTTGCGCATTCAGGCGCTTTTCGAGTTGCGTCAACTGAATCGTCTCGAGATGCAGGGCGGCCTCGGCCGCTTCGGCTTTGCGGCTCAGTTCGGCGGCGGCGCCTAGTTGCTGTTGCAGCGCGGGCAAATCCTTTAACTGCCGCGCCCAGCTTTCAAGCTCAAGTTCATGCGCCTCCCGCTCTTTTTCGTGTTCCCGAATCGCGGCGCTGTGTTCTCGATATTGTCCGCGCATGACATCGCGCTCGGCTGTCAGTTGCGCGAGCATGTCAGCGCGATGTTCCTCGGTCAGCTCTTGACCGCAGAGCGGGCAGGTGGCGCCATCCGCCATTTCCAGACGCCGCATCCGCTCGTTAAGGGCGGCGCCGTCGGTTTTGAGGTCCTCCAGCCGGGTCGTGATTTTGGAGCGCCGGATGTTTAATCTCTGCACTTCCTTAGTCGTTTTGTTCCGTTGGGCGTCGAGTTGTTCCAAAGCGCGCAGATCCGCTTGAAGCGCTTCCATTTCGGTCGCGGCGCCGGCTTGTCGTGTTTCTTCTAAGCCGCTGATGCGTTCGCGAATCACCTGCGCCTCGCGCATCAAGTTGGCGCGCTGCTCCGCCAGGGCGCCTTCGAGACGATGTATTTGCTGATTGATTTCCTCCCGCTGCGCCAAATGCTCGGCGATAACGCTTTGGCTTTCGCGGGCGGCGACCAGTTGCTGATAACCGGCCTCGATGGCATCGCCGGCCTCGATCGTTCGCGTGTATTCGGCGATTTTTTCATCTTGCCGCTCGATCTCCGCTTCGGCGGCTGCGATGTCTTGACGAAGACTTTCGATAGCGCGTTCTTTTTCAAGGGCGTTTTCCTGCTCGCGGCGGCGCGCGAGGAGGGAATTCGCGACTTGGCCGTAACGCTCGGTCGCTTCGTCAAGCGTTGCCTGCGCCGAATTTAGCGCCTCGGTCAATTCGTCATATTCCGCTCGCAGCTTTGGCTCGCCAGCGATTTCTTGATCGAGGCGGCGGATATCATGGCTGATGATGTCGATCTGCGAAGCCAACTTCGCGAGGCGCTCTTTGGCTGCGTCTTCGTAAGCCTTCCATTGGTCCAAGCCCAGAATATCGGAGAGCAGGCGCTTGCGTTCGGCCGCGGTCTTCAAGGTGAAGGCATCGGCTTTGCCCTGCTGCAGGAATGCCGAGTGGACGAAGGTGTCATAATCCAGGCGCAGAATCTCATTGATCTTGTCCTGGGTCCGGCGGAGGCCGTCTTCGTTAATGAGTCGGGGCCTATCACTAGCGCCCCAGACCAGCAGATCAAGGGCGCCCCGACTGCCGCGTCCAGCCCGGGCGCGCCGTCGAACGACACGATATCGCAGACCGTCCTGCTCGAAGTCGATGCTGACCCGCATCTCGTTCTGCCCCAGGTGGATCAATTCTTCGTCGCGTTTTGCCCGCGCCTTACCCCACAGCGCCCAGGTAATCGCGTCGAGGATGGAGGATTTGCCGACGCCGTTCTGCCCGGTCAAGCAAGCCAGTTCGATGCCGGCGGTGACAATCGGATCGGGGGCGCGGTAGGCGAGGAAATTGTGGATTTCCAGGCGGGTTGGGAGCATGCCTTGGTCTCCAAGGAAGCGGGCGCGTCGCCAATTTAACCACAGAGAACACAGAGGGCACAGAGAGTTTTGTCAATAGCGGGAATGAGTTATGCAGTTGCAGTTCTGCTACAATAGGCGCTAGACGACCGCGAGGCGGGCATCATGTTGACGGCGCTTTACGATGGCAATTGTGTAATTTGCCAATCTTCCTGCGCGACTTTGCGCGCGCTTGATTGGCGGCGGCGGATCCAATTCGTGGATCTTCATGACGATGAACTGTGGCGGGAGCGCTACCCCGATTTGCGCTTTGATGAACTCATGGGGGAGATTCACGTCCTCGATGAGGGGGGAAAGCTTTACTCGGGCTTCCGCGCGGGGCGGCGGTTGCTGAGAGAAATGCCGCTGGGTATGCCGCTGTGGCTGCTCTTGCAGCTTCCGGGCATGGAGGGAATTGGGGGGCGGGTCTACCGTTTTATCGCCGGACGGCGTTACCGCATCAACAAGATTTTCGGCAAGGCGGGGCCGGATTGCGTCGATGAAAGCTGCGCGATGCCGGGCTGAGGTCTGCTTTCGGCGCTTCTATGCCTCAGCGTAAATCCAGTAGCGCCGTGTCAAGACGCCGCGGTTATTGTCGATCTTATCCAGCAAGACGCCGCCGTTCGCCTCGATAATCTTGTATGAGCCGATATTGTCGTCATCGCAGGTGATCAAGATATCGTCGATATGGCGTTTGCGCGCCTGCTCGATGCCGAGGCGGCAAATCAGCTTGCCATAACCTTTGCGGCGTTCTGCAGGGCGGATCTTATAACCGATATGCCCGCCAAAGCGGCGCAGGGACTCATTGAGACGGTGGCGGACATCAACATCGCCTATGTAACGATGATTCGCGCTGATCAGCCAAAAGTGGGAGGCTGGCACCATGCCGGCCAGCGGCTCGGTCTCCGCCTGTCGCAGGACTTCCAGATATTCGTCAAAGCGCGTCGCCAGGATATCGGGATGCCAATTGATGGACTGTTCTTCGCGGATGTACTCTTCCACGCCTTCAATGAAGCTGTCTTTGTAACGCTGATGCGGGCGCGCAAGGAAGGCGGCCATGTCTGTCATCTTTGTCATGGGGGATATTCCTCGCCTTATGGCAAAGCGAAGGCGTACTCCCGGTTTGATCAGGAGTGTGAAATGCGCTGCGCTCGTCTAGCAGGAATGGGGCTGGCGGCTCAGGAAGCGTTCTCGGAATCGGTGGTTACTGCGTCGGCGGTTGCCTCATCTTCGGGGTCGTCTTTGTCTTCCCAGCTGATGATCCAGACGCAGGCGCCGGCGACCAAAATAGTGGCGACGATCAAGGCAGCCCATTGTGAGGGCTGGAGGCCGACATTGCGCGCTTCATGCACCAACAAGCCGACCATGCCGACAGCCAATACGACCCAGGCGCTGAAGCGCGGACGCTGCATCACCCATTTAACGACGGCAATGTTTTCCATAATGATACAATTCCTCGCATTCGACTCGCGACCCCAGTATAGCCCGATCTCTTCTTTTGCGACAAGCCGAAACTCTAATAGGAACGGTGAAAATCGCGTACAGTATCTGATTGCAAATCCGATTGGAGATTCACCACAGCCGCTCGACGGCAGCGATAAGGGCTATCGCATCCACACAAAATATCATACGCGCTCGGCTACCGAAATCGGCGGTTTGAGAAAAAGAAACAAAGAGGGGACAGAGATTTTAAGAAAATAACTTTGTGATCTTTATGTCTTTGTAGTGGAAATTTTGCGATATCCACTTTATTCACCACTCCCGCGCATTTTGAAACGATTGAACTGCCTAATGACCGATGATATATGAACAGTATTGACGAGGGGCGACCTCATCAGATGTTAATACATTTCTAGCAAACCGCTGTCATCAGCGCGCGTATACACAGTGAAGACAAGAACAGAGGAGCAAACTCACAATGAGCAAGAAGAAACGCAAGGTCGAGTGGTCATTTGATTTTGAAGATATGGGAGAACGTTTTAGACAATTATTCGGCGATATAATGGGGGACGAAGTCGAGGTAAAAAGCGCCGAACTCTTTGCTCTGCGCGAAGGGGCAACCTCCGCGCATATCGAAATCGACTTTTCCGTGGGCAAAGCCAGTCTGATTGCGCTCCCTACTGATAGCGACAATCTTTTCGAGGCGCAGATCAACTACATCGGCGAATACGAATTTGAAGTCAGCGGCCTTGAGGAGCGGTTCATTGCTTTGCGGCAGAAAGGGCGTTTTCCGCGTGGGGTCGGGCATATCATCGGCAATAACAATGACCTAAATTGGGATATCGCTCTGGCGCCGAAGGTTCCTTATCACTTGAGCGTGAAAGGCGGCATTGGGGAGACCGAAATCGACCTGAGCAATTTACTGGCGGATGTCGTCAAGTTGGAAACCGGCGTCGGCAAGGTTGCCTTGACCCTGCCCGCGCAGGACAGAGCCTTCGCAGCCAGCATTGATGGCGGGGTTGGCAAAACTGATGTGGTCATTCCGGCCGGCAGCGGCGGCGAGCTCGATATTAGTGGCGGCGTTGGCGAAGTGACCATTACAGTGGCAGCGGATGCGGCGGTGCGGCTCATGACAGACGCTGGGATAGGCAAAGTCAACCTGCCAGATTCTTTCATCCGCATCAAGGGAGAGGATCACTTCGTCGGTATTTCAGGAGTATGGGAAAGCGCCAATTTTGCCGGAGCGAAGAAGCAGATCATCATTGATTATGATGGCGGCGTCGGGAGTTTCAGTCTGCGGCATTCGCCAGAGATTTGAGCCAATGGAAGCGTAATCTCTCGACTATGTCGATGCCGATTCGGCCACGTCCGGCGCTGCTTCTTCATCATCGCCCTGAACCATGCGATGCAGCATCTGCATGAGTTGACTGTTGGCTTTTTCCACGGTCGTCTCGGCGCAGATCACAGCGATCTCATGGCTGAGCATCTTGATCAGATTGCTCTTCATTTTCAGTTCGACCGAGGTGAGCTTGTCCGTTTGTTCTCGCCAGTAGAGATCGCGCAGCGCTTGCGCCATGGCTTCCGGTTCGCGCGTTTGGATTTGCTTCTGAATACTAGCTTGGCGCGAGCGATAGTCATCGGACAATTCTGATGGCGGCTTGGCGAAGACCTCTTCAATGATCGTGAGGTCTTCGATGGCGGGGCGGATATTCATTTCTGAAGCTGCGTCGACCGGGATCATGACCTCGCCGCGGTTGCCCACCAGTTCAACAATGTGATAAGAGCGCGTTTTGCCTTTGAAGGTCATTTTCTTTTTACCGGTGATCGTGCCGGCGCCGTAACGCGGGTGAATGATCTGGTCACCTCTTGAATACATAAAACGTCTCCGGTTTCTAGTTGCACTATATGCTACGTGGCAGCGCACTTCCTCGTTTCTATATACAGCGCAATATCACCGCTTGCGTTCTATCGCATTTTCGCCGTGTTGGGGATTTCGGCGGGACGAGGCGGCAGGAGCGCCCGGGAAGTAACGAGACCCGCGCGAGCCGAAAACAAGTTGACTGTCGTTGAACCGAGGGCGAATTGCTTTACGTGGAAACGATATACTGATTGTGACTGCCAGATTTATATTCACGCGGCGAGTTTAGCACAGGTCGCTTGCAGATTCAAGCCCTGCGCGGGGCGGACCTCAGCCCAGGAGATAGGCATCGGGGCGGCGGTCTTCAAAGACTGGAATCTGCTGCCGGACGCGATCCACTTCGTCGAGGTCGATTTCCGCCGTGAGCAAGGCCTCGTCTTCGGCCGCTTCCACCAGGACCTTTCCCCAAGGGTCGATGATCATGGAGTGTCCACCAAAGACGGTGCCGCCGGTATCGCCGCAGGAATTTGTCGCGACGACAAAGCACTGGTTTTCGATGGCGCGGGCAATGAGCAAGGTACGCCAATGCTCGACGCGGACCAGTGGCCACTCGGCGCAGATCAACATCAATTTGGCGCCATCGACCAGGGCGTAGCGGCGGAAAAGCTCGGGAAAGCGCAGGTCGTAGCAGATACTCAGGCCGGTTGCGCCCCAGGGCAGTTCTATCGCAGTCGGCGAGTCGCCCTCGCCCAGCCACTTGTGCTCATCAAAGAGGCGGAAGAGATGGATCTTGCGATAGACGCCGCAAAGATTGCCGTCAGCGTCGAAGTAGGCAGCGCAGTTCATGAATTGATCGCCGTGCCGCTCCAAGATGGAGCCGAAGACCGCGATGGATTGGTCACGGGCGGTCTGGGCGAGTTGGGCGAACATGCCCTGGCCCAATTCATCGGCGTAGTTGCCGGCGTTTTCCAGATCGTAGCCGGTGGACCAGAGCTCGGGCAGCACGATAAGATCTGAGTCGCGGGAGGCGGCGTCGCTGATCATCGCTTCAGCAGTCGCGAGGTTATCTTCGACCCGGACGAGCTTGATGCGCATCTGTCCCAGGCTGATGGAAAGTTTTGTCATGTTATGTCCCTTGAGCTTAGCAGCGTGACATCCGCCGCTGCACAAGGCAGTTTAGTCGAAGCGCGCTCGTGTTGCAATCTATTGGGTGTGGTGACAAAGCCGAGAATGGCGGCTCTATTCAGCCTATAGAAATAACGGTGGCGGTTCGCGCTAGGCCAGCCCGATGGACACAAACTTCTGATCCATATATTCCTGCAAGCCCTCTTGCCCGGCTTCCCGCCCGAAGCCGCTGGTTTTCGTCCCGCCGAAAGGCGCTTCCGCTGTCGCCGGCACCATATCGTTAACGCCGATGATGCCAAATTCCAAGCCCTCGTAGACCCGCGTCGCCGTCGATAGGTCATTGGTCATGACGTAGCCAGCCAAGCCATAGGGCGTATCATTTGCCAGCTGCAGCGCTTCGTCGATCGTCGAGAAGGTGCTGACCGCCATCACGGGGCCGAAGACTTCGTCGCAGCCGATTTGCATATCGGAAGTGACATCGGTCAGGACGGTCGGCTGGTAGAAGTAGCCTTTGGCGATAGCGGGTCGGTCGCCGCCGGTCACAAGCGCAGCCTGCTTTGCCAGCGCGTCTTCGACGAATTGCTCGACCTTGTCGCGTCCGTTGCGGCTGACCATCGGTCCGTTCGTGACGCCAGCGCGTATACCGTCGCCGACGACCAGTTTCTCAGTTTCTGTTTTGACGGCGTCGAGGAACTCTTCCAGCGCCGGCTGTTCGACATAGAAACGCGTCGGCGAGATGCAGACTTGACCGTTGTTGCGGAACTTCGCCATGACGCCCTGCTCGGCCGCCCAGTTCATATCGGCATCGGCGAAGACCAGAACAGGCGCGCTGCCGCCCAGTTCCAGGCTTAGTTTCTTGATGCCGTCCGCCGCTTGCCGCATGAGGATCTGGCCGACGCGCTGGGAGCCGGTGAAGCTGATCTTGCGCACGCGCGGATCGCGCATGATCGTCTCGCCCATGATCTGTGGGTCGCCATTGATGAGATTGACGACGCCGGGTGGAATGCCTGCTTCCACCATCACATTGACCAGCGCCATCGCGCTCATCGGCGTGAGTTCGCTGGGTCTGCCCACGATGGTGCAGCCAGCCGCCAGGGCGCCAGCCCACTTCCGCGCCAGCAGGTAGGCGGGGAAGTTCCAAGCGGTAATCGTGGCGACAAGTCCAAGCGGCTGTGGCAGGGAGAGAAGACGTTTGCCGGCCTTGCGCGCCGGGATCGTCCGGCCGTAGGCGCGCTTGCCCTCTTCGGCGAACCAGTCAAAGAGATCGGCACAGGCGCCCCATTCGCCCAGGGCTTCGCCAAGGGGTTTACCACATTCGGCGGTCATAATCGGCGCCAATTCCTCAGCGCGGCGGCGCAGGGCATCGGCAATATCGCGCAGGATGGCGCAACGTTCATAAGCCGTCAGCGCTTGCCAGCGCGGCAGCGCCTCATGGGCAGCGGCGATCGCCTTTGTCGCTTCTGCCGCGCCACCAAAGGGCAGGTCTGCGACCGGCAATTCCGTAGCCGGGTTGATCACCCGCCAGGCTCCGCCGTCGGCCGCATCACACCAGTTTCCATCAATTAGCATCTTATATTCCATGAGCTTCGCGCTTTCTATTTCCAAAGGTCTAGCTGCGGTTTATCGGATGGTGCAGAGTAATCGGCGTTTCAATTGGCATGGCTTGCGCCGGAGCTTGGGAAGCGGCGCAAAAGTTGCGAAAAGCGCAACTTCGTTGAACGCAACTGAAGGAAACTCGGTCCTATCACCCAAAACCGGGTGTTTCCACAGAAGGAAGCGGATATACGGAGGTGTCTGGGATCGCTATTCGTCGCCATCGAGCGTTTGCCGCAGTCTGACATCGAAACCGAGACGGGTGGACAGGGCAGCGGCAATGTCTTTCACGACGGCGCCAAATTCATCTATGCGCTCCAGGGTGACGCGGCCCGCCGGTCCGCTGATGCCGATAGCGCCGACCAGCGCGCCACGATGGTCATAGACTGGCGCAGCCACGCAGCGAACGCCGTAGTTGTATTCCTCATCGTCTATGGCATAGCCGCGCCGGCCGGTCTGCGCCAACTGCGCTTCCAGCGTCGAGCGGTCGGTAACCGTACGATGGGTGAAGGTCTTGAGCTCATCGGGGATGCGACAATCGCCAAAGGCGAGCATGACTTTGCCCAGCGCGGTGCAATGCAGGGGAGAAAGCGTGCCGATTTCCGATTCCACCCGCAGCGCAGCGGTCGATTCTACCTGATCGATGTACAGCGCTTGCCGTTGCGCCTGGATCGCCAGATGGGCGCATTCGCCGGTTTTGTCGACCAGTTCATGCAGATAGGGTCGGGCATGATCGCGTAAGGTGATCCGATTCAGCAGATGCTGCCCCAGCGTTACCAGTTGCGGACCCAGCGAATAGCGCGATGTCTGTTCGTCTTGTTCGACGAAGCCATAATTCGCCAAGGTATGCAAAAGGCGCGAGGCGCTGCTCTTGTCGATCGAAAGTTGATTGGCGACTTCCGTCGTTCCCATGCCGTTGCGAGCATGCTCAAGCAAGTTGAGGATTTTTAGACCGCGGGCCAGCGATTGTATCTCAGCCATGGCTATCTTCTCATATTATGCAACATCTTAAACCTTATATGCAACAGCAGTTGCGACGCGCGAGATTTTGTCGCATATTCTTTCCATATAGTTGACAATTATAAAACACTGTTGTATTTTTGGCAACATAGAGAAGTGGTTGCTTGTCAACGGAGCAAATCTGCTATAATTTTTAAGTGTAGGCAGGAGGCGCCTATGAAAGAAAATGCATACATTCGCGTTAGTTTAGCCCAAGTTACGGAGAAATGAAGATGATGAACAGACGCTTGATCTTGGCAGTACTTGTTCTTCTGGTAGCAGCCTTCACTGTTACACCGGCTTTGTCGCAAGACGACCTGATGGGGGATTTCACTGTTTCCCACTATTTCGGCGGATTCGGCGGTGAATTTATTGACGGCATCGTTGATGACTTTATCGCGGCCAATCCGGGCCTGATGCACGCGGCCAGCCCGGTCGATCACGAGCAGTTCAAGACCTCGATCCTGGTGCAGTTGGCTGGCGGCAGCCCGCCCGATACCTTCAGTTATTGGGCTGGCGCGCGGATCCAGTTCATCGTCGATGATGGATTGCTGCAGCCGATCGATGATATCTGGGAAGCGAATGACATGGATTCGCAATTCCCGCAAGCGGTCATCGACACTGCGGCGACCTATGACATGCACAGATACGCCGTGCCTTTGACCTTGCATTGGGTCGGCATGTTCTACAACACCGCGCTATTTGAGGAAGTCGGCGCGATGGTGCCCACGACCTGGGACGAATTGGTCGGAGTCGCCGAGAAGTTCAAGATGGCGGGCATTCCGGCTTTCGCGCTCGGTTCGATCAACCGCTGGCCGGGCCAATTCTGGTTTGACATGATCTTGCTGCGCACGGCTGGCAATGATTATCGCAATCAACTGATGAGCGGCGAAGCCTCATACACCGACCCTGAGGTGGTGCGCGCCTTCGGCTTGTGGAAAGAACTGGTTGACGCCGGTTACTTCTACCCCGACGCCAACGCCTATGACTGGGACGAAGCCGCCAATCAAGTTGCCAATGGCGAAGCGGCGATGACATTGATGGGCACATGGATCGGTGGTCTCTATGCGGGCAATGACCTGGTTCCGGGCGAAGATTTCGATTACTTCTCCTTCCCCACTATTGATGAAGATACGCCCCGCGCATCGCTGGGACCCATCGACACCTTCGTCGTCTCGGCCGATGCGGCCAATCCTGACGCGGCCAAAGCCTTCTTGGTCTACCTGACCAATCCGGATGTGCAGTGGGCATTCGCTGAGGGTGCCGGCAACCTGGCGCCGAGCTTGCTGGTCGATACTATGAATTACAACGATGTTGTGGCGCGCATCGCCGGTGAGATCGCGGCTGATCCGGTCTTCGCTTTCAACTATGACTTGGCAACGCCGCCGCCGGTCGCGGAAGTCGGCTTGAACTCCTTCTCGGAATTCATGGCGAATCCGGGCGACTATGAAGCCATGCTGGACCGCGTCCAGGCTGATGCCGCCGCTGAATTCGCTGGCATGGAGTAGATTTCGTTTCCCCCATCCCCTCGGTCCCCTTCTCTCCATCTCTATGGAGAGCATCCCACAAGGAGGGAAGGGGAGTTACTAACGCTCGGGCATAGCGGGCGACCCACCGGGTCGCCCCTACAGTTTCAAATATTAAGTTTGGGCTGGGGAGCGAGACAGGCCCGATGCTAAGACGCCACCCCTGGATCATACCAGCTAGCTTCCTCATACTGCCGCTTCTGGTGTATTTCACCTTCGTCATTCTGCCGACGCTGAATTCGCTCTATTATTCCTTCACCGATTGGGTCGGGTACGGCACAGATTTCAACTTTGTCGGTACGGCGAATTTCGAGAAGATCTTCACCGACCGCCTCTTCAGCAACGCGATCAAGAACACGATAATCTGGCTGGGGCTGGCGATGACCGTGCCGACCCTGCTGGGTTTGTCCTTTGCGCTTGCTTTGCAGGGCAAAAGTCGCATCAATACAGCCTACAAGTCGCTGTTCTATATGCCCATTTGCTTGTCGCCGGTGATCATCGGCATCATTTGGGTTTGGCTTTACAGTCCCAAACTGGGCATCGTCAACATTTTCCTGCGCTCGATCGGGCTGGATCATATCGCGACTGCCTGGCTGGCGAACCCGAATACAGCACTTTATGCCGTGTTCGTCGCCTGGGCTTGGCAGCAGACCGGCTTGAACATGGTCATCTTCCTGGCCGGCTTGACCTCCGTGCCGACGCCGCTGGTGGAAGCGGCTAAAGTCGATGGCGCCAACACTTGGCAGACGCTCTCCAAAGTGATCATCCCGATGCTGCGGCCCGCTACCGTGGTAGTCCTGGCGCTGACGGCGATTAGCGCGCTCAAGAGTTTCGAGATCATCTGGGTGATGACGATGGGCGGTCCCTTCAACAAGTCGGATACGCTGGCCGTGTTCATGTACAGCGAGTCCTTCCGCAAGTTCAAGATGGGGTACGGCAGTTCGGCCGCCGTTGTGCTCTTCCTCGTGACCCTGGTGATCATAGTGCTTTACTTCCGCTTCGCCGCTGCCGCAGAGGAACTTTATGAGTAGCAGAGCGCAGCCCCATCCCCCAGATCCCCTCTCAGTCCCCCCGCTCTCGGGGGGCGGAAGTCCCATAAAGAGGGAAGGAGAGCTAATAGCTCGGGTCAATTGGTCTAAGCTGTTGGGAAACGCGGTCCGCTACTTTCTGCTCACCATCTTTCTGATTCTGTTCATGGTGCCTGTTTACGGCGCGATTGTCACCGCCTTCAAGTCGCAAGCGGAGGTCGCTGCAGGCGGGTATTGGACGCTGCCAACTAACCTGGCCGCGGAGAACTTCGAGCGGGTCATGGACCCGGAAGACGGCAACCTCGGTTTGTACCTGGGCAACTCGCTGCTGCTGACCATTCCGGCGTCGATCTTTTCGATCGCGCTTGGCACGCTGGCGGGTTATGCCTTGGGCAAGTACCGCTTCCGATTCGACGGTCTGCTCTTCATCTTCATCGTCGCCGGCATGTTCCTGCCGCCGCAGATCGCCTTGATTCCGGTCTTCCGTTTGATGAACGATATCGGCCTCTACGATACGCTCTGGGCGGTCATCATCATCCACACCGCTTTCGGTATTCCCATTTGCACGCTGGTGATGCGGAACTTTTTCCAGGTCGTGCCCAACGCCCTGCGGGAAGCGGCGCTGATTGACGGCGCGAATGAATACAGCATTTTCCTGCGCATCATGCTGCCGCTGACCTTGCCGGCGCTGGCGGTGCTGGCGACGCTGCAATTCACCTGGATCTGGAACGACTTCCTCTGGCCCTTCATCCTGACGCAGAAGGCCGACAGCCGCACCATCATGGTGGGCATCTTGAATTTGACCGGGCAATACACGGTGGATTGGGGCGGTCAGGCGGCGGCGAGTTTGATCGGGTCGCTGCCGACGCTGTTTATCTTTGTGTTCTTTCAGCGGTATTTTATTCGGGGCCTGACGCTGGGGGCGGTGAAGGGGTGACGAGACACTTTAATTTGATTCCACGTGTCAACGAGTCAGGAAAGTGTTTTGCCAGATATGAATAATATTATACATTTATTGACAGTTGAGCGGTAAACTCACTACAATCCGTATACGCTATAGATAGCGTTCAAAAGGAGCAAGCGATGGCCTATGACGCGCGAAAGATCGCCAATTCGTTCTATTTGCCCAAGCGACCTTTCTTGAGTGGCGTATCAGGTCTCCTAGACTTTACCGGTTCCCAGACACGCTATTATGCAAAGCAGATACTTGAGCGTTCTGACGCCGAAGCTATGCGAGCCGACTGGGAGGCTGTTGGAGCAAGTCTCTGGTGGGCAATTAGACAACACGAACGGAACGCAAAAGAGGAATACTCGAGTGGCTGAAGAAAGCGATAAGGCGCTACCCTCTATTCCAGAACCACCGGAAGCAATACAAGACCTTCCCGAAGACTAACGCGAAGAGCTGTTCCGGTATTTCAGAGAGATTATTCATGTTGAGCAAACCACCGGTCTCATGCCCCCGTCAAGTATGCTGGCCGCCTACAGTCCGGAAGTGCAGAGAATCATCGTAGATGAATTCGCCCAGCACGGTCAACATAGACGGACCTCTGAAGTGAAAGTGATAGACGCCTCCATTCAGCGAGAAAGACGCGGTATGTGGCTTGGTTTTGTCTTGGCGTTTTCCTTGATCATCTGCGGTACGTTGGTAATATTGGCGGGGTATAGCGCTGAAGGGTTGGCTGTCATCGCCGCCGATGCTGCGGTTTTGGCAGTCGTTTACGTCCTCGACCGACGCAGCCGTGAAGCCGATGCCAGCCAATCTTAGCCAAGCAGTTAAGTATGGCCGCACTGATTGGTGCGCTGCCGACACTGTTCATCTTTTGTTCTGTCAGCGCTACTTTATCACCGGTTTGACGCTGGGCGCGGTGAAAGGATAAACCAACTTGAACATATCCTCAATATTGACCCCCGAAAGCCTACCCTTCGCCCAACCGGGACGCTTCTACCGCGGCAACCTGCACGGACACAGCACCGAATCCGATGGCGCCTGGAGCCCAGCGGAATATGTCCGGCAGTATCGACAGAACGGTTACGACTTCGTCGCGCTGACTGACCACTGCATGGAACATTACGGCTATGCGATCACGGATACGCGCGCGTTTCGCAGTGATAATTTCACCACGTTAATCGGCGCTGAGTTGCATCCGGGTCAGATCGAGTCGGGGGGACCCTGGCATCTGTTGGCGGTGGGCTTGCCGCTGGATTTCGAGACGCATCGGGAAGGCGACAGCGGCGCGGATGTCGTGGCGAGGGTACGCGAAGCTGGCGCCTTCGTGGCGGTGCCGCATCCCAACTGGTTCACGCTGACGGTGGAGGACTTCGAGACGCTTGGGAGCGTGCATGCGGTCGAATGCTACAACGGCGTCGCCGATTACGACAGCGACCGCGGATATAGCTGGCATTTCATCGAAATGCTGTTGCAGCGGGGGCATCGCGTGGGGGCGATCACGACGGACGATACGCATGCGCACGAAGGCGCTGATGACTTCATGCGCGGCTGGGTTCACGTCAAGGCGGAAGCGTTGACGCCCGAGGCTTTGCTGCGGGCGCTGAAGGCGGGGCACTACTACTCAAGTACCGGCGCGCAACTGCATAATGTCGCCATTTGCAGTCGTGAGAAGATAGTCATCGAGTGCTCGCCGGCGGCGCAGATACTGGTCTTGGGCGACCGTGCAGGAGTCCTGCACAGGATGACTGGCTCGCAGTTGACTAGCGCAGAGTTCGACCTGAGCGATGTCAATTCGCGCTGGCTGCGGGTGACGGTGCGGGATGAGGCGGGTCAGCGGGCTTGGACGAATCCGGTGTGGTTGGGCTGAGGTCGAGCGATTGCTACGCCGCTCCGATATTGTCTGTTTTCATCTTTTTCCAACGCTACTTCATCAAGGGTCTGGCGCTGGGGGCGGTGAAGGGATAAACCAACATGAACGGTTCACCCACTTTGACAATCGACAGCTTGCCCTTTTCTCAGCCGGGACGCTTCTACCGCGGCAACCTGCACGGGCATTCGACCAACTCCGACGGCCTTTGGACGCCAGCGGAATACATTCGCCAATACCGCCAGAACGGCTACGATTTCGTCGCGATCACCGACCACTGCATGGAACACTACGGTTACACGATCACGGATACGCGCGAGTTCCGCTACGACGACTTCACCACGCTTATCGGCGCCGAGCTGCATCCATGGCAGATCGAGTCGGGCTCGCCCTGGCATCTGCTGGCGGTCGGTTTGCCGCTGGACTTTGAGATTCTTCGCGCGGGCGACACCGGCGCGAGCGTCGCTAGGCGCGCCATGGCAGCGGGCGCATTCCTGGCGGCGACGCACCCCAACTGGTATGCCTTCACCGTGACGGACTTTGAAACGCTGGACGCGGCCGACGCGGTCGAATGTTACAACGGCGCCGCCGACGCGGCGAGCGACCGCGGCTATAGCTGGCATTTTATTGATATGCTCCTGCATCGAGGACATCGGGTGGGCGCGATCGCCGTCGATGACGTGCATGCGTCCGGGGATTACAGCGATTTCATGCGTGGCTGGGTTCATGTCAAGGCGGATACGCTGACGCCCGAGGCACTGCTGCGCGCGCTGAAAGCGGGGCACTATTACTCGAGCACCGGGCCGCAATTGCATCATGTCGAGCTTCTCGGACGTGAAAAAGTAGTCGTCGAGTGCTCGCCAGCGGAGCAGATCTTGCTCTCAGGGGAAAGAGCGGGCGCGCTGCGGATCAGCGGCTGGGGGCTAAGGGGCGCCGAGTTTGACCTGAGCGATGTGGAATCGCGCTGGCTGCGGGTGACGGTGCGGGATGAGGCGGGTCAGCGGGCTTGGACGAATCCGGTGTGGCTGGGCTGAAGCGGCGCGACTGGTGACATGAAAGCCTAAAGATCCAATACCCCAGGTAAAAGCGGGTCTACAGCACTATTCAGCAAGTCTGCCTTACGTCCGCCCAAGGCTCGGTTAACTTAGCTTGCATTGCCAGCAGCAATGCTCTAAAGTCTAGCCTAGGTCACTATGGTGGGGACAAATTGATAACACGTACGCACATTGCGCTGATACTGATTGCGCTTGGACTGCTCTCCAGCGTGTTGCTGCCCTTCGACGGCCTGATTCGCATAACTTCGAAACCCAAAGCCCCGGAAGCGCCAGATTCCGGCTGCACGTTGGCGAATCAGATTCTAGCCGCCAATCTCGACCAGCCTGTCGGCGCATGTCGGGCTGGGGAAGGTAAAGATAGCATCGGTATCTTCGAAGACCTCGTTTTGAAGGAGCCGCTGCCGTACATAGAATCCGAAATCACGATAAAGGGCAATGGCTATACCATTAGCGGCGATAACAGGCATCGCATCTTCGTAGTCCGTAAAGGCAGTCTTACCATCGAGAATTTGTCGATGATCGATGGCTATGCGAAAGAGGGCGGCGCGATCCTGGCGCTGATTGAAGGCGAAGTTACCATCCGGTCTAGCGAGATCAAAGGGAGCAGTGCCGTACGTGGCGGCGCGATCATGAACCGAGTTGGTTCAGTAAAGTTGATCGACAGCATCATCCGTGACAATCGCGCGAAAGAGCAAGGCGGGGGCATTTACAATAACGCTGAGCTATTGATTGAGCGAAGCAGCCTTTTCGGAAACAGAGCACATGATGGCGGCGCTGTTTACAACGATTCCAAAGGAAGCGTAGAGGCGATAAACAGCACGTTCAGTGGGAATCGAGCGACCGTTAGAGGCGGCGCTTTGCATCAGCGCCTTAGCGATTCGGCTGAATTAGTCCATGTGACCATAAAGAGTAATCGGGCGCGCTATGGCGCCGGCTTATACTCGGATTACGGTGAGATTTCGTTGGTGAACAGCATTATCACTTCAAACCATAGTGGCAACTGCGTCGCAGAATTGGCGGTCAATATCAATAATTTCATCTACAACGATGCTTGCGATCCAATGCTGACGGGCGATCCCGTTCTGTATCCGTCCGCCGAAAGCGCCGAGTACTTCACACCGGGTAAGAACAGCCCCGTGATCGGAAGGGCGCATCCGGATTATTGCCCGGCAACCGACCAGCGCGGCGTCGACAGGAGCGGTGGGCGGAGCTGCGATCTGGGCGCGATAGAATACGCGCCTGAAAGTTGATCTGAGCGCTGCCGACGCTGTTTATTTTTGTGGTCTTCCAGCGGTATTTTATTCGGGGTCTGACGCTGGGCGCGGTGGGGGGTGACGGACGCTGAAGCGGCCTTTAACGGCGCCTTGTGTCTGAAACAACAGACAATTCGCACACGATTGCCTAGCCAAGTCTATCTCGCAAGTGTCCATTTGTTCGTCCCGTGAACCCAACTGAGCTTAGAGAATCTTAGCAAGTGACTACCAATATGCTGACCATAATTTGAGATTTTCGACGATAGTTTATCTGCATAGTCGCAAACTCTTATGCAAATCATATACGTTTCATGATAATCTTCCCTTCGTGTCTGCTTAACTGATGGAAGTGAACTGAATGGAAGTGAATCACATCACGGCAGTTTCAGACCGTAGCCTGGCAGAAGCCATAAGAACCGTCACTGCGACGAAAGCCTCGCCGACTTATTCTCCCGAAGATGGTATATATGCCATTAAAATTGCAGCGGACATTGTGCTGCGCACACCTCTACCTGC
This sequence comes from Chloroflexota bacterium, assembly GCA_011523735.1. Lineage (GTDB taxonomy): Bacteria > Chloroflexota > Anaerolineae > Aggregatilineales > Phototrophicaceae > UBA6055. Next base: position 40,717 of record WTGB01000013.1, read on the forward strand.
AATCTCGTCCGACATCACCATTGAGGGCAATGGATTTTCAATAAGCGGAGAAAACCACAGTCGCATCTTCGAAATCGCTAGGGGCACGTTAACGCTGAATCATCTGACTCTGGCGGACGGAAAAGCTTCAAATGGTGGCGCGGTCTTCAACCGAGAAGGAACACTTTCATTGTCTGACTGTACATTTCTTAACAACGAGGCAAAGAACGGGGGTGCAGTCTACAATTTCTGCGGAAGTATCAACGCCATAAACACTACGTTTCGTGACAACAGAGCCAGTAATGGCGGTGGTGCGATCTTTTCCGGCAACGGAACGCTAAACTTATTAAATGTCTCAATGAGGGAAAACATGGCGCCGGTTGGCGGCGGAATACTGAGCGGCGGCGAAGAGTCACTAACTATAACTGATTCCAGATTCAGCGGAAATCACGCCGAGAATGGCGGCGCAATTGCAAGTGTAGCTGGGCAGTCACACACTCAACTGAGTCAAAAGATGCAACGTCCCAAAATAAGGAGACCAGAGAATAAAGACGTGGGAGCCCTAAATGTTTCCGCGACCACGTTTAGTGGCAACACTGGTAAGACGAGCGGCGGTGCAATAATGGTCGCGACAGGAACTATAAATGTTAGAGGGTGCCAATTTCACGAGAACAAAGTTACCAAAGGCGACGGCGGCGCAATTGGAATAGACACACATGGAACGGTAGTAGTCTCCGACTGTACTCTCGCCCAAAATATCGCACGTGGAAACGGGGGTGCATTCGGAGGCAATGGAAAGGCAGCTATCTACAATTGCACTATAAGAGAGAATGTTGCCAAGTACGGAGGCGCCGTCGGTTGCCACAACGCTATGTCAATATCTGCGAGTAAGATTGAAGCAAACTCGGCAGAATACGGCGGCGGAGTGGTTTGCACCGGCGGAGAGATGAAAATCCAAGAAAGTGCTTTCATTGGTAACAAAGCCAGTAGCAACGGAGGCGCAATTTACAACTACGGCAAGATTGATCTAAACACAAGTTCGTTCTCTGACAATGCTGCTCAAGTTGACGGCGGAGCCATTGAACATGCTCGGAACACAGACCTTGCAGTTGTGAACAGTACTTTCAGTGCGAACCGCGCCGGAAACAATGGTGGTGGTCTACTGATTTCACAAGGTAAGGCAATTCTCACCCATGTTACTTTGGCGTATAACATGGCCGAGCGCGGCGGTGGAATATGTTGTGAAGGTGGAACGGTTAACTTGATAAACAGCATCGCCGCCAGCAATAGCGGTGGAGACTCGGCCGGCAAACTTAGTAAGAATATTAAGAACCTGATTCAAGATGGCTCCGGTAATCCATCGCTGACTGGTGATCCGATGCTAGGTCCTCTCTCAGGCGATCCAGCCTTCCACCCGCTCCAGAAAGGAAGTCCGGCGATTGATGCCGCACATCCCGACTACCATGAGCATATCGACCAGCGAGGTATGCCCAGGCCGCAAGGTGAAGGGATTGACATCGGAGCGTACGAATACAGTCCTTACAAGTAGGTCTTGTGCATTTGAAGCTCCTACAGTTCGTCGATCTATTGAAACAACATATTAGGTATTGTTACTTCATCAAGGTGCTGACGCTGCGCGCGGTGAAGGGAAGAGAAAAGGTGTAAAAGAGAACGAAACATGTCAAACATGTTGTAGTTTGTTGAAGTAGCAGACCGCACATGCTAGAATTCTGGACGCAGTAGAATCTTCACAACTTGTCACTATGACAGCTTTCTAATCCACAAGGTATAAGACATGACCGACAAGAATAAGCGGAATCCAGGAGGAATCCGATCTACCTTTGTCAAATGTACTTCATTGGCAATCCTATTTCTAATTGCAATCGCGATTGGCGCGGACTTGGATAATATCTCCCGTTTCTTTCAACAATTGATCGCTACTCCGCCACTAACCGAAATCCTTGTGAAGTCACAAAGCGGTCTGTCTGACGCAATAAGAGCGGCCAACAACACTGAAACTATCGTAACCACGATACGCTTCGGTAGCGACATTTCACTTAGCGGAACACTTCCCAAGATTACCTCGGAAATCATCATTAAAGGCGATAGCTTTTCAATCGACGGTGACAACCGCTTTCGCGTTTTCGAGGTCAGCAATGGAAAACTAACTATCAATAATTTGACCATAATTAACGGAACGGCAACGGATGGTGGGGCAATCTACAATTTTGAAGGTGAATTAGATATCTTCGGCTGCGAGTTCGAAAACAACGTAACAGATGAATCTGGCGGTGTGATTTACAACCGGGCTGGAAACATACGCATAACCAATAGCCACTTCGAGTCTAACACAGCGATACAGAATGGCGGTGCAATAGCAAATTTTGAAGGCGACATGAAAGTTCTTGCTAGTACCTTTATAGCCAATTCGGCAGGTGGTGGAGGCGCGATCTACAATTACGAAGGGACGCTAGTTTTAGACACAGTCGCACTCGAAGGTAATTCAGCTCAAGTTGGTGGAGCCGTATTTGCGGGCATCGTCAACGGGGACGGAATCACAGTTATCAAGACTGCTACAATTAGGGACAATTCCGCCCAGAGCGGGGGCGCAATCGTGTTAGTTGCCGGAAAAATGGAAATCTCCGACAATACCCACATTTACAATAATTCAGCGGACGATTCGGCAGGAGTGATCGGAATAGCGGAAGGAAATGTAACAATCACCGACAGCAACATTAGAGACAACTCCGCAAGCATTGGAGGCGTCGTTGCCATATTAGAAAACACAGGCACCTTGGCTATCAGAAGCAGTCGCCTCAGTAACAACAGTGCCCAAGACGGCGGCGTGATTCACAGCGTCAACGGTGGTTCCGTAAGCATTGTTGATAGCAAAGTCTATAGCAATTCTGCAGAGAGTTTTGGCAGCGTGATATTCAGTAATGCGGCAACCGTTTACATAAACGACAGTGTCTTTAGTGATAATACGTCTGAAGGTAGTACTATTGCGACCAGTGGCGGTGCGCTTTCTGTTAGCAATAGCGGTTTCACAAATAACGTGGGAGGCAAAGGCGGCGGAGCTATTGGGATTATGGGTGCGATGGTTTTGGTCGAAAGTAGCAACTTCACAGGTAACTCGGCCGAAGGTGGCGGAGCAATTATGGCAACTGAAAATTCGACGCTCACAATTGCCAACGGAGAATTCTCTAACAACTCAGCAAATTTTGGTGGCGCGATCTACAGCCTTAAAGGAACTACGACAATAAAGAATAGTAAACTTTCAGACAATTTAGCCAAACAACAAGGAGGCGCAATCTGGAATTCCGGTGGAGGCTTAACAGTCAGCAACACAGAGTTTGATGAAAACTCAGCAATAAGTGAAAACAACATCTGGAATTCCGGCGGTGAGTTGACTACGTCTAATGTTTCGTTTGAATAAAGCAGTATAAAACCCTATTGCGTCACACTGGTTTAGAGTAGCCTACCCCAACGTCCTATCCAATCCAAAATGTCCGAACTTCTGCTACTTCTGAACTAGTGTTACGTATACTCTGTAGAGATACGAAGACATTGTCAGAGATAAGATGACTTGAAATGGTATTAGAGATATATTGACAGTTTTCCAAAAGGCGATATAACATATCGGTACAAATAGCGTGAGACAGCTTGCACATAGTGAGGAACACCATGAAAACATATGATCCTTGGATCCGTCGCTTGCACCTGTTTCCAACACCAAACGTGTGGACAGGTCTCGGTAGCATTATCGACGTCTATGGGACATTGAACATGTACAATTTTTCACCCTCAGACGCGAAAGCTGATTACGATGCTTTGCGTTCTGATTGGCTAGCTGTAGGCGACTACATTGCGGAAGCGATCATATTCCAGCATGATGATATTGTGAGAACGAACAAGTGGTCAAAGACGACAACGTAGATGATCAATCGTTGAATGACGCCGCATCGGACACGGTTAACGAACTGCCGGCCGATGGGAGACAAGAAGAGAGTCCGCTAGAACCGGACTTGATTGAGTATATCCCTGAAGAACGAAGGAATGAACTGGTTCGCAGCCTAGTCTTGCGTGAAGAGTATTCGGGTCCGATAGCGCATCCTCGAATAATCGCCGGCTATGAAAAGTTCTTGCCTGGAAGTGCCGATCGTATCCTTACAATGGCTGAAGAACAGCAGCACCACCGATTCAAAATGGAAGAACAACATCAACAAGGTGCGTTTCAACGAGAAAAGCGAGCCATGGACCGCGGCTTCATTCTCGCCATTCTACTCATGGTATTGAGTGGTGTGGCAATCTATTTAGGATCGGACTTAGTGGGATTTGGACTTATAGCAACATCCATAGTCTCCCTGGCTGGCGTGTTTTTGTATGGTCACCGCAGCAACCGTAACGAATTGCGAAGAATGCGTGAAGCCCTTAACCAGCCTTCAACGCCTCCAGAACTGCCTGTCAACGTAAGCAATGAATGAGATTTGGGGCCAAAAGAGCCCTAACCCTCCCGCATCTGACGCGACATCAAGCTGCTGACCAGCCGTATCAACCCGTAGGGCAGCGCCACCGGCAAGACCAACTCCACCAGCGCCGTCAGCCCCAGCGCCAGGACCGCCCGCATCCGCGCCGCATCCGCTGCCAGCTCTGGAGCCTCCCGCGCCGCGTCCAGCGCGGCCGTCAGCGCTTCCAGATTGAGTTGCTGCAGCATGTTGATCAGCAGAAAATAGAAAGCCACCCATGCGACTGAGGAGGTGATGGCGATGCTGCGAAAAGGCAGGACGGCGCCGATCCCGACCCCGACCATGCCGAACATGAGCGGCTCCAGAATCAAGCGCAGCAAGGCTGTCACTGTCATGACCATGATGAGAATATAGGTGGCGGGTCCCGACTCGCGCAGCGGCAGAAGCCCGGCGTAGTGCATGATGATCAGCGGGGGACCGAAGATCGCCGCGCCCTGCACGATCAAGACCAGATCGTCCATCTTGCGCCAGATAGCGGAAGCCACCTTGCCCAGGAAAATCTGCTCCAGGGACATCGGCGTCGACATCAGCAACTGCATCGTATTGTTGCGAATCTCGTCCGCCATCACCGCCGCTGAATTGGCGGCGATGGAAAAGAGGGCGCGCAGGTAAAAGATGATGCCGACGGGAATGACCAGGACCGACACGACAATCACCGTAGTCGCCAGGTCGGTGACGAAGGGAAAGAAGATGCCCAGCAGCAGCGCCGTCAGCCAGAAACCGCAGACGTAGAATATCGGCTCGAACTCCGGCGGCAAGGTGCGCCAGTACAAACCGAGATGGCGCCGCACGATCGGGTTGGTGGCCCGCGCCCAATAGGGCAGCGTCTCCATTGGCGAACGTTCGTCGACTTCGATCAGATCCTGCGGCTTGACGTCTGCGGTCATCAATGTCTTCTGTCCGTCGCCGGCGCCGTTGTCAATCGTCAGAGAAAACGATGCCGCGATAGGTCTCGGAAAGCGCCATTATAACATGCCAGCGGCACAATCTCAGCAAGACCTTCCCGGCGCCAGCCGGGGCAAATCTCGTTCAGTCTTCGTCTGAGCTTGGCTGACTTGTATTGCGGCGGTCAAATGTGTTAATAAGGGTACTAGCTTCGTCTGTCGGAGCCAATCATGCGCGTAGCTGTCATAACCGAGACATTCCTGCCCAAAGTCGATGGCATCGTCAAGGTGGCCTGTCTGCTGCTGGATCATCTGTCGCGGCGGGGCATCGAGGCATTGGTCATCGCGCCGCGCTACGGCAGCAGGACCAATTATAACGATGTACCGATCCACAGCTTGCCCAGCCTGTCGCTGCCGCTTTATCCGGAGGCGCGGCTTGGTTTCGCCACACTCTCGCTTTATCGCGATCTGGCCGCCTTCCAACCCGATGTCGCGCACCTCTTCCACCCGGTCATGACCGGCATACCGACCATGGCAATGCTCAAGTGGATGGATGTCCCGACAGTGACATCATTTCATCTGGATTATGCCCAGCTCGTCGAGCAGTTCCGTTTAGGCGCGCTCGATCTCGGTTTCACCCGTCCGCTGATAAATGAACTGACAAAGAATATCTTCAACTGGGCCGATTACAGTTTGGCGCCGTCCCGGCCCGTGCAGCGGCGGATGCAGCGCCTGGGCATCAAGAATGTGGGCTTGTGGCGGCGTGGTGTTGATGCGGACGCTTTTAGTCCCAAGTTTCGTTCAATGGCGATGCGCGAAGAGATGACGGGGGGCAATCCGGAAGATACGATCTTGCTCTATGTAGGGCGGCTTTCGGACGAGAAGCAGATCGAGCACATCGGACCGATCTTGGAGCAATTGCCGAATACGCGCCTGGCAATCGTCGGCGATGGACCGGCGCGTCCCTGGCTTGAGCGAGAATTTGCCGGATTGCCTGCCACCTTCATGGGCTACCTGCGCGGCGGGCGTCTGTCCCGCGCTTACGCCAGCGCCGATATATTTGTCTTCCCCTCGCGCCTGGAGACCTTCGGCTTGGTGGTGGTTGAGGCGATGGCGGCCGGGCTGCCAGTGGTGGCTTCACGGGTCGGCGGCGTCGGCGATATCATCAGCGACGGGGTCAACGGCTACACCTTTGAGACGGGCGATAGCGCTGCGCTGCTGGAAGGCGTACGAAAGATCGCGAGCAGTCAGGAGATGATGCGCTGGATGGGTGAGCAGGCGCGGGCCTATGCCGAGGGGCAATCGTGGGATACTGTCATGGACGAGGTCATCGAGGTGTATGCGGAGCTGATTGCGGAGCGACGTCCGGAAGCAGTTGCGGTCTAAGCACTACTCCCCCATCACCTGCTGCACCGCTTCGACCACACGCTCATGATGCCGCCCATTGCTCGCGATCAGACCTTCGTTTGCCAACGTATCGCCGCGTGAGAAATCGAGCCGGCCGCCGTCTAGACCGGTCACCATGCCACCGGCCTGCTGCACCAAGGCGACGCCGGCGGCATGATCCCAAATCTTGTGCTGGTATCTGCTACCCGGGCGCGGCAAACGCATATACAGATCGGCGTCACCGCAAGCCACCAACGCATACTTTTCCATACTGTCCAATTCGCGGACCTGAACCTCGCCCAGCCCAGCACGCTCACGGGCAAGCCTCATGCGCGACTTGCTTGCGTGGGTCGGCTCAACGCTTTGCACCGCGACAAATTCGTCTACCTCGTTCCGCTGCGATACTGTCACTGGCTCGCCTCTGCCGCTAGTCAAGGGCGCCCGCCAGCTGGCGCCGCCTTGCGTGTAAAATAGCGCGCCTTCCCCGGCTCGGTAACCTGGCGCCGCTATGACGCCTTCAGCTACCTGCCCTTCCAGCAACAGACCGCAGGCAATCACATAGTGCCGTCGCGCGATGAAGCCCTTGGTGCCGTCAATCGGGTCAATTACCCAAGTGCGATGCGCTGATACCCCCGCGCCAAAATCGAGCCAACTGACAAGTTCCGCCTCGCTGACCGGCTCACCCAGCACCTGCGCCAAGAGTTGACGCACCTGCGCGCGCTGCTCGGCCGCGACCAACTGCATGAACTGCTCGCCAGACTCTTCCGCCACCACCGCATCATCAGGATAGTACCGCTGCAAGGCGCGGCAGATGATCGCCTGCGAACCATAATCGGCGATTGTCACGGGCTCCTTATGATCGCCCGCCGCCTTGGTCTGAGCGATGAGATAGTGAGTCTGCACCAAACGACAAAGGGTCGCGGCTTGGCGGATCGCATGTCGTATCGCTTTCATGAACCCTCCTCTTCAGAAACGCCATGCAGCCGATGATAGACCGACCGGCGCAATTGTCCAAGCGGCTGTCAAGCAAATGCTATGATTCAGTTGTGTCCGCTATAATAATCGGCGAATGTGAAGGCCTGATGATGCCACTCCAAGCGCAAGTCACGACCACGAAACTTATGTTGACCGGCGCATTCGCCAACCTGCCAGTCGCGGGACCAGGGCAATCGCTCGGCGCCCCAGGCTGAAGCGGCAGCCATGCTCGACCAGGGATGATCGTCGCCCCAGCGCCATAGCAGACCACCGGGACCCATACCGCTGTGAATGCCCACCTGGATACTGACTTGCCGATCGGCAGGCAGCGCCGGACCCTGCCAGCGATGCGGACTGCGATTCGCGTCCGGACTGAGCAACACGGTGATGCGTCGGTCCACTCCGCTAATCCCGAGCCAGAGATTCGGCAGCGCCCCGCCGTCGGCTGTCGCGCAGAATATCGTTTGGGGAAGATTCCCGTCATTCGGCGGCAAGCATAAGCTTATGTCCCAGATGACCAAATGCGCTTTGTCTTGCAGTTGCAGGCAATCTGTCGGCAGAGCCTGCGGCGAAGCTGGCTCGAAAGTCGCCCAGCTTGTCGAAGGGGGCAGCTTCCAATTCCAGCTTAGCCACTCGCGGGCCTGACCGTTGCAATCGACGACCTGATAGCGCAAGCCAGTCTCGTCGAGCGCCGCTTGCAGGAAATGCAGATATTCCTCGTCGGGTGGCATCCGATGCGCGGTACCGGCGCCGGCGGTACAGATTTGCAGTATGCCGGCTTGCACTTGGACATCAAAGGCGAGGATATGGCTGCAGAAATATGCCAGCGCGTTATGCCGCTGCAAGACATCCCAGAAGCGCCGGCCTGTCTCGCGCTCGATCAGTCGCTGATAATCGCCGAAGTAGCCATTCACCGCCCAGACCGGATGATGACCGAAGACCAGCTTGTATTTGGCATCGCAATGCTGCCTGAGCACATTTTCCAGCCACTTGGTTTCAACCGTGCCCTCGCCGCCGCAGCGCTGGTCCATGGTGTTCACGAAGATCATCAGCAAGTCGCCACGCCGAACAAAGTAGGACAAGCCACGCGGTCCGTTTTGCGGCAGATGAGACATAACCTCGCGGAAAACATCTTCGCTGGCTCCGTCGTAAACCGTGTGATTGCCGGTGCTGTGATAGAGGGGGATGGTGGCTCGATCCAGCCAAGCCAATTCCCGCTCGAAGAAATACCACCATTGCCACCGCAGTTCAGCCTGGTCAGTGGTCAGACCCATGATTTCGTCGCCGAGAAAACAGATGAATTGGGGGGCTGTCTCCAAGGCGCATATCGATTCATTAACTTGTTGGAAATTCTTTTCGTGCAAGGCGCCAGCGATGCCGGAGCAGCTGTCGCCATAGACCAGGAATTGCTGCCCGCCCGCTTGCGGTTTCAGCACGGGAATCGGATTGCGCTTGAGCATTCTGTCTCTCCAGTATCTAGCGCCCGGGCAGGAAACCGAAGACGCCCACCGAGTTTAGCGCAGTTGGGGGCGGCCGCGATATCCGGGGCACTCAACCTCGCCGCCTGTCAGCCTCGCGTGGGATCATAATCCCACCCTTATCACGCTCATAGAACTTGTGTACAATGCGCAGTTCCTAGACCGCCGTTGTACGTTATTGCTGAGGAGCGCATCTTGGCTCAAAAGAGCGAATTCTCAATTGAAGGCTTGCGAGAATACAACCAGAGCGGACCTGTCCGCTGGATTATCTCGCATTGCTGGGAACACAAAACCTATTTCATCATGGGCTTGCTGGGCTTCGCTTCAGGCTATATTTCCTTTTCCGCCGCGCGCGTTCTATTTGGCCGGGGCGCGGAACTGATTATCGAAGGCGGAGACTTTCGCGCGATCATCGCCGTCAGCCTGGCTGTGCTTATCGCCTCCGTTTGGGATGGCATCGGTTCCTTGATTGGCTCGATGTCAATGGTCATCTTGTCCACGCGGGTCGAGCGCGATTCGCGGCACGAGCTATACGCCAGCCTGCTCGGCAAAAGCCAGACCTTCCATGATCAGCAGCGGGTCGGCGATATCATGGCGCGCGCCACCGATGACGTGCGGCAACTGCACTTCGTCATTCATCCGGGCATCATGTTTATCTTCGATATGGTGCTTGGCTTTGCCGTGCCAATGATATACATCGCCGCCATAAACCTTGAGCTGCTGCTGGTGCCGTCGCTCTTCGTCCTATCCTACATCATCGTCGTGCGCCGCTATATGCGCCGCCTCGAGCCAGTCATGATGCAGCAACGGACGCAATTCGGCCTGCTTAGCGCCCGGCTCGAAGAGACGATCAGCGGCATCGAAATCGTCAAGGTGGCGGCGCAGGAGATCGAAGAACGCAAGAAGTTCCGGCGCAACGCTGGGAAGTTCCGCGATTTCTTCGTGCAACAGGGCAAGATCGAAGCCGCCTACCTGCCCCTGCTTATGTTTGGCGTAGCATTCGGCCTGTTTTTCTTGCACTGTCTAAATATGCACAGCCGCGGCATCCTGAGCATCGGCGATATCATCGCCGTCGTCGGCTTGATGAGCGTGCTGCAGTTCCCGGTCTTCATTTCGCTCTTCTCCATCAGCATGATCCAGTTGGGCATCGCCGGGGCCCGCCGCATACTGGAATTGATGGAGCAACGCGCCGATATCGACGAGAACCTGGCTGGCTATAGCGCCCCGGTCGAAGGCGCCATCGAATTTGATAATGTCACTTTCAAGTTTCACGGCAATACCGTGCTTGAGGACATTTCCTTCCGGGTGGAACCGGGGCAAACAGTCGCCATCGTCGGGCAGACCGGCTCCGGCAAATCGACGCTGACGCAACTCGTGAGCCGCACCTACGATGTGGACGAGGGGCGCGTACTCGTCGACGGCGTCGATGTGCGCGATTGGAATCTCGACCGGTTGCGCTCGCAGATGGGCAAGATCGAACAGGACATCTTTCTCTTCTCCCGCTCTGTAGCCGAAAATATCGCTTTCGGCGTGCAAGAAGCGTCACAGGCGGAGATCGAAGCAGCCGCCAAAGAAGCGCAGGCGCATGACTTCATCCTGAGTTTCAACGATGGCTACGAGAGCGAAATCGGCGAGCGCGGCGTTACCCTCTCCGGCGGGCAGCGACAGCGGCTCGCCCTCGCCCGCGCCTTTTTACGCCAGCCGCGCATCCTGATCCTTGATGACTCGACCAGCGCCATCGACAGCGCCACCGAAGACGAGATTCAAAAGGCGATGCGCCGCGCTCAGGAGGGCCGCACCACCATCCTCATCACCCACCGGCTCTCACAGATTCGCTGGGCGGACCGGATCATCGTCCTGGAAAACGGCCGCGTCATCGCCAACGGCTCGCATGAGGAGCTGCTGGCTAGCTCTGAACATTATCGGCGGATCTTCGCTCGCTACGGCACAGAGCCGGCAGCAGTCGGTCCGCTCAATGGGCATGGAGGCAAACAATGGGTTTCATAATGGATGGGCTGGATGCCGAATCGTACGACCGCACGTACACCGATTGGGCGCTGGTCAAACGCATACTGCTCTACTTCAAGCCGCATTTGTGGAAGATGCTGGCGGTCGCCGGCGTAGTTTTCCTCAGTTCGCTCATGGACCTGCTGCTGCCCGTCGTCGTATCGCAGTCGCTGGATGCCTTGCAGTTCTCGCCCGAGACATTTGATCCGATCGCAACAACCGTCTTGCTCGGCGCGGCGGCCAGCATGGGCTGGGTCGCCAACTTGATACGGCAGTGGCTCTCGGCGGAGGCGGTTGGGGATGTCACGCTCGACATGCGCGAGGACGCCTTCAACGCCGTCACCGAGCGGGATATGTCCTTCTATGATCAATATCCGACTGGCAAGATCGTCAGCCGCGTCCTCTCCGATACACAGGCTTTCTCCGAGACCGTGCGCTTGACCATCAACCTGATGAGCCGCCTCTTGCTCGTCGTATTGCTCATCATCTACTTGTTCACAGTCAATGTGAATATGACCTGGATTCTGATCGCGATCATGCCCTTCATCCTCTACACGGCGCTGAAGTTCCGCAATGTGGCGCGCCGCACCGTCACCAATTCGCGCCGGCAGCTCGCCACGGTCAACGCCCACATTCAGGAATCCATCAGCGGCATCAGCGTTGCCAAAGCCTTCCGCCGCGAGCAGATGATTTACGACGAGTTCAAGGCGGTCAACGAGCAATCCTACCAGGTCGAGAAAGTCAACGGATTCGTCTTCGGCAGCATCTTCCCCATTCTGATCACAATCGCTGGCATCGGCGTGGCGGCGGTGGTCTATTTTGGCATCAGGATGGCGCAACTGGATGTGCTTACGGCCGGCGAGTGGTACCTCTTCATACAAGGCATGGGCATGATTTGGTTCCCGCTGACCAGCATCGCCTCCTTCTGGAGCCAGTTCCAGTTGGGCTTGGCCGCCGGCGAACGGGTTTTCGGCCTGCTCGATGCCGAGGCGCTGGTCAAGCAGAAAGCCGACGAGCCAGTGGCGCCGCTGCTCGGCGAGATCGAGTTCGTCAATATGGACTTCCATTACAACATTGGCGAGACGGTACTGCAAGATTTCAGCTTGCGCATCCGGCCAGGCGAAACGCTCGCGCTGGTCGGTCATACCGGCTCGGGCAAATCGAGCATCGCCAAGCTCATCAACCGCTTCTACGAATATCAAGGCGGCGACCTGCTGATAGACGGCAAAGACATCCGCTATTTCAACCTGCCAAGTTACCGCTCGCAGTTGGGAGTGGTGACGCAGACGCCCTTCCTCTTCGATGGCACAGTGATGGACAATATCCGCTACGGCAAGCCCGATGCCAGCGATGCAGAGGTCATTAAGATCGCGCATCAAGTTGGGCGCGGCGACTGGCTGGTCAGCTTGCAAGAAGGCTTAAATACGCAAGTCGGCGAACGCGGCGGCAACTTGTCCATGGGGCAGCGGCAACTCGTGGCGATCGCGCGCGTCCTGCTGCAAGACCCGGCCATCTTCATCTTGGACGAAGCCACCGCCAGCGTCGATCCCTTGACTGAGACGCTGATACAAGAAGGCTTGGAGGCATTGCTGGGCAATCGCACCTCAATCGTCATCGCCCACCGCCTGTCGACAATTCAACATGCCGACCGCATCATCGTGCTCGATCACGGCGAGATCATAGAATTCGGCACGCACGATCAACTGATGGCCAGCGGCGGGCACTATGCCATGCTCTACGATTCCTACTTCCGGCATCAAAGCCTGGAATACATCGAGCAACTGGCGGGGTAGTCAGAAGACTCGCGCGTTTTGCAAATTTGTTACAATGTCAATGAACAGACAGCAGATTGAGAGAACGGGTCAAATGTCCACGTTTGAGCGCATTCTGTTCCTCCCGTTTGTGGTCCTGTTGGTGGCTGCGACTACGGCGTCTGCGCAGGGCGAAATCCACATCGACAGCAGTTGCAGTCTCGCAGATGCGATCACGGCGGCAAATACCGACCGTGAACAGGGAGGCTGCCCAGCGGGAAACGGCGCAGACGTCATCAACCTGGTTGAGCCAGTCACACTGCTGGCGGCGTTGCCGAGCATCACATCCGAGATCACCATTGAAGGATTTGGCAATAGCATTAGCGGTGACGGGCAATATCGTCTTTTCCACGTTGATAGTGACGGCGAGCTTACGGTCAACAACGCAACGCTAGAGGAAGGCTGGTCGGCGGATGACGGTAAACTGAATCTGATCGGCGACGGCGGCGCGATCCTGAACCAAGGGATCCTGCGCGTGAACCAATGTGTCTTGCGCAACAATCAAGCGGGAGAGGATGGCGGGGCGATTCGGAATGTTGGCGAGGCTCATATCAGCGGCAGTAGATTCCTTGGAAATACCGCGAACCGTCAATCAGGCGCCATTTACAGCGCCGGCGCGTCCGCTACTGATAGTGAGATAGCGACCTTAGACATCAACAGCAGCATCTTCACGAAAAATAGCTCGTCACGCCACGCCGGGGCGATATTCATAGATGGCTCGGCCAGAATTGACAGTAGCATTTTCAGCGGTAACTCGGCCGGGATCAGCGGTGGAGCGATATACAATGTTGGTACCACCGAAGTTCGACGAACCGATCTGCGAGGCAATACATCACAGCTAAATGGCGGTGCCATCTTCAATGATCTCGGCGCGTGTATACTTGTCAGCAAGAGTGACCTTAGGTACAACTCGACGGTCTCTGACGGCGGCGGACTGTACGTTTTTGGCGGAGGGAGAGCCGTCGTCACCGAAAGCCGCCTTCACAACAACAGCGCCAGCGAGGGGGGTGGCTTGCTTATAAGGAGCTTCCTTCATGACGACGACATATACATCGGTGGACTGCATATGGGCGATACAGCAATTTGGGATAATGACGGCGGAGACTGTTTCTATGCGGATCCTGTGAATGTAATCTATCATGGGAGCTACGGGTGCGGAGACAGACCCTTCGCGTCCGACTTCCATCTCGTAAGCTACCCGGCCATGTACGCGTCAATAGAAGAAGATCACTGGTACATAAAGAGGGTCAGATGCCGTTAATATCGCTCACGGATGGCAACTTCAAATCGTATATCGGCGCATCGGCCGCGCTCATCCTCATCTCCAACGGCAGCGACAAACTGCGGGGAGACTTCAAAACCGCCTTCAACAAAGCTGCCGACGAAGAAGACGGCATCTTCTTCGGGCAGCTCGACCCCGATCACTACCGGGCTTCAGCCCGGCACTTCGACTACCAGGGCCGATCACTGCTGATCGGTATGTATCGCGGCGAGGTCTTATGGCGGCGCTCCCGTCCCTGGGCCAGCGATCTGCCCGATTACATCCGCCAACTGCAAGAGGCCATCGCCGAGGATGCGCCAGCCGCCGAAACGGAAGCCGCTCCAGAAAAGAAAGAAAGCGCGCCCCTGCTCGACAAGCCGCTGGATGTCACCGATGCCACCTTCGAGGCTGAAGCCATTCTCGCATCGCACGAGTTGCCGGTGCTGGTGGATTTCTGGGCGGAATGGTGCGGTCCCTGCCGCATGGTCGCTCCCATCCTCGAGAAGCTAGCAGCCGAATTCGCGGGGCAGATCCGCGTGGTCAAAGTCGATACGGACGCCAACCCCGGGCTCAGCCAGGCTTTTCAGATTCGCAGCATTCCTACTATCGCCGTATTCAAAGCTGGCAAGCTGATCTTCATGCAGCCGGGCGCCCTGCCGGAACCGTCCTTCCGCGACCTCATCAAACAGGCGATTGAGCTAGAGATCCCAGCGGACGAAACTGCGGCAAGCGCCTGATTTCTATCAACCAATCTCCCTGCCAGTCAGCAGCGCCAGGCTCTGCTGGTCATGCGGCGGACTGAACATATTCGGCGGATGTCGGTCGCGCCCGTCAAGTTCGCCGATATAGGTCTGCGTCGTACCTAGGCTGTTATGCCCCAGGTTCTGGCGGATCCGTTCCAGGTCCATACCGAAGTCGTAGGCATTGCGCGCATAAGTCCGCCGTAAATCATGCGGCTTGACCAAGCGCAGAGCGCCATCAATCGTGACCGGATAGGCATTCATGATATCGTTGACCGTCCAGGCGCCGATGCCTTTGGCGCGCACCGTTTTCCCGCCGCGCCGTATCCCGCGGAAGACGTGCCCGGCTTTGATATCCGCTTCCCGCAGCCAGGCGTCCACATACATCAGGCACCAATCCAGCGGACCATAGGGAATGAGCCGCTGTACCCCGCCCTTGCCTTCCCGCACCCGCAGTGACAGCTCGCCGCCGAGATGCTGCCGCAGGTCCTCCACTTGCAGCGCCGCCGCCTCCGCCGCCCGGATGCCCGTGCAGACCATCAGCGTCATCAGCGCCGTATCGCGTAAGCCGCGCAGCGTCGATATGCCCGGTGCGCGCACCAGGGCGCTAACCTGCCAGGGCTTCAAACGCAGATGCTCGCTATCGGCGACATCCTGCTTCTCCACCAGTTTGACGGGGGCCGTCGCTGGATGCACATCGTTTGATATGCGGACGAAAAACTCGTTGACCAGCGCCTGCTGCTCCGCTTCTGTGTCATCGGGATTGGTCAATTCATAAAGACGGTCGCGCGCGTCATTGCTGCGCGTGAGGAGGGCATTATAGCGGCTGCGTATCGTTGCCAAATGCGCCAAGGCCGTCGTCGGGGAGAGTGCCGCGGGCTTGTGGTTCCCGTGCCTGTCCACCCGCGTCCGTTCGTATAACAGGTAATCGCGATAGGCTTCCAGATCTGGCTGATACCAAGTCAGCTGCCTATCGGTCAGCCATTCAATAAAGAAGCTCAAACGCGACTGTACATCTTTATTAGGGTTCTCCGGCATGAGGACAGCATAATTCTCCCGCCGGAGTCTTTCCTCTCGCTCAAAATTA
The DNA here is from genome assembly GCA_011523735.1 of Chloroflexota bacterium. GTDB lineage: Bacteria > Chloroflexota > Anaerolineae > Aggregatilineales > Phototrophicaceae > UBA6055. The sequence continues at coordinate 56,851 of WTGB01000013.1, forward strand.
GACCTAGGTTTGGACGCGGCTGTCACTTCCATAAACGTGATTATAATGTGATTCTCTGCTTCGCGTCGGCGTACGATTCCCACCTCTCACTGTCGGCGCATTTCAAGCTATAATGGCGCGCACTGTCCGCAACCAACATGAAAGCGACCGGCAGATGAGCACTGCAGAAATCGGCTTGGAGCAATTCGGCGAAATCGCTCGGGGCATTGAAGAAGAAGTCGGCAAGGTCATCGTCGGGCAGCGTGATGTCCTGCGCAGCGTCATAATCTGCGTGCTGGCTGGGGGGCATGCCCTGCTGGAAGGCGTGCCGGGCTTGGGCAAGACTATGCTGATCCGCACCTTGGGCGATGTGCTCGACTTGCAATTCTCGCGCATCCAATTCACGCCTGACCTGATGCCGGCCGATATTGTCGGCACTGATATTTTGGAAGAGACCGAAGACGGCCGGCGCCAGTTCCGCTTTCAAGCCGGTCCCATATTCGCCAATCTGGTGCTGGCGGACGAGATCAACCGCGCCACGCCCAAGACGCAATCCGCCATGCTCGAGGCCATGCAGGAAAAGACTGTCACCGTCGCCGGGCGCGGCTACCCGCTCGATGCGCCTTTCTTCGTACTGGCGACCCAGAATCCGCTGGAGATGGAAGGCACTTATCCCCTGCCCGAGGCGCAGCTTGATCGCTTTCTCTTCAAAGTTAATGTCGCCTTCCCCAATGTTGCAGACCTGGTTACGATCCTCGATCGCACAACCGGCGTCGAACAGCCGCGCGCGGGTAAAGTCGCCGATGGCGCGCAAGTGATCGGCATGGGTTCGCTCGCCTTGAGCACACCCATACCCAGCCACGTCAGCGAATATGTCGCCCACATCATTGTCGCGACCCATCCGGACAGCGAACGCGCCACGCCGATGCTGCGTCAGTACGCCCGCTATGGCGCCAGCCCTCGCGGAGCGCAAGCCTTGATCATCGGCGCGAAAATCAACGCCCTGCTCGAGGGGCGCAGCAACGCCTCATTTGAAGATGTGACGGCTGTTGCGCCAGCGGCCTTGCGGCACCGCATCCTGCTGAATTTCGAAGGCCAGGCGGAGGGGCTGAGCACCGATGACTTGATCGCCGATGTGCTTAAAACTGTCCCGAGGTTGGCCAGCTAGCTGCCACGAAAAGCTCGCTAATAGGCTAGCCGCTCTAAGTCGTCAACGGGTATACAGACAAAGAAAAAGCCTGCCGAATTGTGTTCAGCAGGCAGATATGCACATGTTATAGCTGTTATGGCGTCGCCGGAGTCTAATTAGCCCTTGCCCACAAACGACATCAAAAGCGCGTTAATTTACCGCGTCGGACAAGCCCGCGCCCGGCTTAAATTTGACGACCTTTTTCGCTGCAATCTGTATCTCTTCGCCCGTGCGGGGGTTACGCCCCATACGAGCGCTGCGACTATCGACGGACCAAGAGCCGAAGCCGACCAGCGAAATCCGGTCGCCGCTCACGAGCGCGTCAGTCACTGAGGACACGAAGGCGTCTAGCGCCTTGCCAGCATCAGCTTTGCTCAACCCAGACTTGTCAGCGATTGAACCAATCAATTCTGCTTTGTTCATTTCAACTGCTCCTTTAAGTCAATGCTCGGCTAGTAGTATAACACTTTTTCCTGCTTGCAAAGGTCAAAAGTCCCCATATGCGCAGTCTATACCACATAATAACAAAACATAAATATCTCTCCTGTCAGCATTACGCCTATTTGTCATCGTATCGTTCAAGCGGGGTTAGCGGCTAGAAAAGCCTCTACTTCGCTACGAGTGGGCAAAGCGCTGCGCCCCCCGATGGCGCGGCAGTTCATCGAGCCCACGGCGGAAGCAAATCTCGCCATGCGCGGCAGATCCCAGTTCTGCAGCAGGGCGTACATAAACGCGCCATGATAAGCATCGCCGGCGCCAGTTGTATCCGCCACCTCAACTTCAAATGCGGGTATCTCCAAAATCCCTCCAGCCCAGCAGACTACCGAACCGCGTTCGCCCAAGGTTACAATCGCGATTGACGCGCCTTCGTCAAACAGCTTTGCGGCGACGGCGGCTGGCGGCTCCTCCGGCATCCAGGCTCTCGCCCAGGCTTCCGGCACGATCGGCACATCAACCAAATCGAGCAAAGGCTTGATCGCCGCGTAGGGAAGCGCCGGATCCAGCACCACCGTCATGCCCGCCGCCCGCGCCCAGCCCGCCGCTTGCAGCGTCACATCGTTGATGGTGTCCACGAAGAGCAGGCGCGCGCCAATGATGTCCTCCCGGCTGATCTCGGTGGGACCTATCGCCGAACCCGTCGGCGGTCTCGTGATGATGCTGCGCTCTCCCGTCGGCTCGTCAACCAAGATGACCGACACATGCGATTCGCTGCCCGCCTCGACCAGCAATTGCGAAACATCCACGCCTTCACGCTGCAGGTCGGCCCGGATATAGTCGCCGTTGTCGTCATCGCCGATGCGGGCGATGATCTTCGTCTTGGCGCCCAGCCGAGCGGCCGCCACCAACGCGCAAGAAGCCAACCCGCCCGGCTGCCGCGCATAATCCAGGGCGCGCATATTTTCGTTGCGATGCGGCATCCGCGGCACGGTCACGATGTGATCAACCGTGCAGACGCCGATGCCGACGATATCGGGAGTCGTCACCATCCCTCAGCTTTTGCAGAACCCGGACATGTCGCCACGTTTGTAACGCAAAAGCCGAAATCCTGCAATCGGTCGCCGAAGCATCATCCGAGTGGGAAAGGGCTGCATGCGTCGCTAAAATAGTGGCAAACCAGCTTAGAGGAGACAAGCACAATGGAAAATCGCGCTGATTACATAGACGCCTTCCGTCAACTGCCCGCCCAACTGCGAGAAAAAGTCCAGGGGCTATCGGTTGAGCAGTTGACCACCGCCTATAACGCGCCGGAATGGACCATCGCGCAAAACATCCACCACCTCGCCGATACGCACATGGTCTGCATTCGCCGCTTCAAACTGATCTTGACCAGCCCCAGCTTCCAATTCACCGCCTATGACGTGAACGCCATCGCCGAATACCCCGACGCCAAAGATGCCGATATCGAGCATTCGCTGAAGATCCTCGAAGGCTTGCATGCCCGCTGGGCTATCCTGCTGGAGAACCTGACCGAAGAAGAATGGGGCAAGATCGGCCGCGGCTCCAGTCCTGACCGACCCGATTACAGCCTGGAAGAACTCGCCCGCGTTTATTCCCAACACGGTCTCAATCACTTGCAGCAAATTCAGGACGTGCTGGACAAGCTGCCGGCATGAAGCGCCCGCGCATCGTCATTCCGGCTGCGCCGCAATTTGACTTCCTCCAAACCGTCCATAGCCACGGCTGGTTGATGCTGTCGCCCTTCAGTTGGGATGCGGAGGGCGACAGGCTGCAATACGTCTATCAAACGGGGTCCGGTGATGTGCAGCGCCTGCAGATCTGCGCGGCGGAAGGCGGCCTCCGCGTCGACCTGCCCGATTGCCCACAGATCAATCCGCAATTGGAAGCCGAAGTCGCCGCGGCCGTCAAGCGCATGCTCAATACCGATTGGGATCTCAGCGCCTTTTATGCCGCCATGCGCGCCTATGAGGGCTACGACTGGCTGGAAGCGGAAAGGCGCGGACGCATCCTGACTGCGCCAAGCCTGTGGGAAGACCTGGCGAAAGTGCTGCTGACGACGAATTGCAACTGGGCGCAGACGGTTAATATGTGCCGCAACCTTTGCCAACTCGGCGCCACGCACCCGAGAATCGAAGGCTGTCAGGCTTTTCCCAGTCCGCAGCGCATCGCTGACATGGACTTTGAGGAGATGGCGGAAGCCGTCCGGGCCGGCTATCGCAACGCTTACCTGTATGAGCTGGCGCAAAAGATCGCCAGCGGCGCCCTCGATCTCGCTGCTTGGCAGAGCCTCGATAGCGATAGCCTGTTCAAAGCGGTTAAAGCCTTGAAGGGTTTCGGCGATTATGCCGCCGGCACGGTCGCGCGCATGATGGGCCATTTCGACCGAATCGCTATCGATACCGCCTGCCACGCCATGTTCGCCGCCACTCACAACGAGGGCGCCAAAGCAGACGCCAAAACCATTGCCGCCCACTATGAAGGATTCGGCGATTGGCGCGGGCTCGTCCTCTGGATGGATATTATGCGCTACTATGCCACCGTCAATTGATTGGATCCGCCCCGACAAAGGCGGCTGCATCGTCTTTTAACTTTGCCAGCGATGGCAGGTGCAAGTACATCATGTGCCCGGCTTCGTATTCTTCAATGATTACGTTATTGCGCAGGCTCGCGTCCAAACCCATGTGCGCCAGCGAATAATAGGCCGCCTGGAAGGGGGTGGCCAGGTCATAATAGCCCTGTGCCACCAGCACCTGCATAAAGGGATTCTTGGCGAAGGCAGCCCGTAAGCCTTCGCTCGTATCGGGGAATTGCCCGCCTTGATACTTCCAGTTCTCGTTGACCTTGAAGCTCAAAATCTCGTAATTCAGATCGGTCTCATAACCCAGTTGCTCGCGGATGTACTGATTGTAGACGGCGGTATAAGGCGGGACGATGGCATTCATCGACGGGTCGAAATCGAAGGTCGTCCCCTCAGCTGAAGCCATGATGCCGATGAAGCGCGAATCCAGCCGCCCGACCGCCCGCTTGTCATCGCGCAGCAGCTCTTTGCAGAAGCTCATGATATTGATGCGTAAATCGGCGCCCAGAATAAAGCGCCGCGACAAGCCGGTATATTGCGACAAGATCTCGGCAATCGCCCGGCGCTCCCCGCCAGTCAGCCGGTCGCCCTTCGCCAGCGCCACCGTGTAGATCTCCTCGGACCATTGGGCGACCTCCCGCAGTACATCACCCAGATCACGCTCTTGCAGCTCGTCGTCCAACGCTCCGTGATAATGAGCCGTCGCGCAATAACTCGGCAGATAAAGTGCGTAGGGCAAGTCATTGGCTTTGGTGAAACGCAGGGTTTGGAAGTTCATCACAGTCGAGATCAAGATGATGCCGTTGAAAGCGATGCCGCGGTCGATCAGATGGCCCGCCAAGCCGGCGGCGCGGGTGGTGCCATAGCTCTCGCCGGCCAGATACAGCGGCGAAGTCCAGCGCTGATTGCGCGAAAGATACAAGCGGATGAACTCGCCGACCGCCTCCAGATCCGCCTCCAGCCCCCAATACTTCTCGTTGTCCGCCGGGTCGGCCGCGCGGGAGTAGCCTGTGCCGACCGGGTCGATGAACACCAGATCGCCCAGATCGAGCCAGGTATAGGCATTATCGATCAGGCGATACGGCGGAGGCGGCATGAAACCTTCATCGCCCATGTCGACTCGCTTCGGTCCCAGCGCGCCCATGTGCAGCCAGATCGATGCCGCGCCCGGTCCGCCGTTGAAGACAAAAATCAGCGGGCGAGCGGCGCTGTCTTCTGAGTCGACCGTATAGGCAGTGTAGAAGATCTGGGCGACGATCTTGTCTTTCTCGTCTTTGAGCGGCATCTTGCCCACCGTGGCGCTGTAGTTGAGCGCCCCATCGGCGAGCTTGAGCTCATGAGATGTGACAATCGGCTCTTCTTCTTTAATGCCGTCCGCGGCAAGGTTTTCCGTTTCAGGTTTGTCAGTCATGGTCCGCATTCCATTCCGCTGAGCTTGCATTTGCGCAGACTATAGCCGTTCAATGCTACTGCGGCAATCGCGCTTGCCTGCTCCACCACCCACTCGTGGAATATGTAAGGCTTGTCCGCTACTGGCGGCCTGGACTTTGATTCTAGGCCGCGTCCGCGGTTCGCCCTTATCATTTTCCTCTGTATCCTCGCATTATGGCGATTCGCGAGCGAGCAGCAATTGGCGGAGTGATTGTTAGTTTTTCGTTTGTACATTGGCCGACATTGTCCTTTGTCGGACAAAGAAAAATTTTTTTCGGACAATAGGCATAGTTTTCTGGCCGAAACGGCCAATAGGCCGGGAGCCGTTGGTATGATTTTCGTTTGCATGCGAGCCAGCGCCATAGAGTCTTGCAAATATCCCAACTGACCCGATAAATCGGCAAGTGTATAGACACAGTATAGATAC
>WTGB01000125.1 GCA_011523735.1 Chloroflexota bacterium
GGGTTTCGCAGGGAATGGGTGATGAAAGCGGGCGACACAAGTGTCGCCCCTACGGGTTTCGCATTTGGCGGGAGTGGGTGGTGAAGGCGGGTGGAGCGAGGGTCGCGTAGGTCGCGTAGACACAGACCGCCGACACAGACCGCCGACACAGCACTTCGAGAGGGGAGCTTTCTTTGCGAGATTGTTTTTTTGTATGACTTACTTGGTTTTACTGAGAGGAAAAATATTTTTGATGGATCCGTCGAATTTGTCTCTATATTCGTGCCGCCCAAAAAATGTCCATAGAAGATCGCGGGCGACTCACAGAGTCGCCCCTACAAGGGTTGTCCGGTACTGGTATTTCTATGCGCTTTTTCTACCTCGGCCCCGGGTCCCTTTCCGAATCATCAGCTAGGGCAGAATAGTTTTTTACCGGGGAGGATATGGCCAGCAGTCTTGGGAATTCTGTGACGTTTTCGGGCGACCCAAGGGTCGCCCCTACACACACCGATTTTGAGTGTGAAAGCGGAAACCGAGCGGGTTGAATGGCGGAGCAGTCTTCCATGTCCATTAGTTTTGTAACCTTTTATATGGAGGTCACAGCGGGGACGATGGCGGATATTCATCGGACGACCTCGACCATCACCGTGACTGAGCCGCATCGTTATATTGCAACCATGTTCGCGTCGGCGCGGCATTTCCACCGCGACTGCCGCACGGTCATCCTCAGCGATGAGGCGACGCCTTTCCCGCCGGGGACTGACAGCGAGATCATGCGCTACAGCCTTGACCGGGGGCAGCCGATGCTCTCGCGCTCGATAGCCTGGCTGGATTACCTGCGGGGCGCGGAGGGGCATATCATCTTTCTGGATAGCGATATCTTGATCAATGGCGACCTGTCGCATGTTTTCGCCGAGGACTTCGCTATTGGGTTGACCTACCGCGATGGCGACGAGAAATGGCCCATCAATGTCGGCATCAACTTCGCGCATGGCAAGAATCTGGGCGATGCGGCTTATTTCCACGAGACCTGGCTGAATGAGTTTCGCGCCGCTCATGGCGACAGAAGCGTTTGGGGCGGGGATCAAGATACTTTGCGCGAGTTATTCAGCGGAGTGGACTTCGTCCGCGATGACAGTTTCAGCTGGGGTCTGGGCGGGATTGATATCCGCTTCCTACCTTGCGCGCGCTACAATTTCTCGACAGCGTACGCGCATGACATGGACGGCTATTATCCGGAGGCGAAGGTCCTGCATTTCAAGGGCCGGCGCAAGCCACACATGTTTCCATATTGGCGCGAGCATATCCGCCGGAGGGCGGCGAAAGGCTGAGCGATGGAATTGCTTCCCCACATTGACATCATAGAGCCGGCGCGGATAGAGGCGTTGTTGAGCGATGAGCGCAATTTCAGCTGGCGGGCGGTCGACAGCGAGACGCTTGATACCTGGACGCCCGACCTGGGTTTGACCGCCTATCCCCGCCCCAGCATTTACCGCGCCGGGGCTGCCGCTCGCTCGGGCATAGCGTCGATGCTGCGCCACCGTTTCTGGCAGACGATAGAAGGTCAAGCCGATCACAGAGGAGCGCGGTATATCGGCATCTTGCTGTACTTGGCCGCCGGTGAAAGCTGCCCAATGGAGTTGCAGCTGGCCAGCGATGTGATCGGGCGCATTGAGCCGGGGCAGGGGGACAATCGTCTGCATCTGATCGTGGTTGACAAGCCGGTGGAGTTCATCGGGGAGATGGAGGTCTTCCGGTTGACCGCGCCCGGACCGGGCACGTATCGCATTGAGAGCTTCGCCCTGCTGCATGAGCGGCCGGAGGGGGGCAGTATTGAACCGAAGATCCAAGACGTGAACATTCGCAGCGAGCATTGGAAAGACACTTGTTACATCCGTCTCCACATTCTGACCTCGCGCCTATGCAGCGTTACGGTCAACTTCCAAGTCGGGTTTGACTGTCCGGAAGATGACTATGACTTCGATGAGATCAGCGGACCGTCTAGGTTACACAACATTTCAACTGAGTTTGGCGTCGACTGGAGGATTATCGCCACCATCACAGCCCGCGACGAGTCGGGCGCTCAGGCATCTCGAATTATCGAATTCACGACGACTAAGCCGGAGCTGCCTGATACCGACGAGGTTATTGTACCGGTGGAGCTGATCAATTTGACGGCGGCAAATTTCACAGGACTGCCGCTTCAATTCGGTATACCGATAGCAAAGGGGGCGCTCTACAAAACTGAGTCGTGTTTTATCGAAGTGGATGGCGAGCGTGTCCCAGGCTTGCCGCAGGTGTGGACCCGCTGGCTTGATGGGTCCGTCCGCTGGTTAATGATCCGATCCCAAGTGCCTGCGGGCTTGGCGAGCGACGGCCGACTCGATGCAAACGTGCATATTAACGGCGCAGACATCGCAGCAGCAATTCGCAAGAATCGAGGGTGGCTGAACGTCGACGAGTTGACAAATACTGGAAGAGTCTCGCTGCGAGGAAACCAAGTACAAGATGGCGAGCGCGAAAACGATATTCGCCGCATCTATCTGGCAAGGTCGGCTTCAGGCAGTGAGATAAGCGTCATGACGAGGTCAGCGAGCGAATTGGCGCGGGAAATCGAAGAGCGGCGGCAGTCTCTGTTGAATAGTGGTATCTCCCAATCCACAGTCCGAGAACTCGTGGCTCGATTGTACCCTTCACATATTGACGGTGTGCAGTTGCCACTTATGTCCATTAGCGATTGGCGATTTGAGGCGGTGCTGGGGAATGGCTCGACGCTTGACTCCAATTTCATTGCTAAGCCGCAGACTTATGGCGGCGACTCCGCTGCGTTCAAAATCTTGCATCAAGACGAGCATGAGGTGACCCACTTACAGAGTATTCTCCGCCTGCAATTCTATCCCGATCAGTCTTTCGTCAAGCTGCAGCACCGGCTGGAAGTCATCAGCCCGGCGCTGGCGCCCGCGGCCGCTGGCGGGGACGTGCCCGAAGAATGCGATGACGCGATGCGCGCCAACATCGTCGGCGACGACGGCGAAGAAAGCACGCTTCTCAGGCTGCGCTCATTTTCGCTGCGGGTACCGTTTGTCGGGGCGAAGTCCGTGCGGCACAAAGGCGAAACCTGGCAACTAAATGGGGGCGGATGGCAAATGCGGCAGGATCATGACTTGGGGCATGAGGTCGGCGGCGAAACGCGAGAAGGTCGCGCGAGGGGGCATATTCGTGTGGAAAGCGACTCTGATACGCTCGGCGTCGGCCTGCGGAATTTCTGGCAGACTTATCCCAAGGCGCTTGCTGTCGATGAGGAGGGCATTGATATTGGTTTATTCCCCGAGCGAAGCGGATGCGAGTTGCCCGGCGATGACGAGGCCTGGCACCGTCTCTACTTCTGGCTCGATGAGGGTGGCTACAAACTCAAGGCGGGCATGGCGCTGAGCAGTGAAATCCTGATCGACTTCGGCGGCGAGAATCCGGCTGTTTTTGATTGGCTGGAAAGCCCCGCGCTGGCTCGCCCCGATATCGATTATCTGAATGCGACCGGCGCGCTGAACCCCATCGGACCGCGGCGGGCTTCGCTCTTGCCGGATTACGAAGCGCTGACCGACCGCGCCATCGACTCTTACCACCAGGATCGCGAGCACTTCCGCGCTTATGGGCAGGTGAATTTTGGCGATTGGTACGGGGAAAGCGGCTGGTCCTGGGGCAATAACGAATACGACCCGGCTTATTGCGGCTACAGCGAATTTCTGCGCGGGGGCGATCCGCGCTGGGCGGTTTGGGCGGCGGAGGCGACGCGGCATCTGGCTGATGTGGATACGGTCAATTTCTCCTCCGACAGGAGCGAGATTGGCGGTCAGTCCATGCACATGCCCGGTCACCTCGGCGGCTACCTGCCCCCTTATTTCCGCAGCAAGATGGCCGGCACAAAGTCCATCCCGTCGCATACCTGGGTCGAGGGATCGATTTTGCATTACCTGCTCAGCGGCGATGAAGCGGTCTACGAATCCCTGCTGAAGACGAAGGACTGGCTCTTGCAGGGCAGGTTTTTCGATTATTACGATTTCCAGAATGCGCGGGAAGCCGGCTGGCATCTGATTCATCTTTGCATGCTGGCGGCGGCGCTGGACGATCCCGACTGCCTGAATGCGGCGAGCATCATCGTCGAGCGCGTGCTCGAACGGCAGGAAGCGGAAGGCGGCTGGGAGAGGAACCTGGGCGAACCCCACTGCGGCTGCGGCTATCCTCGCTGCCGCGGCGAGGCTGGTTTCATGGTCGGTGTTTTGCTCTCCGGCTTAAAGCGTTATCATCACTTGACCGGCGAGGACGCGGTGGCGCAGGCGATCATCGGCGGCGCTCGCTGGCTGATTCAGCATACCTATGACGAAGCGAGCGGCTATTTTCGCTACACATCTTGCCCGAAGCGCACGCTCGGCGGCACCTATCAACATACGCAGTATGTGCTGGAAGCGCTGGCGGCGGCTTGGGAGCTCAGCGGCGATGCTGAAATCGGGCGCAGCTTGCGCGAAGGCTTGGGGACTATCGGCATGTTCCCCGGCGACCTGGACCATCTGGGCTTGGGCAAGGCGCTTTCGCAGCAGATGCGTTATGTGCCGACCATTATCGCGGCGCTGAAGAAAAGACCTTTGGAGGCAATCCATGACTGATTGGACGAGCAGACTGGCGATCATCAGCGATGAAGCGGCTGATTCCTTCGCCGAGGCGGCGGCTTTCTGTCTGCCGCTGGGCATCCGCGCTTATGAGCTGCGGAAGCTGGAGGGCGGACGCTTCCCCGAAGTCAGCGAGCGGGCGATCCAGGAAGTTGTCGACGCCGTCGCCGCGCATGACCTGGAGTTGATCGGCGTCAGCCCCGGCTTCTTCAAGGGACCGCTGGATGCTGATGTCATCGCGCATACCTTCGCGCATGACCTGCCCAAGGCTTTCCGCTTGATGGAGCGGGTCGGAATCCGCCGCATGACGCTCTTCACTTTTCGGCGCGGCAGCCGTCAGGAAGCCATCCCCGCCGAAATCTATGATCACCTTGGGCGCGCGATTGAGCTCTGCCGGGGCGAAGGGATTGAAGTTCTGCTGGAGAATGCGTCGAGCATTTATGGCGATACGGGCGCGAACCTGGCGACTATCGCCCGGACGCTCGGGGTCCGCGTCGTCTGGGATCCAGCCAACGGCGCCGCTTCCGGCGAAAGGTCCTGGCGCGCTGGCTACGAAGCCGTGAAGGATCTGCTCGCTCATGTCCATTTCAAAAACTGGACCCCCGATGATGGCTTCGTCGCCATTGACGATGGCATCGTTGATTTGGCGGGGCAGGTGGCCGCGCTCAAGGCTGATGGCTATTCCGGCTATTATTGCCTGGAGCCGCATCAATGGCAGGACCGCAAGAATGCTGTGCGCCAGAATTGCGAGCAGCTGCTGACGCTGCTCGAATCAGATTAGGAGGACCTGTGCCCGAGAAGATACGCTCAATAATCGTCGGCATGGGCGGCATCAGCCGGTCGATGCTGCGCCTGCTGGCGGAAAAACCCTGGCATGAAGTTGTCGCCGTTGTGGATGTCAACGAGGAGGCGCTGCGGAGCGCGGGGGCGGATCTGTCGCTTCGGCAGGGCGCCTTGTACCGGGAAATCGAAGGGGCTTTTCGTGATAGCTCGGCGGATGTCGCGCTGATCAACAGTCCCTCCGAATGGCATTACGCGCAGACGGAGGCGGCCTTGCGCGCGGGCTTGAGTCCACTGGTGGCCAAGCCGCTGGCCAACAGCTTCGCCGACTCGCAAGCGCTGGTGACGCTGGCGGCCGAGCGGGACATCAAACTCGGCGTCGGGCAGCAGATGCGCTACTTCCGCCATTATCTGACGGTCGCCGAATTTGTCGCTTCCGGCGCGCTTGGCAGGATCGAGCAGATTTTCTTTTTCAATGCCAAGCCACGCCATCAAGCGCGGAACCTGGCTGGCTTCGAGCAGCCGGTCCTCTGGGAAATGACCTGTCATCATCTGGATTGTCTCTTCGCTATCTTGCCTGAGCTCGTGCCGCAAGCTGTGATTTGCGATGGCTTTCTGCCCAGTTGGTCGGTCTATGACAGCGCTTGCATGATCAACGGGCTCTTCCGTTTTGCTGGCGGGGAACACATGATTTACCACGCCGGTTATTCTTCGCAATCCGATTGTTATGAGCTGCGGCTTGAGGGCAGCAAAGGCGTTCTGCGCTGCCGGGGTTTGCATATGTCCAAAAATGAGATGACATACGAGTTCGCCGAGCGCGGCGGGGCCTTTGAAGCGGTGGACCTCGACCGAGGCCGTCCGCCGACGCAGCCCTGGTCGCTCTTCTTCGACCGTTGGTATGACTGGCTCAAGGGCGGCGGCGAGCCCCATTTCAGCGGGCGGAACAATCTCAAAGTGCTGGCGACTATTGACGCGGCCATCGAATCTTTGCGGACGGGCGCCTTCGCGCCTATCGCCGAGGGCGAGCGCTATCAAGCGGTGTTCAGGAGCGGCGGATGAGTTTCATCGTTGATTGCCAGAGCCATATCTTTCCGCGGGCTTATGCCGAACTGCTGACGCGGAACAGCAATGCCCTGCGCGCGACCGGCGGCGATGGCGTTTATCTCATCGACTACGATGGCGCGCAGCGCTTCCGGCTGGACCTGGACGATTACAGTCCGGCGCGGAAACTGCGGGATATGGACCGCGCTGGCGTCGATATGAGCGTCATCAGCGTCAACATCCCCACTCCCGACATGCTCGAGCCGGAACTGGCGGAGATGGGCGCGCGGGTTTGCAACGATGCCATCGCCGAACTCTGCGCGCTGCATCCCGATCGTTTCGTCGGCATCGCCTCTCTGCCGCTTAATGACGCGGGGGCCGCTATCGCTGAGTTGAAACGCGCTGTCCATGAGCTCGACTTGCGCGGCGTCTTCCTGCCTTCGCATATCAACGGCGCGCCTGTGGATGAGGGGCGCTTCGAGCCGATTTACGCGCGGGCGGCGGAACTGGGCGTCCCCCTCGTCCTGCATCCGACGGTGCCGATCTGGGGCAGCGCCGTCAGCGATCACAGCATGATTCCGATGCTGGGTTTCATGGTTGATACATCCATCGCCATGCTGCGCCTGATACTCAGCGGCATCATGGAGCGGCATCCGCAACTGTTGGTTTTGCATCCGCATTGTGGCGGCGTCTTGCCGTATGTGATGGGGCGGGTGGTCGAGCAGACCGAGGTCAAGCGGCGCGGTCGCGACCATATCAGGCAGTCGCCGCGGGAAACTTACCGGCGGGTTTATTTCGATCTGGTCTCGCCGGACGATTTGGCGGTTGATTTTGCTTATCGCTTTGCCGGGGCTGACAAGCTCTTATTTGGCAGCGATCACCCCTGGGTGACTATCGACGCCATTCTGCGGCATGTGCGCTCGCTCGATTGCAGCGGTGAGGAGATGGCAAAGATCCTGGGCGGCAATGCGCGGGAGCTGTTTGGGATTGGGTGATGCGCTCTCGTTCGGTACTGGGGTCGTCAGCGTATTTTTTTCTGCCCTCACCCCCCGGCCCCCTCTCCCACAGGGGGGTGCGCGTAGACACAGCACTTCGAGAGGGGGTGACGCTGTGTGTGAAATAGAATGGAATTTGTGATATTGCCTCATTTCTGCGGGATGTCGCGCAGGATTTTTCCGCATGTTCGCGCCGGTTTTGCAATAGCAATCAAGCCTTTCAACGATTCTTTCGTGGTTGGGAGAGATGCGGACAAGCCTTACGATTCGCAGTTTTTTTGGTAGAGGTAATGCAATCTGCCCGGAGGAAAATCAACCGAAATGGATACACTACCGAAAGCTGTGACTTGCCTAGCAAAAGTGGATACAATCAGTCGTCAAACTGGGGCGGGAACGATGCGATATCGCGTGACGGGGACCGCATAGGTAGAACCAATAAAGTAATGAGAATAAAGTAATCGCCGCTTTTCTACCCCTCACCCCCGGCCCCTCTCCCACAAGGGGAGAGGGGAGCTTTCTTTGCGAGACTGTTTTTTCGCATGACTTACTTGGTTTTACTCAGGTTCGCGCGTGTACCGGTCTGCGCCCCGAAGGTATGCGTTTATATGCGATCTATTTGCGAGAAGTCAATTAGGAGAATGCTATGAAACTTTGGAATTATGTCGACGATGTCGAAGGCTGGGAGAGGGCAATCAATCATTACGCCAAGCAAAAGATCGAATTCGGCGCGCAGGGCGTGGCGGAAAAAGTGGCGGAGATCGAGGCGCTGCTCAAGCAGAAAGTTGCCGAATTGGATGGGCTGCCCAATGATCCTGAGCTGGAAAAGGCGGAACCCGACGACCTGCCGTCTATCCTCGCCTTGCGTCCGGCTGGCAGGCGCCGCATGTTGTCAGCGCTGCCCGATGATTTCCGCGATCGGCTGGAAGGCGCGTGGCTGGCGCGCTGCGCCGGCTGCACGCTGGGCTCCATTGTCGAAGGCTGGACCGTCGAGCGCATGCAAAAATGGGCCGAGTATCTGGGCGATCCCTTCCCCTTGGTGGATTACTGGAGCCAGGCGGAACAGCCGCATTTGCCTCGCTTGAAGGCGAGCGTGCGCCATGATTATACGCGCTCGAAGATGGACGGCGTCCCTAGCGATGACGACCTCAACTACACTCAGCTTGGCCTGCTGATTTTGGAAGAATATGGACCTGATTTCACCGTCGAAGATGTGGGCGCAGCCTGGGTGAAATACCTGCCCTTCGCCTTCACCGCCGAGGGCGTCGCGCTCGAGAATCTGCGCAAGGGCGTCCCGGCTATGCAAGCGGGCGCGCTCAACAATCCCTATCTCAACTTCATCGGCGCCGATATCCGCTCCGATCCCTGGGGTTACGCCGCGCCCGGTTTTCCCGAGAAAGCGGCGGAACTCGCTTGGCGCGATGCCATGATCAGCCACCGCCGCAACGGCATTTATTCCGCCATGTATTGGTCAGCGGTGATTGCCGCCGCCTTCGCTGTGGACGATCCGATGGACGCGCTGAAAATCGGACTGGAAGAGATTCCCGCTGACTGCATTGCAGCGCGCGAGATCCGCTGGGCATTCGACAAAGTACCGTCCGTCTCCAATTACAAGGATGCCAGCGCGCTGGTTGCCGAGCGTTACCCGGGTATATGGAAGTCGCATTCCATACAGAACAATGCTTTGACGGTATGGGGCTTGGCTGTCGGCGGCGATGATTGCACAAAAGTCATCGGCGAGACGGTCTCTATGGGGCATGACAACGATTGCACGGCGGCTACGGCTGGCAGCGTCTTCGGGGCGGTTTATGGCAAGAGCGCGATCCCTGAGCATTGGACGCGCAATTTCAACAACAAGGTGGCGACCTATCTGAACGGTCAGTCGCCTTTCGCCATTGACGACACCGTTGATCGTTTTGTCGCGCAGGCGGAGAGAGTGATGGCGGGCTAGTGAGGATATGTAAGGCTTGTCTGATACTGGGTGCTTGATGCGCTTTTTTCTACCC
>WTGB01000135.1 GCA_011523735.1 Chloroflexota bacterium
GGGGTTGGGGGTGTGTTGGTGGGCGACCCGCCGGCTCGCCCCTACGGGTTTCGCATTTGGCGGGAGTGGGTGGTGAAGGCGGGTGGAGCGAGGGTCGCGTAGGTCGCGTAGGTCGCGTAGACACAGACCGCCGACACAGCACTTCGAGAGGGGGAGCTGAACTTGGCGGATTTCGTAATAGCTTGTTGACTTTCGTAAGAATTGTCCCCTATTGATATACTGTTTCGGTATTGTTCCAGTTATCTTTACGTATGAATTTTAGTAGCGGACAAGATTTACAAAGGACTAAATTAGGCTAATTCGATCCGTTTGCGCGGGTTGTCAATTTGATGCGATTGCCTTGAGCATAGTAAAAATGTTGTGAGATTCGCCCAAAGTTCGTTATAATCTATTTGTCAGAATTTCTTGATACAGAAAGAGAGGACAAAGATGTTCCGTAGATGTGTTTTTGCATTTGTCTTGCTGCTGCTCTTGAGTTCGCTGGCTGGTATTGCTTTGGCTCAAGACGCGGTAAGCATCACCGTACGCTGTAAAGCGAGCCCGCCGGAAGAAGATTGGCGCTGCAACAGCTTCGCCGTAGTCGAAGAGCAGGTCGAAGCCGAGCTGGGCATCGAGATCGACTTGAATCTGATTCAAGACAACGCGGGCTGGGGCGATTACAAGAATGAATTCGTCCTGGCGTCGGAAGCCGGTGAAGCGCCGGATATCATCCTTTCGGGCCATGAGGATATTGGCGCCTGGGCGCCGGCCGGGTTCATCATCCCGCTGGATGATGTGATCAGCCTGCACAGCGAGTTTGACGACATTGTGCCGTCGCTTTGGGATTCGCACGGCTACGCGGGCCAAATCTGGGGCATCCCGCAAGATGCCGAGGCGCGGCCGATCTTCTACAGCAAGCTGCTGCTGCGTGACCTGGGCTGGAGCGAAGAAGATATCGAGTCCCTGCCCGACCGCGTCGTCGCTGGCGAGTGGACCTTCGCTGACATGCTGGCGACCGCGGAAGCCGCGATTGATGAAGGCATCGTCGATGAAGGCAACGGCTGGTGGCATCGCCCGAGCAATGGTCCCGACTTCCTGTATTACTACTACGGGCATGGCGGCGAAGTCCTCGATATGGAAGGCAACCTGGTTGTCGACCAGGATGCTCTGGTCGCCACATACGAATTGCTTGGCGGCGCTGTCGCATCCGGCGTGCTGCGCTCCGATGTCATCGGGCTGGACTGGAACGAAGTCTGGCATCCGACTGTGGCGCAGGCTGATACCGTGCTCTTCGCCGCTGGCGGCACCTGGAATTGGCCCAACTGGGCGATCAACTACGTGGCTGACAAGGGTGGCGATGAGTTCCTCTTCGAGAACATCGGCTTGACGCTGATCCCGGCGATGGCGACCGGCAATGCGATTACTTTGACGCACCCGCTGACCTATATGATCAGCAGCGGCAGCGAGAACCCGGATGTGGCGCTGGAATTGATCGCGGCGATCACCACGCCCGAGCACAACAACAAGCACGCCATCGACAGCTTCCACCTGGGCATTCTCAACGCGCAGCTGCAATCCGAGGCTTATGCCAACAACCGTTTGCTGAGCAGCGCGCATTATATGCTCGATCACACGACGGCGCTGCCCAACCATCCCGGTTGGAATGCCTGGTCGAATGCTTACTTCCTGGGCATCCAGGCGGTTGAGACGGGCGAAGCTGATGCGGCTGGCGCAGCCGATATCGCTATCGCGCAGATGCAGAATGAATTAGGAGATGGCATCAGCGTCCGTTAAGGATGCCGCGCCAATTCTCCACAATTCAATAGCAGGGAAGGGGAGCGGGCCTGCTCCCCTTCCGCCGCAACAGCTCGGGGGTCAGCGCGTTCGCTGACAGCGTAACTTCGCCCAAAAGAATCAGTCTATTGAGTTAGCAAAAGCGTCGTTTATGTCCATGGCACAGCCTACTGTCGGTTCCAGCGCGCAGACCAGCAGCCGCAACGCGCTGAAGTCCTATCTCGGCGCATACGGTTTTATGGCGCCGGCCGGCATTTTGGTTATCATCTTTTTCTTGATCCCGGTCGCCATCGTCCTCTACCTGAGCGTCACGAACCTCGCCAGTTCCAACTTCACCTCCAACCTCGCCGCTATGGAGTTCATCGGTTTGAAGAATTATGAGACGCTCCTGAACGATCAATTCGCCCGCAAGATCTTCTTCAATACGATCTTTTATGTGCTATTCACGCTTTCGATATTCAATGTGTCGCTGGCGCTGATCGTCTCGCTGCTGACGACGCATATCGACCGCGGCGCCGGCTTTGTTTTCCGCGCTTTGTGGATCTTGCCTCGCATCACCTCGCCGGTCGTCTACATTCTGATTTGGAAGCGGATGATGGCGGAAGCGCCCTTCGGCATCCTCAACCAGTTCAACGATTGGATGGGCATGCCGACCTACAATTACATCTCCACCAATCCCTGGGTCTTCGTCGTAATCGTCAATGGCTTCATCGGCTTGTCCTTCGGCATGATCATCTTCACTTCCGCCATCGAGTCGATTCCCAAGGATCTGTTGAACGCTTCGCTGGTCGATGGTTCATCGAAACTGCAGCGCATCCGCTACGTGATATTGCCACTTATCCGCTGGCCCCTGTTATTCGTCTTCACTTACCAGACCTTGTCGCTGCTGACCTCGTTCGTGGAAATCCAGTTGCTGACCGATGGCGGTCCCGGGCTTTATCGCACCGAAGTCTGGTCATTGACCGCCTATCACCGCGCCTTGTCCAATTATTTCGGCAACGCCCAATGGGGTTACGGCTCCGCCTTTGCCGTGCTTCTGGTATTGATCGGCGTGGTGCTCGCCGTGATCTATATGCGGGTATTCCGCTTTGATGAACTGATCGCCGAGCCACGGGTGGAGACGCTATGACTTTGCGCGGCGCATTGTTCGACCGAGCCAAGATAAAACCCGATGAGGTCTCCGCGTCCGTTCAGCAAGATCTGATCGAAGCGCTGCGGCTGGGCCTGATTAGCATTCTCATTTTGCTGCTGGCCGCATTCCTGTTCAGCGGTGTTATCGGACCGCTGTTTGCGCTGGGCAGCGTCGAAGAAACCGTGACGGATGTCTTGACCCGCCTCGCCCTTTTGGCGCTGCCTTTCGTCGCCTACATCGCCGCCGCCAGCGTCGCCCGCCGCTACACCTGGTCAGATACGTCAAAAGCGCTGGGACTGGCGCTGACCAGCACGATCGTCCTCTTCCTCCTTATCTCCGTCGGCGCCTATGCCTTCGATTACGGCGTATTCGCCCCGCGGCCTTCGCTGCAGATGACGCTGAGTCAGACCGAAGCGGGTATCCGGGTTGAGGCCATCGTGCCGGGCGGCGCGGCCGAGACCGCTGAGATGCAGGTCGGCGATGTCATCACCGCCATCCGCCGCGATGCGGTTGATCTGGCCGCCTTCAATCTGCGCCTCAGCCAATCCGAAGAGGACGCGCCCTTGCGTCTGCGCTTCCTGCGCGGCGATGAGGAAATGCAGGAGACCGTCCGCGTCGCCATCGTATCGGATAAGCAGATCAGGGCTTTGCTGCCGGGCTTGGTCATCGCCCTGGTTTTCACTGTTGTGATTGTGTTTTTGCCCGGGCAATGGGCGCCTTATATTGCCTTGATCGGCTTGCTGACGCCGCTGCTCATCGGTTATTTCTGGGTCATCATCGCCACTTTTTCATATCGCACGGAAGGTCTTGTGCCGCTTGACAGCAAGGACAATTTCGGCGGCTTCACGCTGGAAAACTGGGAATCGATCTTCGTCGGCAACATCGCCGGCTTGGAGTTCAATATCTGGCCCATTCTGATGACCTCGCTGTCTATCGCCGTGATCATGACCTTCGCCGTTCTCTTGGTCTCGTCGATGGCCGGTTACGCGCTGTCGCGGATGAATTTCCCGGGCCGGCGTTTCTTTTTGTCGTTCACGCTTATCTTGCACGGCTTCCCCGCCATTACCCTGCTCATCCCGATCTTTATCGTGCTACTGAGGCTGCGTGGTATTCCGCTTATCGGCCAGCATATCGGCTTCAACACCGCCGGCGGCATCGCCATGGTGATGGTTGCTTTTCAGTTGCCGCTGGGCGTCTGGCTGATGAAGGGCTTCTTCGACAACATCCCCTGGGATATGGAGCGCTCGGCTTTGATCGACGGCGCTTCGCGCTGGCGCACGTATTGGGAGATCTTGCTGCCGCAGATACGCCCCGGTCTGTTGGCGCTGGGCATCTTCGCTTTCATCGGCGGCTGGAACGCCTATATCATCCCGGCGACCTATTCTATCGGCACTGGTCTCAGCAACCTGCCGGTGTTTTTGAACGAGTTGATCGACGAGACGGCGCCGGTGGATTGGAATCAGGTGGCGGCGGTCGGCTTGTTCCAGTTGATTCCGATATTCATCTTCTTCATCTTCGCCCAGGAATACCTGCTGAATATCTATGCCGGCGGGACAAAAGGCAGTTCATAAACAAGAGAGTAATTGGCGATGAAAGTCACGATTGATAATCTCACCAAGAAATTCGGCGATGTCGTCGGCGTCGAGGATCTGACGCTGCATATCGATGATGGCGAATTTGTGGCTTTCCTCGGTCCCTCCGGTTGCGGCAAGACGACAACGCTGCTGACCCTGGCCGGCATCTACAAACCGACCGAGGGTCAGATCAGGTTCGGCGAGCGGGTCGTCAATCAGGTGCAGCCGAAGGATCGCAATATCGGCATGGTCTTCCAAAGTTATGCGCTCTACCCGCACATGACCGTCTTCCAAAACATCGCCTATCCGCTCAAATTGAAAAAAGTCGCCAAGAATATCCAGCACGAGCGCGTAGAGCAAGTCGCCAACGTGATGGGCATCGGCAACCTGCTGGATCGCCGGCCCGGGCAGCTATCCGGCGGGCAGCAGCAGCGGGTGGCTTTAGGGCGGGCGCTGGTGAAAGAGCCGGATGTTCTGCTCTTTGACGAGCCTCTTTCCAATCTCGATGCGCGGCTTCGTTTGACCATGCGCGGCGAAATCAAGCACTTGCAGAAAGACCTGGGCATCACGTCAATATATGTCACGCACGATCAAGTGGAAGCGATGACCATGGCTGACCGCATCGCGGTGATGAACGGCGGTCACTTGCAGGCTTTTGACGCGCCCGATGAGCTATACAGCCGCCCCAAAACACAGTTTGTCGCTGGCTTCGTCGGCAATCCGCCGATGAACTTCGTGTCGGTTGAAGTCTCGCGCTCTAACGGTCGCTTCGTCGCCGAGACCGATTTGTTGCGCCTGGAAGTCGGGGGTGATCGTGGCGAGGGAGCCGCCGGCTACAATGGCGCAGTCGTAATGGGCATTCGTCCGGAGGATATTCAAATCAGCGGCGCTGGCGATATCGCCGGCGAGATCTTCATCGTGGAGCCGCTCGGACGCGAAGACCTGATCGATGTGCGCGTGGGACCGCATAGCTTCCTTTTGCTGGCAAGCACCGAAACGCAATATCAAGCCGGCGAAGGGGTCAAGCTCAAATTTGACATGGAAAAGGTTCAATTCTTCGATCCGCAGACCGAAAAATCTATCCTCTGGCAGCAATAGATTGACCGAGCGCAGGCTCATGCTCGACGGCGCGTTGGAAGGGCTTGATCGCCGCATCGAATCGGAAAGCGATCGCGCGCTCGCCTTGCGCCACGCCCCAATCATTCAGTTTGACGCGAAAGAACCCTTCTTTCCCTCAGTCGCTGGCTACACCGTTTTCCGGAGGTCGGCGCCATCGCCTTCCTTCCCCCGCGATATTCATCTCGGCGACCGCGCCGCATTCGCCATTGAATACGCGATCTGGTGGGACTGGGATATTCAGCACCTCTACGAACTGGAACATGCCTGGGTCTATGTCGATGAGGGTGGCGAAGTCACCGATGTCGAAGCAAGCTGGCATGGCAATTACAACCAAATGCTTGACGAGGCGGGGCAACTGCGCCTGCATGGCGGTCGTCCGCTGCTCTATTCCGAGCCCGGCAAACATGCTTTCGCGCCATCGCCAGATTGGCTGCTGCAACGGAAAGCGAAGACCAGCGCCAGTTGCGGCCGCCGGGCCGGGGGGATGGGGGTGCATATCACGCCTCTCTTTGCCGGCATCATCGACCAGCGCAAGCCGCTGCAGAACCGCCTCGTTCATACCTGGCTTGAGCGCCGGCAGTTCGAGCCCAGTTACGATTTTTCCAATGCCTTTGATTTGCGCGGCGCCATCTTCGTCCCCTGGCGAAATCTTTTCAACTGGATACCGGCGCGGGTGGCCTGGTGGACGGGGAGGCTGCGCGCGACGATCCCGCCGCATGAGAGGCGCGTCCTGCGGATCGCCCATCGCGGCGCATCGGCTTATGCAATGGAAAACTCCCCGGAATCTCTGCGCGCAGCGGCTGAACTTGGCGCCGATATGGTTGAGATCGATATCCATAGCTCCGCCGATGACATCCCGGTCGTCACCCACGACAGCAGCCTGAAGCGCCTATACGGCATCGATGGCAATGTCTCGGATTATGACTGGGAAAGTTTGCGCGCTTTGACCGCGGCAAAGGGCAGCATCATGGACTTTGACGAGGCGCTTGCGCTCTGCAAGGCGCTGGGCTTGGGTTTGTATCTGGACATCAAGCGGCTTAATATGAAAGCGGCGCTCTCTATATTTGCGTCAATCGATGCGCGGCATTATGGAAAAAATGTGATTTTCGGCTCGTTCAGGCCCGATTACCTGGCGGATATCAAAGCGGCTCGGCCTGAGGCTCAGACATCGATATTGTTCAACGCCGTCGACATCGATCCGGTGAAGCTGGCGGGGGCGGTTCGGGCGGATTATGTCCATCCCTGCTGGGAAAAGCGAGCGGAGCAACCGCATCGCTTGCTCACACCTGAGTGGATCGCTGCGGTACGAGAAGCCGATCTGGGCATTGTCTGCTGGCATGAAGAACGGCCGGCGGAAATCGCGGCGCTGAAAGCTTTGGGCGTCGACGCCATCTGCTCGGACAAGCCCGAATTATTGTCAAAGACAAGCGCGAAACCTGGATGAACAATGACAGACCCTACATTATTCCCAACCAGCGTTATTGGCAGCCTGCCCCGCCCCAAATGGGTCATTGACTTGCTGCTGCGGCATCAGAGCGGCGCGCTCAGCGATGAGGCGCTTGATGGCTCTATGGACAAGGCGATCGCTTTTGCTATCGGCATGCAGGAAGCGGCCGGCATCGACATCATCTCGGATGGCGAATGGCGCAGGATCGGCTATTTTGAAGTCTTCGCCCAGATGGTGGATGGCTTTCGGCAAGCCGAATATCGGACGCAAGCGCTGGCGCCCGAAGTCTTGCCCGATACCGGATTGTCAGCGCCGCAGCAATGGACGCTGAAGGAATTCCGGCAAGCGCTTGTCGTGGAGCCGATCAGCTATTCGCGAGCCATCGCGGCTGAGGGCGCGGCATTTCTTCGCCAGCAGACTCAGAAGCGGACGAAAGTCGCTTTGCCTTCGCCGCACATGATCGGCGGGCGTCTCTGGCATCCGGATCACTCGGGCGGCGCTTATGCGACGCGGCGCGACTTTATCGAAGCGGTGATTCCGGTGCTGCGCCGGGAAGTGCTTGCTTTGCGCGATGCGGGGGTGGATGTCGTTCAGTTTGATGATCCCTGGCTCTGTTTCTTTGTTGATCCCGAGCACCGGGCGCGATTCGCTGACCCCGATGCCGAGGTAGCGCGCGCGATTGATGATCTCAATCGGGTTGTCGCGGGCATCGGCGGCATCAAGACTGCGCTGCATGTCTGCCGCGGCAATCGCGCCCGCACCGTGTACGCCAATGGCGATTATGAGCCGATCATGCCCTATCTGCTCCAGGCGGAGGTTGACCAACTGGCGATGGAGTTCGCTGTATCCCAAGCTGGCGATGTGGCGATCTTCGATGCGTTCCCGACCGATAAGGAGATTGGCCTGGGCGTGGTCGATGTGCGCGGCGAAGTCGTCGATAGGCCGGATGTCATCGTGGAACGGGTGGAAAAGGCGCTTAGATTCCTGCAACCCGAGCAGATTACGCTGAACCCCGACTGCGGATTCGCGCCGACCAGCACCAATCCCATCTCGCTGGAAGAAGCCTATCGGAAGCTCCAAGCCATGTCGCAAGCGGCTGAGATCCTGCGCGGGCGTTACGCTTGAGCCGGCGACGCCGTCTAGCCCGCTGGCAACTTGGTTAAATCGACCGCCAGCGCTTCCGCTTGCAGCGCGAGCTCCGACGCGAGGAAGCAGCGGGCCTGCGGGATCGCCGTATCGCTGCGGTTCAGGATATCCGCGATCAACTGTTTGCCGTAAGTAATCTCCGTGTCCCGGCAATCGATATAACGCGCCTCAGCGTCATTGACCATGAAGAGGTGGCTCTCGCCTTCGCGGCCCGCCACATCGATATTCTTGCGCAGTTCGATAGTTCCTTCGGTGCCGATGAGGAACAAGCGTACATCTCCCCAAACGGGCAGGCCAGCCGGCGTCAGCCAGTCGACGCGGATATGCCCGACAGCCCGGGGACCGCGGAGGGTCAAGTCGCCCATATCGTGCATCTTGGGATAATCACGAAACTTGAAATTCCCCACCGTCGCCGCGACAACTTCGGCGCTGTCGCTGTTCGTGAAGAAGAGGAATTGCTCGATTTGGTGACTGGCCAAGTCATTGATGATGCCGCCGAAATAGCGCCGGTCGAAGGTCCAGGCCGGGCGCTGATAGAAGCCGAAGAGCCGGTGGGGACCGAAACCGCTCGTCTGCACCACTTGGCCGATGGCGCCCGCCGCCACCAACTCGCCGGCTTTGATTGTGGACTTCTGCGTGACATGCTCGCTGAAGCAGATGGAATAGATACGGCCCGTCTCCGCCTGCACCCGCCGCGCTTCCGCCAGTTGGGCGAAGTCGGTGAAAGCCGGCTTGTCGGACATATAATCTTTGCTGTGCCGCATGGCGCGGATCCCAAGCGGCGCCCGCTCATTCGGCACAGCAGCACTGACGATTAACTGAATGCTCTCGTCTTCCAGGATCTGCTCAACGCTCTCCGCCTGGACCGCTCCCGGAAAGGTCGACTGAAAACGGGCGACCCGCGCCGGCTCCACATCGTGGAACGAGACCAATTCCGCGCCGGCATCCAGCAGGACTTGGACCTGTCCGTAAATATGTCCGTGTTCAAAGCCGATGGCGGCGAATCGTATGCTCATCTTTTGTTGCTCCCGTGGGCTTTAGATGTGAAACCAAGTTAGTCGTGTAAATTTGTGGTCGGTGAGGACGGCGTAGGCGGGCGACAGAATCGCCCCTACAAGGCTTGATTGGTATTATCGAAGAATGCGTGATTTACTACCCCTGTAGTGGTCCTCAAATATTGGACACGAAAATGCAGAAACTTAGGGAG
>WTGB01000005.1 GCA_011523735.1 Chloroflexota bacterium
ACATTGCCCCAAATGTGCCAGAAGCGGATCGTGACACGGTCGTCATCCTGCGCCAGGGTCAGGGATGGCAGCAAGATCAGAACCACAAGCATCAAAATAATTATCCTATTCATGAGATTGTCCTTTCCAATATACGTCCTTGATGCAGCAAGCCGCAAAAAAACTGCCCACGCCAGCCTGCAAGTGTAGATTATAGACATGTCGCAGGCTCTTGTCGGTTTGTTGAGGAAATTGGCATATCAACGTACAATATTGTTGAACATCAATCACATACCTTCACATTTACTGAAGTTTCTTCGCCGCAACCGTTCGCAAAACGATGCGATTGAGGCGCTCTGAACCGAAAGAAAATGCCCGTCGAAAACAGCACTCATTTATTTTTGAAATCCCCGAATTATTCTTTGCTGCCTCGAGGTGGAGTTTCATGACTTTTCCGCAACGACTGAAGCAGATACTGAAGAAGCGAAAAATAACGCAAAGGGAACTGGCGCATCGACTGGGGGTTTCGGAAGGCGGGGTTGCTAATTGGATGAGCGGCACAATGCCTTCGGTTGCCCGTTTGATACAGATCTGTCGCGTCTTGGATGTCAGCAGCGACTACTTGCTGGGCATAGACGAGCACGGATGTATCGAGCACTATGAACATGGCGCATTGGGCTGGACCACGAATATCCCCGAGAATCTATCTGAAGAATTGCGCGAAGAATATCGTCAGGGCGTCCGGTTCTTTGAGGCGGTAGTACAAGATGGATTGCGCGAGTCTGAATTGACGGGTCCGAATGGTCGATTCGAGGGACAATCCATAGCCGGCCTCGAACGATCGTTTCGCACAACAGTCTTTGCAAATGCGCTAAAACTGACTAGGATTGGTCGAAATCATCTGCTGGAGGATGACTTACTAAAACTATATTCACCACAACTGAAGCAAGCGCTTGTGGTTGAGTTGCCTAAAGGGCGGGAGAGCTCTAGAAGCTGCACATCCTCCCATGTGTTCAACGTCGAGTTCCTGGCACATTGCGCCGCTACAGAAGTCTTCCCCGCGCTTGAAGAAGGGGCGATCGGAATCGGACCCGGCTATACGCTTTATCGCTGTGCAGAATTGATTCCGCCCAGCCAACATCAGTACAAAGGCATCACCTGGGCTTCCACCATGGAAGTCAACGACCACCAGCAAGAGGCGGCTTCTGTTTCTTCGAATTTGGCCGTTAAACTGTTGGCGTCGCGCAATCCAAACACGCGGGCGTTTTACTTGCCCTACCTGGACACTGAGCGCCGGAATCTGCACAGGGACGACTTGGACGCGCATCAAGCTCAGGCGGCGGCGACAGTAGAAGAATTACGAGTGGCGCGCGCCATTCTTATGACCGTGGGCGGTGTTTCCGCCGCCGACATCAGGAACTCGTTGGCTTCCCCGAAAAGGCGCACATTCAGTCCGAAGTTTCTTTACAGTCTTCACGAACAATTGCGACTAGAAGACAAGGCGACATCCTTCAGCGGCGAGGTGCTGGGGCATTTGCTGGGTAACAATGCCCAAAGCATTGGCAGCCCATCGTTTCGATCGATTCAGGAGCGCAGGGTATATGCCCCCGCACTCAACCTGCTGAGAAATGTGATAGACCGAAACAGCGGCTTCGTCTGGGTCATCGCTACCGGGGACCACAAAAAGGTCGCGACTGAAATGGCTGTCAGAAACCGGCTCGCAAACGCGCTGGTAATTGATGAAGAGGTCGCCGAATTCCTGATCGAAGCCAAGCGCGTGCGCCGGGACTCAGTGTGATCACGGCAGCACCCTGGCGCCTGCAAAGTGATTTGGATTTTGTCAAAGCTATGCACATTGCTTGAATTGCGCTGTAAGGTCTGCCATTCAAGCAGCTTGACCCGTCACGGCACGGCGTACGGTAGCGCGCGCTTGTGAGGCGTCATCAGCCGTCCGCAATAGCCGCAGTGAACTCGTCCCGTGTCTGATATACCAACTCGCCTCCAATTAACGTCGCCTGTAGTCCGCGTTCTTCATCCCAAATGACGAGATCAGCATCCGTCCCCACCATTAGAGAGCCCTTCTGCGGATAGATGCCGATTGAGCGCGCCGGCACAGTCGTGAACATAGGCAGAGCCTCAGCCAGCGAGAGGTCGCAGAAACGCATCATATTTCTGAGCGCTTCCGGCATGGTCAGCGTGCTGCCGGCCAGGCTGCCGTCACGATCGCGAGCGATGCCGTCTTTGACGATGACCGAGACATCGCCCATGCCAAATTCGCCATCGGACAGGCCAGCCGCGCGCATGGCATCGGTTATGGCCAGCACGCGCTCACTGCCGACCAAACGCAGCAGCAGCTTGACCACAGCCGGATGCACATGCACGCCATCGGGAATAATCTGAAAACTCACCTGGGGATGCTCGCTGGCGGCGACGAAGAGCCCCGGCTGCCGATGATGGATGGGGCCCATGCCGTTGAATGTATGCGTGATCTGCCGCAAGCCCTCGGCGATATATTCATGCATGGCTTCATAACTCGCGCCGCTATGTCCCAGCGCAACGGTAATGCCGCGCTCAACGGCCGCCTTCATCAATGCCTCGGCGCCAGCAAGCTCCGGCGCCAGCGTAATCAGCTTGATCTGCCCCGAATCGAGCCAGGGCAAATATTCCTCTGCCAGGGGGGCGCGCAAATGCGCCTCGGGCTGTGAACCGCGATAGTCCCGATTGAGATAAGGTCCCTCGAGATGCACGCCCAGAAAGGGGCTGTGCGGTCGATTGGCGTAGGCGCGCATCGCCGCCAGCGCCGCCTCAATCCGCTCGCGCGTGTCCGACATCGTCGTGCCGAGAAAGCTGGTCACCCCCTGCCGCAGCAGAAAATCGCACAAGCCTTGCAGCGACGCCTCGGAAGCATCCATCACATCGCAGTCCTTGCTACCATGCAAATGGACATCCACGAAGCCGGGCAGCACATAAGCGCCAGCGCCGTCGATGCGCCGATCGCCGGGCATCGGCTCGATGCGAGCAGAAGGACGCCGGGCATTGATGAAGCCCTCGGCGATGATCAGCGTCTGCCCGCTGACGAAGCGGTCTTCTTGCCAGATTCGGCTGTTTTCGATCAATGTGCGGGACACGCTCGGCTGACTCTCCTTTTGGACTTGTTCCGCAATGTGAATGAACGTGAATGAGAGTATAGCAGCAACTGCCGGTGCTGCTATCGGAGAAATAGTCCTGCGCCAAAACGCTAATCTATCAACTGTTCGCGGGTCTGCTACAATGACCGACCTAATGAATATGAGCGAGGAGACCTGGATGGTCCGGGGCAAGCACACCCTGCAAGAAATTATGAGCCAGCCCGATGTCTGGGCGGAGGCTCTGGCCGCCTTCAGCGCCGGGCAAGAGCGCCTTCAATCCCTGTTCGCCGCGGCTGACTTCGACCAGGTCATCGTCAGCGGCTGCGGCTCAACCTACTACCTCGCCCTCAGCGCTGCCCGCCTCCTGCGCAAGAGCGGTCTCGACGCGGTCGCTTTGCCCGCCTCCGAGTTGTTGCTCCATGTCGATTCCATTTGCCTGCCCCAGCGGCGCTATATGCTGCTGACCGTCTCGCGCTCCGGCGCCACCAGCGAAACCGTCCGCGCCCAGCAAAACTTCAAATCCAAAATCGGCGGACCCGTCCTCACCGTCACTTGCAATAGCGGCAGCCCGCTCGCCCAAGAAGCTGACCTCGCCATCGCCATCGACGCCGCGCAGGAAGTCAGCGTCGCCCAGACCCGCTCTTTCAGCAGCATGTTGGTCGCGCTGCAGCAGCTTGCCGCGCTCGTTGCGGACCACGAACTCTCCGCCAGCTATTCGCTCCCCGCCATCTGCCACGACCTGCTGGAGACCTATGCCGACCTCGCTCTGTCGCTGGGAGAAAACAGCGCCATCACAAAATTCTTCTTCCTCGGCTCAGGCGCGCTCTATGGCATCGCCTGCGAAGCCATGCTCAAGATGAAAGAGATGTCCCTGTCATACAGCGAGGCCTATCACACGCTGGAATTCCGCCACGGACCGATGTCAATGGCCGGCAGCGACAGCCTCGTTATCGGCTTGATCTCGCCGGAGTCCGCCCGGCAGGAAACCCGCGTGCTGGCTGAAATGGTCGACATGGGCGCATCCGTATTGGCGATCGGTCAAGCGCCCGGGCAACAGGAACATCAAATCACTTTGCCGGCCGACTTGCCGCCCTGGTGCGCGCCGGTCCTGCATCTGCCCGCCCTGCAATTGCTCGCCTACCAGCGCGCGATTTACAATGGCTGCGATCCCGATAATCCGCATCAGCTCAGCGCCGTTATCTCGCTGGACGACATTTGACGCAAATTAAGATAAACGAGGTGAAGTTCACTATGTCCGAAATCACACTCTTTCCCCAACCGCAAAACATTGAGCGCAAACCGGGCGCATTCCGCATCAATGCGCATACGCGGCTATTTTCCGCTGATAGCGCCATCGCTGAGATGCTCGCCGACTACCTGCGACCGGCGACCGGCTTCGGCCTGCCAGCGCATCCGCTGGACGACGACATAGCTTCCGCCGCGCAGAACGCGATCTTGCTCATTCGGTCCGCTGCCGATGAGGCCCCCGAAGGCTATTCCTTGACCGTAGAACCGGGGCGCGCCATCATCGCCGCCGCGCATCGTCAGGGCTTCCTGCATGGCATCCAAACGCTGCGCCAATTGCTGCCGCCGCAGATCCTCAGCAGCGAACAGGTTGAGGGCATAGACTGGACGATTCCCGCCGTCGCCATCAGCGATTCGCCGGCTTTTGGCTGGCGCGGCATCCATCTTGATGTCGGCCGGCACATGTTCCCGGTCGAATTCATCAAGAAACTGCTTGATGCTTTGGCTTTCTACAAATACAACACCTTCCACTGGCACCTGACGGAAGATCAGGGATGGCGGATCGAAATCAAGAAATACCCGCGCCTGACCGAGGTCGGCGCCTATCGCGCGGAAACGATCGTCTCCGGCACCTGGGACCAATACGATGGCGTTCCCTATGGCGGCTTTTACACGCAGGACGAAGTGCGCGAGGTGGTCGCTTACGCCTCCGAGCGGGGCATCACCGTCGTGCCGGAGATCGAATTGCCGGGCCACAGCGTCGCCGCCCTCACCGCCTATCCGAACTTGGGCTGCATCGGCGAAGGCTACGAAGTGCGCCGGACCTGGGGCATTGCCGAAGACATCTTCTGCGCTGGCAAGGACGAAGTATTCGACTTCTTGAAGGATGTCTTAGCGGAAGTCCTTGAGCTATTCCCATCGGAGTACATCCACATCGGCGGCGATGAAGCGCCCAAGCCGCGCTGGGAAAACTGCCCGGCTTGTCAGGCGCGCATACAAGCCGAAAATCTCGCCGATGAACACGAACTGCAAAGCTGGTTCATCCGCCAGATCGAAACCTGGCTGAACGAGCGCAGACGCAACCTGGTCGGCTGGGATGAGATCCTGGAAGGCGGCTTGGCGCCCAAAGCCACCGTCATGAGCTGGCGCGGCAGTGATGGGGGCATCGCCGCCGCCAACGCCGGGCACGATGTCGTCATGACGCCGAACACATACTGCTACCTCGATTATTATCAGTCCGAAGACACCGACAGCGAGCCTTGGGCCATCCCCGCCATTCTCCCGCTGCGGCAGGTCTGGCAGTTTGAGGTGATCCCGGAGCAAATTGACGCGGACAAGCGGCATCACATCCTGGGCGGTCAAGGCAATATCTGGACCGAATATATGCCGAACTCCGATCATGTCGAATATATGATGTTCCCGCGAGCCATCGCCATCGCCGATGTGCTCTGGAATCATCCGGCGGAGCGCGATTATGACGCTCTGCTTGCGCGGCTGGGATGGCATCTGCCCTGCCTCGAGGCCATGGGACTCAATTACCGCCCGCTCGACGACTGAGCGCCCACAGCGAGGACAGACATGCACCTGCAAAAGGAAATCGCGCAACAACCCGGAGTCATCACACGGCTGTTGGATGAAGGTGGCGCAGCTATCGAGGCGGCCGCCGCCGCCATCCGCGACCGCAATCCCGTCTTTGCCTGCATCGCCGCCCGCGGCACTTCAGACAATGCCGCTCATTATGCCCAATACATGTTTGGGGCGCTGCTTCGCCTGCCGGTCATGCTGGCGACGCCCTCCTTGCACACGGTCTATGAGACACCGCCCGACTTGTCCAAGGCGCTGGTCATCGGCATTTCTCAGTCGGGCCAGGCGGAAGATGTCCGCGCGGTATTGGCTGATGCCAATCAGCAGGGCGCGCTTACGCTGGCGCTCACCAATTTTGAGGATTCGCCCCTGGCGCAGACCGCCCAATTTCACTTGCCGCTGCTGGCCGAGCGGGAATTGAGCGTCGCCGCCACCAAAACCTACACCGCCCAACTCACCCTCATCGCCATGCTGACGAGCGCGCTGGCGGAAAGCCAAGCCATGTGGAATGAATTGAAGAGCCTGCCCCGGCTGGCGGCGCAGGCGCTGAGCTTCTGCGAAGATATCGCTGGCTGGGCGGAGCGTTACCGCTACTGTGACCGACTGGTCACTTTGGGGCGCGGCTTCAATTACGCCACCGCCTGCGAGATCAGCCTCAAAGTCAAGGAGCTAACCTATATCGCCAGCGAAGGCTACAGCGAAGCGAATTTTCGCCATGGTCCGATCGCCGCCATCGATCGCGGGCACCCGGTCGTCCTGGTCTCCCCCCAGGGCAAAAATCTCGCGGGCATGGTGGATATGCGCGAGAGGCTTGAAGAACTGGGGGCGGAAAGTCTGATCATAAGCAACAACAGCGACTTGCTCAGACAAGGGACGCAAGCTATGTCCATCCCATCGGCCTCGGAATGGCTCAGTCCGATTTTGGCGGTGATGCCCGGTCAGGTCTTCGCCATGCGGCAGGCGCTCGCCCGCGGCTACGAACTCGATAAACCGCGGGGCTTGTCGAAGGTGACGGTTACGGAGTGAGCGGCATCGACCGCTGGACCGGTGTTTGATCAGGCCGATCGCCAAGAGCCGGGCGCCAAGATCGCTACAGACAGGCCGCCCCTAACTGTCGCCAAATGCCGCTGCAAATGCAATCACCTTCTCGCTCGCGCTGAAGATTTCGTCTATGTAGGGAATATCTTCGGCCGGCAGACCAATAAACGACAGGAGTGCGACCGCCGGAACTGTGTCGCCCTCAAGCTGATACAGCAGCCTTCCGGCTTGAATCGCTTCCTGGCAGGGCGCAAATTCCCGCCAGCCTTTTCCCCTTAATGACACGCGCACCCGGCCGATGATCAGCAGATCGTCGAGTGATCCAATGTTCTGAATCATGCTGTCCTGGTGGGCCAATTGCTTCATCAAGGAATTCGCCGCGTCTTGCGCGGATGCCCTGCATGCGGGCAAGCTGTCCGCCTGCGGCGTCGCCTCCGATGCGTCTCCACTCATCCGCTTTTCCTGCACCCAGGCTTTCACACGTTCTGCACCAGCCAGCGCCGCCTCCCGATACGGATTGCCCACATCTACCTCGTTCACAAGCGCCAGCGCCATCATCGACGCGAAATCACTGGCGGCATTCGCAGCGACCAAGCTGATCTCAACCGATTGGGCGCAAAGCGGCACATCTGACCAGAGGTCTTTGCGCCAGTCAAGGAACTTGTCGGTATATGCAAGCAGATCGTCCAATGATTCGAAGGATAAAGCTTCGCGCGCCAGGTCCTCCAGCGGGGAGAGCCAAACGGCGACGGCCGCCATGTCATCCGCCGAGCAAGCGGGCAATTCGGTCCCGAATGGTAGATCTATCGGAGCGTTTTCTGCGTTGCCTGTCCATTCTTTCAGTAGACGCAATGCCACTCCCATCTCAGTGTAATCAACCCATAACTGCTCATCGAGAGGGTTTTCGTTAATGGTCATTCCGCCGATGCCCATGGCAAACATAATCGCGACATCGTTGGCGATCTGGCTCATAAGCGACCGGTAGCGAATCGCTTCGGCGCAAGGTCTAAGCTGCTCCCACAGGCCGGCGCGCCAAGGCAGCATTGCCGTGACATATTCGAGCAATTGACCTCGAAACAGAGTCTTCATCCCAGGCTCAATGACGGCTTCGCCTTCTTTCATCACAGCGAGCAGGCGCTCCAGGTCAGCCAGGTCACAGTCAGCGAGATAACGATCGCCGGCTGCCGGTTCGGCCGGTCGCACGCCACTTTCAATCAACGCGTTTATTTCCGCAAAGTGGTGGTCAACACGCTCGCGGCCATTGTCCGCCGCGAACTGGCGCTGGGCATAAGGGTTCTCGTCCAAGGAGACGCCGGCATAAGCCAGCGCCGCCTTGGCGGAGACATCACTGCTCGTATCGGTCAACAATGCCGCCGTTTCAACCGCTTCGGCGCAAGGCGGCAAGCTCCACCACATGCGAAAACGCAAACCAGTCTGGTTTTCATGGTAAAAGATCAGAGAATCGACTGATTCTTCAACATCGGGTTCGTACTCGCGGAGCAAATTAAAGTTGCTTTGCTGGTCTAACAAGTACTTCAACTCGTCGGCGGAACAGAGCGGCAAAACCTCGTACTGGCTTTGAATTGCCGGGGCGAAACTGAACAGCAGCAGGCATAGCATCATCGCTTTTCGCATGGTTATTCCTGTCTAGAACTATAAATAAGCGCTTTCTGACGGATATGATGCTCAGAATCCCTAACCGCATGCGATAGCGCGGGAACACATAAGCGCTCTGAGCATACTCCTTTACGCATCCGGCCGCAGAAGCGGAATCAATTCTCGCAAGTCCCCGATTCTGTATGTGACCGGGGGCAAGTCGCCGGCTGACAACTCAGGACAGTAGTGGCAGAAATCGATACCCGCGCGCCGGCAGCCCTCACAGTCGTGGCTGATAGAATCGCCGACGTAGAGCGCCGCTTCGGAAGGCAAGTTCAACTGTGTCAAAGCCATTTCAAATATCCGCGCGTTCGGCTTTTCCACAGCGGCTTCTTGCGAGATCAGCAGGGGATTGAAGACATCAAGCAATCCCGCCGCTTGCAGTCTTCCCCGCTGCGAATCGCTGTAGCCGTTTGTGATCATCCCGAGCTGATAGGATTCAGACAGGCGCCTCAAAACCGCTTCCGCGCCGGGATTGAGCGCGCTCGACCGGCAGAATTCCGTCCAGTACCGCTCCGACAGCTCGGCGGACGATTCCAGGTCCAGCCCATACTGGGACAGGAAATCACGCCAGCTCAGTTCGAGGATCTCGGCGCGGCTGTATTGGGCAACGCCGTCAGCACTGCGCGCCGCCCAATAGCCGGAGCTTATCTTCGCGTAACTGTCGGCGCAGTCGGGGGGCAGGGCGGCCAGAAGCCCGGCGCCCTCCAACGCGCGTCTCAGCGCTTGCCGCTCGCAGCCGCGGAGGCTGAACAAGGTGTCGTCGAGATCAAAGAGGATAGCTTGGTACATTTTTGCCAGCGGCTGCCGGAGCGCCAAGCGCATCGGCTGCAGCAGCTAGAGGCCCAGTCTATCGATGATCTCAGCGAGCTTTCGGGCCGCTTTTCCCGCGCCGTAGGCTTGCGGAGTCTCGTCCGGAACGGCGCCGGCCGAGTACAAGGCGAGCATGGCGGCGATATCGCCCGACATTTTGTTAAGCGCGAAACCGAACTCGACCCCGTCGCCGCAAGTCGGCAAGTCAGACAGTCCCTCCGCGCGCCAGTTGAGGAAAGCCTCGTTGTAGGCCGGGATCTGGTCAAAGGGATCGGAAAATACATCTTCTCCCATGCTATCCAGGTAAAGCCTAATGACATCCGAGAGCCGATCGATTTGGCTTTGGGAGCAAGCCGGCAAGTCGACTTCCGATGCGGCTTCCGCGCGGTCGGCATCCAACATGGACAGCCCGACCGCTTCCAGGCGTTCTCGATCGCTTGGCAAGCGATAGTAGGGATTATCCGCCCCGGCGACGCCGGCGATGTCGAGCGCGCTGCGCGCCACAAAATCGCCCGTCAACTGCGTCATCAGCATGCGCGTCTTGATAACATCGGCGCAGGGCGGCAAACCAGCCAGGCTGCTTTCGCGCCAGTCGATTAACTCCGCGCTGTAGGCGAGCAGATCATCGAGTGTGTTCAGATCGTCGCCGGCCAGGTCATTTTGGTAAACGAGCATGGCATCAAACAGGGCTTTCATCGCTGTACTGCCGCAAGGAGGCAATCCTTCAGCCTGGTCCGCGACCGGTTCGTCAGTCCGCGCGCCTTGCAGTATCGCAAGCGTCAAGGCTTGCAGGGCGGCTCGGTCCGCTTGAATCTGCGAGTAGAATGGATTCTGTTCCGGCGTCGCGCCAGCGTAATGCAGCGCCAGGAAGGAGGCGTATCCGCTGTGTATTTGCTGCATCAGCAAGCCCAACTCGATCACTTCGGCGCAAGGCGTCAACTCGCTCCAGAGCTCGGCGCGCCAGGCAATCTGATCTTCCAGGTAAGTGATGAAGTTTTCCATCACGGATGCGCTGCGGATCGCGTTGAGCAGGTAGGTATATTCGGCGGTATCCTCGCTGATCGCCGCTCGTTTTTCCGCGTCCGTACAGACGCGGGCTTGGGTATATTCTGTCGCGGACGCCTCGCCTGGATAGGCAAGGGCGTCGACGCGCTCTTGATCGCCGGGCAAGCCCAGATACGGGTTTTCTTCAGCGGGCACAGCCGCCAGTTGCAAGCCCGCTCGCGCCACAAAATCGCCGTTGAGTTGAATCAGCAGCGTCTGAATTTCGAGCTGTTCGGCACAAAGTGGCACACCGGCGATGTTCTCGGCGCGCCAGGTCATCTGCTGCTGGCTGAAGCTCAGCAGTTGCTCTAGCGATTCGATCTCGGTCGCGCCGACTGCGACATAAGCGCGCAGGCGCTCCAACTCGCTTTCCACCAGGTCAGCCGGGCACCGGGGCAGCCCGGCAAAGGCTTGCGCCCCGGCGCCCGCTTGCGCTCGTCTGCGTTCCACTCTGCTGTGAAAGTAGTCTTCGAGACTCACGAGGTATCTGCGGTACAGGCTAACAGTATCGGTGTAGGGATTTTCGCTTTCCGATACCCCGTCCAGTTCCAGCCATTTGAAGACGAAGAGATCCTCGATCAGGCGGCTCATTTCAAAGCGATAATGCCAGACCATTTCACAAGGCGCTATTTCTCGCCAAGCGCTCTCGCGCCAGGCAATTTGCGCTTCGGCATAGGCCAGCAATTCATCGATATCGGTGACCGCATCAATCATTGCCAGCAAGTCATGGAAGCCTGCGATCGCTTCGAGATGCGTTTCCAGTTCGGCGAGGTTGCAGAGCCGATAGCGCGACTCGTCCGACAAGTATTCGGCATAGCGCTCACCGCTCGCCAGCGTCGCCTCGATTTCTTCGATCAGTTTGTCACGGCGGCGATAGCTCTGCATCAAAGGCGGCGACTGCGGAAGGTCGCTGTCCCAGTCGTTGTTGAGGAAGTACACATCAAGCGCGGCCGCATCGTTGCTGATCTGTTCCATCAAGCGCGCCATTTCCAGCGATTCGGCGCAAGCGGGGTATTCCTGCAGCTCGCCCGATTCCGTCTCGCGCCAGGCGAGCAAGGCGTCAATATATTCGAAGGCGCCTTCCCGCGTCGGCAAGTCGCGCACATGATCCATCACCTCTTGGTAGGCGGCTTGATGCGCCAGCACCGTTTCCAATTCGGCGAGGCTGCAGAGCGTAGAGTCGCTGCCCTGCGCATAAACCAATGGCGCAAGACAGACGAGCACCAGCAGACTCAATAAAAATCGCGATAGCATATTCAACTCCTTCCGCTGGGTTTCCGCGAGAACGGAGGACCAGATACCAAAAAGCTGACACAGGACGGCAATCACGTTAAGATACACGAAACTTAGAGTAACCAAAGGAAGACCTCATGTCCAGCGACCGCCTCCAGCAATTTCAAGCGATACTGTCCGAACATGCCGATTTGGCTTTCTTCCCCATCTCGTCCGACTTGCAATACTTGACCGGCGTGCCGCGTGACTTCCCCAATTACGGGCATACGATCCACCCGGGCGATTGGCTCGAGGGCGCCTGGATCACAGCCGATCGCGCGCCGGTCTTGCCCTTGCCGCGCATGACAGCCGAATTCGGCGGCCTGAGCCGGCTGGAAGGCATCGACGTTCGAGTCCTCGGCGATTGGGATCTGCCGGCGGAGATGGTCAAAAGCATCCTGGCTGATTTTGATCTGCCCGAAAATCCGCGCGTGGCGATCAGCGATTTCGCCCGCGGCGAGACGGTATCGCATCTGGCGCCGCTGCTGCCGGGGGCGACCTGGCTCTCGGCCACCGCCCTGCTCCGTCCGATGCGCGTCATCAAATCCGAGGCTGATATCGCCTTGATGAAGGAAGCCGGGCGCATCACCGAAGCCGCTTTCGCCGATACGCTGAAGGCGCTGCGGCATGGCATGACCGAGCTGGAGATCGTGGAAGAGGTCAATTATCAGCTGCGGAAGCATGGCTCGCTGGGGCAATCGTTCACGACTTCGCTCTACAACAGCGGTCCGAATCATCCGCTGCTCTTCGGCGCGCGGATGGAAAGCTGGCACCGGGCGCTGGAGCCACCGGTCTCGATTCTCTTTGATTTCGGCGGCATCTATCAGGGCTGGTGCTATGACTTCGGGCGGACGGTCTTTTTCGGCGAGCCGGACGATGAGGCGCAGCGGGTCTACGATGTGATGATGGCTTCCCAGGCAGCCGGCATCGCGGCGCTCAAGGCGGGCGAAGCCACTACCTCTGACACTGACGCAGCGGCGCGTCAGGTGGTCGAAGACGCCGGTTATGGCGAGGCTTTCCGGCATCGGCTGGGGCATGGCATCGGCATGGATGTGCATGAGCCGCCCTTCCTGACCAAGGGCGATGAGACGCCGCTGGAAGAGGGCATGCTCTTCACGATCGAGCCGAGCATCATGCAGATCAACAGCTATTCGTCGCGGGTGGAGGATGTGGTCGTGGCGCGGCCCGGCGGCGGCGAGAAGCTGACGAATGGCTGGCAGGAGTTGATCGTGGTGGATTAAATCACAAGCGTACTGTAGGGGCGAGCCTTGGCTCGCCCAAAAACCACCACAAAGCCACAAGGGTCACAAAGCGGCTGCTGAGACAAAGCTCAAATCAGACGGCATTTGTAGGGGCGACTGACGGGCTGTGTCTACGCGCCCCTGTGAGTCGCCCGCAAACTGGACCCCGAAAGGCGGGCGACCTGGTAGATCGCCCCTACAGATTTCGCTTCGAGCCAGATTTGGTGTGTGTAAGGTGTCGCACCCATGAATTTCGCCGGGTGGTGAAATCTAGCCCACAATCGTATGCGATTGCTCGCGCATGTATTGTTGCAAGTAGTAGTAGCTGCCCGAGGCTTTATTGCTGCCGGTGCTGCCTTTCCAACCGCCGAAGGATTGATAGCCGGGCCAGGCGCCGGTGGTCGACCCCGTAGCGCGATTGACATAGAGCACGCCCGCTTCGATATTATCGAGGAACCAGTCGACCTCGGCCGGGTCTTCGCTGTAGAAGCCGGCGGTCAAACCCAGCGCGACATCGTTGGCCAGGCGAATCGCTTCTTCGGGACTGTCCACGCCGCGGACGGCGACGATGGGTGCGAACATCTCGTGCTGCCAGAGGCGGTGGTCATCGGGCAGGTCGGCCACCACCGTTGGCGCGACGAAGTAGCCCTTGCCGACATCCAGCGTCTCGCCGCCGGTGAGGATTTGGCCCGCGCTCATCTCGCTGATGTAGCTTTGGTAGGCTTGGTAGGCGGATTCGTTGATGATGGGTCCCATGTAGGTAGCGGCATCAGTGGGGTCGCCGACCGCGACATCAGCCGCCAGATCGACCAGCTTCGAGAGAAACTCGTCTTTGACCGAGGCATCGACGTAGACGCGGGAACAAGCTGAGCACTTCTGCCCGGTCAAGCCGAAAGCCGAGCGCATGACGCCCAGCGCCGCTTTGTCCAGGTCGGCTTTGGCGCTGACGATTGCCGGGTTTTTGCCGCCCATCTCGGCGATGACGGGGCGGAAGTAGCCCGCGGCTGTGCTGAAGGTCTTAATGAGGCTCATGCCCACTTCGTAACTGCCGGTGAAGGTCAAGCCAGCCAGGTCGGGATTGGCGGTCAGCGCCATGCCCGGTTCGTCGCCGCCGAGGACCATGTTGAACACGCCGGCGGGAATCCCCGCGTCCTCGACGCATTTGGCGATCATGCAAGCGGTGAGGGCGCCCTCTGCCGCCGGTTTGAGCACGACCGTGTTGCCGGCGGTCAGCGCGGCCCCCGTCGGTCCGCCGGTGAGCGCGGCGGGGAAGTTGAAGGGACCAATGACGCCCCAGACGCCGTAAGGTTTGAGCAGGCTGCGGTTGAAGTGCTGGTCGGTTTCGCTGAGCAGTTGGCGGTCGAAGCCCTGATTGTCGCGCATGGCATCGACGCAGTAACGGATGAGATCGGCCGATTCTTCGACATCGCCGATGGCTTCCAGCCGGTTCTTGCCGATTTCCACGCTGACGACGGCGGAGATCTCAAAGAGGCGTTCGCTGATGAGGTCGGCGAAGCGCTCTACCAGATTGCAGCGTTCCTGCCAGGGAGTGTCGCGCCAGGCGGGGAAAGCCGCTTTCGCCGCGGCGACGGCTTGATCGACGTGCTCGTCCGAGGCAAGCGCGAAGTTGCCCAGCAGCCAGTCGGTGTTGATGGGCGAGCGATTCTCAAAACTGCCGGCGCCATCAACCCACTGTCCGTCTATGTACAGTTGATAGCTTTTGCCGAGATTCCGCTTCAGTTCGGCGACATCTTCTTCAAAGTACTCGTGCAGCAGCGGGTCGGGGCTGCCGAGCGTGGAATAGGTGACTTTGATGTGTTTGCGCTGTTTTGCCATCGTGTCCTCCTTTTACTGGGACGCGCATACCCATATCTTACACGACGTGCGCAATCGCAGTAAGCCGCTTATGTACAATGCACAAGGGCCGGGCGCGCCGCGATGAAACCGGGACGGAGAGCGGGTTCCGGGACGCGGGGTTGGAGTCGGACGCGCATGTTGCCGTCAGGTCGCAGGGTGAAGGCGACGCTCTTGGCTCCGGCAGCGCTGCCCGGCAAAGGCAGCAGGTGATAGCGCTGGGCGATGGCGGCGATGATAATGACGGCTTCCATCAGGGCGAAGTGGCTGCCCAGACAAGTGCGTCCGCCGCCGCCGAAGGGAATATAGGCGTAATGCGGGATGGCGCGAGCGTTCTCTTTAGTGTGGCGGTCGGGGTCAAAGCGCAGCGGATCGGGGAACCAGCGCGGATCCCGCCCCAAGGTCCAGGGCGAGACGAGCACGGTGCTATAGCGCGCCAGGGCGGTACCGGCGATCTCGACTGGTTCAAGCGTCGAGCGGGACAGTCCCCAAGCGCTGGGGTAAAGGCGCAGCGCCTCTTTGACCACGCGCGTCGAATACTCCAGCGCTTTCACATCGGCCAGGCGCAATCGGCGTCCGTCGAGAACGGCATCAACTTCGCTGTAAAGCCTTTCCGAGACGGCGGGATTCTGCATCAGCGCCAGCCAGGTGAAGACCAGCGTATAGGCGGTCGTCTCGTAGCCGGCGCCGATGATGGTGATAGCTTCGTTGATCAGCTGCTCGTCGCTCATCTTGGCGCCATCCTCCGGTCCCAGGACCAGGTTCAGCAGGGAGGCTTCGCCGGCTTTGCCCGCGCGCCAGTCGGCGATGTAGCTTCGCAGCAGCTCGCGGATGACAGTGCTGAGGCGCTTGACCTCGCGGTTGCTGCGGGTCGGCAGCCAATTCGGCACGAGGGCGTAGAACTTCATGCGGCGGTAGGCCAGATGGAAGAGCCGTGTGAAGACGGCGGTCAACTCATCGGCGCGGTCGCCGAGGTCGGCATCGAACATCGTTCTGACGATGATATGCATGGTGACGCGGGTCATCGCCGCTTCCAGGTCGATGATTGCGCCGGGGCGCCAATCCTGCAATTCGCGCTCGATACACTCTTGCATGATCTGAGTGTAGCGCTCGACATGGCGCAGGTGGAAGGCGGGCTGCAGCGCTTGGCGGCTGCGCTTCCAGGCGGTGCCATTGCTGGTGAAGATGTTTTCGCCCAGGATGTCGCTCAGCGCGCGCTTGACGACGGCAGGCTTGCGGAAGGATTTGCTGCGGGCCGCCAGGACCTTGCAGACGTGGTCGGGATGGTTGACAAAGTAGCCGCGCATGGGTCCGAAGCGGATTCGCACCAGGTCGCCCTGCCGCGCCGCGCTTTCTATAAAGCCCAGGTTGTCCGCGTTGAAGTCCTTGAGGTTGCCCCAAAGCCAGTGCCCTTTAAGGGTTGGGGCGCTGTCGTTGGTCATGAGGGTTCTCCAAATCAGGATGCGTTCAACACAGCGTACCGAACTTGTGATAAATTTCACAAGCAAATCAGCGATGGATGAGGGGGACTGATAGCTTTTGCCAGCAGTTGGATGGCTTTTGATGGATTGCGGTTTCGGAGACCTGTTTTTTTGGGCCTTTAGCTGCTGATCAAGTCAAATCGTCGCTGTCCATTTTACGTTTGTTGATGCGTTCAATGCGCATGATGAGACGTTCATCGACATCGGGGCAGGCGGCGACGGTATCGCGGGTCATCCAGTCGTTTTCGCTGAGTTCGCGCTGTTTCGCCGCGAGCAGGGGCAGGACGGCGGAGAGGGCGTAGATGCAGAAGTGCTTGCCAGCCGGGATGCGCAGCTTGGCGCTCTCGGTCAGTTCGAAGTAATCGCCGACTTCCAGCCCGCAGACGGAGCGGCCCTCGATGCGTTCGACGGTCACGCGCAGGTCGTAAAGTTCGAAGGGGCGGTTCATGGTCTATCTAACCTCAGCAGCCGTAAGCAAGCATCGCGGACGATAAGCTCCTCGCCCGGATTCAGCGTCATCGGGTTGAGATGGAAGTGGGTTTCATCCAGCGGCGAGACGGCGATGGCGGGCTCATGCGCGAGGAAGGCCGCCAGGATGTCCTCCGCCGACTTGCCCAGCGCGGTCGGATCGATGGTGACGCGGCACCAGGGCAGGGGCTGACCGGCTTCGTTGGGGAAGACGCGCTCGGCGCGGAGTCCCGGCAAGGGATTCAGCGCGGCGCAGAAAAGCTGTACTGCCTCTTCACAATATTGGGCGCGAGCGGCGTGGTCGAGCGTGAGATAGCGTTCGATGGCGGCGAGCAAACCCAGCAGCTCTTCCTTGCCGACTTTCAGTGGACGCCCCAAGCCATGATTGGGATTGCTGATGGGGCGGATGGAGTCGATCAGGTCGCGGCGTCCTAGCATCAAGCCGGTGGGTTGTGGTCCGCGCAGGTCTTTGCCGCCGCTGAAGAGGGCGAGCGCGGCCCCCATCTCCGTGAAGCGCCAGAGGTTCTCAACCGGCGGCAACTGCGCCGCGGCATCGACGATGACGGGGATGTCGTACTCAGCGCCGATGGCGATGACCTCGGCGAGCGAGATCTCATCGGCGCAAGCGTTACCGCGAGGGAACCAAAAGATACAAGCACTACGGTCGGTGATAGCGTTTCTGAGGGCAACGGGTAAGCCCGCGATTTCGTCGAACTTCAAGCCGGTCTGATGGATGGCATAATCGTAAGGATTGCGCTGGGCACGGAAGATGATTGCTTCAGCCTTGAAGGCTCTAATGTCGGGGAGGCGCTTGAGCGCTTCAGGGTGCTTGCGCAGGACGGCAGCGGCGGAAGCCAGCACGATGCCAGCCGCGGCGCCCGATGTGACATAAGCGGCTTCGTTGCGCGTGAGTTCGGCGATGCGCTCGCCGACCCGGCGTTGAAGCTGGGCCAGATCGACGAAGCTGCCGGCCGCTTCATTCATGGCGCTGAGGACCTCCGGCGGCATGAGCGAGCCGCCGAATTTGGTCACGGTGGCGTAGGCGTTGATGACGGGACGAACGCCGAGCGATTGATAATTGGTCATGGTTCGATGATGCCCTTCGGATAGCGGATTTTCCAGTAAGAAGGCGGCGCCTCTTCCCAGGCGGGCGCGGCGCGGCCATTGAGATCGTAGACGATTTTGCCAGCGCGGATGGTCATTTCGCAGCCGAGCTTTTGATCGCCATTCATGCGGGCGCCGCCGCAATCGACGTAGCCGAAGTCGCCCTCGTCGACGCGCAGGACGGCGATATCAGCTTCAGCGCCGATGTTCAGGCTGCCCAGCTCGGGATGGCCGATTTCCCGCGCTGGCGTGACGGTGGAGCGATAGATGACTTCTTGCAGGGGCATGCCCATGCAGAGCAGCTTGGACATGGTGTTCAGCATATCATGCACGACGCCGTTCACATTGCCGATGTGCAGATCGGTGCTGATGGAATCGGGACCGAAGCCGCCTTGGTAAGCGGGAATGGCGAGCCGGAACCAGAAGCTGCCGGCGCCATGCCCGAGGTCGAAGATGATGCCGCGTTCGCGCGCCTCGAACATGAAATCGGCCGGTCTGTTCTCGGCGTCCAGGATGGGGAATTGCTGGGCGTAGACATGGGTGTGGATGTCGCCGGGCTGCATCTTCCGCAAGAGTTCCTGATACGTGCGGCCTTCGCGATGCCAGAAGTCAA
Source organism: Chloroflexota bacterium (assembly GCA_011523735.1). Lineage (GTDB taxonomy): Bacteria > Chloroflexota > Anaerolineae > Aggregatilineales > Phototrophicaceae > UBA6055. Next base: position 18,521 of record WTGB01000005.1, read on the forward strand.
CCATCAACGGTTTCCCGCAGATAGCCGAGGCTTCCAACGCGCGATCGACGGCCGCCCAGGGCGGATGCGCTTCGTCAAAGGGCTCGGAGACCCAATAGTGCGCGGTTTTGATGCCGACGCAATCATCGGGATAGGCGAGCACGATGGAAGCCGCCAACTCAGGATCCATCTCGTTGATATCTTGCTCGAAGGGACCCTGCATACCCGATTTGACGATGTTGATGTAAGCGAAGATGCGCGTGCGGGCGCGGTCGATGACAGTGCGTTTGAAGTGCAGGAAGTGCCTGGCGCCGGCTGTGCCGGTATCGACCACGGTGGTGACGCCGGAGCGGAAGCTGTGATGATCGGCGATGACGCTGAGCGTTTCCGGCTCGCGACTGTGATAGACATGGACGTGGATGTCGATCAAGCCGGGTGTGACGACCAAGTCCGTCACATCGACAGTTTGCGCCGCGTCCGCTGAGGGGATGTTTTCAGCCACAGCGGCGATTTTGTCGGCTTTGATGGCGACATCCATCGCTCGGTCGATTTGCTTGGCCGGGTCGATGACATGGCCGTTTTTGAGCAGTAGGTCATATTGAGTCATATTTGACTATTGCACTCCTACATTCAAATCAGCACGAGAAGTATTTCAGAATCGCTTGGGCTCCCAGCCAAGCAGCAGTTTCGCTTTGCTCATATTTAACATAGTCCCGCGGAAATCTCCACTGATCATGAATGTTTGGTAGCGGCCGCGGAAGCTCAACGCGGCGGATACGGCCCGGGCGACATCGCTGGCGGCGGTGGCGAGGATTCGTTTCTCCGGCTCGACTTCTTGCATATGCTCATCGGGCGTGGGGAAGCAGAGGCGCAGCACATTGATGTGCATATCCCAATTTCGGACGGCATTGAGGCAGACTTGCTCGCCCAGCGATTTGGTGAAACCGTAAAGATGACGCGCATCGGGCGTTGCAGTCTCGTCGGCGAATTTCCGCCCAGCCAGGTCGGCGTAGACGGACATGCTGCTTGTATAGACCGCTTGCGTGATGCTAGCTTCCTGCGCCGCTTTGAGCGCGAGGTGCAAGCCCTTTACGTTGACATCGAAGGCGGTGTTGATGCCATAAACAGTCTGCCAATCCAGGCTGCCCATCGCCATGTAGACCAACGCGTCCTGCTTTGCTATTGCCGCCGCAAGCTGGTCGTAGCGGGTGAGATCGCCCCGGATGTAGGCTGGCGCGGGGTCCGATGGCGGCTTTAAGTCGAAAATCGTCAGATCGTGTTCTAGCGCCAAGTATGGCGTTATCATGCTGCCGACAGTGCCGCTGCCGCCGATGACAAGAACGCGCATACCAGCCTCGAACATATCTCCGTTCAAACGTGAGCGGGATGATAACAGGTCGTGAGCAGGGACGCATATTTTTGCGGCGGATAGCAGAGCGCGCGCGACTGACTTGGCGTGGGTCCAGGCAAGATGCAGCTGAAGTGTGATATTCTTGGTTAGAGACGGCGCGTGAGGGGAGACTGCGATGACAGCATTCAGCGGACAAGTGGCAATCATCACGGGGGCATCGGGCTTGCTGGCTTCGGGCGTGATACCGGAGTTCCGCGCGGGCGGCGCGCGCCTGGCTTTGACTTGCGGCGATGACCGCCTCTATGAGCGATTCCCTGAATTAAGAGACGATCCTTATCATATATGCCTGCAAAATCTCGATTTGTCCGCCCCGGAAGCCGCTGCTAAACTGGCGACGCAAACGCTGGAGGCCTTCGGACGGATCGATGTGCTGGTGAATATCGTCGGTGGCTGGGACGCGGGTTTGCCGGTCCATGAGATGTCGCTGGACACCTGGGAGACGATGCACAGGTTGAACGCGACCGTGCCCTTCTTGACAAGCCGGGCAGTGATACCGACCATGCTGGAGCAGGGCAGCGGCGCCATCATCAATATCGGCGCGCGCCCCGGTTTGCGCTCGAGTGGCAACGATGCCGCCTATGCTGCCTCGAAAGCGGCAGTGCTGCGCTTGACCGAGAGCATGTCGGAAGAATACAAACGGCGCGGCATCCGCGTGAATGCCGTCCTGCCATCGGCGATCGCCACGGGCGAGCAGGTTGCCGCTGATCCGCATTCGGGCGTGAGTCCGGCGCAGTTGGGTCGCGTGATCGCCTTCCTGGCGTCGGAGGCGGGCGCGATCATCCAGGGCGCCATCATCCCCGCCTACGGCACGAAGTTCTAAACATGCGGGCGCATTGGACAATGGACCTCGCCCTCAGCGCGTCGCCATGATCTCGTCCAGCGTTTTCTTGCTGATAGCGGGAACGCGAGCATCAGCGGCCGGATAGCCGACGGGTATCAGCACGTAGGGGCGTTCGTTGGCGGGACGGTCAAGAATCCGCGCCAGGAACTTCATCGGGCTGGGCGTATGCGTCAAGGTGGCGAGACCCGATATGTGCAAAGCCGCCAACAAGAAACCGACCGCGATACCAACCGATTCCTCGCTGTAGTAGTGCATGATGCGCTTGTCATTGCCTCCCTCGTCCCTGCCGATGCCATAAGCCTGGCGAAAGACGACGATGACGTAGGGCGCGTCTTCGATATGTGGTTTGCGCCAGTCGGTGCCCAGCGGCGCCAACGCAGCGAGCCATTCGGGGCTCATGCGCCGCTCGTAGCTCTCTTTCTCCTCGGCTTCGGCGGCTTGGCGGATTCGCTGCTTGAGCGCCGGGTCGCTGATGACGACGAAGGTCCAGGGCTGCTGATTGGCGCCGGAGGGGGCGGAGCCGGCGACGCGGATGGCATTGGCGATCAACTCAAAGGGGACCGGTTCGGAGGAGAAATGGCGCACGCTGCGCCTCTTGAGCATACGCCGCAGAAACTCATGAGAACGGCGCAATTGTTCCGCCTTGCTCAGTTGTTCAAAATTCAGCGCCTGAAATTGTGCTTCGTCTGGCATCGTTTCATTTTCTCCCGCGTCAATCTATAGCTCGAATACATCAAGGTCATTGGTGCTGACTATCGCGCCGTCATAGTCGCTCGCGATCTCGGCGACGAGCTCTTCGGCCGTCTGCCCCCAGAATAGCTGATGATAAAGCAGCAGACGTCCGGGACGGATGGCATTTGCCAGCGCCGCCAGCTCGCGCGTTGAGGTATGCACGCGGGCGTGATAAGCGCGCCATTCGGGGCTCCGGTCGGGAAATTGTCGCGCTGAATACACCTCATGGATGAGCAGGTCGCAGCCGCGCGCCCACTCGGCGAAGTTCGGCACAGGTTTGGTATCGCCGGAGATGACAACCGTCCCGGCAGGCGTGACGAACTTATAGCTCCAGGCGGCCAAGTCGCCATGATTCGCCGGCAGCGCGTAGACGCTCACGTTTTCATCTTGATAGCAGAGTCCCTCGTTCACTTCGCGCGCTTCCGCCTGATAGCCTCGTTCGCTGCTGGGATGGGCGGCGCGGTGTTCGCGGATGTTCGCGGCGTATGCCAGTTGGATATGCCGCAGCATCGCTTCCAAGCCGGCCGGTCCATAAGCCTGCACTGGCGTGGCGCGCCCATGAATCCAGGGAGTGAAGAGCAGATCGGGCAAGCCGACGGTGTGGTCCGCATGCAGGTGGGTGACGAAGAGGCGAGTGAGGTCGGATGTGTCCCAAGCGATGAGACCAGCTTCATGGGCTTGCACGACGCGCTGCACCACGCCATGCCCGCAATCGATCAGATAAGCCTGATCATCGACGGCGATGGCGACGCCGGAGCTTACGCGGTCCGCTTCCGCATTGGGACTACCGCTGCCGAGGATGATGATTTGAGTTCGGTTTTCTACCCCATCCCCCGGCTCCGGTGAATCAGGGAAGGGGGGTTTTACCGGCGAGGCTGTTTTTCGCATGATTAACTTGGAACTATTGCGGCTTCCAGAGGGCGCGCAGATAGCGAATCTTCTCGACCAGGTGCTCGGCGCCGCCGCCTTCGTGGTTGTTGAAGTAATACTCTTTGATGGCTTTTTCGCCGGGCACGTGATTGTAAGCGGCGAAAACGGTGGATGGCGGGCAGACAGTATCCATGATGCCGACGGAGAAAAGAGCGCGGGCGGATATGCGGGCTGCGAAGTTCATGCCATCGAAGTAACTGAGTGTGCGGAAGATGGTATCCACTTTGTCGCGGTGCGTTTGCAGATAGCGGGCGATCTCCATGTAAGGATTGGTTGGCGTGATCTCGACAGCGCGGCGAAAATGCGAGAGGAAGGGCACATCGGGCAGGCAGGCTTTGACTTCGGGCAGCAAGCCAGCCGCGGCGATCGACAGCCCGCCGCCTTGACTGCCGCCGGTAACGGCAATGCGCTCGGCATCAACCCCGGAGCGGCTGCGCAGAGCCTCGACGGCGCGAGCGGCATCGGTGTACAGGCGGCGATAGTAGTATGTTTCCGGATCGAGGACGCCTTGGGTCATGAAGCCGGGGATGGAGGGGTTGGCGCCGTTGGGCATATCGGGCGTATCGCCGCGGCGCCAGACCGAGCCTTGCCCGCGGGTATCCATGACCAGGTAGGCGAAGCCGGCCGCCGGGAAGGCGAGCCATTCCTGCGGATAGCCGCGCCCTCCGCCGTAGCCGATGTATTCGACGACGCCCGGCAACGCTTCGGCCGCAGCGCGCGGCTGTATGAACCAAGCTTTGATGCGGTCGCCCCCGAAGCCGGAGAAGGTCACATCGTAAACGCTGAAAGCCTCCAGCCCGAAGTCGACTGGTTCGAAGACGGCGTCCAGGTCATGCGAGCGCGCCTCAGACAGCGTAACCGACCAGAAGGCATCAAAGTCGTCTGGCTCTTCGCGCGGCGGGCGATATTCGCGCAGTTCTTCCAGGGGCATGTCAAATAAAGGCATGGCGTTTCTCCATTGTTACTTCACATTTGCGCCCGATTATAACGCCTGTCGGCGAGCAGGTCTCTCTGACTTCTAACTACAGAGAAGTCGGTGTAGGGGCGATTCGGTCGCCCGCTGACGCCACGCGGACGGACGTCTCAGCCAGATACTCCTACAAGGCTCACACAAGAGGTGGCAAATTGTGACAAACGCTCGCGCAGTGTTGGACGCGGCGGCGCTAGCGGGTATGATAATTGCGATTGGTCGCTGATAGAGAGCAGCATGAGCGCGCGCGACTTTTTCCTGCGCGAGGTATATCCCGAATTGTCCCTGCCGCTGGCGGAGATGTATCCGCAGGTGAGCTTGGCGGAGGGCGCCAGGCAGCATTCACTCGGGCAGCATCCCGTGCTGATGCTGGTGGCATTAAGCGGCACGGGCAAATCAACGGCGCTTGAACTGTTGCGGGGGCGGCTGGGATTGGCGGGCGCGGAGGTCATCCCGACGCGGCGCGAGTTGACAGACTGGGTCTTGTTCCCGCTGGCGCAAGCGCTGGCGGATGAGCCGATCGCTCCGGTGACGGATCGCGTGCGGCGCTTCGCCATCACGCGGCGTTTTGCGCGGCAGGTCGAAGGAGGGATGGCGGCGCTGTTTTCCTGGCTTTACCTGGCTGATGAGGCGCGGCGCCCCTTGCTGTCCGACGGGATTCGCGGACCGAAGGAGGTCGGCTATGCCCTGCGGCATTTCCCGCGCTGGCGGGTCGTTGAATTGAGCCTGCATCCCTTGACGCGCCTGCGTCGATTGAGCAGCCGGAAGGACGGATTTGACCAAGCCGAGGGGACGGCGGACTTCTCTTTTTTGCCACTGGCTTTGCAGGCAGAGGCTCAGGCGCTGCTTCAAGCGGGGGAAATCAGCGAGAAAGCGCTTGCTATCGGGCGCGCCGAGGCGGCGAATTACGGGCGGCAACCCTTCGTTACGGGGGCTGGCTATCCCAATTATCACAGGCTGGATGTTGACGGCTGCTCGCCAGAGGCGGTGGCTGATGCCGTCTTCGACATCATGCGGCGGCAGAAGTAGTTCCGACTATGTAGTGAAAATATTGCGTAGATAAGAGATGGGCAAAATAACTCCAAAGCTTTGTAGGGGCGATTCGGTCGCCCGCTAGCAACATCCCTTACATTTCACTTTTCGCATGACTAACCTGGATTTACTGAGGTAATCGGCCAGAGATGCCAAAGATTACGCGGATAAGCACAAGGACCTACACGGTCCCGCTGAAGGCGATGCTAAGCTGGGGGGGGCGGCATGAACTGCGGCAACTTGACCATGTGCTGATTCGCGCCGAGCTCTCGGATGGGGCGGTTGGCATCGCCGAAGCGACGCCTCGCCCGAGCATCTACGGCGAGACGCAGGCATCGCTAGAGGCGATCATCGAAGGGCAGCTGGCGCCGCCGCTGCTTGGGCAGGCGGTCGATCAATTCGAGTCGGTCGCGGCATTAAGCGCGAAACTGGCGCATATCAAAAACAACAATACGGCGAGAGGCGCGCTGGATATGGCGCTGCATCAGGCGCTTGCCAACAGCCGCGGCGAGAGTCTTGCGACATATCTGGGCGCTTCAGGCGAGCGGATTCTGCTCAGTACAATCGTAAGCACAGGCTCGGTAGAAGCCGTCATGGCTGATGTGGACGCGGCTTACCGCGCTGGCTTGCGCGTCTTCAAGGTCAAGATCGGCCGAGATATCGAGGCTGAAACCGAGACGATACGGCGCTTGGTCGAGACCTATCCGGCGGCGCAGTTTTATGTCGATGCCAACGAGACGCTGCCGAGCGTGGAGGCGGCTGATATTCTGGACGGACTTTTCGAGCTGGGAGTGTTGTATTGCGAAGAGGCGCTGCCTGCCCATCAGCTCCGGAATCGGCAGGAGTTGCGACGTGACTGCAAGATGCCGATTATCGCTGATGATTCGGCTTTCACGCTGGCTGATTTGGAACGTGAGATCGATTTTGAAACTTTCGACATCCTCAATATCAAGACGGCGCGGACAGGCTTCTCCGAATCGCGGCGGATGCTGGATCTGGCGGCGCAGGCAGGCAAAGATGTCATGGTGGGTTCGCAGGCCAGTTCGCTGCTGGGCTGCGTCCATGCGGCCCTTTTCGCTGGGCATGGGACTGTTAACTGCCCAAGCGAATGCAGCTTCTATTTGAAGACGGAAGCCGATTTGACTTTGGCGCCGCCTATCGTTGATGGCTATATGGAGCTGGGCGCGGCGGGCGCTGCCTTGAGCCAAATGCAGGCGATATTGGCGCGGCTGACCTGAGCGCGACTTGCGGCAGTTCAACCGCCTGCTTCAAACCTAATCTGCCTCCCCCCACTGTATCGCCTCAAATCCCCTTGACCAATTTCCTCAATACGAGAACATTTGGTCGCCTATTCCCGATCGTTTTCTGCTACCATCGACATCATGAGCGCCAAATCGCCAATCCAGCATCTATCCGAAACCATGCCCGTGCTAACCCGACGCACAAGCTCTATCGCGCAATTTCGGCAATTTCAGCGCCAAAATGCCGCCGTATGCATACTGTATCGATACAGACTGGCGAATTTTTCATCCAACTCCCGTATTTATCCATTATCATCTAGCATTAATCCGTTCTCATCCGTTCTCATCCGTTCTCATCCGTAATTATTCATAATTGTCCGTAATTATTCGTACAACTTTCGACTATTAGACTGAGGTATGGACATGACAGGCTCGCTGAAAGAGGGAGGAAGGACATGAAGATACTGATCATGACGGACATGGAAGGCGTCAGCGGCATTGTCACCTGGGATCAAGTGACCGGCGGCGCGCCGATGTATGAAGAAGGGCGCAGGCTCTACACCGAAGAGATCAACGCGGCTGTGCGCGGGGCGCAGCGAGCGGGCGCGGAAGAGATCGTGGTTGTCGATTGCCACGGCGCCGGCGGTGACTGGAGCTTTAACTCCCTGATACCGGAAATGCTCGAGTCGGGTTGCACCTGGGTGGCGCATCATCCCTGGTCGCGTTATACCGAACTGCTGGAACAAGGGGCGGATGCCTGCCTGCTGGTCGGCATGCACACGCGGAACAACACCGAAGACGGCGTCCTCTGCCATACGATCTCGACGGTGAAATGGCACAACCTGTGGTTCAACGACGACCTGGTCGGCGAAGTGGGTGTGAACGCGGCGCTCTGCGGGCATTATGGCTGCCCGGCTCTGCTGGTCACGGGCGATGAAGCGGTCTGTCGCGAAGCCGAGGCGCTCTTGGGCGACGGGCTGACAACGGTGGCGGTCAAGCGGGGTTTGACGCGCTATTCCGCCCGGCAGATCCCGCCGCGCCGCGCTCGCGAGATGATCGAAGAAGGCGCTTTTCAAGCGTTGCAGAACCTGAGCGCGGTCGCCCCCTACGTGCTGGCGTCGCCGGTGACGATCACCATCGAAGTCGACAAGGTGGAGAAGCTGGCGGATTTCATGGGCCGGCCCGGCGTCGAGATAGATCGGCAGAGGCAGAAGGTGTACAGCCGGGCGGCGGACTGGCTGGGCGCCTGGAACCAGATCTGGCATTGGTGAGCGCGGGACTTTCAGAGCGGCGGCAATAGCATCGATAGCGCCCAGCCGACAACCAGCAGCAATCCGAACTGACCGTGCAATTTGGCTGTGCGCCCTTGCGCCTGGTGCATCAGGGGCACGGCCCGGCTGGTATTGAAGATCTTGATGAGACGCAGCGCCTCGGGCAGCGTGAGCAGAGTGAGGAGGGTGGCGGCGGGCAAATGGCCGGCTGCTATGATGAGCAGTTGGACGATGTAAGCGCCGATGACCAGGAACATAAATTCGGCGCGGGCGAAGCGGATGCCGAAGATCACCGCCAGCGTGCGTTTGGCCACGGCGCGGTCCGCCTCCATGTCGCGGATATTGTTGGCATGCAGGATGGCGGCGACCATGAAAGCGACCGGCAGGGAGATCAGGCAGAGTTCGAAGATGCGCGCTTGGCTGACAGTCGGCGCCATGACGTAATAAGCGCCGACGATGATGGCGGGTCCCATGAAGATGGCGACGGCGATTTCGCCGAGTCCATTGTAGGCGAGAGGGAAGGGACCGGCTGTATAGGCAATCGCCACAAATACGCCGCCGATGCCGATGAGCCAGAGCAATGGTCCGCTCTGGGAGAGCAGGTACAAGCCGATGAGACAGCCTGATACAGTAGTGAACACTGCGCCATAGAGGACGCTGCGCGGGCTGAGGATTTTCTGCTTGATGGTCATGCCTTGCCCGGCTTCTTTGAGGCGGTCGGCGCCGCGCCGGTAATCGGCATATTCATTGATGAGGTTGGCGGCGCTTTGCAGCAGCAGCGTGCCGATCAAGGCAAGCAGGAAGACAGCGGCGTCGAATACGCCATCATCGACAGCGACGATGCCAGCCAGACCCATTGGCACATAAGTGGCGGTGAAGACGCGCGGACGCAATGCCTGGTACCAGGCGCGCGCTTTGTTTCGCTGCTTATCGTTCGTCATTCGTTCAGCCTCGCTGCAAAGCAAGTATACGCCTTGGCAAGTTCGATAACAGGCTTATTCCCCGCCATCTGCTGAACCAGCAATCGCTGGCTGTGTATAATCGCAGGAGACGCGGGACAGCAAGGGATTCCATGAAAATACTCCAGGTAGCGACAAGGGACCGCTCGGGCGGGGCGGCCATCGGCGCGTATCGCTTGCATCAGGCGCTGCAGCGGGCCGGCATCGAGAGTGAGATGCTGGTTCTGCGCAAGGTGACGTCCGACCCGCATGTGCATCGGCTGTCGTCTTATTTTAACCGTGGGCAGCGGGCGCGGCGCCGGCTGGCGGAGTGGCGCCATCATCGGCGGCTGGTGAGAAATCCACGACAGGCCGAAAGCGAGCACTGGAGCCTCAATCTGTTCAGCTATCCGATCGCGGAGCTTATCAACGCGTTTGGGGCGGATATTGTGCATCTGCAATGGGTGGGCGATAACACTCTGCCCATCCGTGAATTAGCCAAGATTGAGGCGCCGATCGTTTGGACGCTGCAGGATATGTGGGCATTCACCGGCGGATGCCATTACACGGGCGGCTGTTCACGATTTCGCGCGAACTGTGGGGACTGTCCACAATTGATTGCTCAAGCAGCCGATGACATAAGTTTTCATGTCAGCAGCGCCAAGCAGCGCAGTTGGGCTGAAACGTCAATGATCATCGTCTGCTTGAGCCGATGGCTGGCGGATTGCGCACGGAGCAGCGCCGTGATGAAAGAGAGGCGGGTCGAAGTCATCGGGAATCTCGTCGATCCAAGTGTCTTCAAGCCGCTGGACAAGACGGTCGCCCGAAAGGCCTTCAATTTGCCCTACGACAAGAAGCTGATGCTATTTGGGGCTATCGGCGGCACGAGCGACCCGCGAAAGGGCTTCGCGTATTTGCACGAGGCGCTCAGCGGACTGGGAGATGACCGGGGCGTGGAGCTCGTCATATTTGGCGGAGAGAATCCGGTCGAACTGGAACTGCCGCTGACTGTCCATCAAGTCGGCAAGCTGCAGGACGAGGTGAGCTTGAGCCTGCTCTATGGCGCCTGTGATGTTTACATTTTGCCGACGCTGCAAGAGGCCTTCGGCAATACTTTGGCAGAGGCGCTCGCGAGCGGTACGCCATGTGTCACCTTTGACGGCTCCGGCGCGGTCGATATTGTGCGTCATCGGCAGAATGGTTATGTGGCAAAGCTGCGAGACGCGAGCGATCTGCTGCGCGGCATCAAATGGGCGCTGGCGCAATCCTGGGCGCGCGAGAAGCTGCACGAAGACATCGTGGCGCGTTATGGTGAAAAGCAGGTGGCGCGGCAGTATATTGATCTGTACCAGTCGCTAATCGGTTAATCAACGTGAGCGAGCTCCCGCGCATCAGTTTCGGCATCATCGTCCTAAATGGCGAGCCCTTTTTGCGCTACACCTTGCGGGCGCTGTATCCCTACGCGCATGAGATCATCGTGGTGGAAGGCGCGGCGCCGGGCGCAGTCAACGTCGCGACGCCGGATGGACATTCGCTGGATGGCACACTGCGGACGCTGCACGACTTCAAAGCGAGGGAGGACCCCGAAGAAAAGCTGGTGATCGTGAGTCGCGACGGCTTCTGGAGCGAAAAGGACGAGATGTCGCAAGCCTACGCCGAGCGCGCGACTGGCGATTACCTCTGGCAGGTCGATGTGGACGAGTTCTATCAGCCGGCTGACATCGAGGCGGTCTGCGCCATGCTGAAGTCGGATCCGAGCATCACAGCCGTTTCCTTTGACACGATCACGTTTTGGGGAGCGCCGGACTATGTCGTTGATAGCTGGTATTTGCGGCGCGGCGACGGGCAATTCCACCGGCTGTTCAAGTGGGGACCCGGCTACCATTATATCAGTCATCGTCCGCCGACAGTAGTGGATGAGCGAGGACGAGACCTGCGCAGCGTGAATTGGATTCGCGGCACTGACCTGGCGGCGCGGGGCATTCGGCTGTATCACTATTCGCTGCTGCTGCCGAAGCAGGTGCGGGAAAAATGCGAGTATTACAGCCGAGCGGATTGGGCGAAGCGGGCTGGCGCAGTCGAGTGGGCAAATGAAGCCTACCTGTCTCTGCGGCGTCCTTATCATGTACACAACGTCTACGACTATCCGGGCTGCTTGTATCGTTTCGCCCGCGCGCATCCGCCGCAAGTCAGGCAGATGTGGCGGGATATCACCGAGCCGGATTCTAGCTGCGAGGTTCGTTCTACTAATGATATCGAGGTACTGCTCAATTCGTGGATTTACCAGGCTGGTCGTTTTTTGGTGATGTCGGCGAATGAGCCGTCGCTTTGGCTGCGGAAGACGCGGATCCGTGTAATGGGGATCATGGCGCGCCTGCTGCCGCATTGGCTGAAGGACGTCATTAGAGGCAGGTGACAGGCACAGGCGCGGTATCGAAAATTCACGCTGAATCAGCTATGATTTGCCGCACAAGCCAGAGCAGATAACGATGATGAGAGAGAGTGGACAAAGATGAGCGAACAGAACCACGCGCTGTTGATCGAGCAGGACAGACGGCAATTGCATCCGATGTACCATCCCTCGCGGACTGAGAAGTCCGTCATGGTGGAGAGGGGCGATGGCGTCTGGCTGTATACGACTGATGGCCGCAAGATTCTTGATTCGATGGCCAGCCTGTGGAATGTGAACATTGGCTACGGCAACCGCGAGTTGGCGGAGGTCGCCTATGAGCAGATGTTGGATATCGCCTACAGTTCGGGTTTCGCCGGCATGACGAATCCGCCTTCGGCGCAATTGGCCGACAAGCTGGCCGGTTTCTTCCGCCCAAATATGAATTTCACCAATTTCACGTCCGGCGGTTCTGAATCCAGCGATACCTCATTCAAGACGGCGCGTTTCTATTGGCAGCAGCTGGGCAAGGTGAAGAAGACCAAGATTATTTCGCGCTTGACCGGTTATCACGGGATGACGCTGGCAGCCACAAGCGCGACGGGCATGAGCAAGTTTCACACCATGTTTGGCGGCGTTCTGGACGGTTTCATTCATGTGCGGAATCCGAACCCATATCGCTATGAGGGCGAGCTTCGGGACGGCGAAACGGTAGCGCAGGCGGCGGCGCGGGAATTGGAAGAGGCGATCCTGCGCGAAGGACCTGACACGGTCGCGGCCTTCATCTCCGAGCCGATTCAGGGTGCGGGCGGCGTGATGATTGCCGATGACGGCTACTTCGATTTGGCGCAGGCGATCTGCAAGAAGTATGAGGTTTTGTTCATCGCTGATGAAGTGATCTGCGGCTTCGGGCGCACGGGCAACTGGTTCGGCTGCGACGCCTTCGGCATCAATCCCGATATCATGCAATTTGCCAAGGGCGTGACGAGCGGGTATATGCCGCTCGGCGGCATTCAGGTGACTGATGAGATCCGCGATGTGATCAATAGCGCGCCGGATGATCAGAGCTGGATGCACGGCTACACCTATTCCGGTCATGCGGCGGCTTGCGCGGTAGGCAGCGCCAATATCGACATCATCGAGCGCGATGGCTTGCTGGAGAACAGCCGGGTCATGGGCGAGCGGCTGCTGGAGGGCTTGCAGGCGCTGGTTGATGAGTTCCCGAATATCGACAACGCGCGCGGACTGGGCTTGATGGCGGGGATTGATGTGGTCCTGAGCAAGGAGAGCCGCGAAGGCGACCCGGATACGGCGGAGAAGATCAGCGCTGGTGCCTTGGAGATGGGCTTGCGGGCGCGCCCGATTGGTCCGGCGATTGCCTTTGCGCCGCCGCTCTGCATTAGCGCCGATGAGGTTGATATCATCATCAATACGATGGGCGATGCGATCACGCGGGCGAGTGATTGACCTGTCGCCGTTGCGCTTAAACATCTGACGCTTCTTTTCTTTGCAGAGGGTCCCGAACAAGACTCCGCCGCGGGTCAATTCTCGCGCTTACAACATTTGATATATTTAATGTCTATTTGTATCGCAACAGAGGATGCGCTACTATCGCTTTGGTTTTCCTTACGATGCATTTTGGGTCGGAGGCAGAAGTGATTCTGAAGCGCGTTCACTCAGCTTGCGCCGTATTCCTTTACTTGATGCTTTCGTCATTGTTCGCACCAACGCTGAACCTTAGCGCGGCCGAGAACTTTGAGAGTCTTTACGAGGAAATTGAAGCGGCGAACAGCAGAGGCTCCGGCGCCATCACTCTCAGTACAGACATTGTCCTAAGCGCGCCTTTGCCACCGATTACTGGCGAAGTCGAGATTGACGGCCAGGGTCATTCCCTCAGTGGCGCTAATGCCTATCGCATATTTGTGGTCGATGGCGGCAATCTAAACCTGAGAAATATCACAATCAGGGAAGGCAGCAGTTCCCGTGACGGCGGTGCGATTCTAATCCAAAACGATGGATCGCTCATTGTAGATAGCGCCAGGTTTACCAAAAACACCTCGGAGCAGGGTGGCGGCGCTATTTCGACATCGCCATCCGATGTGCGGCTGGAGGTTAGCAACAGCGCATTTGACAACAATGCAGCTGATTCCGGCGGGGGCGCCATCCTCGTTATCGGCGGAACTGCCGAAGTCACCAGCAGCAGCTTCCGAGACAATTACGCCCGGCGCTTTGGCGGCGCTATTCAGAGCCACAGCGGCACTGTCAACATCGAGAACAGCACATTCTTCCATAATGAAGCCCTCGAAGCTGGCGGGATTTACGCAAGCGGCGCGAGGACGACGCTGACTCATCTGACCATGTTGGACAACGTTGCGGGGGATGCCGGTGACTCGATAGTAAAGCGGGGCGGAGCGGTCACTCTGCGCAACAGCATAGTCGCGGGCCGTTCCGTAACACTGGATTGTATCGGCGGCTTGGATGATAGCCGAGGCAACTTCAGCCAAGACGGGTCTTGCGCGCCGGTTCCGGGCGGTGATCCTTTGCTGGCGGAGTTGACGGGTTCGCCCGCTTACTTTCCGCTGCTGGATGGAAGCCCGGCGGTGGATGCCGCTGTAGCCGAATATTGCCTGGAGAGGGACCAGGCGGGCGTGAGGCGTCCGGTCGGTGGCGGCTGCGATGTCGGCGCGCATGAGTCGCTGACAGCCAGCCCGGCGGAGATCTCTGCCAGCGCGTCTGATGTGTGCACGCTGTCGGATAACATTCTGGCCGCCAATTCGAATACGGCGGTTGGAGGCTGCCCGGCCGGCAGCAGTCATGACATTATCAGCCTGACGGAGGACATTATTCTTAGCGAGAGGCTGCCGCTTTTCAACGGTACGATAACGATCGAAGGCAATGGCCACAGCATTAGCGGCGACGGACGATTTCCGCTCTTTGTCGTCACCGGGCGGAAACTCACCATAAGGAATCTGACGCTGACCGATGGTTTTTCGGGAGAGGATGGCGGCGCGATTTTGGTGCAGACTGGCGCTGAACTGGTGATCGAGAACGCCACATTCACACGGAATCGATCGGAAAAGGGCGGAGGCGCAATAGCAACGGCGCCGTCAAATGTGAGGATGAGCGTAAGCAACAGCAGTTTTGAAGGCAATTCTGCCGCTTCCGGTGGCGGCGGTATCCTGGTGAATGGCGGAACTGTTGATATTTCCGGCAGCACGTTTAAGGACAATTCTGCCGGACGTTTTGGCGGAGGGCTCGAAGCATTCGTTGGGCGCGTTAATGTGAGCAACAGCACTTTTGTTGGCAATCAAGGCGGTGAAGCAGGCGGCATCCTGGTAAGTGGCGCGCGGACGACGATGACGCATTTGACATTGCAGGACAATGTGGCGCTCTGGGGCCAAGCCGATGGCATATTCCGGCGCGATGGTTCGGCTAGTCTGCGGAACAGTATCGTGGCCGGGGATGGGAGCGGGAGCGATTGCGCCGGCGGTTTGAATGAGACCAGCGGGAACTTGAGCCAGGACGGATCCTGCGCGCTCTTGCCGAGCGGAAATCCTTTGCTGGGCGAACTGACGGGTTCACCGGGTTATCTTCCGCTGCTGGATGGCAGCCCGGCCGTAGACGCCGCCGCGGCCGAATTCTGCCTGGAGACAGATCAGTTGGGACAGGCGCGGCCACTTGGCGGCGGCTGCGATATCGGCGCCGTCGAATCGGCAACAGCCGCAGCACCGGAAGCGTCAGCGGCGCCTACAGAATGCACTCTGTATTATCAGATTCTGGCTGCCAACACGAATACCGCAGTAGGCGGCTGCACAGCGGGAACGAGTCACGACATCATCAGTTTGACGGAAGATATCACGCTAAGCGAACCGCTGCCATCCATCAACGGCACGATCACGATTGAAGGCAACGGACATACGATCAGTGGTGGGAATCAGGTACGAATCTTTGTCGTGAACGGTCGCAAACTCACGATCAACAACCTAACACTTGCTCGCGGAAGCGCAGAAGGCGTTGGCGCCGCCATCCTCGTGCAGAACAACGCCGAACTCGTCGTCAACGATTCCACATTTGAACATAATTCTGTCAACTATGTGGAGATTGGCGAGGATCGCATTACGGGCGGTTACGGCGGCGCGATCGGCACACAGCGTTTCAATGGCAAAATAAGCGTCAACAATAGCGTCTTAAAGTCGAATAATGCGCAGTTGGGCGGCGGCGCCATGTATGTAAATGGCGGGACGGCGAACATCAGCGGCAGCACATTCAGCAGCAACAACGGCCAAGGTTTCGGCGGCGCAATCGAGGTCGCCGCGGGCCAGGTGACTATTGAAAACAGCACCTTCCAGAGGAATCGATCGAGCAACGGCGGCGTCATTTCCATCGGCGGCGGCACAGTGACGATGACGCACCTGACTATGCTGGATAACAGCTCGTCTTATGGCGATGGTGATGCAATTTGGCAATGGCGAGGATCGGCAGATCTGCGCAATAGCGTGGTCGCTGGTCGCGGCCGGCGGCCCGATTGCCACGGCAATATAAGCTTGAGCGGCAACTTCAGCCAAGACGGTACCTGCGGGTCGCTGACGGGTGACGATCCAATGCTGGGAGAGATGACAGGCGTCCCTGGCTACTTCCCGCCTCTTGAAAAAAGCCCGGTTGTGGATGCGGCAGATTCGGCCTTCTGCCTGGCTGTTGATCAAGCGGGCAAGCCACGGCCGATCGGCGCGGGCTGCGACATCGGCGCCATTGAATGGGGGATAATAAGCGAAGCACAAGCTGCGTCTGTCGCTTCCGAGGCGGATTCGTCTGCCTGCAATGTAACGACGACCCACGTCCTCAACTTCCGCGATGGACCGAATGGCAATCGCATCGGTTTGGTGCCGACCAATACGACCGTAACGGTTTCGGCGCAGGAATCGGGTTGGATCAACGTCGAGTATCGCGGCGTGTCCGGCTGGATCAGCGCTGATTATGTCACGATGGCTGGGGATTGCGGATAGGCAATTGGCTTACAGACGGGATTGCGCGGTCGATGTGGTCGACTTCGCAGTCAATACGATGGGCGATGCAATCACGCGGGCGAGTGGGTAAATTGGTCCTGCTAATTCATCCTCATAAGTGGGGGAACCTGCGAGCACTTTGAACTTTGTTCTGCGACAACCGCAGTGCTCGCTTGTCATTCTTTTCCAAAACCATTGCAAACTATTTGGATTTGTGCGCTACTCTACGTACAAGCTACCGAAAAAGAGCATACATGGTTGCCGAATCTCCTGTTCCAACAGAAGAATTTAAGGAGCAAATCAAGCAGATTGTCGAGCATCTGTATGATTTTGCTTATTTGCAGTCACATCTTCTGGTGCTCACGAATTCCGAACTCACTGCTGAAAGCCTGCGGCAATCGGTGATTGAAGCCATCGAGGCGCTAAGTCCGGGACCCGGCGCAACTTTCAATTCCCCTAATGCGAGATTATACAATGTCGTAAATCTGCATTATGTTGAGGGATTGACTATCCAAGAAACCGCTTACGAATTGGGCGTGTCAGAAAGACAAGTGTACCGTTATCTGCGGAGAGGAGAACGGAGTATCGCGGCCATGCTGTGGCATAAGCTGCAGCAAACCGAGCCATCTGACATAAAACAGAACTCCTTAAACAACGAATTGGATGACATCACTTTAGTGCTGGCAAGTGTCAATTTGAGCGAGATACTTTATAAGGCGGAAGAGGCAGTTGCTATCCTCGGTCGGAATAGAGACGTGGATATCGAAACTCATGTAGAGCCATCAGACATTGTCATGACAACCGACAAGCTTATCGCACGGCAGGTAATCGTCAATGTTTTGAGCAGTGTAATGCAACAATGTTCCCACCAAACAATTTCAATCTATTTGACGAAGACAAATGAGCTTGTGTCGCTGACGCTCAAATACGCAGCGGCCAATTCGAACGCGACATTTCAGCTACATGATATAACCAAACGGCTGATCAGACGCTTGCGCTGGCAGTTGACACTATCCCAAGACGGAGACATGTCGGTGGTACAGTTGACCTTCCAGGCGGGCATGCCGCATATTCTCGTCATTGATGATAATCAAGGAATGTATGAATTGGTGAATCGCTACCTGACACCTTATCCGGTACGGGTATATTTTGCGCAAAATGGCAAAGAAGGCATGCGCTTAATCAAGGAAACCCGCCCTGAACTCGTGCTGCTTGATATAATGATCCCGGAAGTGGATGGTTGGGAAGTGCTGCAGCGTATTCGCGTGGATCCTCTTTTGCGCGATATTCCGATTGTAATCTGTTCGGTGTTTAAGGATATCGAGCTCGCCATGTCCTTAGGCGCCAAGCATGTACTTTCCAAGCCACTACAGAAACATCAACTTGTAGAAGTATTAAGAAAAACAGCATTGGTGTGAATCATGCATATGAGCAAAACTCAGTACATGATGACCGATAACATTGAGTACGTACAGGTGAGGATGACACATTATGTGTCACTGTTGGTGGGCATCGCCTGTGCCATTGGATGTTGGATGACCGTTATTGACAATACATTCAATACGGGGACATTTCTAATTTTGCTTGGTGAAATGTTGCTTTGCGTTTATGTGTATTCTAATCAGAACAAAAGCGGATTCGTGGGCAAAGAAATCTTGGTTATCTCCTTAGTGACATTATTTTGGGTGATCCTCACATTAAACGAAGAAGCAATTTGGATGTACATCGGTATTCCGATTATGTTTATCATCGTCATTCTTCGATTCCGCAAGAGTTGGCGCTATGTTCTCCCGATGGTGCTGATAGTGTTTTGGTTAGATATAAGCACGCAGCGCTCTTATGACAGCGGGCAATTCTTTGCGATCTTGATTGCAATGGGCATCTTGATATGGAAAACAATGGACACGCTTTACACGGCACTACATTGGGTTGATGTTACGCAAAAACAGGCAAATGACCTGTTGGGAGAAACCATCAAGAGCCGTGGCGAGTTGTTATTGAATAACCAGGCGCTCGAGACGACAAATCAAGTATTGCTTCGAACGCAGAAGGAACTCGAACTAGCCAACAAACACGCCGAAGAAGCGCGACGGTTAAAAGAACAGTTTGCGGCGAACATCAGCCATGAATTGCGCACGCCTCTCAATCTCATCCTCGGCTTTACCGAGATTATGCATTTGACCCCCAATGTATACGGCACCTTTGAGTTTCCAGCGATGTTGCGCCGGGACATCTATCAGATTTATCGCAATAGCCGGCATTTGCTCGAAATGATTGACGATATTCTGGACCTGTCGCGATTTGATTTATCGAGTTTTTCGCTACAGATGGAACCGACACCGATTAG
This sequence comes from Chloroflexota bacterium, assembly GCA_011523735.1. Taxonomy (GTDB): domain Bacteria; phylum Chloroflexota; class Anaerolineae; order Aggregatilineales; family Phototrophicaceae; genus UBA6055. Next base: position 37,605 of record WTGB01000005.1, read on the forward strand.
CGAATTGATCCAAGACAGCGCGGAACTGATCAGAGGACTATTCAAAGCGGGTACGGTGGAGTTTGAAACTCACATTGATCCGGACTTGCCGGTTGTATCTGTGGACCGCACGCGCATCAGGCAAGTTATTATCAATTTGTTGACCAACGCCCATCGCTTTACGACAGGCGGTTATGTTCGACTGTCGGCGCATTTTAATAATGATGAGATTTTGGTTAGCGTCGAAGATACCGGCAAAGGGATTTCTGAGTCGAACCTGAAGAGAATCTTTGAGGAATTCTATCAGGTCGATTACTCGTTCAGCCGCAACTATGAGGGCACCGGCTTGGGTTTGGCATTAAGCAGGAAATTCGTCGAATCCCATGGTGGGACGCTGCAAGTGCGTAGCGAACTCGGATTGGGATCGACTTTCACTTTTACCTTGCCGGTACATTTTACTGAGGTTATGCCGATTAGCGTTGGACCAAATCGTCATCAACATACCATCATCGTCGTTGATCCTGGTAGCGCAGTAACAGATTTGCTACAGAAACATCTCAAGGAATTCCATCTCATCCACTGCGCTAACGCCAGCAAGCTTAATGGTATGATTGATCAGTTTCATCCGATAGCCATAATTGAAAACATTGTCCCGAGCGCGAGCCCCACAATCGGGGTGAACATGAACCGCTCAATCCCAGTGATTCGATGCTCGATTGCCGATTCCTGGTGGGTCAAGGAACAGTTGCAGGTGATGGATCTGCTTTCACGTCCGGTCACGTCTATCGATATCTCTAGGCTGTTGGCTGACCTGCCCGAGGCGGATCATATTCTGGTTGTTGATGACGATCGCGGCTTCGTACAGCTCGTTGAGCGTATGTTGCAGTCAAGTGGAAATCAGTGTAATCTTAGCCGCGCATACACAGTGAATCGGGCATGGGAGTTAATTCATGAACGGCGTCCCGATCTGATTCTGTTAGATGCTAACCTTTCGACGGCCGAAGGTATGGATTTGCTGAAGCGGATAAAGACGGCGGATGATTTGAAGCATATTCCGGTGGTGATGATCACTGCCTCTGGCTATGTGGAAGAGCTATTTGCCGATTATCCATCCCAGTTGACCCTGCATCAACGCCAAGCCTTTCCCATGACACATATCCTGAATTACGTATATGCTTTGACGCGGACGGTCACCGTAAACACAACATCCAAGTAAGTGTCAGGTCTTTGTCAGGTTTCTGTCATCTTTGACCGAAGGGCAATTGTTACAATCGCCCCTTGACGGATAGTTAAGAAGATGGAGAAAAACCATGAGACGGCTCTTTATCTCAGTTATGTTAGTTGTGTTCGCGCTGCTGGCCAACATGAGCTTGGTCACGGCGGATATGCACGGCTGGTGGGCAGAAGCGGCCGCGCCTTACGCCGGCACGACCATCCGCGGCGTATCCGAAAGCACCCCGCCCTCGAATTATGTCGCCGATGTTTTGGCAACGCAATTCACCGAACTCACCGGCATCAATGTCGAGTTTGAGACGACGTCTTGGGACCAGATGTACTCCAAAGCGATCAATGATATGGAAGCCAACACCGGCATCTACGACTTCGTCTACATCGAGCAGGATATCATCTACTCCTACCTGGCGCAGGATTACCTGGTCAACCTGACGCAGTTTGCCGCCGACAACCCGGACCTGGCTTATGAAGGTTACGATGAGAGCGCCTTCACCAGCTTCGCCGATTACTTCAAGAACGCCGATGGCGATCTCTTCGGCGTGCCGATGGAAGCCTTCGTCAAGGTTTACCTCTATCGCAAGGATCTCTTCGAGGATGCCGATATCATGGCGGCTTTCGAGGAAGAATATGGCTATCCGCTGGCGCCGGCCGAGAGCTTCGATCAATACGCCGACAACGCCGCCTTCTTCACCGCTTATGGCGAAAGCATGGATATGGATCTCTGGGGCACGACGGTTCAAGGTTCGACCGGGCACCCGGCTTCGACCTACGAATTCCTCGAGACGATTGGTCCCTCCTTCGGCTTGTACAACTGGGGCATCAACCTGGATGCCGGCTCGGCACAGAGCGCAAACGGCGGCGCGCTGGATGGCGATACCGCTGTAGAGGCGCTGACCTTCTGGCTGAGCATGCTGCCCTTCGCCCCGCCTGAGGCCACCTCAAGCACCTGGGACGAAGTTGCGTCCAGTTTCGCCGCTGGCCGTGCCGCGCAGGGTTGGGTCTATGGCGAGAATGCTGCCTGGATCGCCACCGATGAGAGCCGCTCGGCTGTCACTGGCAATGTTGGCGTCCGCCTGCCGGTCACGGCGGAAGGCGTCATTGATGCGGCGGCGATGGGCGATGGCTACATCGGCTACTACGACGGCGGCGCCTTTGGCGTTCCCCATTCGTCGCGCAATAAGGAAGCCACCCTGCTTTGGCTGCAGTTCATCGGTCAGGAGTCGGTGCAGGCGGAATGGGCCGCCGCTGGCGCGCGCATCACCCACACCGCCACCTTCGACGATCCCTTGATCGCCGAGCAGGATACCAAGGTCGATGGTTACTACACGCTGCTGGAAGAGCAGGGTCCGCTCTTTGCTGGCGCGCCGCCCTTCCCCTTCCACGCGCAAGTGCGTGAAGTGATTGATCCCTTCATCCAACGGGCAATCCTGGGTGAGTTGAGCCCGGCCGATGCCTTGTCGCAAGCTGCTATGGCAGTGGATGAGGAACTCTCGCGCCTAGGTTATGGCATGTAGACCGCAAACCGGTACAATGAAACAGGGTGACATTTTCTGTCACCCTGTTTTCTCTACTAGAGACAGCCAAGATGTACACCAATTCTCGAACCGGCTGGCTTTTGCTCAGCCCCACTCTACTTGTCCTGATAATATTTGGCTTCTTGCCCTTCCTTTATGTCTTGTTTGTAGGTTTTAACGAGTGGAATATTTTTGCAGCGGAAGAAGGCTTACGGTTCTCAGGACTCGATAATTATCGGCGTTTGGTGTTTGACGACGATTTCACCACCTCGGTCCAATTGACCTTAAAATTTGCCACTTTTGCCATATTAAGCGAGTTAGTCCTTGGTTTCATATTGGCGCAGATGTTGACGCGGAACTTCCCCGGCAAGTCATTGTTCAGAATTATACACACCTTTCCGCTGATGGTAGCGCCGATTGCCGTCGGCGCGATATGGCGGCTGCTGGTCATACCCGGTTTCGGTCCAGCGCCTTTCTTCCTCGATCGCTGGTTCGACCTCACGTATCAAATCGGCAGCTACCCCGATCAAGCCTTGTGGACCTCGGTAATCATGGACGTCTGGCATTGGACGCCTTTCGTGACGCTGACGATGCTGGCGGGGCTGACAGCGATCCCGAAAGAACCGGTGGAACAGGCGAAGGTGGATGGCGCTAATCGCTTCCAGGTGTTCTGGTACGTGACGCTGCCCTTCCTCAGACCGGTGCTGCTGACGACCGTGTTCATCCGCATCATGGACGCGATCCGGACGGTTGATGAAGTCTGGATGCTGGCGGGCGGGGGACCGGGCACGCGCTTCACGGGCATCTACATTTGGCGGGTGGTATTCCCGCGCACGGATTACGGTTATGGTTCGTCAATTTCGCTCATCACCTTGTATTTGACAATCGTACTCTGTTGGTTGCTCTTCATCGCCATATCGGGGCGGCGCAAGGGGGAAGTTGAGTGATTAGCTCATGCAGAGCGGGCGAGAAGCGGGCGACTCACCGAGTCGCCCCTACAGCGAGTCGCCCCTACAGCATATCCCTACTGGCTGGTGGGGTGGGGCGGCACAAGGCGGAGGTCGAATGACGACGACTTTCCGACAGCGCGTCTGGCGCTTCGTAGCTACATACGCCTTCTGGATCTTCATGACGCTGATGACGCTGGTGCCGATATGGTGGATGTTTGTCGTGTCGATGCGCAGCCGTGTCGAACTTTTCGCCCGCCCCAACCTGGCGCTTAGCCGTTTCTTCATCGAAAACTACAGCAACGTCTTGACCGACAGCACCTTCCAGCGCTATATGACCAACTCGGTAGTAGTGTCGACGAGCAACGCTTTGCTGGTGATGGCGCTGGCGCTTTTGGCGACTTATGCGCTGTCGCGGTACAAGCTGACGGGAAGAGACAATATCTTCTTCTGGCTGATCACCAACCGCATGGCGCCGCCGGCCGCCTTTCTGCTGCCCCTCTACATCATGTTCACGCGCACCTTCCGCATTGGCGATTGGACGCTCTACGACACGCAGATCGGCTTGATCCTGCTGTACTGCGTCTTCAATCTGCCCTTCGCTATCTGGCTGCTGAAAGGCGTGGTCGATGGCATCCCGATAGAACTGGATGATGCGGCGATGATCGATGGCGCCGGCTTGGCGGGCGTATTGCGTCATGTGATCATTCCGCTGGCGGCGCCCGGTCTGGCGGTCACCGGCATCTTGAGTTGGGTCTTCGCCTGGAACGAGTATCTGTTCGCGGCGAACCTGACCAGCGTGAATGCGCGCACGATCACGACCGGTCTGGCCGAGTTCGTGACGGTGACGGGCACCAATTGGGGCGAGTTGGCGGCCATGTCAATGATCACGCTGATTCCCTCGGCGGTCATCGTGATATTGGCGCAGCGCTATATCGTCATGGGCTTGACCTTCGGCGCGGTGAAGGAGTAACCGCATGGAAGAGCAAAAGAGCGAAAACGGCAAAAAAGAGTTTGATGGCTTCCTGCCTTTTTACACCAACGCCTTCGACCGGGTCTTTATCGCCGTCGTAATTCTCATAGCGGTTCATCTGCTCTGGCTGCGTTTTATGGAGCCGCAGACGGCCGCCGAAATCGCCAACAGGGCGCGTCCCGTTGAATTGGCGACGCTGCTTTCGTTCCTGATTGGCTTCTTCGTTGTGCGCTACGGTTGAACCGAAAGATTCACTTGCCCGAGCCGGCGGTCAGTCCGCCGATCAGCCGGTCTTGAAAAACCCCCGAGATAATCAGAATAGGCAGGATAGTCAGCATCGTCGCGGCGGTGATGATCTCCCAGGGGAAGGAGTATTCCCCCGGAAACAGAGAGATGCCGACGGGCGCGGTGCGCATGAAATTATCGCTCATAATGACGAGCGAGAGCGGGAATTCGTTCCAGGAGAAGATAAAGACGATCAAGCCGGTCGAGATTAAGCCGGGCACGGAAAGCGGCAGGATGATGCTCCAGAAAATCCGCAGGCTGGAGGCGCCATCGACGCGGGCGGCGTCCTCGATCTCTGAGGGCACGGATTTGAAGAAGTTGGTCAGAATCCAGATGGCGATGGGGATGTACAGACCGGTGTGGCCGATGACCAGACCGGGGTAGGTATTGATCAGCCGCAGTTCGAGGAACATGCTGAAGAGCGATGGCAGCAGAGCCAGCGGCGGGAACATCGAAACGGCGAGTATCAGGATGAGAACCAGGTTGCGACCGCGCCAGGTTAGACGACCCAAGGAATAGGCGGCCAGACCGCCACAAGCGAGTATCACAGCTGTAGTAGTTGTCGCGACGATGAAGCTGTTGAATATGTAAAGCAGCAATTCGGGCGTTTCTGTGAAGATATTTAGATAATTTTCCAGCGTCACCGGATCAGGCAGATATTGGACGGGCCAGGCGTAAATGTCCGCTTCGGTCTTGATGGAAGTGAAGAAGATCCAGACAGTCGGGAAGAAGGATATGACGACTGTAATCGCCGCCAGGATGTAGAATCCCGCGCTGGCTTGCTTCCGGCTGCGAAAGCTGGATTGTCCCCGTTCTACTGGTGCCCTTGGTGCGTTCTCCGTCCCGAGTATCATGCGTCGCCTCGCCGGATAATCAAGATATACATGACGCTGATGGACATGATGATGATGAACTGGATGAGAATGGCGCTGGAACCGAGGTTGAAGTTCACATACTGGAAGATCGCGCGATAGGCATAGAGCGACAGGGTCTCGGTAGATGTCAAGGGACCGCCATCGGTGAGGTTGAAAGGCAGTTCGAAGGTACGCATGGCGTCCATCGTGCGCAGCAACACCGAAACTAGGATGGCCGGGCGTAAGAGTGGCAGCGTGATATAGCGAAACTCCGACAGGCGGTTGGTCCCATCGACGCTGCCCGCTTCGTAGAGGTCGTCGGGAATCGTCTGCAAGCCGGCCAATAGCAACAGCGCCATGAAGGAGCTCGTCTTCCAGATAGAGACAAACATCATCGCGTACATCGAAGTTGGAATCGCCCCGAGCCAATTGACACGCACGAGCGCCAAGCCCGTGTCCGTCAGCATTGAATTAAAGAGACCGAACTCGGTATTAAACATCCAGCGCCACATAAGAGCATTGAGCGCGGTCGGCAGCGCCCAGGGGAATAGCACCGCCATGCGCACGAGCCCTTTGCCCTGGAAGCGACGATTGAGAATCAGCGCCAGGGCGATACCGAGCAGCAGTTCAATCGGCACGGTGACAGCAGTAAAGAAGATGGTGTTGTTAAGTGAAGTGATGAAGCGCGGCGTCTTGAGCAGGCGCTGATAATTTGCCAGCCCGGCGTATTCATAACCGATAAAGATGCTGGTGCTGTTCCGCCCGAAGCTCAGGACAACAGTCTGGATGATAGGAAACAGGAGTACAAAGGCGATGATCAATACGGCCGGCACAAGAAAATAGATGCCGGCCCGGTTGGCATGTTTCATGGCTTATCGCCTGGCAGCGTTCGGCAGCGATGGACTGGGGCGCGGCCGATATCAACCGCACCCCATTTGCGCATCCGAATTAGGGCATAATCGCCAAAATCTGCGCTTCGGCATCCGAAAGCGCTTGTTCGGGAGATTTCTCACCGAGCAAGGCGGCGGAGACTTCAGTCTGCATGATCTCCGAGATTTCCGGATAGGAGGTGCCGGTCTGCGCTGAAGGGCGAGCGAAGGCATAAACGAAGTTAGCGCCCAAGGCGGCGATACCCGGGTCGCCCTCGACGACGCGTTCGTCATCATAGACGGCTGGTCTCGTTGGCACCTTGCCCTGGATTAGCGCCGCTTGCACCTGCGATTCATAGCTGGTGAAGCACTTGATGAAATCGGCCGCTACAGCCGGGTTCTCCGAATTGGCGTTTACCGCCAACAAGAAACCGCCGATGACTGTCGTGTTCGTGTCTTCGTTGCCTTCGAAATACGGCACGCGGGTGAGCGCGACCCCGTCTTTAACCGGCGATTCCTCGCTCGTCAGTTCAGCCCAGACAAAGTCTTGCACCATCAGGAATACGGCGCGCTCTTGCTGGAAGAGGACGCGCGCGTCATTGGGACGGAAGGTCAAGACGCTCTCCGGGGCGACGCCGGACTCAAGCATGCCGACCATAGTGGACAGTGATTTGACGCCGGCTTCGGTATTGATGTTGAGGTTGCCATCGGCATCAAAGAAGGTGCCGCCAGCCCCTTGGAAGAAGGCGAGCCAATTCATGAACAGACCCTCGATCTTCGCCCACATGCTCACGAAGCCGGCCAGATCGGGATTAGCTTCGCCTTCGACGACAGTTTCGGCGGCGGCGATGAGTTCTTCCCAGGTTGTTGGGACAGCCAAGCCATATTTGCCGAGCAGATCGGCGCGGTAGAAGAGGTGGATGCCGTCAATATAGAGCGGAATGGCGTAGGTGCTGCCGCCCACTTGCGCGGCCGCCAGGAAGCCGGGCAAATAATCCGCCAGGTCTTCTTCGGCGATATGATCTTCGAGAGGCGCAATCCAACCGCGGGCAGCGAAGTCGCCGGGCCAGATCACGTCAACCGCGATGATATCCGGCTTGGGGTTGCGCGCGGTGAAGTTGGTCACATAGATGCTGCGCGATTCGTTTGGCACATCAGAAATGCGCTCCCACTCGACGCTGATGCCGCCGACTTCCTCTTCGCAGGCTTCGATCAGGATTGGCGCAGCGTCGCCAAAACCGCGCGCGCCGATGGACAGTGTCAACTCGACATTGTCTTGCGCCGCGGCGGGGATCAGCAGCGCGAGACTCAATACAAGCAACACAAGATACCGACCAAAAAAAACTTTGTTTCCCGTGAACATCGTTACTTCTCCTTTACTTTGAATAAACGTTTTCGGACTTGCTAAGCTCCTCGGATATGGCGCAGGCGATTATCCTTCGTACCGACCATGAGTTGGCTGAGCAGTCAATCTTCGACAAAGCCGTGGCAATCGTGCTGGATGCCCTGTCGCTCATCAGTCGGCTTGACCTGTAGCACCCAATTGATTGTTTGATTGTTCACATTGTAATTCATAATCTGGTGATCCACAGCGCGCGACAGGAGAAACGGGACAGGATCGCGGCAATGAAACTGAAAACACTCGGGTAGCGAACACTTGCTGAGTCTGAGACTGGCGCTCTCAACGCGCTCCATCATCCCTTATTGCAGCCTTGACCCTGTGCATCTTTTCTTTCGCACTACAGTCAAATTTGTGCGCGCCATGCCGGACTATTGCAATAGCCCGCAGCAGTCTGCCTCTAAAAACCCTTAAAACCGCTGAAAAGGCGGGAAAATTCTCTACTGTATCGATACAGTATGTATATAGTATCAGGGGGCATAGTCTTTTTACTTGAGCGGCATGGCATGCTTGGGGAATACATGCTCTCTTGGCAAAGTGGTGTTCATGACAATCAGTGTAGCACAAAGAGGTCCGGCAGGCGAGCAAATGTTCGTATATTGAGGCGCGGCTGTCAGGTGGATTTGACACGGGATTTCCAGTAGCGGACACGCTTTGCAGGACCGTCAGTTGTGTCGGATGAACACAGCGAATCAACTACGCAAGATAAGGATGTGCAGTTCACGGGGACCGTGGGCGCCTTTGACCAGTTGGTGGCCGATATCGGCGGTCTTGCTGGGTCCCGTGACGATCACTGTGTTGCTCGCCCCTCGGAAGGCGGGGTAAGCACTCGCTTTTTGCGCTGCCTGCCAGTCCTCGAGGTCAGTATGGAGTTGATCAGGGGTCATCAGGGCGATGTGTCGGTCAGGCAGCAGTGAGGCGCTGCGCGGGCGTCCGGCGCCGCTTTCCAGCACGAGGCTGCCGGTCGCGGCCAGCGCCGCGGTCAGGCCGGTGATGCCGACGCGGATATTCCCATCGTCCGGCTCAGCTATGGATACGCCGAGAGAGTCGAGCGCAGTGTGCAAGTTGTCAAGGGGCAGGTGATCATCCGACCAGCTGAGTACGCTGCGGTCGCCATCAAGCAAGTCCATGATCTGCTCGATCGCTTCGTTGGCGTCCATCTGGTAAACAAAGCAGCCAAGCTGCTCCGCTTCGCTGACGAAGTGGGCGAGGCGCTCGTCGGGGTCCATCTCGGGCAAGGGGAGCATGTGGCGGCGATCTGTACTGGTAGGGCGGGCGCCCAGGTTGGTCGCTCCTACGTTGGCGCGCAGGCGGCTGAGGATACGGTCACGAGCGGACATTGTTGCGTTCTTTCCAGAGTTGGCGGAAGGATTTTGGCGCGAAATCGGGGAAGTCGCGGTGTTTCGTCCAATTGCCGAGGAGGCCGGGCAGGTAGTCGCCCATGATGTGCTGACCTGCGCGGGCTGCTACCCCGCCGAGGGCGAAGCGCCTGGGCGAGGTCATGCCGATCGCCCACATTTTCATCGCCGCGTCCCAACCGATTTTTGAATGCCCATCACGCACGAGTTCCCAGCGCAGATCGAGCAGCATGCGCGGCAGGTCGATATCAACCGGGCAGACTTGTTTGCAGCTTCCGCAGAGGCTGCTGGCTTGGGGCAGGGGCTGGGCGTTTTCCAAACCGACGAAGAGCGGCGTGAGCACTGCGCCGATGGGACCGCCGTAGACCCAACCATAAGCATGGCCCCCTGTGCTGCGATAGACAGGGCAGGCATTTTGGCAAGCGCCGCAACGGATGCAGGCCAGCGCTTCGGCGTAATCGCTGCCGTAGATCTCCGAGCGCCCATTGTCGACCAGAATGACATAACTGTGCTGGGGTCCATCGCCTTCTTCGGCGCGGCCCGGTCCATTGAGGATGTTGGTGTAGACAGTCAGCTTCTGGCCCGTCGAACTGCTGGGCAGGACTTGGGTCAGCGTAACATAATCTTCGACTGATTCGACGATCTTCTCGATGCCGACCAGGGCAATGTGGACGCGGGGCATAGAGGTGCACATGCGGCCGTTGCCCTCGTTCATGACGAGGCCGATAGAGCCGGTTTCGGCGATGAGGAAGTTGGCGCCGGAGATGCCCATATCGGCATTGAGGAAGTCGTGGCGCAGCATTTTGCGGGCGAAGGCGACCATCTGCTCGGCATCGTCTGTCGCTTCCATGCCCAGTTCGCGGATGAAGATATCGCGAATTTCGGCTTTGGTTTTGTGCATGACGGGCGCGACGATGTGGGATGGCGTTTCCTCGTTGAGTTGGATGATGTATTCGCCGAGATCGGTTTCGACTACGCGGAGGTCGGCCGCTTCTAGGGCGTGGTTCAGCCCGAGTTCTTCCGTGAGCATGCTCTTGCTTTTGGTGACGGTCTGCACATCGTGGCGCCGGGCGATGTCAAGCACGAGGCGATTGGCTTCTTCCGCGTCTTCCGCCCATTCGACCTGCCAGCCGTTGGCAATGAGGTTGCCTTCGGCAGTCTCGAGCAGATCGGGCAATTGGCGCAGGGCGCGGCGTTTTGCCTGTGCTGCCTGTTGCCGCATGTGTTCGCCGTGCTCCAGGCTATGGGCGAACATGGTTTCGGCGCGCCTCTGATAGCCGCCGCGCGTGCCCGCCGCGACCGCATGCTGCAAGTCCGGATTGCGCAGTGCGATATCAGCCAGGGCGATGAAGTCGTTCGATTGGATTTCGACTGTCATGAGCGCTCCTTGGGCAGAGCCTTCGCCAGGACATCGGCGAGATGAACCACGCGCTTGTCGGATTTCTGGCGCGATAAGCCCCCGTTCATCTGCGTCAGGCAACTGACATCGCCAGTCACGATTGTCTCCGCTGGCGAGTCATTAATATTATTCACTTTGTTCTGCAGCATGGCATTGCTGATATCGGGCATTTTGACGCTGAACAAGCCGCCGAAGCCGCAGCAGACCTCGCATTCCTGCAGCTCATGTAGTTCGGCCTTGCCCAGTTGCGCCAGCAGATCACGCGTCGCCTGTCCCAAGCCCAAGCCGCGCAAGCCGTGGCAGGCATCGTGGACAGCGAATGTCTCAGGGGCGGGCAAGGATAACTTAAGATCGCTGATGCCCAGCCCATAGACGAGAAATTCGCTGAACTCCCAGGTTATCGAGGCGATGCGCTGAGCCTCATCATAGAGCGCGCCATCGGCTGGTGTGAACAAGTGAGGATACTCGTGCCGCAGCATCGTAGCGCAGGAACCGGAAGGCGTGACGACAAGCTCGGCGTTTTTGAAGGCTTTGAAGAAATGTTTAGCTACTGTCCTCGCTTCGTCGCGATAGCCGGAGTTGAAAGCGGGCTGGCCGCAGCAGGTCTGTTCCGGCGGGAAGTCAACCGTGAGGCCGAAGTGCTCAAGGATGTCGACCACCGACATGCCGGTGCCCGGATAGATCATGTCGACGATGCAGGTGACGAAGAGGGAGACGGGTTTGCCGATTGGCGATTCGCGCTCGGGTAATGCCATGCAGGTCGCTTTCGGTTCGGGTGAAGTAACGCCGCCTAGTGTACCGAAAAGCAGTGGGACAAGCTATTGCCTAAGTCGCGGCTCTCATTGCGGGGTTACGAGAAGCCGATGCTCGAAGCGGTTACGGATCGCTGAGTGGGGCAATATCGCTTCAGGCGGAGGCGCGCAGCAGAATGATATTACGGAGCCTCGCGTAGACAGAAGCAATGAGGGCGAATGGACAAGCTCTTCCTAGTCTATCCACTCGCCCTCGTCATGGGCAGTCCGCCCCGTTTCTATGATGATCTCTCATCAAGGACAGCCTGTCCGAATCTTGGGGTTCTTTTCCCGCCTATACGCGTTGCCAATCGCGATGCAGCAGGACGAGACTGCAAGTGATTCGCATCAATGGTGTTGCTGTCACACCAGCGCGGGTCCTGGAACATCTGCTTAGTAGTTGCAGATTGGTTGCTGACGGTCAATCTCCCACCCGCCACAAGTAGGACTGCCTAGCCGTCTGTTATAGCGCCGTCCGTCAGTGCATTCATATTGTTGCAATTCCACCGAGCATCGTCTCACTTGGCAACCGTTGGAACCGCGCCTTTCCGTCCAGGTTTGAACCCAGGGGCTGCCACGCGGCGAGCAAGTCACAGGTGGCGGCTCGGTTGGCCGCGGAGTTGGCTGTGGCTGCGGGCGCGGCGGGGGCTTCGGATTTGGGCTGCTGCCGCCATCGTCGTCATCGTCATCATCGTCATCATCGCCGTCATCTGGACGATCCCTTGGGGGCGCTGACGCCAGCGTGGTAAATAGCATAAACGCAGTGTCAGCGGAAAGCCTTGTCTCGCTTGTGGCGCGGATCCTCACCGCGTATTCTGTGTTCGCTTGCAAGTTAATCACCGAGCCAGCGGGAGAGCTATAAAGGAACTCAGTGTATGGCTGCTCCGTGCTATCTGCTAGATCGGCGTCACCAGCTTGGGCGCGGCTCTGTCCGTCACTGGCAACCTCACGACGGAAGCCGACGACATAACCAGTTGCGCCTTCAACTGGAGTCACTTTCCAACTGAATCCTTTATAACGCGGCGTAACCTGGAAGTTGGTCGGTATGGGCAAAACAGCCGGGTCATCATTGTTGCAGAATATCAGCGCCCGACTTGACGGCCCAAGATGCCCGTGTTCGACAATTTCCAATACCTGCGCCACGCGATAGATGCTTTGCGGCGCATCATCAAGCAGATAGCTCGGCACTTCCAGTAGTCTGTCAACAGAGCGAGACTTGCAGTTAAAGACGCTCAACGTGTAGCTTGTCGCGCCTTTCACTTCGCGCCATCTCACTGTTTGAGTCGCCCGGTCGAATCGGATGCGGTCAGGTACGCCCAACTCAAGCAAAGGCGAAACGAATTCGACAGATTCGCTCCAATCACTAATTGACTGAACTTTACTTCCTTCAAACGGAAGCGCTTGAATTTGCAAGCTCGAATCAACATTGCGCGGCAGCGCATCCAGGCTGTAAGTTGTTTCTGTGATCGGTACTTCAATCTCAGCCCATTCGGAGTCGCCCTGTTTCCAGCGCAATTTATACCCGGCGGCGCTGGCATGGGCGTCCCACATGGCAACGTCATTGACAACTCGCAAGCCCGTCGGCGGAGTCAGATTGCACTCAACCGTCGAAGTGTGTATGCGATAGTCGTTCGGACGCTCTTCATCTGGGCAAGTATTGGCATAAGCAATCGTATCTGTGATGGTCCGAGTGCATTCCCCGTCGTCTTCCTCGATGGTTATCTCGGTTTCGACATTCGATACATACGATTCACACTCAAATAGCGGCGTCTCAGGCGTCTCAGTAGGCTCAACTGTAGGCGGTACTGGCGTTTCATAGCCTTCAGGATATGGTGTGGAAGTCGGGCTGGGCGTCGGCGTGGGCGGCTGGACCAAATCTTCCGCACAGAGAATAACAGGCGCACTCCAATCACTATCGGCCGTATACACATCGCCAGAGCTATGCGCCCGTACCTGCAAGACATGAACAATCTGGTCTGAGTCAACAAACGAGAAGTTGCTGTACGTCCGTTCTTCCACCAAATCGCCACCGAGGGGCTGCCCGCCGCAACCCTTAAAGCTGACGTGATAAAAGGGATGCTCCGTGCGCATGGTCTCGTTCCAATGCAGTGCGCCATCCTCAAAGCTCAGAGTGAGGCGCGGGATTTCAGGCGGCGGCACTGGCAGGGAAGCTATCAGCGTTGGGGTCCAGTCAGTGAGTACCTGATATTTCGAGTAAGCCCGAATTTGGAATCGGTGTTCGTGATTGAGCGGCACGTCGTCAAGCAGGTACTTCGTTTCGTTGGCACCAACCTGCGCTTGGGTCCAAGGCTCTATATGTGTAGAGCGCCAGCGCAGTTCATAATGCCGCGCATCATCTACAGCATCCCAATGAGCGTAGTGCCCGGCAATTCCAAAATTCGTCGGCGCGGGCAATTTGTCCCGCTGTTGCTCCGCCAATGCCAACGGTACGAGCAGAGCGATTGTACATAGAAGCAGAATTATGCGTTTCACGTTTTTCTCCTGATTTTGCTGTTAGGTGATTCTCATGCTGGTCTCTGCCCGCTCATTCGTTCCGACAGCTTTCACCGCCCGAACGCGGAAACTATATTTCCTTGGGCAAAGCGCTTCAGATACTCAATTGGCTTGTCCAGGTGTGCCGTATCAACTTGGGCGGCGGACGACTTGTCGCCGGCGGGCGCTTGACGGGGGTTCGCGGCACAGGGTTTGGTCTGGTCGGCCTGCCGTCGCTAGGAGTTCCATCAAGGGGTTTCGTTTCTGCATGCAACATCGTGCACCTCGCCAAACACCAGTTCGGTTTGTGAATGCGCCGGCGCGGTCTGCCCTGTCACAAGCCAATCCGCGGGGCGCAATGCTGAAGTTGATATGAATGTATACCAATACTATAGAACAAATGTACTATCTGTCAAGAAGCAATTTTCGCGGGTCGATTCCAGTGTCTCCCAGCCCTTTCTGTCAAGCGGATACAGTTTTTGTTACAATCTTCGTGATACCTCACATGAACAAAGGACGGCGGAAATGGCGGATTATAGCCCTCAACCGGAACATAAATTTACCTTCGGCTTATGGACTGTCGGCAATATCGGGCGCGACCCCTTCGGCGAGCCGACCCGCGCGCCCATCTCGCCGGTGGAGATCGTGCACATGTTGGCGGAAGTCGGCGCTTGGGGCGTCAACCTGCACGACAACGACCTCGTGCCCATCGACGCCAGCGCGGGAGAACGCGACCAAATCGTCGCCGATTTCAAGCGGGCGATGGCGGAGACCGGCATCGTCTGCCCGATGGCGACCACCAACCTCTTCGCCGATCCCGCTTTCAAAGACGGCGCCTTCACCAGCAATGACCCGGCCGTGCGCGCTTATGCCTTGCAGAAGACGATGCGCTCGATGGACATGGGCGCTGAGCTGGGCGCGAAGGTCTACGTCTTCTGGGGCGGGCGCGAGGGCGCGGAGTCCGACAGCGCCAAGAACCCGGCCGATGGCGTCAAGCGGATGCGCGATGCGATTAATTTCCTTTGCGAGTATTCGAAAGACCAGAGTTACGGTTATCGCTTTGCGCTGGAGCCCAAGCCCAACGAACCGCGCAGCGATATCTATTTCCCGACCGTCGGCAGTATGCTGGGTTTCATCGCCACGCTGGATGATCCCGATATGGTCGGTGTTAATCCGGAAGTGGCGCATGAGCACATGGCGGGCTTGAATTTCATGCATGCGGTAGCGCAGGCTTGGGACGCCGGCAAGCTCTTCCATATCGACCTGAATGACCAGATGTTCGGCCGTTACGATCAGGACTTCCGCTTCGGCAGTATGATGATCAAGCAGAATTTCCATCTGGTGCGTTTCTTGGAGGATGTTGGCTATGATGGCAGCCGTCATTTTGACGCCCACGCCTACCGCACGTCACAGTACGAAGATGTCAAGGAATTCGCCCGCGGCTGCATGCGCTCCTATTTGATCTTCAAAGAGAAGGCGGCACAGTACAACGCCGATGCGGAGATTCAGTCGCTGCTCGCGGAGATCAACACCGATGATGGCAGCTATGCCTATCTAGCGGATGGTTACAGCGGGGCGGTGGTCGATCGTCTGAAGGCGACTGAATTTGACCGCGTCAGCCTGGGCGCCCGCAATTTGCCTTACGAACGCCTCGATCAGTTGACCTTCGATATCTTGCTGGGTGTGCGCTAATCACGTTGAATGAGGTAATGTAGGGGAGAGCTATCAGGTCGCCCGTACAATGGTAGCAAGGGGTATGCGGGCGACTCAATGAGTCGCTCCTACATCTGTCACAGATATCGTCTGTCGTTCTGCGGGAAAGGACACATCATGCCCTATCTGATGGGACTGGACATCAGCACGACCGGCGCTAAAGCTCTGATCATTGATGAAACCGGCGCGGTCATCGCTGTCGCCAATACACCGCAGCCAATCAGCCAGCCGCAGCCGCTCTGGAGCGAGCAGAACCCGTCCGATTGGTGGGAGGGTATTAGCGCGAGCATACGGCGGGCGCTGGCGGAATCGGGCTTAAGCGGGGAGGACATCAGCGCCATCGGTTTGACCGGTCAGATGCACGGCTTGGTCTTGCTCGATGGGGATGGCGAAGTGCTGCGTCCGTCCATATTGTGGAACGACCAGCGGACGGGGGCGCAATGCGACGCTATGACGGCGCGCATTGGCGGGCGGCGTTTGATCGAATTGACAGGCAACCCGGCGGTCACTGGCTTCACCGCGCCCAAGATTCTCTGGGTCCGCGATAACGAGCCGGCGGTCTATGCGCAGGCGAAGCAGGTGCTGCTGCCCAAAGATTACATCCGCTATAAGCTAACGGATGCCTACGCCACAGATCTGGCCGGCGCGGCGGGAACATCACTGTTGAATGTGGCGGAACGCGCTTGGTCGGCCGAGGTGCTGGATGCGCTGGAAATACCAGCCGAGTGGCTGCCGCCGGTCCATGAAGGCACGCAGGTGACATCCACGATAAGCGCGGCCGGCGCAGCGGCGACTGGACTCAAAGCGGGAACGCCAGTGGTTGGCGGCGGCGGCGATCAAGCGGCGGGCGCGGTCGGCATGGGTTGCGTCGCCCCGGACAAGATCGGAGTAACCGTCGGCACCTCGGGCGTCGTCTTCGCGCCGTTGAGCAATTACGCTTATGAAAGCGAAGGGCGCTTGCATGCCTTCTGCCACGCGTTGCCGGATACCTGGCATTTCATGGGTGTGATGCTCAGCGCTGCCGGCAGTCTGCAATGGTATAAAGACAGCTTCGCCCCGGATATTGACTTTGACAGCTTGCTGGCGGAAGCGGACCGCGTTCCGGCTGGCTGCGAAGGTTTGTTCTTCCTGCCTTATCTCACGGGCGAGCGCACTCCCCATCCCGACCCGCTGGCGCGGGGCGCCTTTGTCGGCATGACAACTCGGCACGGCCGCGGTCACATGACCCGCGCTGTCCTGGAAGGCGTAGCTTTCGGCTTAAAAGATTCTTTCACCTTGATCGACCAGGCGGGCTTGCCCGAGGACTACGAGGTCAGGATCAGCGGCGGGGGCGCGAAAAGCCCGGTCTGGCAGGGGATCATCGCCGATGTGCTGGCGGCGCCGCTGATCAATATCAATACGACGGAAGGCGGGGCTTTTGGCGCGGCGATTTTGGCATCGGTTGCGGCCCATCTCTATGATGACGTGGCGAGCGCCTGCGAGGCGATGATTGAGACCGGCGAGCAAGTGGCGGTTGGCGCTAACGCTGCGGTCTACGCCGAGCGCTACGAGATCTATCGGGCGCTTTATCCCGCGTTAAAAGGAATCTTCGCCGAACTATAAGGGACCGTCTCCGCCCTTAAACTCACTTCGCTGCACCGAGCTTTTGCGCTGGTCGGTCATAACAAAATCGACCACGCTCAAATCGCGGTGAATTTCCCCAGCGCCCCTTGATTCCTCTGTATTGGATCCCCCGATACATTCAAACTAGGTTCTAACGAAATTCACCCTTGCAAAAATAGAACTAATGTTCTATAGTCCTCGATAACCCGACCCGAAGCGATAGGTATGCGGCGGGCGGGACTTAAACCACATTTCACATATAGCAGGAGGCAAAAATGTCAGCACCAACTATAAAGACCTGGGTCACCGGAGAGCTCGTCAGCGCAGACGACCTCAACGGTCAAATCAAAGAGCAACTCGGGAACTCGTTTCTGCACACGGCAACTGAGGTAGGGAGCATTCCTTATCTTAGCGCCTTGCGGGAGGAAGCCGCTCTGGCGCCACCGTCGGATACCAAGCCGCACTTTTTGGTCAGCGAGAAGGATAGCGCATTGCCGCAATGGTCGCCTCACGGGCTGCGCTACACCGAGTTGGGATCCTACACCGCAAATGGCGATACGGATCTCACAACTTGGTCGGACTACCTGTGGTTATACGTGTATGACAACAGAACCCGATCCGGTCACTGGATATTGACGAGCAAGATCACAGATGATGTCAATACCAGCACACGCGTGGCGCTTACAGATCTAGGCGCACTGTATCATTACATCACGCTTTATCAAAACGGAGACGTTCTAGCGATCAACGCTCGGAGACAAACAGTCAATATCCATAAGAATTTGAGCGGTTTCACAGATGTTGTTACTGCCCCTGAAGGTAGTGGTGGTCGCCGAACTGTGGATAGCGCTGTTGATATTACCATCTACGGTGTACAGTAACGTCAGGCTGCAAACTGTATCGCGGAATCGATCCAGCGATCTAAGTGGTGTCTTCAAAGCGGGGATTTACAGCATTGTCTGGCTGTAATCCCCGCCAGAAGCACATGCCCCGATGAGATATGCCAGCTCACTTGTACATGAAACCCTTGCTATCCGTAGTTGCGATGCGCGTGGCCCCTTCTGGATATTCCCAGTCCGCTATTTTTCGCCCGACATACACACAGCCATCGACGAGGCGATTCACAAGCGGGATATGATTTGCGATTGCAGCGATC
Organism: Chloroflexota bacterium; assembly: GCA_011523735.1. Lineage (GTDB taxonomy): Bacteria > Chloroflexota > Anaerolineae > Aggregatilineales > Phototrophicaceae > UBA6055. The sequence goes on from WTGB01000005.1 coordinate 56,170, forward strand.
CCCGGCAAGAATGGGCTGAGTTCCAGCGTTTCGAAGCCAGCCCGCTCACAAAAGAACCGCAAGGTGGATGGTGTAAACGCATTGATATGGTCGCTATACAGGTAGCCAGTTGTATATTTGTACAACCCGGGTATCCAGCGCAGCGCAGGTATCACTGGAATAGTGGGCACATAAATCGCGACCAATCCCCCAGGTTTGAGCAACAAAGCCATCCGCCGCAAAAACACGTGTATGCTCTCCACATGCTCCAGCACCGCCGAACACCAGATGGCTTCGACTCTTGGCAAGTCCTCCAGCGGGTTGTGGAGAAAATCGCGTTGATATACGGTTAATCCGATGCTGCGGGCGAAGGCTGATTGATAAGTTTCGATGTCAATGCCATAAGACCCGGATTTGCAGTACAGCAGGGTCATCCCATAACCGCAGCCAATATCACAAATGACCATATCGGTCAGATTGTATTTGCGATTCACAGCTTGGAATTTTTGGCGCGGTCCTGGCGCGAACCACTTGTCATAGATTCGCTTGTTCTCCGCTGGCGAAAAGCAGCCCTGCTCAAGGACGGCTTGTCGCATGGCCGAGGTTGGTTGAAGCTTTTGCATTGAACCCTGCCTACAGGGCGTGCGTCAAAACCAGCACGCGGGTCGCTTCCGGCAGATCTGCCCGGCTCAACTCTACTTCCCAATCCGACTGGAAATCGATCTTGGCTTCATCAAAGCGGCTGAGGAAAGCGGTGATCCACTGCATGTTGCGCGGCTTGTAGCGCAGCGTGCGGAAGTGCATCGGGATCACCAGCTTCGGCTGCACGCGGTCGATGACGCGCTTTAGATCATCGAGACGGATAGTCGGCACATCGCCCGCCAAGACGAGAAAGACATCCAGGTCGCGGAAGAATTCGTATTCCTCGGGCGTGAAGGGATTGCCGACATCGCCCATGTGCCCGATATGAATGCCGTCCATCTCCCAGCGGTACATGGCGCATTTATCGGGTTCGTGCTCCGGGTGGTCATACATCTCCGATGACTCGATCGCTTTGAAGGTCAGGCCTTTGCATTTGATTTCGCCGCCAGCACGAGCCACCTCCAGCATGTTGAGGCGTGCAGGATCGCCGCCGATGAGATCGGAGCGATCGTGAAAACTATCGTTGAGCGACGATGTGACGACGATGTCAGGATGATCGGGGATGGGCTGGTAGCCGGAGGTCTCCGGCGTGTAGGGGTCGGTGATCACCGAGGCGCCGTCGCTCGATGTGACGATAAATGCCGCGTGCCCGTACCATTTGATGTTCATTTTCTCATGCTCCATTTAGCGCGGGTATCACTTCTTCGCTGAATAAACCGAGGACTTCCGGGTCCGGCGAGCCGATGATGTCGATCATGAAATAATCGCAGCCTTGTTCGACAAAAGCGCTCATCTGCTCGGCGATTTGCTGTGGGCTGCCGACGAAGGCCTTCTCGGGCGTCCACTTGTCGACGCGGGAAAGGCCCCGCGCGACGGCTTCGGCTTCCGTCTTGCCGATGGCGACCCGCCCAAACCAACTGCAGCGGAGGGTCGCTGGATCACGCCCGATATCGTCAAGATGTCGCCTGAGAATATCCTGCCGTTGCGCGTATCGGTCCAGCGGCGAATCCGGATAATTCCAAATGTCAGCGTATTTGGCCGCGTGCTTCATCGTGGTATAACCGCCGCCGCCAACCATAATCGGAATGCGTGGCTGTGGCTTCGGCTCGCACCAGGCGTCGGCAATCGTATAATGTTGCCCGCCATAGTTGACCTTGCCCGGCTCTTCCCACATTTTCTTTAAGATGATGAGCGTCTCTTCCAATTGCTGTACCCGAACTCGCGGCTCAGGATAGGGATAGCCATAGGCGCGGTATTCGTCTTCTTTCCAGCCGGCGCCGATGCCCATGACAAAGCGCCCACCCGAGAGATTCTGCAAGGTCGCCGCCATCAGTGCCAGCAGCGCCGGATTGCGATAACTCTGCCCCAGGACCATCGGTCCAACTTCGAAATCCGGGTAGCGCGCGGCGAGGTAGCTCAGCACCGTCCAGGCTTCGAAGGTCGGTTCGCCATCCCAGAAGAAATGGTCGGTCATCCAGATGCTGCGGAAGCTGCCTTTCAGTTGCGCCAGGGTCGCATCGAGGTCCGTCAGGAATTGTTCGTTTTGCCCTTTTGGCGGTCCCGCCAGCAAACCCAGTCCGAAATCCACCATAGGTCTTCTCCTCGTCCATTCGGATTTTCCCTATTCTACTCTCTAATGTGACGAATCACTATTTGCGGGGGCGAAGCGACCCGGAAAAAGCTACTATCGGGATTCAAACCGATCCCGCATAAAGGAGCAGAACCATGGCGGCATCCCCGAATATCCTCTGGTACTGCACGGATCAGCAGCGCTTCAATACCATTGCCGCGTTGGGCAACCCCCATATTCGAAGCCCTAATCTCGATCGCTTCGTCGCCGAGTCGGCGACTTTCACCCACGCTTTCTGCCAATCGCCGATCTGTACGCCGAGCCGCGCCAGCTTTCTGACAGGCATGTATCCCAGCGCGGTTGGCGTCAACGGCAATGGCTTCCATATGTTTCCGCGCCATTTTGAAGATCGGCTGATTAGCAAAGTGCTGCGCGATGAGGGTTACGATTGCGGCCTGATTGGAAAGCTGCATTTGGCCAGCGCCTTCCTGCGGCGGGAAGAGCGCGTGAATGACGGCTATGACTATTTCCAGTACAGTCACGATCACAAGGGCGGCAATGAACGCGGCAACGAATATGTCGAGTGGATCAAAAGCCAGGGCATCGATCACAATACCGTCTTGCAGCCGCGCGGCATTTTGTCTTCGGATGACTATCGCAACTCGCACAAGCATCCTGGTTTCGGCGGATTCATGGAACCGACGCCGGAGAATGACAACGTACCGCCGCATCTCCACCAGACACATTGGTGTACGGAGAAGGCAATCGAGTTCATTGGGCGCAATCGCAAATCAGATATGCCTTGGTTCCTCAGCATCAATCCCTTCGACCCGCATCCGCCCTTTGACGCGCCTTACGAATACTATCGACGCTACGATCCGGAAACGCTGCCCGGCGCTCACTTTAAGGACGGCGATCTGGAACATCAGAATCGTTTGACAACCGCCGGCATTGATTTTCAGACTGTGGCGCGGCATCCGGCCGAATTGAAGCACAAGAAGCTTCAAGCCTCCTACTACGCCATGATTGAGTTCCTCGATGAAGAGTTCGGCCGTCTGCTGGATCATCTCGAACAGACAGGGCAGCGAGAGAATACCATCATCATCTTCATGAGCGATCATGGCGAGATGCTGGGCGACCATGGCTTGCTGCTCAAGGGCTGCCGCTTCTATGAGGGTTTGGTGCGCGTGCCGCTGATGATCTCCTGGCGCGCTCAGGTTCAGCCGCAGATCAGCGACGCATTGGTCGAATTAGTCGATCTCGCGCCGACGCTTTATGAGTTGCTGGGCATGGAGGCGCCTGCCTATGTTCAGGGACGTTCACTGGCTAAGCGGCTTCGCGGTGAGTCCTTAGCGGATTCACACCGTGAATTTGTCCGAACTGAGCATTACGCCGCGACCAACTTGCTCGATGAGACCCACGCCACCATGTACCGCGATCGGCGCTGGAAGCTGGTCGTCTATCACGACAAGGGCATCTGCGAGCTTTATGATTTGGAGAATGATCCTTGGGAGCACAATGATCTTTCTGAAAATCCGGATTACGCGGGGGTGAAGTGGGATCTGCTTTGCAAGAGTTATGACGCCACCGTCTACGCGCATCCCGCACAAACGGATCGTTATGGACCGTTTTGATTGAGGAACTGGCGCGCTTCACGCGGCTGCGCTACAGTCTGCTCGTCGATAACTTCATGCGAAAGGGAGCCGAATCATGTCCATAGCAACATTGCCCGGCATCAACGCAAGGACTGTCAGCAGCGCGCGAATTTCGACCCGTGTTCTTTGCGCTGGCGACGAAAGCGGGATATCAGTCATCTTCATTCACGGCAACTTGACCTCCGCGACTTTTTGGGAAGAGACAATGCTGGCTCTGCCCAGCGCTTACCACAGCATCGCCCTCGATCAGCGCGGCTTTGGCGAAGCCGACCCCGAAGCGGCCGTCGATGGCAGCCGGGGTTTGGCTGATATGTCTGATGATGTGCTGTCCCTGATGGACAGGTTAGAGATTGAAAAAGCGCATGTGGTGGGCCATTCCATGGGCGGCGGCGTGACTTGGCGTCTTCTGATGGACGCGCCGGAGCGCCTGCTCAGCGCATCGCTGATCGCGCCCGTTTCTCCTTTTGGTTTCGGCGGCACAAAAGACGCGGAAGGGACTCTGTGCGCCGCTGATGCAGCCGGATCGGGCGGCGGCGTCGCCAATCCGCAATATACCCAACTGCTGAAAGATGGCGAACGCGGTGATGGCGAGATGACCCCGCGCCATGTGATGAACAATTTCTACTGGAAACCGCCTTTCACTTCCGAGCGCGAAGAAGACCTGCTGACGTCCGTGCTGCAAACGCATACGGGCGAAAAAGATTATCCGGGCGATTTTGTCACATCCGAGAACTGGCCCGGCGTCGCGCCCGGGCGCTGGGGCGTGCTGAATGGCATGGCGCCTAACAACCAGCCGGATGTCAGCCGATTGTACGCTATCAATCCCAAGCCGCCGATTCTGTGGCTGCGCGGAGACAGCGACCAGGTCATCGCCGATATGTCGATGTTTGACCTGGCCACATTCGGCAAACTGGGCGTCGTGCCGGGTTGGCCCGGCGACGAGGTCTGCCCGCCGCAGCCCATGATCGCGCAGATCAAGCAGGTGCTGGACAACTACGCGGCGGCTGGCGGCTCGGTGCAAGAGCTTGTGATCGAGGATTGCGGTCACACGCCCTTCATCGAGAAGGCGGCTGAGTTCAACAGCGCGTTACACGCTTTCTTGGGCAATAGCTAACGGCGGGTCGTGAATTGACATCGGCGAGTCAATTACGTTAGACTCGCCCACATCTAACAGCACTTACAACCGCATGCAAATTGAAGGGAGATGATCATGTTTCAACGATTCTTGCTTGTTACGCTCTTCTTGCTCGTGTTCGGCGCATTTGCGGGCATGGCGCAGGATGAGATCACCATCTTCGCCACGGTAGGCGCCTACTATCCCGATGAGCCAACGGAGAACAATCCGGATCCGCCGCAGATGATGAATGAGTTAGTCGCCGAATACGAAGCGGCCAACCCGGGCGTCAATATCGAACTGGTCGATGTGCCCTCCAACATCTCCG
>WTGB01000020.1 GCA_011523735.1 Chloroflexota bacterium
GGTTTGGGGTGGGGGCGCCTGCGCCAGCTTGTCCGCCGCTATTTCCGCCACGCTCCGCGTATGCAAGCGCGCCGCCCCGGCTGTCTCGCTCAGCGGGACGCGCATATCGAGGCTGAGGACGCCCGCGGTCAACTGCTGGCAGGCGGTCGCCAGGATAGGGATTTTGAAAGTGCTGGCCATGGGGAAAGGCTCATCGCCGTTGACATTGAGCTTGACGCCTGATTCGATATGCCAGATGGCGACGCCGGCCTGAATGTCCGCCCCTTTGATGATGTCGCGAATCTTGTCGACCAGGGTCATCGCGCGCCTCCGTGGGACCTGTTTTCCCACCAGCGCTGTTTGGCCTCTTCTAGTCGGTCGCGCTGGATCTCGACGCCGATGCCGTAGCCGTCGGGAACGGCCAGCGTGCTTTCCGCGCCGAGCACAAAGGGCGGCTCGGTCAGGTCAGCGGCGAAATAGCGGTCGGTGGCGGAGATATCGGAGGGCAGGTTGACAGCCGGCAGCGCGGCGAAGGAGACATTGGCCGCCCGCCCCACCCCGGTTTCCAGCATTCCGCCGATCCAAAGCGGCAGATCATTTTCAACGCAGATGCGATAAATCTCGAGGCTTTCGCTGAAGCCGCCGACGCGGGCCGGCTTGAGATTAAGAATGCCGATCGCGCCGATTTGCAGCGCGACTTGCAGATCGCTGGCGGATTTGACGCTTTCGTCGAGGCAGATACGCGTCCGCAAGCGCTTTTGCAACTGCCCGTGATAAAAGATGTCGTCATGCGACAGGGGCTGCTCGATCATGAGCAGGTTGAACTGATCGAGCTGAGCCAGGTGTTCGGCGTCTTCGGGTTGATAATCGCTATTTGCGTCCAACATGAGCAGGATATCGGGATGAGCGGCGCGGACGGCGCGCGCCACTTCAAAATCCCAGCCGCGTTTGATCTTCAGCTTGACGCGCCCGTAGCCCTCGCTGAGCCGTTGATTCACCACAGCGACGGTGGCCTCAAGGGAAGGCTGAATGCCGATGCTGACGCCGACGGTCGCCCGCCCCTCGGGCTCGTGCCCGGGCGGAGCGTAGTGGGCGAAGCAATCGGTCAAGCGCATATCGTTGGACTTGGCGAAGGCATCCCAGACGGCGGCTTCCAAACCGGCGCGAGCATGATGATTGCCGCGGAAGCGCTTGATCAGCGCCGGGAATGCGCGCGGGTCGGCAATCGTCTCGCCGACAACGGCGGGCAGCATGAATTCTGACAGGATATGCTGGGCAGTCAATGCCGTCTCGGAACCATAGCCGGGCCAGAATTCGATCGAACATTCACCCCAGCCAACGATGCCGGCGTCAGTCGTCAATTCAACGAGTACGGCGACTTTGTCCGTTTCCGCGCCGAAGCTGGTCTCGAAGGGCGTGAGATAGGGCAAGAGCACGGTGTGCAGGTTAATGGATTGAATCTGAATGGCTTTCAAGTGAGTATCTTTCGATATAGTCCGAGTCATTATCCGCGGTGGTCGCGGCAAAGCAGTGCCTATTATAGCAACAGAGCTTGCCCCTGCAAAAAGCGCCGCAGAAATTGTTGCGCACGGTTGATGAAGGGTTTATATTCTGGTGACCGCGTTGGACAAGGAGCAGAGTCAATGAGAGTCCTCGCCGGTGGGATCGAAACCGAAACCAATACCTTCTCGCCGATGCCGACGGGCTTGGCGGACTTCGAGGTGATACGCGCCGCCGACCTCGACGAGAGCGAGGAGATGGGTGGCTTCGGCGGACCCTTCAATGTGTTTCGCCGGCGCTGTGAGGAACGCGGTTGGGAGTACATCTTCAGCCTCTACGCCTTTGCCCAGCCAGCCGGCACGACCGTTCGCGCTGCTTATGAGAGCCTGCGAGATGAGCTGTTGCAAGCGCTGGAAGCGGCGTTGCCGGTCGATATCGTCCTGCTGCCGCTGCATGGCGCGATGGTGGCGCAGGGCTACGACGACTGCGAGACCGATATCGTAGGGCGCGTACGCCAGATCGTCGGTCCCAATGTCAAGATCGGCGTCGAGCTGGATTTGCACTGCGATGTCACGGCTGAGCTAATCGACGATGCTGACGCGGTGGTCATCTTCAAGGAGTATCCGCATACCGATATCAACGAGCGAGCGGAGGAGTTATTCAGCATCATCGCTGACGCGGCTGAGGGCAAGGTCAAGCCGACCATGGCGCTTTACGACCCGCGTATGATCGGCTTGTTCTTGACGCCGTATGAGCCGATGCGGAGCTTCGTCGATGCGATGATAGCGAGGGAGGCGGCCCCGGGCGTATTGTCGCTATCGCTGGCGCATTGCTTCCCCTGGGCTGATGTGCCGACTTGCGGCGCGCAGATGCTGGCGGTGACCGATGACGATCCAACTCTGGCGGCGTACTTGGCGCAGGAGTTCGGCCAGCGATTTTTCGCCCTGCGTCATGCCCTCGATCCGAAGTCGCTTTCTCTCGATGAGGCGTTGGACAAGGCGCTAACGATAGAGGCGCGACCGGTGGTGGTTGCCGACCAGGCCGACAATGCCGGCGGCGGGGCGCCCAGCGATTCCACCTTCGTGCTGCGGGCGCTGCTGGAACGCGGCGTGAGGGAAGCGGCGCTGGGCATGATCTGGGATCCGATTGCGGTCAAAGTGGCGATGTCGGCCGGCGAGGGCGCGGCGCTGAACCTGCGCTTGGGCGGCAAAATGGGACCGATGTCGGGCGATCCACTGGACTTAAACGTGACCGTGACGGGCATTATCCCCGATATGCGCCAGTATTGGACCCAGAGCGACGGCGAATTGGCGATTCCCTGCGGCGACAGCGTCGCGCTACATTGCCAGGGCATCGATATCATCGTCAACAGCGACCGCGGTCAGGTGCTCAGCCCGACGGTTTTCTCCAATTTTGGCATCGATCCGGCCTCCAAACGGCTGCTGGTGGTGAAGTCGACGCAGCATTTCTACGCCGGTTTCGCGCCGATCGCCGCTGAGATCATCTATATGGCGGGACCGGGCGCCATTCCGCCGCGCTTCACGGAGATCCCCTACCAGCGCGTCGACCTGCGCAAATATCCCTGGCTGGATGACCCCTTCGGCTGACGCGCCTTGGAAGCGCTTGATTCTATCCGCCCGGCGCCCGCGTATTTTACTTGGGTGACTGCGTGACCATTTAGTCGCGCGTATTTCAAAGTCTACACCACCCTTTCTCGAAAAACCCGCTATATCTATACTGTATATATATTATTCAGCGGCGCTTTGGGGATCTTTGGGTATTTTCGGAGATTTAGGGAGGAGTCGCGCCATGATGCCGCGGACGAGCTTCGCGCAGCGCCTAATCATCGTCGCTGCCGTACAGGTGAAATTGCTGATAGAGTTCTTCGAGGCGTTCGAGGCGTTCGCGCGTCTTTTCCGGATAACGCAGCGAAAGGGCGCCGAGCAGGGCGTCAAGCAGGGCGAAGAGCGCGACCGTATTGCTGTAGAGCCGCAGCCGAAAGGGCACGATCAAAGCGAGATCGGCGCGGATGGCGGCCGGCGATACATGGCTGTCGGTGACCGTTAGTACAGAGGCGCCGCGTTCCTTGCCGACATCCATCACAGTCAAGGTTTCGCGGGTGTAGCGGGCGAAGCAGAGCGAAAAGATCAAGTCCTCTGAATTCAGCGCGATCAGTTGCGCCGCGATGGGATCAATGCCGGGGGTCAGCACTCTAGCGCGCGGGCGGATATAACGCAGGACGATGCCAAAGTTCAGGGCGAGCGGGAAGGATGAGCCCAAGCCGATGATATAGATCTGCTTGGCCGCATCCAGCATATCAACCGCGCGGTCGAAAACGCGTGTGGGAACATGCTGGGGCAAGTCGAGCAGGGTCTGCAGTTCATCGCGCAGCACGGTGTTGAACAAGTGGGCATCGGCTTCCTTATCGGCCGAGAGGTAATCCATTAGTTTCTGTGAGCCGATTTGCATGCGCTGGGCGATCTTCGCCTGGTTGAGGAATTGGCTGCGCAAGACCGATTGCAGCTCGGGGAAGCCATCAAAGCCGAGCGCCTGCGCGGTGCGGACGACAGTGGAGGAATTGACGCTGACGGCCTCGGCGATTTCGGTAATGGTGAAATGGATGACATCAATGCCGCCTTCGAGCAGGAATTGGGCGACCTGGCGCTGGCTGGGCGAGAGGCTATCGTGTTGCTGGCGGATCCAGCGGATGATGTCGTCTTGCGGACTTTGCTCGGTCATAGTCGCCTCACCACAGATCGGTGCTCAAGTACTTCAAGCCGGAATCGCAGAGCAAGATAGCGATGCGCTCGCCACGGTGCTTTGCCTTTAACAGCTGCAACGCCGCCGCGAGATTGGCGCCGGAGGAGAAGCCAGCGAAGAGTCCCTCTTCCCGGGCGAGACGGCGCGCCATTTGCACCGCATCGTCATCGCTGACTTGCAGGCAGCCATCGACCAGATCGCGGTCAAGCAGCGGCAACTCCGCCATAGAATAGCCGCCGCCCTGGATTCTATGGTTTGGGCGCGTCAACTCTTCGCCGGCGAAAGCGGCCGCCCCAGCCGGTTCGACGATGTAGCATTGAATGGCGGGGTCGACTTCTTTGAAGTAGCGGGCGCAACCGGCGAATGAGCCGCCGCTGCCGATGAAATCGCAGAAGGCGTCGACGCCGCCGGACTGCCGCATGATCTCGGGCGCGGTGTGCTGGTAGTGAGCCTGGCTGTTGCCCGGCAACTGGAACTGATCGGCGCGAAAGGCGCCGCGCTCGCGAACGATTCGTTGCGCCGTTTCTTCCACGCGAGCCAGATCAGCGCCGGAGACCTGCCCCGGCAAGGAATCGGGGCATTGATCGACCAAGACGACTTCGGCGCCGAGCGCAGTCATCATGCGCGCCCGTTCGGGTGAATTGCCGCGGGACATGACAGCGACGAAATGATAGCCTTTGGCGGCGCAGACGATGGCCAAGCCGGTGCCAGTGTTGCCGCTGGTGAGTTCGACGATGGTATCGCCCGGCTGGAGCGCGCCGCTGGCTTCGGCCTCCTCGACTATTTGCCGGGCGATACGGTCTTTCTTGGAATAGCCGGGATTAAAGTATTCGACCTTGGCGAAGATGCGCCCGTCCAGCCCGTCCGTGATGCGCGAAAGCTCGAGCAGCGGCGTGTTGCCGATGAGGTCTAGCACGGATGAGGAGAGGCGATCGGAAGGCGAAGCTGTCACAAGTTTGTTTCACCACGGAAATAATACCAACTAAGTTATGAGAAAACAGAAATCAAGTCGACTGTAGGAGCGACATTGTAGGTCGCCCGAAACCTGTCCAAATAGCTGTACTCTCCAATTATCTTTACATTCTTGGAATTACTGAGATTCACTCGCTCATGCGCGAGGGCTTAACGCGCTGATTATAAGTCGGCGGCTATGGATAGGCAAATGGCAGCGTTTTGCCAAGCGCAGAGGCGCTTGCTATCATTGCAGGACTTGGAGCGGCCAAGGGGCCTGGGTGTCATGTCCGACAACATCGTCATTCGTGAATTGAAGAGCATGGCCGAGCTTTCGGCGACGGTTGAATTGCAGAAGGCGGTCTGGAGCATGCAGGATGTCGAGGTGTCCTCGCCGCATACTTTGCGGGCGATTGTTCATGCGGGCGGCAGCGTCATCGCGGCGGAAGACAGCGGGCGGCTGGTGGGCTTCTGCTTCGGGATGGCGGCTTGGCGCTGGGGGGAGTTATGGCTTTGGTCGCACATGGCGGGGGTGCGCCCGGAATATCAAGGACGGGGCATCGGTTTTCGGCTGAAGCAGGCGCAGCGGGAATGGGCATTGGCGCATGGTTTCCGGCAAATGGCCTGGACTTTCGATCCGCTGCAGAGCGGCAACGCAAATTTCAACTTCAACAAGCTTGGCGTTACGGCGCGGATATATTCGGTGGATCATTATGGCGCTATGCAAGACGGCATCAACGCGGGCTTAGCCAGCGATCGGCTGGAAGCGCAGTGGCGGCTTGATGCGCCACAGGTGATTAAAATGGCGGAGCCTGGCTACCGAGCGGCGCGTGGACACAGCCGCCTCCAAAGCGAGGAAGACCTGCCGGATGCGATCAGTATGGTGGTCCTTGAGAAAAGAGGCGCGCTACAGTATCGTCAGCCCGCCCAGAGCAGCGACAACCAATTTGGCATTGAGATACCAGCCGATATCGCTGCATTAAAGCGAGACGACCTCAAGCGGGCGCAGCAGTGGCAGCTTTATGTGCGCGCGGCGATGACCGAGTTGCTGGCGGCCGGTTATATCGTCAGCGGTTTTATCCGCCAGGGCGACAAAGCCTGGTACGTATTCAGCCCGTCCGCTTAAGCCGGCAGCGCTTCAGCGGCGGCGCATCGCTCCATCAATTCGCCGATGTCGTCGACAGCCTCCAGTTCGCGGCAGAGGCTGTAAATCTGTTCGGCGCGTTCAGCCGGGAAGAGATCGCGCGTGAGGACGCTGAATTTCTCGCGAAGCTCGGCGTCGGTCATGCGGAACTCGGGCTCGCCCTTCATATTCGGCAAGAAGGTCTCGCGCACCTCTCCATTTGCCAAGGTGACGCTCAAGCGGCAGCCGTTCGAGTCGGGATAGCGCGCTTCGATCTCCGGGTTGACTTGTACGTCGATCAGGTTGCGCAGGCGGCGCACTTCCGGCTCATCCCAGTCAGAGAAGTTATGGGGCCAGGCGCTGCCATGCTTGAGGGCGACGGCGGTTGATGTGCGGATGCTCAAACCGGCGACTTCGCGCGAGGGCGGATTGGGATCGACGCGGAATATCGGCTTGGTGGCGTAGCTATAGGTGCTCAGATCAATTCGCTCGATATCAGTTGTATCCAGGGCGCCTTCGCTCAAGATCGCTTGGACGGCGTCGATGGCTTGATGCGTGTGGCGACAACCGCCATGCGGCTTGAATGCGGTGCCCAGAATAGCGAAGTCTTCGCCCAGATCAGCGAACATATCGGGGTCGAAGCCGTCGCCGAAGGCGCTGAAATAGCCGTAGCTGCCGTCAAGCGCGCTGCGCGGACCGTAAAAATCGGCTTCCGCGAGGCGCATGGCAAAGACCGCGTTGCGTGCGGCAAAGCCGGATATCAAGTCTTTTGTGTCGCAGCGTCCGCCGTCGTATACATACTGCTCGGTGCCGGAGGCCATGTCAGCGGCGAGGGCGATGGTATTGAGCATCCGCTCGCGGTCGAAGCCGGCGCAGCGGGCGACCGCCAGCGCGGTGGACAGCGCCCCGACCGTGCCTTTCATGTCAAAGCCGCGTTCGCGGTGCGTGGCGCGCACTTGTCGGCCAAGGCGCACAGCGAAGTCGTAGGCGGCGACAGTGGCGACCAGGATGTCTTCACCTGTGGCGCCATAGACCTCGGCGACAGCCAGGAGCCCGGGAACAACTTGCGAGGCGATATGGCCAGCTTGACGATGCGAGTCATCCATGCCGAGGATCTTGACCATGACGGCATTGGCGAAGGCAGCGCCTTCGAGAGATGTGCGGGCGCCACTGCCCAAGAGCGTCGCTTCGTCGCCGGCCATTATAGTCGTGGCGTAACGCGCGGCGTTTTGCCCCAGAGCGCGCTGATAACCACCCAAGCCGGTGCCGATGGAGTCGTAGATGATGGTTTTCGCGAGTTCGCGGGCGTCGTCCGGGATGTCCTCCAATTGCAGATTGATGGCGTAATCGGTGATTTGTTCGAGTAAGTTCATTTGGTTCTCCTTATGTACTAGTGGGCGACCCATCGGCTCGCCCCTACAACTTTTGGGTGGCGGGTTGGGCGACCCACCGGCTCGCCCCTACATTTTATCAGGTGAACGGGCGACTCACAGAGTCCCCCCTACAACTGCTAGATGGATAGGCGACCTTCCGGGTCACCAATGCGTCCTACTCATATGATTCTAAAATGCTTTTCGTTGTTTCAATCATAAAGTCAACATCTTCGTCGGTAAATTCAGGCGAAACGGGAAGATTGACGATTTCGCGTCCCAGGCGCTCGGTGATGGGCAGTTGGTCGGCATTGGGGAAGAGACCGGCGTAGACCGAATAATGCGTGATGGGTGGGGCATAGTGAATCACAGCTTCGATGCCGGCTTCGCGCAAGCGCTGATGGACTTCCAGTTGGCGGTCGACGCAGATGGTATAGGAGCGGAAGGTGGGCGCGGATTCGGGGCGGAGCTTGGGCGTACGAGCCGATGTGCCGGCCAATCCAGCTTCAAGCGCTTCGCCTATGGCGCGGCGTTTGGCGGTCCATTCCTTGAGGTAGGGCAGCTTAATCAACAAGATGGCAGCTTGCAAGGCGTCCAGCGGGACGTTGTAGCCCTCGGCGATATAGTTCTGGTAGGCATCGGGTTGATTGGGGCCGCGGGGCGCATGTCCGTAATCGGCCAGCAAGCACAGGTTCCGGTAGATCTCTTCATCGCTGGTCACGACCATGCCGCCGTTGCCGGCGCTGCCGAAGGGCTTGAAGGGCGCCAGGCTGAAGGCAGCCGCATCGGCGAAAGCGCCGACGGGACGGCCATAATCCTGAGCACCGGTAGCCAAGGCGGCATCTTCCACGATTGTGAGATTGTGGCGCTCGGCTATGGGTCGCAGCGCTTTGACATTGGCGGGGTGGCCATGCAAATCGACCGGCAAGATGGCGCTGGTTCTTGGTGTGATAAGCGCTTCTACCTGATCGGGATCGATGGTGTAGTCGCTGGCCAAGACGTCCGCGACCACGGGCTGGGCGCCACAGTTAGTGATGGCGGCGGTCGTGGAGATATCCGAATTCGCTATCGTAATGACTTCGTCGCCGGCGCTGATGCCGCAGGCGCGCAGGGCGAGGAAGAGACCGATAGTGCCGGAGCCAACGGCGACAGCGTATTTCGCCCCCATCTCGGTGGCAAAGGCCGCTTCAAGCTCCGCACGCACTTTTGCCGAGTGACTGTAGGTGTTGAGGACGAGCGGTTCAATGGCGGCCATGAATTCGTCGCAAAGCGCGTGATGCGTTTCGAATGTGCGAGACCGCGGGATACGGAATCCCCTGGTATTTATGTTGTCCACGTTGGCTCCTCGTATACTGACGCTAGGCGCGGGCGCGGATATTGGGATCGAGGAAATCGCGCAGCCAATCGCCCAG
>WTGB01000133.1 GCA_011523735.1 Chloroflexota bacterium
CCCACAAACCCCAGCCCCGCACAACGCTAGCTCCCCCTCTCCCCTTGTGGGAGAGGGAGCCGGGGGGTGAGGGGGCAAAGGCGCCCGCTAACAGCAAGCAATCTGCCGCCAATACACAACTCACATACGATAACGCTCCAAAACAGGCAGCATCCTCTCGACTGCGGCGCGCAAAGTCTCGATCGGCTCCAGCATGGTGATGCGCACATAATCCCGCCATTTCTCGCCGAAGGCCGTGCCCGGGAAGATCAAAACCCGCCCCTCCTTCAATAACAGGTAGCTTAGCTCAGCGGCGTGAATGCCGGTCGATGAGCTATCCGCCCAGACGAATAAACCGCCGCGCGGCTCGCCATAAGCGAAACCCATACGATCCAGACCCTCGAGCAAAACCTGGCGCCGCGCAATGTAAATATCGAGATACTCGCCGACGCAATCTTGCGGTCCGGTGATGGCGGCAAGCCCCGCCCACTGCGACACCGTCGCGACCGGACCAGTAGTCACCTGCTTGATCCGCGCCATCGCATCGATGACATCCGCCGGCGCGGCTACGTAGCCGCAGCGCCAGCCAGTCATAGCATAAGCTTTGGAGAAAGCATCCAGCGTAATTGTCCGCTCCGCCATGCCCGGCAGCGAACCAATACTGAAATGCCGCCAGGGCGGGTAGACAACCTTGCCGTAAATCTCGTCAACGATGACGATGAGGTTGTGGCGGATGACGACCTCCGCGATGGCGCGCAGGCGCTCTTCCGTGACGATGCCAGCCGTGGGATTGCTCGGCGTGACGATCAGCAGCGCTTTGCTCGCCGGACCTATCGCCGCTTCCACCGCCTCCGGCCTCAGGTTGAAGGCGTCTTCGCGCGTGGTCGGCACCATGACCATGCGCCCGCCGGCGCGTTTGATCGCGTCATCGTAGGAGGTGTAACGCGGGTCGGGCACGATGATTTCATCGCCCGGGTTGATGACGGCTTGCACCGCCAAGAACAGCCCTTCCTGACCGCCGGTACTTACCATCACATTGTCGGACCCCAGCGCCAAACCGTTGACCGCGCGCATGTGCTCGGCAATAGCTTCGCGCAGCGGCTCCATGCCCCTGACATCAGTCGCGC
This sequence comes from Chloroflexota bacterium, assembly GCA_011523735.1. Classification (GTDB taxonomy): domain Bacteria; phylum Chloroflexota; class Anaerolineae; order Aggregatilineales; family Phototrophicaceae; genus UBA6055. The sequence continues at coordinate 1,107 of WTGB01000133.1, forward strand.
CCGTTAAGCCGTCCCGCATCGCCCGCTTGGCCGCCTCAACAATATGCGCCGGCGTCGGCAAATCGGGGTCGCCCCGCCCCAGCGTGATAATATCTTCCATCTCCCGCGCCATCTCCATCAGAGCGTAGCGCAACTGCGTACCATCCGCCGCGACCGCCCGAACCGCTTCCGGGATATTGGGATTCTCAATCATGCGTCGCCCATCCCCGCAAACTCCAAGCCCGCCCACTGTGACACTGCCGTCGTGCAGATGGTGATGGCTTGCTTGCCCGCTCGCAAGCGCAGCGCCGCCTCCGAGCCCGCCATCCAGCCCAGCCGCCAGCCCGCCAGCCTGTCCGACAGCGAATTAATCGTGACCACCCGCTTCGCCAGCGCTTCGTTCTGCGCCGGATGGAAGTCGTCCAGCCTCTCGAAGCTCAGATCCCAGACGATCCACCAGTCCGTTTCCTCCGCCCGTCTAAGCACCTCGAGCGCCGTTTCGCGGTAGACAGCCGGCGTGATATACAGCAGCCCGACATCAGCTTGTATCGAATCGACAACCCGCGCGCCCAGAAGCTGCAGCGCGCCTTCTATCCGACTGCTGTCGCCCGGGCAAAGCACTGCGCTGCCCGGCTCCGCCAGCAAAGTCATCGCGACGTACCGCGCTTCCGTCGAGCCGCAAGTGATCGTCACCTCGCTCGGGTCGACCCTCACTCCCCAGCGATCAAGCAAATGCGCGGCGACCCAGGCGCGAAACTCGGGGATGCCGGGCCGATCGGTGTAATGGGTTTCGCCACGGGCCAGCGCGTCTTCCGCCGCCGCGATCACCTGGGGCGGCAGCGGCGGATTTTCTCTCGGCGGCGCAGCAAGTTCCGGCAGCCCGGCGACGCGGGCGGCAAGCGGACGGGCGAGGGACTTCGGGGCGCTCATTGGGCTGGGTTTCTCCTTGGTGGGCGACTCACAGAATCGCCCCTACAGATTTGTTGAGGGCGGTCCTTAGATATCAAATTCGATATCGAGCGTCTGCGCCAACTCACGCAGGCCCTCGTAAACTTTAGCATCGAGTTGGGCGCCGTGCTTGCGGTAGCTGGTCTCGCGCAGGTAGTCAATCTCGCCCGGCACATATATCGCGTCAAAGCCGGGACGCAGGGTGCTGCTCTTGACCTCGGCGATGAAGGCGTCCATCCGCGCTTTGAAAGTCTCAACCGGCATGAACCAGGCGATGTCGATCGCGATAAATGTATGAGCGACATCCAGCTTGGCGCTGCCACGATCGGCGAAGGGCGCCAAACCGTAGCCGCCGCCTGTAATCACCCCGGTCAGGACATCGGTGAATAAGGACAAGCCGTAGCCCTTGTACTGCCCGATGCCGAGCAGCGCGCCAGCCATCGCCGCGGTCGGCTCGTCGGTTTCATGCCCCTCCGGCGTCAGCGCCCAATCCAGCGGGATCTTCCTGCCCTCGCGCTCATGCCAGCGCATCATGCCTTTGCCAGCGGTCGTCAGCGCGATATCCAGCACGACCGGGAAACTGCCGCCGGTCGGCGCCGCCAAGCCCCAAGGGTTGGTGCCGACCCGTGGCTCGCGGCCGCCCCAGGGCGCCATCTCCGCCCCGGCGTTGGTCATGGCGATGCCGATGCAGCCATCCGCCAGCGCTCGCCGCGCGTGGAAGCCGGAAGAACCGAAATGCGTACTGTTACAGACGAAGGCGGCGCCGATGCCGCAAGCTTTGGCTTTGTCGACCGCGATCGCCATCGCTTCCTGCCCGACTACCGAGCCCATGACCATATTGGCGTCGATCAGCGCCAGGGCGGGCGATTCCTTGATGATTTCGATTTCTGTGCCCGGTCTGTACAAACCCTTGGCGATGCGGTCGTAATAACCAATCAGCCGTCCCACGCCCTGTCCCTGGCCCGGCAGGCAGCGCAATTCGCTGTGCATCAAGCCGGCCGCACAATGCTCAGCTTCCGCCTGGGAAAGCCCCATCGCGATGAAGGCTCGCCGGACAAAAGCATCCAGCGCGGCGACATCAACGCGAACTATCTCGATGACCACGGACTATATGCCCCGGATCGACTTGTACTGCTCGAGCTCGTCCGGCGTGTAAACTTGCATGATTTCGATTTCGATGCCCCCTGTTTCCTGCTCCAAGAAGGCGACATATCCCTCCGGGTGCGGGTGGCTGCCGCTGACCTTGCAAGAACTGCATTCGCGCAGCATCGAACCTTGAGCCTGCGCTTCGGCCAGCGCCATATCGATATCCGGCACGGCGTAACAGATATGATGCAAGCCTTCGCCGCCGCGCTCGGCGATCCATTTGCTGAAGCGACCATCGCCATCAAGCGATTCGTTAAGCTGATATTCGATATCGCCGACAGTAAAGATGGCGACTTTGATTCGCGCTTTTTCGGCGACCACGACTTTGGCTTCCAAACCGACGCCGAGCAGCTTCTGATAACGATTCAACGTCTCGTCCACGCTGTTGACGGCAAAGGCCATGTGCTTTATGTAAGTCATAGTCTATTCCCATTTTCTCTTTATTCGGGCGACCGGCGGGCTGTGTCGGCGGTCAGTGTCTACGCGACCTACGCGCCCCACCGGGTCGCCCTACAGTCTTCTGAAAGATGTGACGTTGTAGGGGCGACCTATCTAGTTCGCCCGACCGTCTGCGTATATTGGGCTGGCTCAAAGCAGCAGTTCCTTCAAATTCACGCCCGGACTGACCAACGGCGCGATATCGCCGCTCTGCGAGGTCATAATCAATGAGATGCCGGGACCGTAGCCGGCGCGAGGACTGTCGCCCTGGGCGATCACGCCGATGCCAACCGCATTCCGCAAATAACCGTGGTTCCAACTGCTGTCGTAATCGGTCAGCGCCACGACATCGCCCAAACGCAATTGATCCAAGCCGGCTTGTTTGACGGCCTCCCTGTCCGCTGTTTGGATGTGGATGGAGCCGCCATCGCTGAACAAACCTGCGCCCGCGCCCAGGAGATGCGGCGGTACAGCCGCCACCACCGGCACCGACAGCTTGCCTTCGCTATTGGTCGTCGCCTCAAGCGCATCGACCAATTCCGGCGAGCAGCCCTTCAGCATGACATCGGGATGGTCGTCGAACTTCAAACCGGTGCCCTTCGCCTTGATGACGATCTTGTCGCCGATGGCCAACTGCTCCCGCACATCCGGCTCGAAGTGGATGATGACATGTTCGGAGAAGCGACCGGTCTTGCCAGTGACAACCCCCCGCGCCCGCTTCGCATTGCCGGTCATGACGATCGCCGTATTGCCGACGCAGGACAGCACATTCAAGCCGCGGTTGCCGCTAGCGTCTTCCATCTTGACACTGACGCCCGGATGCACACAATCCGCCAGCCAGCCATACGCTGAATCGCCAACCGAAACATTGTAAACGATGCTGCCATAAGCGGGAAGCAGAAAAGGACTGCCATCCGCCGCGAGCGAGTAGGGCATCGCCGGCAGCGGCGGCATGCGCGGCGGCGTGATGACGCCCTGGACCGATACGCTGATGACTTGACTGGCGTTATTCTTTGCGCTCATGATGCCTTCCGTATATTCAGATAATTGTCAATATTGGCGCCCGCGTCGATCACCCACTCGATGCAGGGTTCGGCGCAGGTCATCAGCGTCAGGATGCCGGGACCGTGCCCGGTCATGATCGAGTCGCCATGGATGCACAAGCCGATAGTCACCGCGCCCGGTTTGTAACCGCGGCCATGCCGATGATCGGCATGGTCAATCACCACCAAATCGCCGAGCCGCATCTGGTCAATCCCGAGCTCCGCCATCAACGCGCGATCGCCGGACATCAGATCCTGGTCGACGAAATCCGGGTTCAACTCGGCCCCCGAGCCCATGATCCGCACCGGCAGCTCCATCGTCACCGGTACGCGGATCCTGCGCTCATCAACCGCTTCAATCGGGATGCTCTCGATCAGCTTGGGGCTGCATTTCTTCAGCGTGATATGCGGATAGTCGCTGAATTGCAGACCTTGCCCGATGGTTCGGATTTGTACGGCATCGCCGACCGCGATCTCATCAGCGACCTCCGGCGGAAAATCCACCAGCAGCCGCGCGTGCTCGCCAGTGACGATGCCTTCCGTGCCGGCCGCCAAACCGCTCATCAGAAAAGCCTGGTTGCCCATGCAGGTCAAATAGTGCATGGCATAGTCGGCGTCAAGGTCGGGATGGGCGATTGACGCGCCCGGTTCGAGATGGTCCGCCGCCCAGCCAAAAGCGGCATCGCCCACGCGCGCGTTGTAGATGAAACCGGACATGCCGGGCAAGATCATCGACTCGCCCGAGGCATGGGGAATATAGCCGCGGACGGTCGGCTGGCTGACGTAACCGATGACCGCCATCTCCACCAATTGGCCGGCGTTGGTCGCTAATCCCATAGCCTTCTCCTTCGAATACCTTCCGCGTCTCCATTGCAACGCGCGTCACATCGCAATGTGCAGCTTGTCGACAATATTCAACAAAAGCGAATTTAACGTACTGCGGAGGAAAAAGCAAATGCCGCCACCCCCGCTTCCCCTGCCATACCAATCAACCCGCGCCGGCATCCTCCTGCTCGCCTGACCCCACCCCTCCCTGCGAAACCCGTACGCGCCCTGGTGAATCGCCCGCATACGAATCCAAAACCCGCACAGCCCTAGCTCCCCCTCTCCGATGATTCGGGGGGAGTAGACTTTGAAATCTGCGCGACTTTCAAAGATGTCCCCTCCTCAGATGCTTTGAGGGCAGCACAGGGAGGGACTTGTTTTGCCGCCGAGAGTCGCGTAGACACTGACTTCCTACACCGAGGGCGCGGGGGCAGCTTGAGGCCGGGGGCGACTGCGGAAAAGGACAAGAATGGAACAAAAAAGGACCTGAAAAGTACCAATGCAGTACAGAAAGGGGACATAAAAGTGACAGTGAAGCGCGATGACAAGGGCGAAGAATGGCGATGTCTATCGATACAGTATAGATAAAAGGGGGTTTCCAAGCGAGTTTTTCGGGATTGTGGTTGGGATTGCATTGGATTTGGGGTGTTTTCGGGTGATGAGATGGCAGGCGCATACGTTTAGGGTAGCAGGTTTTGGGGCGCTATAGGCGACCATATGTTCTCGTATTGGGATTTTGGTGCGGGGTTTTTTTGAACTACAGAGAGCGCAGAGAACACAGAGATTTTTGCACCAGAAAGACACGAAGGTCACAAACATAGTTTGTAATGCTGGTCAATTCGATTGCGAACAGTCTCCCACCAGAGCGTTGGAAACACCATGACACGCTCATCACCGTGAAGATCCACACGTACTGTCAATATTGTTTTCGCTTCATCGCCGCCTAAGTGAACTGCAAAGTTAGGGGGTTCATTAAAAGTATGTCTTAAGTAAGGATTAAACAAAGTGATGGGCTTCCGAACAAATGTGTCGTGCTTCAATCCGTTGGCGAGACCTTTTGCTAGTAACTGGATAGTCTCATTGAGAATCTTTTGGCTTACGCGAATGTCAACACCGTCAAATAACCAACGTAACATCTTTTCTGTGTAACCCCGCTCTTGCGTTTCAGGGTTTTGCCATATACCTCTTGAATCCTGATAGGCTGCGTCGATGCAAAGAATTGACATGCTTAACGCGGGTAGCCAGCAATCAGATCCGAACCTCATTATGTGCTCAACTGTATGTGCTCAACTGTCGGCCGAAAATGATTTAGCCATGTATGCTTCGGTGAATTTGGCGGCTGTTCACTGAGGGGAACACCATTTGACTTTAGCAGGCCGATTAGACTAGAAATGGAGCGTAGCGACCTTTCGTCTGCTTCTTCTAATTGACGTTGCAGCAGATAATCCTGATTCTGTTTAGCAAAGTGCTCGGTAGGCGTCCATTCCCAGGTAAAAAACAGCCCGGCATGTTGCACACCGGAGTCAAATTGAAACACAGGAGCCACGTAGTCAATTACACGGTAAAATTGGATTCCAAGGTCAGCATTCTCCGCAATGAGTTGCTTGGTTACTAGCACTACATCTATATCAAAGTGTCTAAGCCTACCTCTGTCGATGCCGATCCAGAAACTGCGATGTGCCTTTTCATCGTCCACAAAACTGATGCTATATAGATTGACAACTACGCCGTCGAATAGCCAAAGATTCGATTCGAGATGTTCTATTGCGGGCATGTTCTCCACCCAAAAGACTCTCACGTACTGCGCCGTTCCAATACCGTGCTTGATCATACATGCTTAACATTAGAGAATCGTATGACGAACGCGCGAATTCCGATGCCAAGCGCAATCGCAATGCCCATCAGGACATAAAACCACTTATATGCTCTATGAATCTCGCGTATCTCTTCCTGCCTAGCTTCGCCAGCCATCAAACTCCCTTTGTGTCCTTCGTGCCTTTGTGGTTCAAACGCGGGCGACCCGGCGGCTCGCCCCTACACCGTCCATTAGGTTGCAGCCCGCGCCAGATTCAATTCCAGCAGGCGGCGCAGGATTTCTTCCTCATCGTCCAGCACGGCGCAGTCCCAGCCGTAGGCAGCGCAGACGGCCTCGTCCAGCGCGCGGTGCAGTTCGTAGAGGCGGGGGGCGAAGTTTGCGGCGGCGGGTTTGACGCGCATGGCGTCGAGTCCGCGATAGACAGCCAGGGCGTTGTAGAGGTTGGTGAGGGTGCGGTCTTTGAGGGCGGCCGGAGGCGGGCGATTCACAGAATCGCCCCTACAGGATTCGTCAGCGGGATTGAGCCAAGCCTGGCGTTCTTCGTGCAGTTGCGCAGAGGCGGCGCTGATGGCGGCATGGGCGGGGTGGTTGGTGTCTTCGGCGCCGGGGGACCAGGGGAAGGGGAAGGTCTCGAAGGTGGTGGTATTGGTATAGCGGGGATCGTTGCCTTTGCCGAGCCAGCCAGACTTCCGTAGTGCCCAAGCTGTATGGAATTTGGAGTGCAGCACTCCAAACATATAATCATCGTCTCTAGCCACTGCGACTACCGAATTAGCCGCGCGGGCTGCCACCGGGTACCACACGAAGAATCGGTGTTTTGCTGTTAAGGAAGTCATTATCTGACGTGACTTGCCGCCCAAGGCATTGACCATACCTTTTCGAGTAGCTTCAAAGAGCCACCAGTTCTTGCGAAGTTTCGCATTTTTGTGATTGTCCCTATATGGCTTTACATGCTGGATGAGGTATTGCATTGGCAGTTCGTATTTCATTGATTGGCGCAATTCTAAGTCGGTAAAGTCAACGATCCAATTAGAACGGTCGCGAGCCGTTATGTCCCTTCCACTGATGTAACGGCGTAGCACGTCTCGATTTTTCTTATCCGCGCGTAACATCTTCTGGGCAAGTTCGTCAGAAATAGGGAAATCGCCGGTAGGAGAAAGTCCCATGAAACCTATTCCCTTGTTTTCAGCTAAGGGAAGTGCAGCTGATAAGTCAATCATTCCCGTCAAATCTGGGTGAATCTCTTGAACAGTTTCGCCGTCTAGCGTTTTGACTCTTTCTGAACCATCATCAAAGCCAATCATTGACACGCGCACCGCCGCGCCATCAAGAATCCATTCGCGATCTGCCCAAGCCATGAACATATCACCCGTCTCTTTAATTCGGTTTAGGACAGGTCGGCTTCGTACTCCTCGAATGCTGTTTGTACTCAAAAGTCCTACACGTTTAGCCTGTCCGTTTTCGACCTGCTGTCGAGATTTCTCGAACCAATAAGTTGAGAGATCCGCCTCGCCATGAATCTGTGGGAACGCCATCAGCAAACTCTCAATATACTCGTCGCCGAGTTCACGTCTCTGTTTCTTGCCGCCCAAGAAAGGCGGGTTGCCGATGATGACATCGACGGGGGGCCAGTCGGGACCCCTCACCCCAAACCCCTCTCCCACAGGGGGAGAGGGGTTTTCGTCGCTTTTGGCGGGCTCGATAGCGCTGCGCTCCCCTTCCCTCCCTTGT
>WTGB01000131.1 GCA_011523735.1 Chloroflexota bacterium
AAATCAGGGGGTCGACCCCTCAGGTGGCGAGAAAAATGTTAAAGATGGGTTAACGACCAACCACTTGGCTATCCTTGAACCTGTTGCTGAACAACATGGTGAAATCTTCACATCTGGCGCAGTTCCTTGTGTCCTGCATTCCCTGCCACCACCAAGCGCCAATTTGTCTATAATGACCGCCGACACAAATACCAAACAAAAATCAAAAGTTGCCTTGAAAGTGGCGCGGGGGCAGACTTAAAGCCTGCCCCATTAAGCGAAATACAGAGCATGAATACCGATCCGCGCAGGTCGAGCGGCGATAAAACCAAATGAGAAAAAATGAATGGGCAAGAATAAGGAACTCGAAAGCGATCTTGAAGAGTCCCTTATTACGAAGCTTCGGGACCTCAAGTACGAATATCGCCCCGACATCCGCGACCGGGGCGCGCTTGAAGCGAACTTCAGGCAAAAATTCGAAGCCCTGAACCGCGTCACGCTCACCGACGGCGAGTTCCAGCGACTCCTTGATGAGATCGTCACACAGGATGTGTACGAAGCCGCGCGTTCCCTTCGAAACCGCGAAGCATTCGCCCGCGACGACGGCACCCCGCTCAACTACACCTTGGTCAACATCAAGGACTGGTGCAAAAACACGTTTGAGATTATCAACCAACTCCGCATCAATACGGACTACAGCCATCACCGCTACGACGTCATGCTTCTGATCAACGGTGTCCCTGTGGTCCAGATTGAGCTCAAGACGCTCGGCATCAATCCACGGCGGGCAATGAAGCAGATCGTCGACTACAAGAAAGACCCCGGCAACGGCTACACCCGAACGCTCCTGTGCTTCATGCAACTCTTCATCGTCAGCAACCGCACGAACACACTGTACTTCACCAACAACAATAAACAACATTTCGCCTTTGATGCGGATGAGCAGTTCCTTCCGGTCTACCGATTTGCGTCCGAGGACAACACCAAGATCACCTACCTCGACGACTTTGCCGACCGATTCCTCGCCAAGTGCACACTCGGTCACATGATCAGCAAGTACATGGTCCTCATCGCCAGCGAACAGAAACTCCTGATGATGCGCCCGTACCAGATCTACGCAGTCAAGGCCATTGTCGACTGCATCGACCAAAACTGCGGCAACGGCTACATCTGGCACACAACCGGCTCGGGCAAGACGCTGACCTCCTTCAAGGCCTCGACACTGCTGAAGACCAACGAAAGCATTCACAAGTGCCTGTTCGTCGTCGACCGCAAGGACCTCGATCGCCAGACCCGCGAGGAGTTCAACCGGTTCCAGAAGAACTGCGTCGAGGAGAACACCAATACCGCAACGCTCGTCCGCCGCCTTCTGTCCGACGATTATGCAGACAAGGTCATCGTGACAACCATCCAGAAGCTCGGACTCGCTCTCGACGAGAACAGCAAGCGCAACAAACAGAACACCGCGCGAGGGCAGTCAACCTTCAAGCAGCAGCTTGAACACCTCCGCGACAAGCGGATGGTCTTCATCTTCGATGAATGCCACCGGTCTCAGTTCGGCGAGAACCACAAGGCCATCAAGGAATTCTTCCCGAACTCCCAGCTTTTCGGCTTCACCGGCACCCCGATCTTCGAGGACAACGCGACCGCCAGGCAGATCGAGGGGGAGGCTGCCACCCTGCGAACCACCGAGGACCTCTTCCAGCAACAGCTTCACGCCTATACCATCACCCACGCGATCGAGGACCAGAACGTCCTTCGCTTCCATGTCGATTACTACAAGCCAAAAGACATTCCCGCTCCCAAACCCGGTCAGATGCTCACCAAGCAGGCAGTTGCCGAGGCCATCCTCGGCACGCATGATACCGCGAGCGGAAGCCGACGCTTCAATGCGCTGCTGGCCACTGCATCGATCAACGATGCCATCGAATATTTTGAGGTTTTCAAGAAGCTGCAGACCGAGCGGCAGACCGCCAGCCGTGAGTTCGTGCCCCTGAAGATCGCTGCCGTCTTCTCGCCGCCCGCGGAGGGCAACCAGGACGTCCAGCAGATCCAGGAAGACCTTCCGCAGGAGAAGGAAGACAACCGCCACGACCCCGAGGGCAAGAAAGCCGCGCTCAAGAACATTATCGCCGACTACAACGAACAGTATGGGACGAACCACGACCTCAACAACTTCGACCTCTACTACCAGGACATCCAGCAGCGCATCAAGAACCAGAAATTCTCCAATCGTGACCTGCCCGACAAGGGCACCGAGAAGATCGATGTCACCATCGTCGTCGACATGCTTCTGACCGGATTTGATGCCGTGTACCTCAACACGCTCTACGTCGACAAGAACCTCAAACACCACGGCCTGATCCAGGCGTTCTCGCGCACCAACCGTGTGCTCAACGCGACCAAGCCCTACGGCCATATCCTCGACTTCCGCCAGCAGCAGGCCAGCGTCGATACCGCCATCACGCTGTTCTCCGGGGCGCAGGCTGACCGGGCGAAGGAGATCTGGCTGGTGGACAAGGCTCCCATCGTCATCGAAAAATTCGAACAGGCCGTCGCCTACCTCGATGAGTTCATGCAATCGCAGGGCCTCGAAACCAGGCCTGACCAGGTCAACAACCTGATGGGGGATGAGGCCCGGGTGCAGTTCGTCAAGCGGTTCAAGGAAGTACAGCGCCTCCAGACACAACTGGATCAGTACACCGACCTGACTGACGAGCATCGGGACCAGATCGAAGAGATTCTCCCCGGGGACGACCTCCGCGCCTTCCGCGGCGCCTACATCGAAACCGCCCAACGCCTGAAGGACCAGCAGGGCACTCCAGGAGAAGACAGCGAGGGGGCCGACCCCGAGCTAGACCAGCTCGATTTCGAGTTTGTCCTCTTTGCCTCCGCCGACATCGATTACGACTACATCATGAAGCTGATCGCCAAGTACTCGGGCCAGGATCCCCAAAGGGTCGAGATCAGCCGAGAGCGACTCATCGGACTGATTGAGTCCGATGCCAAGTTTCTGGGTGTACGCGAGGAGATCACCGAGTACGTCCGCTCCCTCAAGGAAGGTGAGGGCCTCGACGAGGATGAGATTCGTGCCGGTTTTGAGCAATTCAGGAGTGAGCGGCAGGCAAAGGAAATCGAAGGCCTTGCCCAGGCCCATGGCCTGACGAACGAATCGCTCTCAGCCTTCGTCGATACCATCCTGCAGCGCATGATCTTCGATGGCGAGCGACTCACCGACCTGATGGAACCGCTCGACCTCGGCTGGCGTGAGCGTCGTGAACGGGAACTTGCACTGATGGACGACCTGGTTCCGGTGTTGAAAAATCGGGCACACGGCCGGGAGATTTCCGGGTTGATTGCCTATGAGTAACAGGGATAAGAAACGATGAAAAATGAGTTGATTCAGACCCTGACAGAGACTTTCGAGGGCCATGCCCAGGAGACGGAAAACGGTGTGGAGTACTGGCTGGCCAGGGACTTGCAGTATTTGCTCGGCTATTCGGAATGGCGCAACTTCCTTAACGTGATCAGCAAAGCAAAAACCGCCTGTGAAGTTTCAGGACATACCATTGAAAACCATTTTGTTGATATCAACAAAATGGTTGAACTCGGCTCCGGCAGCCAGCGGGAAATCAGCGACATCATGCTGACCCGCTACGCCTGCTATCTGACCGCCCAGAATGGCGACCCGGGAAAACAGCAAATCGCCTTCGCACAAACCTACTTCGCCATGCAGACCCGCAAGGTGGAACTGATCGAGCAGCGACTGCTGGAAGTGGAGCGAGTCTCGGCCCGGAAAAAGCTGTCGGCAACGGAAAAAGAACTTTCCGGCATCATCTACGAGCAAACCGGCGGCAACCGCAACTTTGCCCTGATCCGCAGCAAGGGCGACCAAGCGCTGTTCGGCAACAGCACGCAGACAATGAAGGCGCAGTGGCGTGTACCAGCCGGTCGCCCGCTTGCCGACTTCGCGCCCACCATCATCCTCAAGGCCAAGGACTTCGCTGCGGAGATCACCATTCACAACGCCCGCGAAAATAACCTGAGTGACGAGCCAAAAATCTCTCACGAACATATCACCAACAACCAGGCCGTGCGCAATACGCTGCTGGACCGCGGCATCCGTCCTGAAAGCCTGCCGCCCGCCGAAGATGTCAAGAAGGTCGCACGGCGACTGACATCAGCAGAGAAAAAGGCGCTGAAACACGTGTCCAGACTGGAAGAATGACGCGAGAAGCGAAAGTATTGGTGCCACGGCTACGGTTTCCGGAGTTTGAGAGTGCGGGGAATTGGAGAAAGTTAAGACTTGTTGATGTAGCTGACAAGAATACAAAGTGGAGTTTTATTGGCGGGCCTTTTGGTTCAAATCTGAAATCATCAGACTATGTTTCAGAAGGGATTAGGGTGATTCAGCTTCAAAATATCGGCGATGCTGAATTTGTAGATGATTACAAAATATTTACATCGTATGAAAAAGCAGATGAGCTTCAAAGTAACAATATCTATCCGGGAGAAATAATCTTGTCAAAAATGGGCGACCCTGTTGGGCGCGCATGCCTTATACCTGATACAAACCACAGGTATGTGATGTGTTCAGACGGAATAAGGCTGGTCGTTGATGAGAAGCAATATATTAAGTATTTTATTTATGTCTTGATTAATTCAACACACTTTAGATTGCTGGTTGAAAACACAGCTACAGGTTCCACAAGAAAACGTATCGGGCTTGATGATCTGAAAAACTTGCCCCTGCAAATTCCGTCGGCTCCTGAGCAACAGAAGATCGCCGACTGCCTCGGTTCGCTGGACGATATGATTACGGCGGAGGGACGGAAGCTCGACGCCCTGCGGCAGCACAAGCAAGGGCTGATGCAGCAGCTCTTTCCCGAGCCCGGTGAAACCGTGCCGAAGCTGCGGTTTCCAGAGTTTCGCAATGCGTCCGAATGGCAGGAGAAGCAACTAGGCAAGATTTCAGAAATTCTCATGTGCAAACGGATATTCGCCAGCCAGACCAACCTGAAGGGAGGAGTGCCGTTCTACAAGATTGGAACACTGGGAGGAGAACCAGATGCTTTCATTTCCAAGAGTCTCTTTGAAAAATACAAATCGAAATACAATTTTCCTCGTTTTGGAGAGATTCTAATCACCTGTAGCGGGACGATTGGCAGGTGCTTGGCATACGATGGTAACGAGGCTTATTTCCAAGATTCAAACATCGTGTGGATCGATAATCCAACACGGGAAGTGAGTAATGAATTCCTGCTTAATGTCCTGTCCAATGTTAATTGGAGCGCATTGAACTCGACAACCATAACTCGAATATACGGTCCAGACTTACGAGGTTTAGCTATCACATTTCCTCGAAGCAAATTTGAACAAAAACGTATTGCCGACTGCCTCGGTTTGCTGGACAACCTGATCGCGGCGGAGAGCCGGAAACTTGAGGTCCTGCGAAAGCACAAGCAAGGGCTGATGCAGCAACTCTTTCCCAGTCTGGAGGCAAAATGGCAAACATAGAAGACATTGCGCGCGAATTACGAGACGACCCTTTGACCATTCATTTGTTGTACGCTTTCAATTCAGTTGGGAAGACGCGGCTTTCAGTCGCATACAAGAATTCGACTAAAAAGGAGGACGGAACGCATACGGGTATCTACTACAATGCATACAGTGAGGATCTCTTCGTCTGGAACAATGACATTGAGAATAGTGAGACCGACATTCGACTCACCGTTTTCCCAAGCAGTCTCAATAGGCTTCACGCCGATCTTAACGAAGTCAACATTCACGCAAAGCTGAAACTGTACAGACCGGGCTTCGACTTTCGCTTGAAAATGCATGCAGATGTGGAGAAGGGAATCGAGTCGATTTTATTTTTCCCCACAAGGAAGCAGCCCGGCGAAGATTCAGCGATAAAAATTTCTCGCGGCGAGGAGCGAATTTTTGTCTGGTGCTTTTTTCTGGCGATGATGGAAGTGGAAGGCTGGGCGGAGATTCAGACTCACCATATATTTATTGACGATCCGGTCTCAAGTCTGGACGACCATAATATTTTTGTGACTGCATCAACGCTGTACGACCTGATCGAACAACACTCTGATGACCGGAAGATCATCATTGCCACTCATCATGTCGGGATGTTTTCCATCCTGTCTGATTGGCTGATGAAGGGCGAGAAGAGCAGCAAGTACAAGCCGAAGACAAAGGCGAGCATCCTGAGCAGTAAACACGGCGAGGTCTCGCTGGAGACCCATTGTAAGGACGTGTTCCTCTATCATCTCCGTGTACTCCAGGTGCTGGAACAGGCGAAGAAGGAGAACGATATTCGCGCGCACCACTTCGCTCTGCTACGCCAGCTGTTGGAGAACGTGTCTTCGTTCCTCGGGTCTGGCCGGATCAGGCATGTGCTTGAACATATCGGCGTTGAGAATCCGGATGAAACCGCCCGAATCGTGCACACACTCACCCACAGGGATGTCTACTACTACGAATCTGACCTTCTCGCACCGAACGACTTAGCGCTGTTTGATGAGATTCTTACAAAGCTGAACACGCAGTACGCATTTGTCACCCATGCGAACTAAACCATGACTAAGAACAACCAAATGGAGCTTGGGAAAACACTCTGGGCCATCGCCAACCAGCTTCGTGGGGCAATGAACGCCGATGACTTCCGCGACTACATGCTTGCATTCCTGTTTCTCCGCTACCTCTCGGACAACTATGAGCAGGCCGCGAAAAAGGAACTCGGTCGAGACTACCCCGACCCGGACACCGTTGGTAACGACGGGCACTCCTCCCTGTCTGTGTGGTACGAGCAGAACGCCGATGACGTGTCAGACTTTGAAAAGCAGATGCGGCTCAAGGCGCATTACGTCATACAGCCGGAGTACCTCTGGGCGAGTATCGCCCACATGGCCCGAACCCAGCACGAGAAGTTGCTCTATACGCTTCAGGCGGGCTTCAAGCACATCGAAAACGAGTCGTTCCAGAGCACCTTCTCAGGACTTTTCTCGGAAATCAATCTTGGTTCCGAAAAGCTTGGTAAGAACTACCCAGACAGGAATGCGAAGCTCTGCACGATTATCAGCAAGATCGCCGAGGGCCTCGCGGAGTTCTCCACGGACAGCGACACTTTGGGCGACGCTTACGAGTATCTGATCGGCCAGTTCGCTGCGGGCTCGGGCAAGAAGGCGGGTGAATTCTACACACCGCAGCGGATCTCGGACATTCTCTCTGCAATTGTTACGCATGACAGCCAGGAACCGAAGACTGGCAAGCGAAAATACTTAACAAGTGTCATGGACTTCGCCTGTGGCTCGGGCTCGCTGCTGCTCAATGTACGCAAGCGCATGGGGTCGCACGGCATCGGCAAAATCTATGGACAGGAGAAGAACATCACCACATACAACCTCGCGCGGATGAGCATGCTGTTGCACGGGGTGAAGGATACGGAGTTCGAGATCTATCACGGTGATACGCTGACCAACGACTGGGACTTGCTCCGCGAGACGAATCCAGCAAAAAAACCCTCTTTCGATGCCGTGGTCGCCAACCCTCCATTCAGCTACCGCTGGACCCCGAACGAGGCCCTGGGTGAGGACATGCGTTTCAAGAACTACGGACTGGCGCCGAAGTCGGCGGCAGACTTCTCGTTCCTGCTGCACGGCTTTCACTACCTCAAGGATGACGGTGTGATGGCCATCATCCTGCCGCACGGTGTATTGTTCCGTGGCGGTGCTGAGGCGAAGATTCGCCGAAAGCTCCTTGATGACGGGCACATCGATACTGTCATTGGCTTGCCGGCGAACCTGTTCTACTCAACCGGCATCCCGGTCTGCATCCTCGTGCTGAAGAAGTGCAAGAAGCCCGATGATGTCCTGTTCATCAATGCATCCGAGCATTTTGAGAAGGCCAAGCGGCAGAACTTCCTGTCCGACGAGCATATCGGGAAGATCATCGATACCTACCGGGAGCGCCCGGAGAGCGTCGAACGGTACGCCAGACGTGTGGAGATGAAAGAGATTAGGGCCAATGACTTCAACCTGAATATCTCCCGCTATGTCAGCACGGCCAAGCCGGAAGTCACGATTGATCTGTCGGCCACGCACACCGAGTTGGTCGAAATCGAGAGGCAGATTCAGGAATCGACGATGAAGCACAACGCGTTTCTCAAGGAGCTTGGCCTGCCCCCATTGCCCACACCGGATTGACTTGAGTACGATGAACATGTTCCTGTGGTTTGCTGCTGCAGTTCGTGCAGGCGGCAAACCAACCGCCGGGATGCCCTGCTGCTGAAACTCGGGGCGGCGAAGAAGGAAGCGGGCCGGGCCTGGAACCTGGTTGAAGTCCGGGTGCCCGGGACGGAAGAAGAGTTCGCAAAGAACGGTTTCAGCTTCCGCCTGCGCCGCAACCGGCTCCGCCGGCTCCGGCGGCGGGAAGGCCGGTACCTGCTGCGTTCCAACCTGACCAGCGAAGACCCGGCCACGTTGTGGAAATACTACATGCAGCTGAGCGAGATCGAGCAGTCATTCAGAGAACTCAAGCAGGACCTCGCCATTCGTCCGGTCTTCCATCAGCGCGAGGACCGGATCGAAGCACATATCTTCGTCTCCTTCATCGCCTACTGCCTGCAGGTCACGTGCAAGAACCTGGCCCGCCCCCGTGCACCGGGGTTGACCCCGCGGGCGATCCTGGAGAAGTTTGCCACCCTCCAGATGGTCGATGTTCATCTGCCGACCACCGATGGTCGGCGGTTGATCCTGCCGCGCCATACCCAGCCGAACG
>WTGB01000150.1 GCA_011523735.1 Chloroflexota bacterium
GCTTGGAAAGCGGATACGGGAAACCGTACGTGGGTTCGAATCCCACCTTCTCCGCACTCATGAGCCCGCCCAGCGGGCTTTTTTCTTAGCAAGTATATCGACCGGGGAGTCCTGATGTGATGACCAGCCAGCAGGTTTCGCTCCACGTCAACGGCCAGTCGCATCAACTCGACCTCGACCCGGCCACGCCCTTGCTCTATGTCCTGCGGGGCGACCTCGGCTTGAAAGCCGCCAAATACGGCTGCGGCACAGAGCTCTGCGGCGCCTGCATGGTCCTGGTCGATGGCGTCGCCGTGCCTTCCTGCCAGCTGCCGGTTGAGCGCGCCGCCGGGCTGCAAATCACCACCTTGGAAGGTCTGGCTGGCGCGGAGGACCTGCACCCCCTGCAAGAGACCTTTCTCGAAGAACAAGCCGCCCAATGTGGCTTCTGCGCCGCCGGCATGATCATCGCCGCCCAAAGCCTGCTCAACCGCGTCCGCTACCCGACAGACGAAGACATCCGCGCCACCCTGGCAAACAACCTCTGCCGCTGCGGGGTATACGATCGCGCCCGCCGCGCCATCAAACTGAGGACGGGCAAGCTTGAAGCGCCGATCTGCCAAGTGATCGAAGGTCAGCCGATCATCGACGCGGCCAATACGCTACCGTCGCCCTCACTCGCTGACTTTCCGCAAATAGACGACTGGCTGCAATTCAACGCCGACCGCAGCCTGACCGTATTTAGCGGCAAGGTCGAATTGGGGCAGGGCATCGCGACCGCCCTCGCGCAAATCGCCGCCGAGGAGTTGGATCTCGCCTTGGAACGAGTTCGCCTTGTCACGGCGGATACCGAACGCAGCCCTGACGAAGGCGGCACCACCGGCAGCCGCTCGCTCGAGACCAGCGGCATCGCCATCCGACTTGCCGCCGCGACCGCGCGGGAACATCTGCTCGCCCTCGCCTTCGAGCAACTGGAATCGCTGACGCCCGCCCAGGATCTGCTTGTCAGCGACGGTCTCATCACCGACCCCCTCAGCGGCCGCAGCGCGGACTACTGGGAGCTGCTCGCTGGCAAGCGCTTTAATCGTATGGTCCGCCTTGATGCGTCCTTGAAGTCACCTGCCGCCTACAATCTGGTCGGGCAAGCGGCGAAGCGCATCGATCTCTTCAACAAAGTCAGCGGCGGCGAAAGCTACGTGCAGGATATGGCGCTGCCAGGCATGCTGCACGCTCGCGTCCTCCGTCCGCCCGGCTATCATGCCCAGCTGCTGAACTTCGCCCGCGCTGACATCTTGACATTGCCCGGCCTAGTTGCTGTGATTCAGGACGGCCAGTTCATCGCCATCGTCGCCGAGCGCGAAGAGCAGGCGATCGCCGCCGCCGAACAAGCGCGAGCCTCCGCTGCCTGGACGTTCACCCAGGACTTGCCGCCCGCCGACGCCATCTATCGCGATCTGCAAAGCAAGCCGGCTCAATCCAATCTCGTTGTTAATGGGACGGCCACCGATGATCCCATTCCACCTCGGCAAACCCCGCCCACAGCGCATCAGACCCTCAACGCGACCTACCGGCGCCCCTTCCAAATGCACGCCTCCCTGGGTCCATCAGCCGCTTTGGCTTTGTGGGAGAATGACAAGCTCACGGTCTGGTCCCATAGCCAAGCCGCTTTCATACTCCGCGGCGCGCTGGCGCAGGTGCTGGACCTGGACGAAACGAACATCCGCGTCATCCATCGCGAGGGGGCTGGTTGTTACGGGCACAACGGCGCTGACGATGTCGCCCTCGATGCGGCGCTAGTGGCGCGCGAACTGCCCGGCCGGCCGATCTCGCTCAAATGGTCGCGCTGGGATGAACATGCTTGGGAACCCTACGGCTCCGCTATGCTGCTCCAGTTGCAAGCGAGCCTGTCCCAGGTGGGCGAAATCATCGAATGGAATCACGATGTCTGGAGCTACGCCCATTCGACCCGTCCCGCCGCGGACCTGGAGACTTCCGGTCTATTGGCCGCCTGGCATCTCGTGCAGCCCTTCGCGCCCCAGCAGCCGCGACCTATGGGCGGTTATCACTCTGGGGCGCATCGCAATGCCGATCCGCTCTACGATTTCCCACAGAAACGCGTCGTCCGCCACGCTGTCGCCGATAGCCCGCTCCGTGTCTCCGCCTTGCGCAGCCTCGGCGCCTACGCCAACATCTTCGCCATCGAATCCTTCATGGACGAGTTGGCGGGGTCCGCTGCTGTCGACCCGCTTGAATTCCGCCTGCGTCACCTGCGCGATGAACGGGCTCGCGCCGTCCTCGAAGCGGCCGCTGACAAAGCCAACTGGCATTCCCGTGCGGCAACCCAAGCCAATGACGAAGGCTGGGGCTTGGCGCTGGCGCAGTACAAAAACTTGCAGTGTTATTGCGCCATCATCGTCAAACTGCGCGTCGATCGGCAGAGCGGCGAGATTCACTTGGAGCATGTTGTTATCGCCGCCGATGCAGGCCAAGTGGTCAATCCCGATGGCTTAAGCAATCAACTCGAAGGCGGCTTCGTCCAAGCGGCCAGTTGGACGCTCTACGAAGCGGTGACTTTTGGCAAGCAGGGCATCACCAGTGTGGATTGGGAAACCTACCCGATCCTGCCCTTCACAGCCGCGCCGACCATCGAGACCGTCATCATCAATCGCTCCGGCCTTCCCTTCCTCGGCGCCGGCGAAGCGGCCCAGAACCCGGCGCCCGCCGCCATCGCCAACGCAGTCTTCGACGCGGTGGATCTCCGCCTGCGCGAAATCCCTTTCACGCCCGACAAGGTGAAGGCGCGGTTAAACAATTCGCATTTAGATTGAATTGTAGGGGCGACCGAAGGGCAGTGTCTACGCGCCCCTTGGGTCGCCCGCGATAAATCACCTGATGACTAGGCGACACGGTGTCGCCCGCATACGTCTACTTGGACAGCTTAATCACCGTCACATGCTCATTCGGCGCCGCGGCCGGACCCAAAATCACTGTGCTATCGCCTTCATGGTTCACCGCAAGCGGCGCGTCCACTGATGCGTCCAGCCACTCAGCGTTCTGAACATCCATCTTCGGCAGAACCAGACGGCCATTCGCCCGCCAGTCAAAGACATGCAGATAGACTGCATCGCCCTTCCGCGTCGTCCGGCACCAATCAAGGCTCTGAATCGGTCCCGGCTCCGTCCCATAAACCGCCTCGCCATGCCCATCCAGCCATTCGCCCATCGCTTCCAGGCGCTCGACGCTCGGCTGGGGTATTGCGCCTTCCGCGTCCGGACCGATATTCAGCAGATAATTGCCGCCCTTGCTGACGATATCCACTAGATTGCATATCAGTTGCTTAATCGATTTCCAGTTGTAGTCATGCGTCTTGAAACCCCAGGTATCGTTGATGGTCGCCGGCGTCTCCCAGTCGATCTCGGCTTGCAACTCGGGCGGGATGGCGTTGTCCTGCGCCGTGGCGTAATCGCCCAGCTTGTTGCCCAGCCGCCCGCAAACCAGACAGTCCGGCTGCAAACTATGCACCAGCTCCAGCAATTCCTGGCTCTGATGCCGGGCGATAATCCGCGGCGTATCAAACCAGATAATCGCGATCGGTCCGTAATTGCTCAGTATCTCCCGCACCTGCGGCTTGACGTAATTCTCGATATAATCGGCGAAATCCTGCTCCTCTTCGTTGAAATCCCAGGTGTTGCCGTAGCCGTCGGGATGATGCCAGTCCTGCGTCTGCGAATAATACAAGCCCAGTTTGATGCCCTCCCGCGCGCAAGCCTCCGCCAGGTCCTTCAATATGTCCACCCCATAAGGTGTGGCGTCGACGATGTTGTAGTCGGTCTCTTTTGTACCATACATGCAGAAGCCATCGTGATGCTTCGAGGTCAAGACGATGTACTTCTGTCCCGCCTGTTTCGCCAGCTTGACGATCTCGTCGGCATCATATTTGACCGGGTTAAACTGCCCAGCCAGCTGCTCGTATTCCGCGATCGGAATCTCGGCGCGCAGCATGATCCACTCGCCGATGCCCGCGATATGCTCGCCTTTCCAGACGCCTGCCGGAATAGCGTAGACGCCCCAGTGGATGAACATGCCGAACTTCGCCTCGCGCCACCAATCCAGCCGCGGATCTTGATTCGCGCCCGGCCGCTGACCACGCTCAGGTTTGAAATACTCTACTTCTGTCATCTCTCTGTGCCCTCTGTGTCTCTGTGGTAAATTTAATCTCAGTCCGCCAACTCAATCGCATAAGCGCACACATGCGCCGACGGCATCTCCGCTGGGACAGACAAGCGCAGTCCACCTGAGTCTTGCGATAAGGTAATCACCTCGTCCGAACCGAGCATTCGCGCCGAAGCCACATTGACATCAGCTAGCGATGTGATTACCGCCTCTCCCTGCGGATGCGCCAACAAGAAGGCATAAAGCGTATCCCCCTTGCGCGTGAAACGAATGTCGGCAGGCGTGAAAGCCTCCCGCGCCGTATCGGTGAAGGCGCCCTCCGGCACCTGCGTCGGACCTTCGCCGAAGGTCGACCAGGGCCGCGTCTCGTATATGCCTTCGCCGTTGAGCGCCAGCCAGCGCCCGATCTCCCGCAGCATGTCCTGCTCAATCTCGGGAATCGTGCCATCGGCGCGCGGTCCCACATTCAGCAGCAGCGCGCCATTCTTGCTGACGATATCGACCAGATCAGCGATGATGTCCGCCGCCGTCTTGTAATCGTGATTATCAATGTAGCCCCAGGAATTCTTCGACACCGATGTATCGTTCTGCCAGAAGAACTTGCGCACATCGCTTAGCTGCCCGCGCTCGATGTCAAATACCGCCACGCCTTCCGGATAAGAATCGTACTTGTGGTTTATCGCCACGCCTTTGCCCCATTCCTCGCCGCGGTTGTAATAATAAGCCGCGAAGCGCTGCAAGTAGGGCTCGAAAACCACCTGCTCGATCCACCAATCAAACCACACTACCTGTGGCTGATACTTGTACACCAACTCGCAGCAGCGCGCCAGCCAATCTTCCAGAAACTTCGCGTCGGGTCTGGGCTGCCAATCCTTCTGCTTCCAAGCCGCGCGATCGGTCTTGTCCTTGGAAGCCTCAACCGCCGGTCCATACAGGCCGTCATTGGTGGGATCCTGCACATCCGAGGGGAAGCCGCGCCCGCCATCGAAGTACCACCAGTGCTCCGCCCGATGCGATGACACCGCGAAGACCATATCCTGCGCCCGGACCGCCGCCGCCAGCTCACCGCAGATATCGCGCTTCGGTCCCGTCTTCGCCGCGCACCAGTCGGTCAGATCGCTGTCATACATGGCGAAGCCATCGTGGTGCTCCGCCACCGGCATCACAAAGCGCGCGCCGGCGTCTTTGAAAAGCTGCGCCCACTCCGCCGCGTCAAACTTCTCCGCGGTAAGCATGGGGATGAAGTCCTTGTAACCGAACTCGGTATGCTCGCCCCAGATCGCTCGATGATGCTCAAAAGCCGGATCGTCCCGCAAATACATCCGCCGCGGATACCATTCGTTGCCAAAAGCCGGCACGCAGTACGGCCCCCAATGGATGAAGATCCCGAACTTGGCATCGATATACCACTCGGGAATCTCGTACTGGCTCAGCGATTCCCAAGTCGGTTCGTATTTCCCAGCCGCTACAGTCATATTATTTCTCCTGTTCGAATCAGCGCTTTTTTGCAAATTGCTAAATGTTTGCCCCTCAGCAAGCCATGACATATACTTGTGCGCGTGTTGGCTGTGCTAGCCTAACCTGGCAGAGTCTAGTTTAGCGATAGGTGCCTGTCAAGCAAATCAGGCAGGAGGCTCATTGATGTCCGATTTTCCCATGCGTATGCGGCAGATTCATCTGGACTTCCACACCTCGGAAGCCATCGCCGGCATCGGCTCGAAATTCGATCCGGATGAATTCGCCGACACGCTGGACCAAGCCCGCGTCAATTCCATCACCTGTTTCGCCCGCGGCCATCACGGCTGGATCTATTACGACAGCCAATCACATCCCGAGCGCATCCACCCTCACCTCGAGCGCAACCTGCTCGTCGAACAGATCGAAGCCTGCCAGGCTCGCGGCATCCGCGTCCCCGTTTACACCACTATCCAATGGGACCATCTGACCGCGACCCAGAATCCAGAGTGGCTCTGCATCAACGAAGACGGCCGCTATCATGGCAATGGCATGTACGAAGCCGGCTTCTACCGCCGCCTCGCCCTCAACTCGCCTTATATGGACTTCCTCAAAGCCCACGTCGCCGACATCTTCGCTTGCCTGCCCGCCGTCGATGGCTTCTTCTTCGATATCGTGCAGGCCGTCGATGACAGCTCAGTCTGGACGACGCGGGCGATGCTGGAAGCGGGCCTCGACCCCAGCGATCCAGCCGCGCGCCTCGAATACGGCGGCACCGTGCTGGATGCCTTCCGCAGCGAGATGACCGCTCACGTCCGGGGATTCAGCGAAGATTGCACCATCTTCTACAATCGCGGCCATGTCGGACCGCACAACCGCCGCAACGCCTCCGCCTTCACGCATTGGGAACTGGAATCCCTGCCCAGCGGCCACTGGGGCTACATCCACTTCCCTCTGACCATGCGCTATGCTCGCACGCTCGATCTGCCCTGCCTCGGCCACACCGGCAAGTTCCACACCGCCTGGGGCGACTTCCACTCCTTCAAGAATCAAGAGGCGCTGGAATACGAATGCTTCCGCATGATCGCCATGGGCTGCGGCGCCTTCGTTGGCGATCAACTCCCGCCGGACGGCAAGATCGAAGAACATGTCTACGGGCTGATCGGCAATGTCTATCAACAGATCGAAGCGAAGGAGCCTTGGTGCGTCGGCGCGCGCGCCCTTAGCGACATCGCGGTCATGACGCCCGAGGAATTCGCGCCGGTCGACAACCGCGGCCTGCAGCCTTCAATCTGCGGCGTTCACAGCATGCTGCAGGAAGGGGGCCATCAATTCGATATCGTTGACTCGCAAGCGGACTTCAGCGACTACCTGCTGCTCATCCTGCCTGACGATATCCCGGTCGATGCCGCGCTCAACGACAAAATAAACGACTTTCTCGCAGGCGGCGGCGCCCTGATCACATCCTTCGAATCCGGCCTGAACGCCGACAAATCCGCCTTTGCCCTCGATGCGCTCCCCGTAACGTTTAACGGCGAAGGTCCGCGCGACCGCTTTGGCGAGCTTGTGCGCGGGATCGAATACGAACGCGGCGATTATACTGAATACATCATTCCGGAAGGCGCGATCGGCAAAGGCCTGCCGCCGACCGAACACGCCATGTACATCCGCGGCCTGGACCTCAACGCAGCCGAAGATGCCGATGTCCTGGCGCATATCACGCCGGCCGTCTTCGACCGCACTTATGAGCACTTCTGCTCCCATCGACAATCGCCCTCATCCGGTGAATCCGCCGGCGCCGCCATCGTACGAAGAGGGCAGGTTATCACCTTCTCCAGCCCCATCTTCACCCAGTACTACCACAACGCCCCGCGCTGGTGTCGGACGCTTTTCCTCAACGCCCTGGATATGCTCCTGCCTCAGCCGCTGGTCAAGCACGGTGGACCCAGCACCCTCGAAGTCATGCTGAACGAGCAGATGGCGCAGAATCGCCTGGTCCTGCACCTGCTGCACTACATTCCTATCCGCCGCAGCCGCCAAATCGACATCATTGAAGACATCATTCCCCTTTACAACATCCCCATCTCCATCTGCTCTGACAATTCAATCAAGTCGGTCAAGCTGGCGCCATCCGGCGCGAGCCTGGACTTCAACATCAGCGATGGCAGGATTCATTTCAACGTGCCGGTCGTGAACGGGCATCAAATGATCGAACTGAACTACCGGGAGGAATAACATGCAGCCAGTCACGTTTGGCGGAACGGGTCTATTCCTAGCCGATTCGGTATATTCCAATGATTAATATTTCCATAGAGAATCTGACGCTCACGTGAAGAGACCGCGCCTTTTCATCTGTATTTGCTTGCTAGCTTGTATGATTATCGCCCTAGCCAATTTATTGCTGCAACCAAAGGCAAGCGTATCGGCTGCTGACGATTCTCCACGTCCCTCATTAGACATAGCTGAAGTCTACCGCAGAGTTAGCCCATCGGTTGTATCGATAGAAGTCGAAATCGGCTTGTTTGACGATGCCAGCGGAACCGGTTTTGTTGTCGACGAGCATGGACATATTGTGACCAACGCCCACGTCGTCGAAGACGCTTTAGATATAACTGTCGTTTTCCACGATGGCGCGAAAGCCTCGGCGGTGTTGATAGATATGGATACGTTTTTGGACGCCGCTGTTTTAAAAGTCAATACTGCGGCTTCTCGTCTCAAACCGGTAATATTCGGCGACTCCGACGACCTTGCTATTGGGCAGTCCGTTCTGGCAATAGGCAATCCATTCGGGCTGGAAGCCACCCTGACCACTGGCATTATCAGCGGACTAAAGCGTGAACTTGTATTTGATGATGGCTCTATCTTGGAAGGCATGATTCAGACAGACGCCGCTATTGCGCCAGGTAGCAGCGGCGGTCCTTTGCTGAATCTATTGGGAGAAGTCATTGGCGTAAATTCTGCTGGCTACGGCGGTCGATTCGGAGGCACTAACTTCGGTTTCGCCATCCCGTCGAACACTGTGCGGCGCATTGCCGAGGACATGATCGCAAACTATCAGACAAGGCGGCTGACCCCCGAGCCTACGTTGACTGCTCCGCCGACTTTCACGCCTTTGGGCGCAAACCTGTTCGTCTCCCCCGCCGCGACGGAAGCGCCGCCCACCCCGAACCCGCGTCCGACTAGCGAAACTGATGATGCGGATTTCGATGGCATGCCTGATGACCAAGACAAATGCCCAAGCGAGTTTGGTTATGCCGATAACGAGGGCTGCCCTTATGTCGATGATGCTGACCGAGATGGCATACGCGACGCATTCGACGCCTGTCCTAACGAGTTCGCGCCCAATTCTCCCCGCGGTTGTCGCGATCTGGACGATGACGGCCTGGATACATTCCAAGATGACTGCCCGAATGAGGCGGGGCCATCCGCCAATCGAGGCTGCCCGTTAGCAGGAACGCCAACGGACACGCCAGTCCCAACGGACACGCCCATCCCAACCGACCCCCCAACCGAAGCGCCGATTCAGACTCTCTCACCAACAGACACACCCATATCAACAGACACGCCAGTCGTTTTAACGCCATACTGGAGATACTCGAAAGGAATCTCTCTCAATGTCATTGGCGTCGATTCCACAGATTTGACGCAAGTGACAATCAACGCTTCCGTGCTGGATTCCAGCGGACAGCTGGTATCGGGTTTAGACATCGACAACTTCTCTGTTGGGGGAGACTTGGCGGGTTTGGCGCAGGTCACCGGTGTGGAAAATGTCACCGATGACGATTTGGATTTCGCGAGTGTCCTAGTGATTGACACCAGCAGCAGCATGGCGGACAGGCCGCTGACCCAGGCGCAGGCGGCCGCGCGCAGTTATCTGGAGGCGCTGAGCCCGGATGATCCCGTAGCCATCGTCACTTTCAGCAACGATGCGCGCTTGGTCCTGGATTACACGACTGACCGCGAGCGGCTCATTCGAGCGATTGACAACCTGGCTTATGGCGGGAAGACCGCTCTCTACGACGCGACCTTGCTGGGCATCGAGACGGCTATCGAAGCGCCGCTGCCGCACAAGGCGGTAGTGCTGCTCAGCGACGGCGGCGAATACGGCGATATCAGCGAGCGCAGCCGTGAAGATGCCATACGAGCCGCGACAATTCACGGTGTTCCGGTGTATTCAATTGGCTTGGGCTGGCATATCGACCGACGCTTCCTCGAAGCAATCGCGCGGGAATCCAACGCTGCATTCTATGACTCGCCGCTGCCGGAAGAACTCGGCGATATCTATCGCAACCTGACTTTCCTTTTCCGCAGCCAATATATCGTAAGCCTGAACGTCGATGTGCCAGCCGATGGCGAGCGCTACGAGTTTACGCTTAATGTAAGGACCGCCGAGGGCCAGACGGCCTCGGGCAGAGCCAGGCTGCGGGCGCCGATACCGGTGCCTCTGCTCTTCTTGCCGGAGGATATCTTCGCGGAAGCCTTGCGGGAAGATACGCAGATTACGGTTGAGATTCGCGCCGACCAGGATATTGAGAGCATTGAATACGCGGTTGACGGCGAAGTCGTCTCGACCGAGGAGTCCTATACGATCGAGCCGGGGACGCAACTGCCGGGCGAGTATCAACTGGATATCAGGGTTGAGGATGTCGAAGGCGATGTGGGCGAGCTAAGCACAGAGTTTGAGATTGCCGCTTTGCCGCCGCGAGTGAGCGACGACTTCGAGACATGAGTGCCGTTGTGGATTTGGTGGATCTGGTTCCCGAAGACGTTGACGCTGTAGCGGCTGGATTGCTCAATTGTGGCTATCCCGCTGCAAGTATGCGCTATATGCGTGTAGACGTGCACACGATAGAGCAATACAACAGAAAAGAGACCGATGCGAGGGAATCCCAGCGCTCTTGGCAATCCCTAAACTAATCGAGTCTCTGTCGCAACTTTTGTGGACACAAAATCGAGCGGAGTTTGCACTATCTTTGTAATACTTGAAAGCCCGGCAGACACGGTATAATGATCGACAGACTACATTTGGCAGCAATCTGGCAGCCCGTCACAGAAACCGTGCCGGATATTTCTCACTACTGCAAAATTACTTCATCTCACTGGTTCCTGCTGGCATATAAGGGAGACTGTCGTGACAGATTGGTCAAGCTGGAATTACGATCAGATGTTCACCGTACTCGGAAAGGCAGTAGCTAAGGGTAGGCAGTTTGTGTGTCCGGGGTGTGGCAAGCTCATAGAACCGCATTACTTCGCCTTGGATCATGAAGTATCGTCACATCAAAACGGTTCAGACAAGGTCATTAACCGTATGCCGCTCTGTATACCTTGCAACACTCTCAAAGGACATAAACTAACATTGGAGGAGCTGCGTGCGAAGAACAATGAGAATGGGCGCATGGCTGATGAAGAAACCGCAAAACAAGCGGAGAAATCGGTGCGCGCGACGCACGAGCAAATTAAAAATGATTTCATGAACCCCGAATTACAGCGGTTAGCAAGTTTCCGCAACAAGCACAAATCAGGTTGGCTTCCACCTGAAGGGCCTGGCGCACACCATGATCCGTCACAGAAGTAGATCGGTTTTCAAAATTTATGATCCCGATGCGCTGCTAGGCACTGAACTGAAGTCCTTCGATCTGAATTATGGAGAAAATTAACATGCAACCCATCCCATTCGGCAACACCGGCTTGAAGACCCCGCCTGTCGTCTTTGGCTCCACCGCCCTCGGCAACCTGTTTCGCGTCTTCAGCTATGAATCCAAACTCGAAACCATGCGCGCCATCTTCGAGCATCTGCCCACGCCGGTTGTCATCGACTCCGCCGGCAAATACGGCGCGGGCCTGGCGCTGGAAGTCATGGGCGATTGCCTGCGCGAGCTCGGCATCAAAGACGACGAAGTCATCATCAGCAACAAGCTCGCCTGGCTGCGCGCCCCGCTGACGACCCCCGAACCCACCTTTGAGCCCGGCGCCTGGTTTGGCTTGGAGCACGACGCCGTGCAAGACATCAGCTACAGCGGCATCAAGCAATGCTTCGAGCAAGGCTTGGAACTCCTCGGCGGCGATTACAGCACCCAGCTCATCTCCGTGCACGACCCCGACGAATACCTCGACGCCGCCAACTCAGCCGATGACCGGGTACGCCGCTTCGATGACATCCTCGGCGCCTATACCGCCCTCGGCGAAATCAAGGCGAGTGGCGCCGCGGCCGGCATCGGCGTCGGCGCGAAGAACTGGAAATCCATCGCCGAAATCGACGCTCATGTCGATCTCGACTGGGTCATGTTCGCCAACAGCTACACCCTCTACTCACATCCCGCCGACCTGCTCGCTTTCATGGATTCCTTGCACGCCAAAGGCGTCGCCATCATCAACTCGGCCGTCTTCAATGCCGGCTTCCTCACCGGCGGCGAATTCTTCAACTATGTCAAACTCGACCCGGCGAATCCAGACCATCAGGAGAAATTTGCCTGGCGCGAAAAATTCTTCCAGCTATGTGCCGAACACAATCAAGTCCCGTCCGAAGTCTGCATCCAATTCGGCAAATCCCATCCCGGCATCGTCGCTCTCGCCCTGAGCACCAGCAAGCCCCACCGCGTCAAACAGAACATCGACGCCATGTCGGTCACTGTGCCAGCCTCATTCTGGGCTCTGCTAAAGGAGGCGGACCTGCTCGCCGCCGACCATCCTTATATTGCTTAGCGTAGGGCGCATTTCTCTGTGCTCTCTGTGTTTAAAGAATAAGAAGGAATCCCATGCCCGACCAGCGCCCCAACATCCTCTTCATCATGTCCGACGACCACGCCTCCCACGCCCTGAGCTGCTACGGGGGGCGCATCAACCAGACGCCCAACCTCGATCGCATCGCTGACGAAGGCATGCGCTTCGACAACTGCTTCTGCACCAACTCCATCTGCACGCCCAGCCGCGCCGCCATCCTCACCGGCACATACAACCACATCAACGGCGTCACCACCCTCAGCACCCACATGGACAACCGCCTGCCCACCTTCGTCAAGGACTTGCAGTCCAGCGGTTACCAGACCGGCATCTTCGGCAAATGGCACCTCGGCCAAGGTCCCGCGCACGAGCCGACCGGCTTCGATGACTGGGCGGTCCTGCCCGGGCAAGGCTTGTATCACAACCCGACCTTCATCTTCCCGACCGACGATGGCTCGGAACGCCGCCCGGTAGCAGGCTATGTCACCGATCTTATCACCGACATGAGTCTCGATTTCCTGCGAGCCCGCGATGCCGAACGCCCCTTCTTCCTCATGTGCCATCACAAAGCGCCCCACCGCCACTGGGAGCCGGACGAAAAACACGCTCACATGTATCTCAACGAAGACATCCCCGAGCCGGACACGCTCTACGATGACTACGCCAACCGCGCCAGCGCCGCCGAAGCCGCCGAGATGCGCATGGGCCTACACCACACACCCCTCGATCTGAAAGCCGAAATCCCGCATGACTTGCCGGAGATGGAATTGCGGAAATGGGCGTATCAGCGCTATATCAAAGACTACCTGCGCGTCGTCGCCAGCATCGATGACAATGTCGGCCGCCTGCTCGATTACCTCGATGCCGAAGGCTTGGCCGAAAACACCATCGTCGTCTACACTTCGGATCAGGGCTTCTTCCTCGGCGATCACGGCTGGTACGACAAGCGCTTCATGTACGAAGAATCGCTGCGCATGCCCTATATCATGCGCTATCCCAAGGGTATCGCCCCCGGCAGCGTCAACGCCGACATGATCCTCAATGTTGATTTCGCGCCCACCTACCTCGAACTCGCCGGTCTTCCCGTGCCCGCTGCCATGCAAGGCCGCAGCTTCGCGCCACTGCTCGCCAGCGACACCCCAGCCGACTGGCGCGACCGCATGTATTATCGCTACTGGATGCACAAGACCCATCACAACGTCTACGCTCATTACGGCATTCGCACCCTGCGCCACAAGCTGATCTACTACTACGCTGATGCCCTCGGCACCGAAGGCAGCATCGACGAAACCTACGAGCCGGAATGGGAACTCTTCGATCTCGAGGCCGATCCCTACGAACTGAACAACATTGTGGACGACCCCGCCAATGCCGATCTGGTCATTGAGCTCAAAGCCGAACTGCACCGCCTGCAAGCCGAAGTCGATGACGAACGCTACTATCGTGACGTAGATTAGCGAAAATGTAGGGGCGACCCATCAGGTCGCTCGCCAAATCAAGCAATGTAGGGGCGAAACTTGTGTCGCCCGAAACTTTTTCAGGTGCTTCTGTTTTCTCGAAATTGCTTTGTTTCCGCTTGAGAAGAATCAAGCTGCTGAAGTCAACCTCTCCCGCGCCCCCGCGATGAACCGCCGAAAACCCTCTTCCATGTAAGGATGCGCGAACCATTCAGTGGGCGACACCATCGGCCGCGCGCTCGCTGCTAATTCAAACAGGGCTAAATCGCTCAGCTTCCAGCCCGCCTCCACTTCGTAGACCCGCAGAAACTCATCAGCCGCTTCCGGCAGGCCTTCAATGAAATATCCCATCCGCGCGTAAGCCACATCGGCCGCCGGATGCCCATAGCCGGCTTCCTCCCAATCCAGCACCGCCGTGATCTCGTCACCCTGCCACAGGATATTGCCCGACCAATAATCGGTATGGGCGAAGCGCGGCTCTACCGGACTCCAGCGCCCCCAATGCTCATTCACCAGATGCCAGACCATCTTGCCATCCCGGTCCGCCCGCATGTAATCTGGGATCGTCCTGTCCTTGATGAACCAGGCCACTTCGACATCGTCATTCATCAAGTAGCGCTTGTCGGCTTCGCTGAACGGCGTCCGATGAATCCGCGCCAGCATCCGCGCTGCCGCCGCTGCCATCTGTCCCCAGCGCGCCGCTTCCGCCGGCAATTCAATCGTCCTCCCCGCCACAAACTCGGTCACGATGCCCGGCAAACCCAGCAGCGACCCATCCTCGTCCAGCAGCAGTGGCTTCGGCACCGGCAGTTCCCGCGCCGTCAACAGCTTCAAGGCGTGAAATTCACACAAATGCTTGTCATGTCCTGCTTCGTATTTTTCCGGATTATACCGCCGCAGGACGATTTTCCGCGCTTGCCTCGCTTCGTTTTCAGTCCTGACCAAATGTGTGAAATTGCTATACTTGCCCAGGTTATCCACACTGTATCGCGCGCCATGTATGCCTAGCGCGTCCAGCACCCGCCCAATTACTTCTGCCGATGGCGCTCCAGCATAAGCTGACTTCATCGCAAGTCCACCTTCCATGCGGCCGCCAAATCGGTCTTGAACACAGTCTCGCTCGTGTCAATCGTCAATCCCTCCGCCGACTGCGCCCACGTCACCGGCTGATCCGATTCTAGCAGCGTCACCCGCTCAACCGGGGCACTCTCATCCATAGCCGCAAATGTCACCGACCGCTCCGGTATGCCCAGCGCCAGCGCATAGACCGTCCCGCCACCTTTCGACTGCGTGTAACGCCGGTCGTCGACATTGCACTTGTCATATTCCCAGAACTTGTGCCCGCGCCGCTCCACGATCAGTTTCTCCTCATCGCCCTCGGCCTGCGTCGTCCAGGGCACGGTGCCATAGATCGCCTCGCCATTCCATTTCAGCCACTCGCCCAATTCCAGCAGCGGCTTCCGTTGCCCCTCGGGTATCCTGCCATCCGGCGTGGGCGATAGCGACAGCATCATCGTGCCGCCCCGCGCCGTACAATCGACCAGCTTGCTGAGCAGCGTACGCCCGCTGGCATAGCGCTGATTCTCCACCCAGCCCCAAGATTGATCGCCGATGCGCATATCATCGTTCCAAGGACGCTCAAATTTCGCGGGCCGATCGCGCCCCGATTCAAAATTGATGACGCCGAAATCCGGATGGAAGTTGTACTGCATGCTCACCGGCAGCTTGTTCAGCACCAGCACCTCACCCCCCAAAGCCTCCGCCTGGTTCAAGTAATGCGCCAGGATTTCCAGCGCCGTCGCTTCATAACCGTCCTCGCGGAACTTCCCGCCATCGAACCACATCATATCCGGTTGATACTTGTCGATGACTTCCCGCACTTTCAATTGCCAGTCCGCGAAGAAATCCTCGAACTCGCTCGTCTGCTGCACCCAATAAAAATTGGCGTACTCGGGGTCGAAGAGATCCCAGCCTTCCGCCAAGCCTCGCGCGACTGCCGCCTCATCGAAGACCTGATCCCATTGATTCCAGCCCGGCAAAAACCAGTTGAAGCCGCGGATGATGTGGAAGGGCGCCACCAGCCGCAAATCACGCCCCCGCAGCGCCGCCGCCAGCTCGCCATAGAGATCGCGTTTCGGTCCCATCTTTCCCACATTCCAGCGGTAGACATCGCTGTCCCACAAACCGAAGCCATCATGGTGCGCCAGCGAGAAACCGGCATAGCGCGCGCCGCAGGCAACGAATAAATCGGCCCACTCCTCCGGGTCATAGTTCTCCGCCGTGAAGCCGTCGATGAACTTCGCATAACCAAATTCCGCCGGCGATCCGAAGCGCTCGACATGCCGCCGGTGAATCTCATGCGCGGGGTCATACATCCACTTGCCATACCATTCATTGCCAAAGCCCGGCACGGCATAAATCCCCCAATGCGCGTACAAGCCAAACTTGCTATCGCTGAACCACCCCGGCACTTGATGCTGCGTCAGCGACTCCCAGGTCGCTTCGTATTTTGCGCTCATCTCACATCCTTTCAATACAGCCATTCCAAGTTAGGTCTGTGATTCCCGGAAACAGGTCGCTTTGTAGGGGCGACACTTGTGTCGCCCGTTACCTGCCCCCAAACGTATTCTCCTGATTTCCATTCCTTGCTTCTTATTACCCCAATCCAGCTACTTGCCCCGAATCGCGCGGCTCCCGCACCCACCACATTAACAGCGCCCCGCCAATCAGTCCACAAGCCAGCGAGACAGCAAACAATGCCTCAAGCGTGAAGGCCCCAGCCATCCAACCTGCCAGCACTGGACCCGCGAAACTCACCGGGGCGATCAGCGTATTCGTCAGCCCGATGTAGGTCGGCTGCTCCGCCGGCCTGGCGAATTCCAGCACGATATTAAAATGCGACACCCCATCGCTCGCGATTGCCCCCGCCAGACAGATGAAAGCCGGCGCCAAGCCCAGCACACTCGTCGAACTCAGCGCGAAAACCGCCGCCAGCGCCATGCCCCCGGCCGAAATCACCAGATTGCGCTTATGCCCCCAGCGGTCGCCCAGCCAGCCAAATCCCAGCCGCATCACCGCCTGCGCGCCGATGAATATGGCATTGAGCAGTCCGATGTCGGCCCCCGTCAAGTTGAAGTTGCGATCGGCGTAGATGATGTAGAAACTCACCGCCATCGCGCTCAGACGAAGCAGCGCGTAGCCAGTGAGAAATCGGCGGTAATTGACATGCTGACGCAATACGGTGGGCAATTGCCGGAAATAATGACGCAGCGGCACCGCCGCCTTGATGTCGCTGCTCTCCGGTTCTCTTGTCAAAGCCAGCGCGCACCAAGAAATAGCGAGCGGTACGCCGGCGATCAGAAAAAGCGCCGAGAAGTTTCCCGGGTATTCAACCGCGTCCAGAATCTGGCCGACAAAGTAGGCGCCGATGATGCCCATCAGCAAGCCGCCGCCATCAGCCAAACCGAAAAATATGCCGCGCCGCCTTACAGGTATGACCTTGCCAATCATCGTGAACCAGGCCGGCGTGACAATGCCGCCGCCAAAAGCCGCCGTCGCGATGCCGATGAAAAACAGCGCCAGCGCCAAACCCGGCGCGCTAAGAGCGAAAAGCAAAAGCGCCAAGCCGATCAAAGGGTAGGGCAGACGCTGCAGCAAGCCGCTCCCGAGCAAGACAAAAGGCAGCTTGCGCGGCAGCCGCTCGGCATGATTCGCCACGAATAACTGCGGCAGTAAAAAGGACAGGCTGAAGATCGCCGGGATCAGACCAACGGCCACAGTCGAATCGGTGAGTTGGCTGACCAGCAGCGGCATGATCGTCTCTTGCGATACCAGGCTGATCGCCAATACATAGAACATGTTGTCCAGTACATTGACGCTGAAATTCCAGTTGTCGTCTTTGCCCTTCGGCGCTGCTTTAGTCTTCACGCTTAGATTTGTCCGCGTCCGCCTCACCCACCGGCGTCGGCGGGATATGCCGCGGCTCCTTCACCCAGACCAGCAGTAGTGCCCCGCCGACCAGGCCGCAAGCTATCATCATCTCAAACAGCCTGTCAAAGCCGATGCCAGCCGCCCAACCACCGATGATCGGCGCCAGGAAGACCACCGGCGCCAGCAAGGTATTGGTCAAGCCGATGAAGGTCGGCTGATCTTCCGGCAAGGCGAATTCCAGCACGATATTCAAATGCGAGATGCGGTCAGCCGCCAGCGCCGTGCCCAACAGCGCGAAGGCCGGTATCAAGCCCAGCATATTGGTCGCGAATGACGCCAGCAGCGCCGATAGCGCCGCCGCGAAAGCGAAGAGCATCAGGTTGAATTTGTGCCCGCGCCGATCCCCCAGCCAGCCAAAAGCCAATTGCATGACTGCCTGACTGCCCAGCAACACCGCCGTCAGCGCCCCCACATCGGCGCCCGTCAGATTGAAATTCTCGTTGCCATAAACGATGAAAAAACTGCTGCCCATCAAGCTCAAGCGGCTGATCGAATAACCCAGCAGGAAGCGCCTAAAATTGTGATTGCCCCGCAATATCCCCGGCAAACGCTTGAAGTACCGCTGCAGCGGAATATGCGCCTTGACGACCGGGCTTTCCGGCTCCCGATTCAGCGACAAGCCCACCCACGATATGCCCATGAAAACCGCCGCCGCGATGAACAACGTGGCGAAATTCTGCGGATAGCCGAAGTCGTCCAGGATGATCCCCACGAAATACGCGCCGATGAAGCCCATCAGCGTGCCCAAGCCATCGCTGACACCGAAGAATATGCCCCGCCGATTCACCGGCAGCACCTTGCCGATCATCGTGAACCAGGCCGGCGTCGCCACGCCCGCGCCGAAGGCTCCCAAGCCAATCACCAGATAGACCGCCAGCAGAGCCACAGTCGGCGCGCTCTGGGCGAAAAACAACACCGCGAACCCGGCGAAAAAATACGGCACCCGCTCCAGCAGTCCGCCGATCAGCATGACAAATGGCAGCTTCCGCCTCAGCCGTTCCGCATGGTTCGCCGCGAACAGTTGCGGCAAATAAAACGATATGCTGAATATCGCCGGCACCAAACCAATCGCGATCTTTGACTTCGTCAAATTGCTGATCAGCAGCGGCATGATCGTCTCGCGCGAGATCAAGCTGAATGCCAGCGTGATAAAGGTGATGTCGATCAGATTGACCGAAAAATTCCAGCGCAGATTCTTCTGTACAAAGGGATCAACTTTTACAGCCAACTCAGCCACCCCCGCCTGTTCGCCATTCCTGCTGCAAATCCGGACATCAACATTCTCCAATCATATCGAAACTTGTGGGGGCGACCCTTAAGCCGTCCGCATTCTCTGTGTTTCAGTAGTGGCAGTTTAGTCCAACGAATCGCTCTGAAAACGAATTTTCATTGAAGAGTCACCCCTCCCTGATGCTTCACTGAGGAGAGGGCGCCTTCCAAATCTTGTGATCTGAATGCTGACTTCCAGTTTCAATGGCAGGAAACCGCCAAATTTTGCCTCAACAACTCGTCGAAATCTGTAGGGGCGACCGGCGGGCTGTGTCTACGCGCCCTACCAGGTCGCCCGCAAATTATGAATATCGCCCCCGGCAAAACATATACAGCAAACATGTCCCCTCCTCAGCTAATGCTTCGGATGCCCGCCAGTAGCGCAGTGTCTACGCGCGCTAGAGATGGCGGGAAGGGGCTCGGGCGAGGGGCAGGCAAACGCTACCTTATCGCCGAATCTCCAACGAATGCGCCGGCGAGTCAGGCAGATCGTCGGGCAGCTCAATCCGCAGATCGGCGCCGTCTTGCCGCCAGCTCAATTCAGCATCGCGTCCGAGCAGGCGAATCTCCGCTCTTTTGGGCGCGTCGAGACTTTCTATCGCGATCTCGCTCTCGGCGGGTCTGCCCAGCAGCGTGGCGTATAGCGCCTCGTCTATCTCGGTGAAGCGAATCTCCAAGCCCCCCGTCGTCTTGCCTTCCGCTCGCCGCCAAGGGCGCGTATCAAATATCGCCGCCCCGTTGACATCCAGCCAGCGTCCCAGGCCACGCAGGCGCTCAGCTTGATTCGCCGGGATCGTCCCGTCCGCCATCGGTCCCACATTCAGCAGCAAATTGCCGTTCTTGCTGACGATATCGACGAACATGTGAATCAACTCGTCCTCCGCCAAAAGTTGTTCATCGCCCTCGTTGCGGTTATAACCGAAGCTATGGCCGATGCCGCGACAGGACTCCCACTTCCCCGCTTGTATCTCATCAAACTGCGCGTACTCCGGCGTCACGAAGTCGTAATGCGGTCCCCGCGGCGGCGCCAGCGGCTCGCCCTCTTTGGGCACGGTATCGCGGGACTGCGTGAAACGGTCGTTGATGACGCCCTCCGGCACATTGTTGTAGTAGTAGGCGAAGAGTTCGCCCAGGTCAGCCGCAGCCGGATAGCCGATATCGTTCCACATCAGCGACGGCTGATAGCGGTCGATCAACTCGCGCCAGTGCGCCAGCGAATACTCGACGAATTCCGGAGTCTGCACGATCGTGCCCCAGACATCGGGAATATCTTGGATGCGCGCCTCGTTGAAAGCCCAATCCAGCCCGCCCGAGTAGTACAGTCCCATGCGCATGCCACGTTTCCGCACCGCCGCCGTCAGCTCGCCGACCACATCGCGCTGAGTGTGATAGCCTGGCTTATGCGGACAAGGATAATCGCTCTTCCACAAGGTGAAGCCATCGTGATGCTTTGTAGTCAGGACGACATATCGCGCGTTGGCATCGGCGAATAGCGCCGCCATTTCCTCCGCCTGCCAGCGCCGCAGCGCCGAATTAAAGCCCGCCGCGAAGTCGTCATAATGAAATCCCGCGCCGTAATGCTTGTTGTGCCATGCCCGCGTCGGGCTGTCTTCAAATTTGAGCGTGTTCAAGTACCATTCGGCGTAAGAATTGTTGCGGAACCAGTCGCTCATATCCCCGCTTTGGAAGACTTCGCCGATGTCCCCGCCATGCGGCGCCCAAGCCGGCACCGAATACAAACCCCAATGGATGAATATCCCCAGCTTCGCCTCGTCGTACCAAGCCGGCACTTGATGCTGCCGCACCGATTCTAGCGTCGGTTCAAATGTCATCAGTTTTCCCCTCGTATGTCTACCGCCCGATTCGTCTTTCCCGCTTCCAATTCATACGTGAACATTTGGTCGCCTATGCGGCATCTATTCATGCTACGCTGACAAGTATGGACAGCCACGTTTACAAACAGTTCACAACCGCCACGCATAGCCGGGCGAGATCTTTGTCAGCTTTGCCCCGCCGAATGGGGGCTTCATCTATACTGTATCGAAACAGTCTGGAGATTCTGCGCATAATCACTCTTATGTTTTCGTCAATTTATGTCCCATTCCCATACCGGATATGTCCCATTGATGTCCTTTTGCTACACTTTTCCATCAATTTTTCGCGACGCGGAATCGCCACCGCCTCTGCAATTCATGTCCCTGATTCTGCGTCGACGGTCGCGGTTTTCGTCAGGCGTCAAAGCGCTGCCCGCCGCAAACTCCCATCGGACAATGCCAGGATCAACTGCCCGCCGCGCTCATCCAGCAGCAGGCAATCGACGCCTCCAGCGGCAATCTCGGACCAAGTCCCGCCGCCGTCCCGCGAGCGCCGCGCCGCGTCATCCACCTGCGCGACCAGCGTTCCGTCTTCCGCCAACGCAATCGCATTGACCGCGCTATCAGTCTCGAGCAGCCGCGTCCAACTCTCGCCACTATCGGTAGAATGCAGCAGACCATGCGACTCCGTGCCAGCATAGATCGCCGCGCCATCAGGCGATGTCGCCAGACTCAACACCGTCTCATCGTCCGCCGGCATGCGCTTGTCCCGCCAGAGCTTGCCCCCGTTCTCACTGCGATAGATGCCGCTGCTTGTGCCGGCATAGACGATGCTGTCGTCGGCGAAGCCCGGCGAAAGCGCCAGGCAGTTGACGCTATGATCGAAAAGCCCGTGATTATTGGCGCGCCAGGTCTTGCCGCCGTCGGTCGAGCGGAAGACGCCATCTTCAAAACTGCCCGCCAATATATAGCCAAGGCCAGCGGAATCGGGAGCGAGAGCCAGGCAGGTTACCAGGGGCGGCGGCGCGCGAAACGCTATCGCTTCCCAGTTGCGCCCGCCATCGGTCGAGCGGGCCACGCCGCCATGGATGCCCGCCAGCAACAGGTCCCTCGAGGCATCGACAGCGACCGCAAGCGTCGGCAAGTCTTCCCCGGGGCGCCAGCGCTGGTAGAGATTCTGCGCTTCGCCAGCCTCGCCGATTTGGTACAAGCCCGTCTGCCGCGCGGCGTAGATCATTTCGCCGGCTTGGAGGAGAGCGTGTGTTCTTTCCATCAGTTCAATCGCTGTCATTTACGGCTCCGTCATGGTTTCGGGCTCGCGGTGCAAAACCAACACGTCAATCGTCAACGCGAGCGCGGCGCTAGCCACTGCCCGCTGCAGCGCTTCGACCTGCACCTGCGCCACATCGACGATGCCGGCCTCCGCCATATTGACGATGCCGCCCTTCATCACATCGAAGCCGCAGCCATCCGCGCATTGTCCCAGTTCCGCCAATGCCTCGCTGGGGTCGTAGCCGGCATTCTCCAGCAATTGGCGTATCGGCGCTTCGGCCGCCTCCGCCAGGATCAGCCTCGCGGCGCGGCTCTCCAGGTCTGCCTGCACCTCCGCCTCAGCCAGCAGCCAATCGCGACAGCGCAACAGCGCGACCCCGCCACCAGGTATCACGCCGCCCGCGGCCGCGGCTCGCAGGGCGCGAATAGCGCGCTCCGCCAGTTCCTTTCGCTGCCTGATCTCATCTTTGGCGATGCCGCCCACATAGACGGTCGCCAGCCCGCCGTTGAGCGCCCCCAGGCGATTCAGCGCCCGCCCGCGACTGTCGTCATCTTCGGTCTCGGCGTAAGTCCTGCGCAGGCGGCGGACCTGCTCGCGGATCAGCTTGGGATCGCCCTTGCCGCTGGCGAAACCGAAATTCTTGTCATCCGCCCAGACCCAGCGCGCCCAACCAAAGTCAGGCGCTTTGACCGTCGCCAGCGATTCCCCGGCTTTCTGCAAGATCGGTCGCCCGCCGGTCAAAAGGGCGATGTCTTCCTGCGCCAGGCTCAAGTCGCCGGGATGATATTCATCGAGCTTGACAATAACCGTGCGTATCTTTTCTCGCAGCCGCTTGTCAAGCACAACGGACAGACCCTTCTCCGAGATGGAGTCGACGATCAGCAGCAACTGCTTGATGCCGGAGCGCAGCGCCAATTGCATCACGGGCACCAGTTCGGCCGGCTCCTCGATCTCCATATCGGTTACCAGGACCGCGGCTTCATGCAGCTCCGCGACCGGACGCTGGCCCCCGCGCAGCATCTCTTTAGATTGGGCGCCGCCCTTCCAATAGCTGCCTTCGACGTAGTTGTGCTCTATGCCTCGTCCATGCCCGGCGCGCACATCCACTTGTCCATATTGGCCCAGCGTGTGCAGCGCTTCGCCCAGGATGGCTGCCATCTCCTCGTCATAGCAGACGGAGAAAGCGAGGTCCTGCAATTCCGCTTCCGTACGCAGTTGCCGCGCATCGGCTGTCATGCGCTGGCTGAGAGCGGGGAAAAGCGCCAGCAGTCGGGAGCGCAAACGCATCGGGTCAGCGCCGGCGGCGATGAAACGCAAACCTTCAGTGTAGATTGTTCCGTAGAGCAGGGCAGTGGTGGCGGCGCCATCGCCAACATGCTGGCGCGTCTTCCAGACGACCTGCCGCAGCAGCATTGCGCCCACATCGTCGGCCTGCTCCGGCAAGGCGATAATGCGGCGGGCGATCAAGCCTCCATCGTCCAGCAACTCGAACTTGTCCAGATTCTGCGCGATCGACCGGCGCGGCAGCGGGCCCAGCGTCGGCGCGATGGCATTCACCAGCGTCCTGATGCCGCGGCGCAGCGCTTGCTGCGTCTCCGGCTGATGAATAACTTTAGGCTTTGGCATGCGTTCCAGGCACAGACGGCAAGAATAAGTCCAGGAAGAAAACGCGATTGTTCACGTCAAACAAACGCTCGCAAGCATACCACATAAGGTTTTCAACTGCCAAAGCGGCTTTGGTCGGGGAGGATAAATTATGAGAGTATCATTATTCGTTGAAGATCTATGGATGACTCGCTGAGCCGCTATTTGCTTGAGGCGCCCGGATAAACCGCTTCCCTCACGACTCCATGAGCGAGGACAGGTTTTTGACAAATCGCCGTTCCTCGTCTACTATCATATTCGTAAGAGATAGCGAGACGACAGTTGTTTCTCGATTGATTTGCGGATGACAGGTCAAAGGAGGTGCGACGGCGAATAGCGATTGACCGGGTGTGTGATATTGTATCTGGAGTTTATGCAGAGAAAGGAAAGATCATGAGCAGAGAAAAACTTTCACGCCGCGCCTTTTTGAAGCTCGCGGCCGCTAGTAGTTCCGGTGTTGCGCTCGCGGGGCTTGGTCCCTTGAGCAGCATCGCCAGCGCCCAGGACAGTGTTGAGTTGACCTTCGGCCGGCACTGGGAAGCGGCCTTCCGTCCGCGCCAGGCTGAATACGACGAAGGTTTCATGGAGCGGCATCCGGATATCTCGATCAACATCACCTACAACACCTGGGCCGATCACAATAACGTGGTGCCTGCCTGGGCGGCCGCCGGGACTTTGCCCGACATCATCTACGTACACGGCAGCCGCGCTACCCCGTGGGCGCATGAGGGCATCATCATTGACATCCACGATATTGTCACCGCTGACGAAGAGTTCAATGTCGATGGCATGTGGGAAGAATCGGTTCGGCTCTATCGCGTTAACGGTCGCATCCATGCGCTTCCCTACGATCACGGTCCGATCATCCTTGGTTACAACAAGGACATGTTCGACGCTGCCGGCATGGACTATCCGAGCGAAGACTGGACGATGGAAGACATGGCGGCAGCCGCCATCGAGTTGACCGATCCCGACATGGGCGTCTGGGGCTGGGATGGTCGACTGGATCTGGGCAATGGCGGTGGCGGCTTCTTCACCGGCGCCTGGGGCGGCGTCCATATGAACGAAGATGAAACCGCGATGACGATGGATACGCCCGAAGTTCGCGCAGCGCTCAACCACTGGTATAACCTGACGCATGTGGAAAATGCCGGCGCAAGCGGCACTGAGATGGAGGCCTTCCCCAATTCGCAACCCTTCCGGGCCGGTGTCGCTGCTATGGGCCATATTGCGACCTGGAGCACGCCGAGCATGCGCGCGCTGGCGAATTTTGAGTGGGATGTCGCGCCGACGCCCATGGGCGCTGATGGTTCGCGCTATACGGGCGCTTTCGGCAGTGGCTATGGCATCACGCCGACCAGTGATAAGCCCGATGTCGCCTGGCGCTACCTGCGTGAATATCTGTCACTGGATGGCATGATCTTCATGTGGAGCCTTTCGGGCCGCGGTTCACCGGCGCGTCCGGAGGGCTTGGAAGTTTGGCTGAATTCCGACCCGGCGCCGCCCAGCGGTCGTTACTTCCTGGAAGCCATGTTCGACTACGCAGTGACAGGTCCTCCCTTCCAGTCCCTGGCTGCTGCGCAGGTCAGCCAAATTCTGAGTCGTGAGGCCGACCTGCTGCGTCTGGGCGAAACCTCGGTCGAAGAGGCTATCGCCACCATCACGGAAGAGGGCAACGCTGCTCTCGACGACGTAGCGGACATGTAGTCCAACTCGGTAGATCGCAACATCTGAGGGAGATTGCCCAGCGGTCTCCCTCAATTCTGTTGGCTCAAGGACGAGTGTAAGATTTATGTTTCGACGGAAAATGAAGCCCATTTCACCTAGCGCCAAGCGCGAAGAGCGGATCTTTTATTTGTTCATCTTGCCGTGGTTGATAGGATTAGTCGTCTTCAGTATCGGCCCTGTCTTCGGCATGCTTGGATTGAGCTTCACCGATTGGCGGATCTCGCTGGATGATCTGCAATTCATCGGTCTGGATAACTATTCTAAGCTTTTTGCCGATCCTATATTCTGGACATCGGTAGGCAACACGCTTTACATTGTGGTTGGTAGGGTTGTTTTCGGTGTGTCTTTCGCCTTACTTCTAGCAATTCTGCTCAATCAAAAGGTGCCGGGCATCGCCTTCTTTCGCGCCGTCTATTATCTGCCGACGGTGACAGCGGGTGTTGCGGTGGCGCTGGTGTGGATCTGGATATTCAATCCTCGCCTGGGCATCCTGAATTACACCTTGAAGCAGATTGGCATCCAGGGTCCGCCCTGGATATTTAGCAAGACATGGGTCAAGCCGTCGCTTATTTTGATGAGCATGTTCTCAGTCGGTCCTATCATGATTATCTTGCTGGCGGGCTTACAGGGCGTTCCCAAAGAACTTTACGAATCGGCTGAAATTGATGGCGCCGGCAATTGGGCGAAATTCCGCAACGTCACGCTACCCATGCTTTCTCCGGTACTTTTCTTCGTGATTATTATTTCTGTCGTGAGTTCCTTTCAGAATTTCACCGAAATTCGCGTGATGACGGAAGGAGGTCCCGGCGAGTCCAGCAATGTCTTGATCTGGTATCTCTGGGAGAACGCCTTCATATTCTTGCAATTGGGCATTGCGGCCGCCGTCGCCTGGATCATGTTTGTCATTCTCATGGTATTGACAGGCATCCAGTTCCGCGTGGGCCGGCGCTGGGTCTACTATGAGGCTGACGCGTAATGACGACGAAAAAACGCAAGGAAACCGTCTCCTGGAGCAAGTCGATCAAGGGGCGCCGCGCTATCGGCATTATTCTCACTTTCGCCTTGCTTATCCCGCTTGGCATCGCCTTTGTCTTGCCATTCATCGTCATGGTGTCTACGGCGCTGAAACCGCTGAATCAAGTATTCGCTTTTCCGCCGCGGCTGATACCCGAAACGCTGCAATGGCAGAATTTCCCGGATGGCTGGTACGGCTACGGTTACGTAGATTTCACCACCTGTACCTGGAATTCGCTGAAAATCACGGTCAACAACATCATTGGCAATATCGTCTCCTGTACTTTGGCGGCTTATGCCTTCGCTCGCTTGAAGGCGCGCGGCAAGAACTTCTTCTTCGCCATCGTCCTGGCGACCATGCTCCTGCCCAATGAAGCGCTTGTGGTGCCGCAGTACGTGCTGTTCAATCGCTTCGGCTGGCTGGACACGCATCTGCCCTTGATGGTGCCGCCCTGGTTCGGCTGGCCCTTCTTCATCTTCTTGCTGCGGCAATTCTTCCTGACGATTCCGGAAGAACTGGTCGATGCTGCCAAAATTGACGGCGCGGGCCATGCGCGCATCTTGCTGCAAATCTTCATCCCACTGTCGAAACCAGCGCTGGCGACCTTGGCCATCTTCGCCTTCATCGGCAACTGGAACAACTTCTTCGGTCCGCTGCTTTATCTTCGCACACCCAACGTACAAACACTGCCGGTTTGCCTGGTGCAATATCAGGGCGCATACGGCAACACCGAATGGCATCTGATGATGGCGGTGGCGACCATTGCCGTGATACCGGTGCTCTTCATTTTCATCTTCGGCCAGCGCTACTTCGTCGAAGGCATCGCCACCTCCGGCGTCAAACGCTAGGATTCACCACCAAAGCAATTGCGACATGCGGTCCTTGCGCATCAGTCTCAGTGCAATCTTACTGACGGCTTTTGTCGCTGCGGCGATCGCCATCGGCAAGCTGGAGCCCTTCATTGACGTCAGCGAAGCGGCCGGCATCTCCGCCACACATCGCGGCCACTGGGAACTCTTTGATGACGACTTTGCCAGCGGTTATCTGGGCATCGGGCAAGCCTGGGGCGATTATGACCGCGATGGCTGGCTCGACTTGTATGTGACTGGCAATCGCGATCCCAGCGTCCTGTATCGCAATAATGGCGATGGCAGTTTTTCCATTTCCGATTTGACGCCGCAGGTCGCGCTGCCCGATGTGGACACCGGCGGCGCTGTCTGGGCTGATTATGACAACGATGGCTGGCTGGACTTGTATGTGCTGAATCACGGCGCCAACACGCTTTTCCACAATGAGGCTGGACGCGGCTTTGTGGATGTGACCGCGCGCGCCGGGGTGGGGGATGCCGGCAAAGGCACGACGGCGACCTGGGGTGATTATGATGGCGACAGTTACCTTGATCTCTATGTGGTGAATTGGTCTTGCTTCCCGGAATGCGGCGATCCCAAT
Source organism: Chloroflexota bacterium (assembly GCA_011523735.1). Classification (GTDB taxonomy): domain Bacteria; phylum Chloroflexota; class Anaerolineae; order Aggregatilineales; family Phototrophicaceae; genus UBA6055. The sequence continues at coordinate 27,967 of WTGB01000150.1, forward strand.
ATCAGTCGCGAGCACGATGCCGCCCGCGACACGCTCTACCATAATCGCGGCGATGGCAGCTTCGAGGAGGTCACCGGACTGCTCGAGTACGATCTGCTTCTCGGTGCCGGTTTCAGCGCCAGCTTCGCTGATTACGACAACGATGGCGACCCCGACATCTATGTGGTCAATGACCAGTTCAAAAATATGCTGGGCAATATACTCTGGCGCAATGACGGGGCTGGTTGCGGGGGCTGGTGTTTCAGCGAAGTTTCGATTGAGGCGGGCGCCCGCACCTTTATCCACGGCATGGGGTTGGCGGTCGGCGACTATGACAATGATCTCGACCTGGATTTTTATTTCTCGGACATGGTGAATGGCATGGTGCTGCTGCAGAATCAAGGCGATGGCACTTTTGATGATGTGGCGGACGAAGCCGGCGTCGTGGTCGGACCGAGCAGCGCAGTCGGCTGGGGCACGATGTTCTTCGACTATGACAATGACAGCTGGCTCGATTTATTCCTCACCGCGACTGAATTCGTGCAGTTCGATATTGTTTCCGGTCCGGAAGGCATGATGTTCGCATACCGCGACTTTCTGTTTCGGAATCAGGGTGATGGCAGCTTTGCCGATGCCACGCCGCAGGAGTGGCTCGATGAACTGCGGCCGAGCATGGGCTTGGCTTATGCGGATTACGATAGGGACGGTTTTGTCGATTTTATCTTGGGCAACTGGAATGAGGGTTATCGCCTGTATCGCAATACTGGCGCTGAAAGCAGAGCCAACAACTGGCTCAACATCCGTTTGCGAGGCGGCGGCGACATCAACCGGGACGCGGTAGGCAGCCGCGTTTACCTCACTACCGATAGCGGACGAGAGTTGATGCAAGAGGTGAAAGCCGGCTCGAGCTTGGGCGCAGGCAATGACATGGCGCTGCATTTCGGCTTGGGCGCGGCGACTGTCAGCGCGATGCGCATTCGTTGGAGCAATGGCGTGGAAGAAACGCTAAAGGAGGTTGAGGTCAATCAGTTTTTGGAAGTGGTCTATTCGGGCTAAAGCGCAGCCAGGCGCTATTCCAGGGTCAGGTCCCAAGCTGAGACGCCGATGACCACGCCGCCGTCCTTCACGAAGATCGCTGGCAAGATTTCTCCATCGGCGCCAGCGAAGCTCATCGGATCGCCAATCGGCGAATCATTGAAATAGGCGCTCACGCTTCCGTTCGAGCGGTCATAATCGAGCCGCAAGCGGGCGATGATATTGTTGACCGAGCGCTGGCTGATGACATCGGCGACGCCGTCCCGGTATAAAGCCAGGCTGATAACAGTTGGACCAACTTGCCCCACTTGAATGCCAGCTACATCATCGCCTCCGAGATTTTTTAAGGCGATGCCGAAGTACACTTCTCCGTCGCTGAAGAGGGTCGGATTGGTGTTGTGCAAGGTGATCTCCGCTTCCAGGCTGCTGATTCGGCTGGTTGCTTGGTTGCCGTAGCTGCGCTCCAGCAGGTCAACTGGCGGCGACAGGAAAAGCGTTTCACCGTCTGTGGCCTCCAGCGCGCCCAAGCGCCATGATTCGTTCTGCTGGTTGAAGTGAGCTATTTCCCAGAATGGCGCAGCCAGCGCGTTGCTGAAGAGCTTGAGCAGGTTCTGTGAGCCGGTCAGCCCGTTTGGCGGCAGGATGCGCGTAGGGATCGCGGTCGGCGCTTCCGTGATCGTTGCAATAGTGGGAATCCCAGTTGGCTGGGCGGTTGGCTTAGGCAGGTCCGTAGCCGGCAGCGCGGCGACTTCCTTGGTCGGCTCAGGCTCGTCCTCGGCCGAGGCTTGCGGTGAAGCGGCAATCGCAGCGCTTTGTTTGGATGCCGACTTGTCCCCATCCGTCTCGTCCGTCTCAGGCTCGCTGGGAACAGTGGATTCGGGCATGATAGCCGCGATGATGCGATCGAGGTTTCCACTGCCTGCCAGCGATAGCAAGCCACCGACAACCATTACGATGCCGACCAGGAGCGCCACGTTGAATAGCCAGCGGTTGCTGCGGGCTGGCTCTTGGGCAGCCTCTTCCGTGACGATTTCGTCGGCCGGTATGGCGTGCTCGAATGGGGCGGACGCTGCTTCCATCGTTTCCGGCTCGCTTGGCGCTTCCGGTTCTTCGGGCAGAGCCTCCACCATGCGATACCAGTGTCGGAAGAGCGGGTAAGCCGGGTTACGGTCGATGAACATCGCCTTGAAGAGCTCATCCATCGCTTCCAGCTTTTGGCTCCGGCGTTTATCACCCTGGTAGATATTGAGGAAAGCCTCGTAGGTATCGCGCCAGCCCAGCATCATCTGCGCATGCTTGAAGCCGAGGAGGTCTTCGGTGACATCGGCTTGCCAATGGATAGCGTCGCGGATGCTCGGCAGAGGCTCGTCAAGCTGACGGTCGATTTCTTGCAGCAGGTTGCGCCTTTTGACGCTGAGTTCGGCCAGAGCCGCATTGAGCTCGGTCATCCAGTTGCGGTAATGGTCCAGGCTGATGCCGGCATTGGATTCGGCTTCGGTGATGCCGCGCAAGATTTCATCGATTTTGTTGCCAGCGGGGCGGAATTCGGCGTCAGCCCAATCTTGCATGGCTGTTTCCAGCGCGCGCATACTTTGAATGCCGGGACCAAGCAAACGCGCCTCGGGGTTGCTGTCCAGTTGGCGCGCCAGTTCAGCAATGCTGTCAACAATATGTGGACCGCTGACTTCGTTAAAGATGGATTGGGCGTCCAGCAGGCTTTCTCGCTTGGCGATGTATTCATCCAGTTTGCGCAAGGCGATGTGGCGCTCAGCCAGATCGGGCAGCGCCCGCAGGGCAGCAGCCTGCCAAAAGCGCGCATCGTCGATAGCGCCGTCATGGGCATCGAGTACGCCGGAGAGAATGTACTGGGCGAAGAGGATACGCAAGGCGGCGGTATTGCTGCTGGCGAAGGCTTGCACCAGTCCTTGTCCCATCGCCTTAAGATAAGTCTCCGTGCTCGGCATCTGCGTGGCGAAGCCATTTATCGCGCGATTTTCAGCTTCGGTGAAGAGGTCTTCGATATCAAGAAGGGCTTTGGAAGTGCGCTCCTCGCTTTCGACGCCGTTTCGCTCGACCCAATCCCGCAGGACGCGGGAGAGCCGCCAGAGTCGCTGGGCGATGAATTGTTCGCTTTCGCTGCGGGCGATCTCAAGGGCTTGCTGCCCCAGTCTCTGGGCGTCAGCCAGTGTGCCTTGGTCGAAGGCCGCCCAGCCATCCGCTAGGGTCCGGCCCAAATGCCCGGGCACCGAATGCCGTTCGACATATTTCGCTTTCTCGACAACGCTGCGCAGTTGCTGAAACCAGCTTGACAGCGTGGGGCTAACTATATTGACAGCCCCGGCGGCCGCTTCCAGGGCGGCGGTGGCTTCGGCTCGGTCGCCCGCTACGATCACATCGCGATAGCGCTTCCAGGCGATCTGCGCGGTCTGGATGCTATCGATCATCTGGATCAGCTTCTCGTCGAACAAATGGCTGGCGAAAGGCAGCAGTTCGTCATGTTTCGCCCGCAGCCATTTTTCCAGATCTGAGCCATCGGCGGCTGGCACGTAGGTTTGGTTGGTTTGCAGGACCTCGTAGAGAAGACTGAGAAAGTCCTCGACTTTATCCCAGATCGGGTTCGCTGGATCAATCGCGCGGCTGGCATCAAGAGCGGACAAGGCGTCGCGGGGATTATCCGCCGCTTGCTTGCCAATGATGTCCATATTCTCCGCCAGCGCAATTGCCGCGTTCAGCGCTCGTGTCAAGGCATTGAGGGGCAGGCGGCGTTCGGAGTATGTGCGCTGGATACTGAGGGTCCGCAAGTTAGCCTTCAGCCCGGTCAAGCCTTCGACCATTTCGCTATAAAGGTCTCGCAAGGCAGCGGCGCCTGGATCATCCAGCGCGGACGCTTGCGTCAAGGCTTGGTTGACGCGGTTCAGGGTAGCCCGCGCTTCATCAACCGGTTCGCCCTCAGCCTCCAGTTGTGTTACCGCGGCTTGAACTCGGACGAGATTTGGCTGCAAGAGCGTGACATCGGGGAAACGCGCGGAGATCCGCTCCGCCATGCGCCATTGCAGGTTGCGGATCGGCTCAGGGAACATGCTATCCAGCAGGAGGTTGGCTGCCTTATCCGGGCGATAGTTGAACAGTTCCTCTGTCGCGTCACTGATCGCTGGTGGAAGGGGCTCTGTTCGGTTATGGTCCAGCAGCAAGCACCAATCCAGCAGCAAATGTACAAGACCGGCGGTTCTGCTGCCGGCGCGGTCGCGCAATTCGGAGAGCAATTCAGCGGCGCTTGCCCAATGGCTGCCGCGCATGTAGATCTTCACGGCATCGAGATCGGCCGAAACTTCCAGATCGCGGAGGCGGTCGACGATCTCCTGGTTGGTATTGCGGGCAGCAGGATAAGCCGGGTTGTGTCGCAGCGCCGCCTGCAAGTTGGTCTGCAAGGCGAGCAAATCGTTGCGGCTGAGGTCCTGCGCTTTGAGCTTGTCGATGGCTCGTGAGACGATGGCGTTGCGGTCTTGCTCTAGTGGACTGCGGAAGCGGAGCAAGTCAGCGTTGACTTCGCTCATTGAGGCGTAACGATAACGCAGATTTGGGTGGACAGCCCGCGTGACTATCGCTTGCAAGCGGGGGTCGATCGCTTCGCTGTCCTGATGGAAATCGACTTGGAAATCGGCATCCCCGTCGCGAGGCACATCGACGCGATAGCCGCCGGACAGAATGAAGTAGAGCAACTCGCCCAGCTGATAGATGTCGGTCTGGCGGCTGATCCCCTGCATCGTCACCTCATCGCCTTCGAGGAAGACGGCGTTGCCCCAATCAATCACCTTTAGCTCATAAGTGTCGCGATTCCAGAACAGATGCTTGGCGTCCACATCGTTGTAGACGATGTCGTTGTCATGCGTTGTCCGCAGCAGATTGATCAGCCGGCCGATAATTTCCACCATTTCCAGCATAGGCAGGCGCTGATGCAGCCCGGCGAGGCGTACAACTTCGTCGGCGATAATTAGACCCTCGGCCCGTTCCATGACGATATATTGATGGGGCATGCCGCCGACGAAGAATTGCCCGCTGCCGAGCAATTCGGTCAGGACGGGATGGCCCGCCAGCCGCGTCAAGGCTTCGCGTTCGTTGATGATGCTGACTTCTTGTCCGGCGCGGATGGGCGGAGCATCGTTGGGGTTGGGGCGCTTGATTACGACCGGGCGGTCCTCCGCTTTTGTGTCAACTGCGCGCAGGGTCTCGCCTGAGCGGCCACGTGGGTAAATGTAGTTGTAGCGATAGCGGTTATCAAACAAACTGTCCGCCATGATAGTTTGCCTCAGAGGCTGTTCTGTAATCTCCATCGCTTATGCAGATCTCTTTAGTATTCGTCGCAGAAACACGCACGCGTGCTCAGTCGCTGCCGCGCGAGATTCTTCTTGTCGCTCGTCACCCTGCGAGCGCTGGACTTTGTAGCGGCGTCAATTCCCAAAAAAACAAACTACAAGTCTGACTTCCATTGTAGGTTGATTCGGGGGACGCGCAAGGAATATAGCGTAGAGTTATTTGCAGAAGGCCGGCGTCCGTCGAGATGGCTTCGCCGCGTCGGCTCGACTAGTCAAATATGGCTCGCCTGTGTATAAAGGAAGGCAATTCGCCGATCACAGCTAATGAATTGATGGTGAACGATGTCATTGCGCCAACGCGCCGTTCCCGATCTTCTCCTCATCTTGTTTCTGCTGCTGGGTCCGCTATTGATGTTCCATCAGCAGACCCTCGGCGACCGTACGCTTCTGCCGAGCGAAAACCTCTACCAGCATCTGCCCTATTCCGCGTATCGCGATGTCGTGAAGGCGCCGGCTGCCCCGCATAACCACTTGCTCTCGGACATGGTGCTGCAGAATTATCAGTGGAAGCGCTTCATCCGCGCCCAGATCGCGGAAGGGGAGATACCGCTGTGGAATCCCCATCTCTTCGCTGGCATTCCTTTCTTCGCCGCCGGGCAGCATTCCGCCCTCTATCCGCTGAGCATTATCTATTATGTCATGCCTTTGGGCGCGGCTTATGGCTGGTTCATTCTGCTCAATCTGTGGCTGGCTGGTGTGTTCATGGCTGGCTTTATGCGGGCGATAGGGATACATCGGGCAGGGGCGGCTTTGGCGGGTCTGATCTATCAGCTTTCGGGTTTCATGATTGCCAGCGCGGTCTTCCCGATGATAGTGGCGGCGGCGGTTTGGCTGCCGCTGATTCTGTGGATGATTGAGAATATCCTGCGCGGACGCAGCCTCTGGATCTTCCGCGGCACGGCTCTGCTTTGGGTCGTCATCGGCGCGGTCGCTGTCGGCTGCAACATCTTGGCGGGGCATATCGAGCTGACGATCTACACGCTTCTCATCGCCGGCTATTACGCAGGTTTCCGCCTCATTTGGGAATGTATCCGGACCTGGCGCGTGACTGGCAAGTTCCCGCTTCGCTGGGCGGCCGGGATGTCGCTATGGCTGCTGTTGCTTGCATTGCTGGGCTTGGGTTTGGCGGCGCTCCAGTTGATGCCGCTTTACGAATTTGTGGGGAGCAATTGGCGGGCGGAGCGCTCCAGCCTGGAGACGGTGCTGGGATATGCCCATGCGCCCCGCGATTTGCTGCAATTCCTGCTGCCGAATTTCTACGGCAATCCGGCGCATCACAGTTATACCGATGCCTTCACTGGCGCCTTGATCACGGATCTGAGCAATGCCGCGGGACAGCCCATCGAGCGTATCGAGTGGGGCGTCAAGAATTATGTGGAAGGCGCGCTGTATCTGGGTGTATTGCCACTGGCGCTGGCGGGTTATGCCTTGGCGACGGGGCTATGGCGGCGTGTGCGGCAAGCGCCATACATCTTCCTGTTCGGGCTCTTGGCGCTGATAGCGCTGTCATTCATGTTCGGTCTGCCAACGTATGGCTTGCTCTACCGCTTGCCGGGCATGAATCAACTCAATACGCCTTTTCGCTGGGTCTATGCGCTGAGTTTGGCTGTCGCGGCGCTGGCTGGCATCGGCCTGCATATCCTGACGCGGCGGGAGCGACGGGCTTTATTCACGGGCCTCATTCTGCTCATAGCTGGATTCGCAATAGTTGCCGGGTTGCTTGTCGTTCAAGCCGCCTTTGAACAGTTCGCGCCGCTTTTCGAGCGGGTCGTCGCGGAAATGGCTTATGCGGATGGCGCTTTCGCCGATGGGCGCATGTTCTACAGTTATCAGTTGCCGCAGGCGCGGATATTGGCGGCGTTGCTGCTCGCCAGCGGCATCGTCTTTCTATTGGGGGCGCGGGCGGGCAGCCGACGCTGGACCTTGCTCGCGCTGGTTTTGACGGGGGCTGATCTGCTGGTGGCGTCTTATGGCTTCAATCCAGCCAGTGATCCGGCGCTGCTGGATTTCACCCCGCCGGCGGTGAAATACTTGCAAGGGCAAACGGGGCGCTTCCGCGTGACCAGCCTGCAGCGTCCACTTGACGGGCACATTCTGCATCCGAATACCAGCTTGCAATTTGCTTTGGACGACATCCGCGGTTATGACAGCATCATTCCAGAGAGCTTCGTGGCAACGATGCGCGCGCTGCAACCGCAGCACATGCTGAAATTCAATCAGATCGCCCCGTTGAGCACGGCGCCGGAACTCAATCATGGCGGCTATGAGCGAACGCTGATGTCGGATCTGCTCAGCTTGTTCAACGTCCGCTATGTCTTGACCGCGCCAGACTTTGAGATGCGGATACCGGGCTGGAAGGATGTTTACCGGCAGGAAGTGACGATCTGGGAGAACGAGTTCGTCATGCCGAGAGCCTTCACCGTCGACAAGGTCCATTGGGAGCCGGCTTGGCTGGCGGAAATGGGTGGCGGCTTCAATTTCAGCGAGCTTGGCATATTGGCGGGCGGCATGAAGATACCGGTCTATCAGCCGGCTGCCATTACGCGGGACACAGGACGCGAGAAGCTGGTTGATGTTCGCGTCGAGCAAGACAGTTGGCTGGTGATCAGCGAGACCTACATGCCCGGCTGGCGCGCCTTCGCTCGGCTGCGGGGCAGCGGCGAAGATGAAGAATTCGGCTTGGCGATCAGGCTGGTGCTGGCGAATTTTCAGGGAGTTGAGCTGCCGGCGGGAGACTGGACCCTGCGCCTGGTATATAGCCCGGAGAGTGTGCATCTGGGCATGTTCACATCGTCGATCAGCATCGCCTTGATGCTCTTCTTGCTGGGCGGTTGGTTTTGGCGCGCCTATATCGGCTTGAACACGGAAGCCTCTTCCGGCGTGGCGAGAGTCGCGCGCAACAGCATCGCGCCGATTCTGCTGAATCTCTTCAATCGCGGCATCGATATGGTTTTCGCCATCGTCATGTATCGGCTGCTGCTGCCGATGGAAGTGGGCATATACAACTTCGCCATCGTCGTATTTGTCGCCTTCGATATCTTCAGCAATTTTGGTTTGGATGTGCTGCTCATCCGCGAGGTATCTCAACAGCGCAAGCGAGCGGGCAAATACTTATACAACTCTTCGTTTTTTCGGCTGATCTTATGCGCGACGGGGGCGCCGCTGCTGGCGGGGCTGCTGTTGCTCTGGCAAGGCTCGGGGGCGGAGGCGATCAGCGGCGAGGGTTTGCTGGCCATCGGCTTGCTTTACATCGGCTTGTTCCCGGCGAGCCTGTCGAAGGGCATGACCTCGCTCTTCTATGCCAACGAGCAGGCGGAAAAGCCGGCGGCGATCGCCACTATCACTACGATGAACAAAGCTGTCCTCGGCGTCATCATGCTGCTTCTGGGCGAAGGCATCGTGGGTTTGGCGGCCGTGAGCATCTTCAACAACTGCCTCACCTTGCTCGTCTTGCTTTGGGCTGGGCGAAAGTTCATCGGGCGCATCGGCGGTCTTCTGCCGGATATCAAACTCATCGGCGAGATGGCGCGGGAGAGTTTCCCGCTGATGCTCAATCATTTTCTCGCCACGGTGTTCTTCCAGGTGGATATCGTGATCTTGCAGGCGCTAAAAGGCGCGGCGCTGGTGGCGCAGTATGGCACCGCTTACAAGTGGCTGCTGGCCATCAATATCGTGCCGGCCTTCTTCACGCAGGCGCTCTTCCCGGTGATATCCCGGCAAGCCAAAGAGGATCGCGCCGCCTTAAGCCGGAGCTATCGTTTCGGCATCAAGCTGCTCTTCGCGCTGACGCTGCCGCTGGCGGTGGCTTTCACGGTATTGGCGGAGCCGTTGACGTTGGTGCTGGCGGGGGCGCGTTACTTGCCGGACGGCGCCATCGCCCTGCAGCTGATGATTTGGAGCATTCCCATCGGTTGGCTGAACAGCTTGACGCAATACGCTCTGATCGCCCTGGGCTTGCAGAGACTGATCACGCGAGCCTTCGTCTTTGCCGTCACGTTCAACATCGTGGCGAACATCATCTTCATACCGCAATACGGTTTTCAGGCGGCCGCCATCGCTACCATCGTCTCGGAGCTGGCTCTCTTCCTGCCCTTTGTCTATCTGTTGCGGCGGCAACTCAAAGACTTGCGGATGGCGGGCCTATTGTGGCGCCCGGTCGTCGCGCTGGCGGCGATGCTGGTGATCTTGTATATGCTGGGGCAGTCGCTACTGGGGCTCGTCGCGAGCGGGATTGTGTATGCCGTGATCTTGCTGCTGCTGCGCCCGCTGGACGCGGCGGAAGGTCGGGCGCTGGCGAGCTTGCTGCCGGAAGGGACGCATATTTTTGCAACAATATTAGGGATTGCGAGCGCGGCGGAAAAGAGGTAAAACTATAGCACATTTGTTCATATTCAACGAGGATAACAGCGTGGACAAGGCACACCGATTTTCCGATTGGGAATACCACCTCAGGAACAGCGAATGGCTGGCGGAAGAATTAGCCTTTACTGAGGACGAGATAACAGCCGTCACCTGTAAGAGCGACATGATGTTTCAGATCGTGCATTGTTCGGCTTCCTACGAAAGCACTGAGTTTGGATCATGGTCGAAGGGATTACCCGACCCAAACTGTTTCCTTTGCCTCGTAGACTTGAATTTTGCGGGAGCGACCGTGATGAGACTTCAGTTCGCGCATTTGGATGGTATGAGATACTTTGTACCGATACCCAAATTGCGGTCAACGGATGATGTCGAAGATGTTTCCGGCGCCGTCGAGTACTATTACGACAGCAACTCGCTTGACTTCCTGATCGGCAAAGTAATCGGTGAATTTTACATTAGCGACAGTCTGGAAGGATTTGCGCATAGGCAGGGCATCAAAATTCTCTAAAGCGCTGTTTGGCGCTTCGGCAATGGTAACCAAGAATACTCATGGCTTTAGCATTTTCACCAAGTACAGCACCAGGTCGTCATCGACGCGGTAGGTCTCGCCGGCGACTGCGGGGTTTGAGCCATAGTGCAGTCCGCGCCCGTCGGGCAGGTAGCCGCGCTTGATATAGAGACGTTGCGCCGCGCCGTAATCGGCATACAGCCCAAAGCCAATCCCCGCAAAATCTGAGCGTTCGGCAATGCGCCGCTCCGCCGCGTCCAGCAGGGCGCTTCCGATGCCGCGCCGGCGGTAATCAGGGCGCACATTCAAGTCCTGAATCTCGGGGGTGCCACGATCGCGGAAGCCGGGATAGGCGCTGCGCCAGACGACTTTGCAGTGACCCAGATAGGCGGACTCTTCCAGCGCGAGCAGCAGCGCCAAATGCCCCTGCGCTTGCCGCTCAAGCGCCGCGGCAAAATAGCCCGGCGGTTTCGTCCAGCCCATGTGGCTGTCGAAGCTCGCTTGCAGCCAGGCGGCTTCGTCTTGATTGGCTTGTCGAATCGAAAACACGGTTCAGCTTGGCGGGGTCGCGCGCATTTCCATGTCAGCGCGATCCATCATGCCTGCGCTCGCGGGCCGCGCCCAGCGGTTGCTGAAGACCAAGTCGCCGATTTGAACATCGTCATTGAGATCGCTCATCGGCATATCCATAACGCTGATGTCCAGATTGTAGACTTCGCCCTTGTCGCATTGGAGTTGCAGCGACATTTGGCTGCCTGGCAGGAGATCGGCGGTCAGTCCCGTCAGCATGAGATGCTTTCCGCCCGGCCCCAGCTCGATGGTTTCGCCGGCCGGGATGAGGAATCCGTCCAGTTCCTCCATGCGCGCCATGTCATTTTCGACGACGGTCTGATGAAACTCGATGCGCTCGGCGGCAGCGCTGGAAGCGGACATGATAGTTATGTCGGTTTCGCTTCGATTGCTGATGCGCATGTATACCGCGCTCGACTCGCCGCTGGCACTGGCGTGATCCATGACGCTGTGATCCATATCCGCCATGCCGGTATCGCCAGCTTCAGTGAGGATTTGGTAGCGGAAAGTCTCGCTGGCGACCGTGCCGTCTTCCAGGGCGAGGCGGGCTTCGATGGTCCAGCCGCCGCCCATCGTCCACTCAAAGGGCAGGGTGAAGACGCCGTTGGTGGCGCTGTCAGCCTCGGCAAGCACGGGTACCATACCGGCGTGGTCCATATCGCCGCGTACATTCAATCTTCCCGGATTTGACAGTGTGTTGCCCTTGCTATCCGTGACGGTCACCAGCAGGGTCGTTTCGCCGATGAGCAAATCGCTGACGGACATCGACAGTTGAATATCTGCGGCCGATAGCTGCTGCTGACGGCAGCCGGCGAGCAGCATGACGCTGAGCAGCAGGCAAAGAAGCAGACGGTGGGCTATCTTGGTTCTGTTCGCCATCAAGAGGCGGATTCAATTGGTAGGGCCGGCGCGCGCAGGAGCAGGCTCAAGCCATAGCCGAAAGCGCCCGCCAGCACCGGTACGCCCAGCCACATGTGGATCAGCCACCAGAGGCCCCCGCTCTCCCAGACGCTTGTGCCGAGGATATGCGTCATGAGCATAACGCCCAGGCTATAAGCGAAGGGCATGATGAAAGCGAAGAAGCGCAGCCGATTGGTATCCGCGAAGCCGTAGCGCTGGTAGAGGCTGTCGCAGAGCAAGCCGACGGCGCCGGCGCTCAAGGCGAAAATGAACTCGCCGGACTCGCCGACCCGGTACCAGGTCATCAGCAGCGAATTGAGGACGAGGAGCAAGGTGATCGCCCCGAAAGGCAGCTGCCAGCGCCGCGTCATGAACAGCACCGCGCCGAGCAGGAGATTGCTCTGGATGATGAAGGGCACAATCCCGGCCACGTCATAGAGCTTGTGCGGATCGGGTCTCGCTCCCGTCAAGACGATCAGATCACCGCCGATTGGCGCGTAGGCATTAAAGAAGGTGAATACGGAAGTGACAGCGGTGAAGCAGAGCACTATCGGGGCGACGCCTCTCCAACTGCCGTCGCTTTTCCGTCCCCAGAACGAGCGTATGGGACCAGTCATGATGAGCAAACCGGTCAGGGCGAGGAAGAGGTGCGATGGACTGATTAGAGCCTCAATACTCTCTTCAAAGCCGAAAGCTTCATGCCAAAGCATATCGACGACGCCGCCAGCGCCAAAAGCGAAGAAGCCAATCAGCGAAAGCGCGTAGCCGGCAGGCAAGGCATTCGTCCAGCGGTAGCCTCGGTTCACATTACGGAAATGGGTAAGGATCAGCACGAGACCGGCAACGCCGACCGCGCCATAGAGCAGGGCGTGCCAAGGCGTGAAAAAACTGTCATCAACCTGGCCGTGATTATGCGCCCAGCCGTCGATGTACAAGCCAAATACGATGGCGCAAGAACTGAGCGCCATGATCCAATCCAGGCGCAGGTCATAGGCTGGCGACTCAGCTGTGGCGCGTCCCTCAGCAGCCTGCCGCATGAGTTGACCGGCATGTCTTGTGGTGGCCATAGCTTCCCGCCTTTCACTGCGTATTATCCATATTGTATGCGAGAAGGGGCGAAATAGAAAGACAGGCGGCCGACTCTCTTGCCAGGTCGGCGCGTACATCGCTAGCGCGGTAGTGGCATTGATGTAAAATCGAGGGTACTGCTCAAGCAAGGCGCATTGGTGAGGCATGGCTTTCGAACTGGAAGCATTGGTAGGGCATCTTTACATTGTTGGCGGTCGCGTCATCAACGTTAACCCGCCGGGCTCTCTCGTAGAAGTGGCGCCGTCTTCAGCCGCCCGCGGACGGGAAGGGGACACCTTTTTCATTTTGATCGTGCCCTCTGGTTCGATCGCGCCGACCACGTTCTATCAGCAGTTGGCGCAGCTCGCCGCTGAGCGCTATTTCAGTATGGGCGGCAGCGTCACCTTCGCCCTGCGCTCGATGTTCCAACAGGTCAATCGCAATCTCTACGAGCACAATTTGCAGCATGTCGAAACTGACGGGCAGCAATTCGAATCGAGCATGATCGTGGCGGTCTTGCATGAAGATGATATGTATGTCGCGCGGACGGGTCCGGTCGTTTCTGTCTTGCAAACCGCCGGCTTGACGCTGACCTTTCCCGAAGATCTTACGGACGACGAGCCGCTTTTTAGCGTCCCGCTCGGCCTCCTGCCGGAGCCGGAGATCTCGATGGTGCGTTATGGCGTGAACGCGGGCAGCCGGCTTGTGCTATCCGATGGCAATCTTGCCGATATTCCGGGGGACCGCCTCACGAGCATAATGCTGGAGAATAATATTGAGAAGGTCTTGGAGACTTTGCGCCGCACTATCAAGATTCAGAGCCAACTCATGCTGGTTGAACTGGTGCCGCCGGAATACGAAAGTCCCGTGTTGGCTGCGCCGGGCGAATCCTCGCACGAGGTGAATGCCAGGCTGGGCGAGGCGCGCATGCAGTTGTCGGCGGAGTCTGGACAGTGGCAGTTGCCAAGGCGGGGCGACTTTGGCTCCTTGTTGCGCTGGGGTTTGGCGCGGCTGGCAGGCCGAATCGCGGGGCTGCTACTCTTCCTGAGCGATGTATTCCAGCGCTTTTTCCCGCTGCCGGCGACGGCGCCGACACGCCGAGCCTCCTCCGGGACCTTGATCCTGACCGTTCTTCTCATCCCGCTAATTATCGTTAGCATTGTAGTGCTCTCCTGGGTATCCAATCTCGGCGAGACAGAGTTTGAGCAATGCCTGGGCAAATTGCAGGAGACGGCTAGCCTGGCGCGGTCGATTGATTCGAGCAATCGCCGCAGCGTGACTTCTGCCTGGAACGCCACGCTGCAGATGGCTGAAGCATGTGACGATATGCGGCCCGACGACCCGATTGTGGCTTCTATGCGCGATGAAGCGCAATCGCTGATTGATACCATCAACAACGTCAAACGGCGGGAAGCGATCCCGCTTATAAATTTCGAAGACGCGAGCATCAGCCGCATGCGCATTCAAGGTACCGATCTTTATGCGCTTGATGGCCGCAACGATCAGGTTTATCACATCAGACTGTCGGATGATGGGGCGCAACCACTGCAAGATGAACCGGTAGCGAAGATGCGTCTCGGCGCCCAACATCAGGGTTTCACCATCGGTCAAATCACAGATATCGCCTTTGACGACCATTCTGGCGACCTGGCTATGCTGGACGAAAACGGAACGCTCTTGCGTTGCGCCCCTCAGTTCGTCTTCACCTGTGATGTGCAGCGCGTCCTGGCATCGGAAACCTGGAAGCAGCCCTCGACGCTGACAATCTGGGATCGCAAGCTCTACATTCTTGACCGCGAGGAAGGGCAGATCTGGCGTTATGATCCCTCTGGCAGCACCTATGTCAGCGCTCCGCGCGAATATTTCGCCGGCTCGGCGCGCCCCAACCTGCGCGATGTCGTCGACTTCACCATCAGCAGCGATGGGCATCTTTATCTGCTATATGCCGATGGCGTGATGAAGCGCTATTTTGGCGGCAGCGAGGTTTCCTTCACGTTCAGCGGATTCAACGAAGGCAGCGAACCGGGCGTCGTGTTGATGGAGGGCTTTTACCTGAACGACAGTCCCATCGCGCCTGGCTTCTTCCTCATCAGCCGCGGTACGCGCACCATCTTTGAGACGACGGCGGCCGGCACTTTCATGGATAGTTACCAAGCATTCAATCAAGACAAACTGGAACTGATGTCGGCGGTTGTCGCTTATCCGGAGCAGAATATTTTGTATGTCGCTTCGGGCAATACTATCTTCTACATTGCCATGGACTTTCAGTAGCCGCGCAAAGCTCCCACTCTAAATCCTGTTCTCGCTATCTCTAGTGGCGTGTAGACACCCACAAGACACTTCTGGCGAGCGTCCCAAAATGCGGCAGTGGCTTACAATGCGGCTATTCCGCCCGCCTCGATCCTGGGCAGCGCCTGGCGAAGGCGGCAACGCGCTTGACCAATTGCTCACTGTTCACCGTTCGCGTCTCATCTTTGACTGTTTTGCCTAGGTGATTGCGGGTATATTTACGCCAACATCATTGGGCCAGATGGAAGGCTGGATACGCATGAGCAAAAACGTACTGATCGTCTACGGCGGCTGGCAGGGCCACGACCCAACGGAGACTTCGCACTTGTTCGCGGACCTGCTGAGGCAGGCGGGCTTGAAAGTGACTTTGTCAGAGACATTGGACAGTTTCCTCGATACCGAGCTGATGGGCTCGGTCGATATGGTCGTGCCCGTCTACACCATGAGCAGCATTACGCGGGAGCAGGAAGCGGGCTTGCTGGACGCTGTTCGCGAGCGCGGGGTCAATGTCGGCGGCTGGCATGGCGGCATGGCGGACGCTTTCCGCAACAACACCGAATACCAGTTCATGGTGGGCGGGCAATGGGTGGCGCATCCGGGCAATATCATCGATTATCGCGTCAATGTCACCGATCATGAGCACCCTATCACAGCGGGCATCGCCGATTTCGACATGCGCTCGGAGCAGTATTACATGCACACCGACCCATCGAACAAGGTGCTCGCCACTACCACGTTCAATGGCGACCATGCCTATTGGATCGATGGCACGGTGATGCCGGTGGTTTGGACCCGCGCCTATGGCAAAGGCAAGATCTTCTACAGTTCGCTGGGTCATGTCATCGGCGACTTTGATGTGCCGGAGGCGCGTGAGATCGTGCGGCGCGGCTTGCTTTGGGCTGCGGATTCTCTCTAATCCCCGCGGCTAGCTGGCGGTGTAGGGTTCGCGGTGGCGGTCGGATCTTTTGAGGTTCCGGTGACGTAACAGAATCTGCCAGACGCGCAGAGCGGCTTCCGCGGCGACGGCGGTTGACATCTTGGATCTGCCATGTTGCCGATCGGGGAAGTGAATGGGGATTTCGCTGATCTTGTAGCCCAGCCTCTGCGCCACAAAGATCATTTCCACCATGAAGACATAACCGTTCGCCTTGATCTTGTCCATATTCATGCCGATCAAGCAATCACGGCGATAGACGCGGAAACCGCCGGTGGCATCCTTGACCGGGAGACGCAGGATCGTCGGCGTGTAAACGCGGTTCGCCCACCAACTGAGCAGCTTCCGCAGGGGACCCCAACTGTCATCCACGCTGCCGCCGCTTGCGTAACGCGAACCGATGACGATGTCATAATCCCGCACGCGCTCCAGCAACTGCGGAATATACTTCGGCTGGTGAGAGAGGTCGGCATCCATCTGAATCACCAGATCCCCGCCGAGCGAAAGCGCCTGCTTAAAGCCCTGGATATAGGCAGGACCCAAGCCTTGCTTTTGCGGTCTGTGCAGCACATTGATGCGACCGCGGTATTCACTTCGCCCGGCGAGGTCTTCGGCCAGCTGCCCTGTGCCATCGGGCGAATTGTCGTCTACCACCAGAACATGAAGATTGGGAAACGCCAAATCAAACAGCGCCGGCACAATGCGAACGATATTCTCGCTCTCGTTATAGGTCGGGAGAACGACTATGACCTTCGGCGTTTGAGACATTTTCGTTTGTGATTACTCAGGCGTCGAGCAGCGAATTCACCGCTTCAGCAACGTGACCGGGCGTCAAGCCGAAAGCCTCATATATTTTCGCGTATGGCGCGCTGGCGCCGAAGCGGTCGACGCCAATGGCGATGCCGCGATCGCCAATGTACTTGTCCCAACCCAGGGTCGCGCCGGCTTCGATACTCACGCGGCACGTCACGTCGCGCGGCAAGACGCTTTGCTTATAGTCGTCGTCTTGGGCTTCAAAGAGTTCCCAGCAGGGCATTGAAACGACGCGGACACGGATATCAGCCTCCTCTAGCAGACCAGCCGCATCCAGCGCGATGGCGACTTCGCTGCCGCTGGCCAAGATAATCGCATCGACATCGCCCGACTCATGCTCGGAAAGCACGTAAGCGCCCCGAGCTACGCCTTCGTGAATGCCCTCGTCGTTGCCAGCGAAGACCGGCAGATCCTGCCGACTGAGCACGATCGCCGCGGGGTGATCCAGTTCGGCGATGGCAGCCCAGGCGCCGGCGGTTTCGGTGGCGTCCGCGGGGCGGAAAACATGCAGATTGGGCGTGACGCGCAGCGACATCAGGTGTTCAACTGGCTGATGAGTCGGTCCATCCTCGCCCAGGCCGATGCTGTCATGCGTGAAGACGTACACGGTCCGAAGATCCATCAGTGCGCCCAAGCGGATCGCCGGGCGCATATAATCGCTGAAGGTGAAGAAGGTCGCGCTATAGGGCTTGACGATGCCGCCATGCAGCGCCAGCCCGTTGACTATCGCGCCCATTGCATGCTCCCGCACGCCAAAGCGCAGATTGCGCTCGGCCGGTTGGCCGGGTCCAGTGTTTGCTGCGCCCGTGATCAGCGTCTTGGTGCTGCCAGCCAAATCGGCATCGCCACCGATCATGGTGGGCGCGAATTTTGCCAGGGCGTTCAATGCTTCGCCGCCGGCATTGCGCGTGGCGATTGATGCCCCCGACTCCCAGCTTGGCAGCGCGTCGCGCCAGCCCGGCGCAAATTCCCCCGCCTGGACTCGGTCCCATTCCGCAGCCAACTCGGGAAAGGCAGCGCGCCAGGCTTGGCAGTGGTTTTGCCACTCGGCCTCCACGGCGGCGCCGGTGTCAACAGCGCTGCGGAAATGCTCCAAAGCCTCGCCGGGCACGTAGAATTTCTCGGTACTGCTCCAGCCGAGATTCTGTTTCGCCAGCGCGACTTCGTCCTCGCCCAAAGGGCTGCCGTGGGCGGCGCTCGTCCCCTGCTTATTCGGGCTGCCGTAACCAATAACAGTGCGGATGGCGATCAGGCTCGGTTTGTCACTCAGGCTTTTCGCTGCTGTGATTGTCTCGTCGATGGCGGCAACATCAGTGCCGTCTGCTATTCGGCTTACATGCCAGCCCATCGCTTCAAATCGGAGCTCGATGTCTTCTGAGAAGGTCATATCGGCGGCGCCGTCCAGCGTAACTTCGTTATCGTCATAGAGGAAGATCAGCTTGCCCAAACCCCAGTGGCCCGCCAACGCGGCCGCTTCCAGGCAGACGCCTTCCATCAGATCGCCATCGCTGACCAGCACATAGGTGAAGTGATCGACAACGTTATGTCCCTCGCGATTGAAATAGCGCGCGAGGAAAGCCTCTGCCAAAGCCATTCCCACCGCGGTGGCTGCGCCTTGCCCCAGCGGACCGGTGGTTGTTTCTACGCCGGGTGTATCGCCATGCTCGGGATGCCCCGGCGTTGGGCTGCCCCATTGACGAAAGTTCTTGATGTCGTCCAGCGATACATCGAAGCCGGTCAGATAGAGCAGGGAATAGAGCAGCATCGAACCGTGACCCGCGCTGAGCACGAAGCGGTCGCGGTTATGCCAAGCCGGATTGCGCGGATTAAAGCGCAGGTGACGCATCCACAAAGTATATGCCAGCGGCGCGGCGCCCATCGGCAGGCCCGGGTGCCCGCTGTTGGCTTTTTGAACGGCATCCATCGAAAGTGTGCGGATGCTATTGATTGAAAGCGTGGTCAGATCAGGCACGGTAGCACTCCTGTAATTGGCGGCATGTCGGAACGCCTGCATTATATCAGTCAGGCAACGCCTTCGGAACTATCTTGCGTATGAGGAAATTCAAAAAAAGCGGATACCTGGTATCCACTGCCAGATTTTGATTATGCGATTCGCCGACCTTGGTCGAATGGACTTAATCGCTAGCTTGGTCGCGGCTCGACGCGGAAACGTACCGCCGTTCTCTCTTGACCGTCGATATCAACTTCGGTGAAATACGGTGTTGTTACGATATCGATCTCATCGCGTTCCAGGTAACCGCGGGCGATCGCCAAAGCCTTCACCGCTTGATTCACTGCGCCTGCGCCAATCGCCTGCACCTCGGCAACATTATGCTGCCGCATAACGCCGGCGATAGCGCCCGCGACCGCCGTTGATCGCGAACGTGCTGACACCTTGATAATATCCGGTTTGTCATCCGTGAATGTACTGACCGAATCCATCAAGGAATCGGTCACCTGTACATGATGGCTATCATATTCGGACATCAAGTCCCCCTTTGAAAGAAACAAACTCAACCGCAACATCTCACAGCATGCATAAGATTTTACAATCTTTTTATCATTTCGTCCAACTTCTCTACTGAATTGTATAAAAATCTAGATTTCGCCTGTCGTTCTTCATACATAGTGTATCTAAACCAAGGCGATTATTCCGACAGATTGTCGCTTTGGAATGCTGGCGCAACAGTATAGTTAAATATAAGCCTTGCGCTATGCCGCTTGGCGGAAGCCTATCACCCTGTCAGCGGGCGGCAGTTGTCGCTACAATCGATAGTGTAGAGCGTTGCTGGACAAGCAGCGAGAGGCAGCCATCCGCCGAAGCGATTTGAAAGACCGATGCAGCTGACAGCCCCACATGTCGCCTTCATTATGCTCCTGCTTTTGCCTTTAGTCTGGGCGATTGGCTTCCCGCGGCATGCCTTTCGCCGCCGCCGCGACATCGCTAGCTTGATCTTGCGGACCTTAATCATTTTGCTGCTAATCTTGGCGCTGGCTGGATTACAAAATGTACAGGCTGTCGATCGACTGGCTGTTGTTTTCCTCGTCGATGCCTCGGACAGCATGGGAAGCGGCAGCGAAGAACGCCAACTCGAATTCATGCGCGAGGCGCTGGACGCGAAGCAGCCGGACGATAAATGGGCGGCGCTGCTCTTCGGCGATAATGCCGTGCCGGAGACTGATTTCAGCGTGGCAGGCGAGATTGAAGGTTTTGCCTCCATTCCACAGACAACAGGCACAGATATCGCCAATGCCATACAGACGGCGCTGTCTATGTTTCCGCCCGATGTCTCCCGCCGCATTGTCCTTATGAGCGACGGCCAAGCTACTAAGGGAGATGCTATCGCCCGGGCGCAGCGGGCGGCGGTGTCTGGCGTCGAAATCAGTTATGTGCCGATATTCCGAGCGGCTGCGCCCGATGTGCGGATCACGGCGATTGATGCGCCGGGCCGCGTGGCGGAGAACCAGAGTTTTGATATTTCAGTCGGGATTCATGCCGAAACGGCGACGCCGACGACCTTGCTGATCTTCTCTGGCGGGCGTTTGATCCATGAGGAGGCGCTCGAGTTGCAGGCGGGCGATACGCGCTACAGCCTGACGCAAGCAGGCGAGAAAAGCGGTTTTCTTGATTTCACGGCGCAAATCGTCGTGCCGGGGGAGAACGACAATTTCAATCAGAATAACCAGCTCGGCGCCTTCAGCCAGGTGGTCGGACCGGCGCGGACGCTGCTTGTAAGCGTTGATGAATCGGAAACGCAGTATTTGTTGCCGGCGCTTGAGCAAGCGGGCATCCTGGTTGATGTGGTCAAGCCCGATGGCCTGCCGGTCAATATGGCGGGCTTGGCGAATTACAAGAGCGTCATTCTGGCGAATGTGCCGGCGGCCGATCTCGGCCGAGGGCAGATGACCCTCCTGGATCAGTACGTCAGCGATATTGGCGGGGGCCTCGTCATGATCGGGGGACCAGAGAGCTACGCGCCCGGCGGCTATTATCAAACCCCGCTGGAGCGGACCTTGCCGGTGGAAATGCAGATCAAAGACCAGAAGCGCTTGCCGCAACTGACTATCGCGTATTTGATCGACCGTTCCGGCAGCATGGGGCAGATCGGGCGCAGCGGCCTGCCAAACCTTGAACTCGCCAAACGCGCGATCGTGCTTTCGCTGGAGTTGCTGCAGCCGTCGGATCGCGTCGCTATCGGCACCTTTGATACCGGCGGCGCCTGGGTGGTGCCTTTTCAGCAAGTGAACGACGCGCAGGCGCTGATTGCGATGACCAATACGATACGCTCAGGCGGCGGCACGGATATTATGGCGGGCTTGCGGCTGGTGGAACGCGATATCGCCGAAGAACCATCACAACTCAAGCATCTGATATTGCTCACGGATGGCGGGGCGAGCCCAACTGGATTAGTCGAGTTGAGCGAATCCTTGCACGACGAATTTAATGTCACCTTGTCGACGATCGCCATAGGGCGCAATCCAGCCGCCTTCCTCGAAACGATGGCGGAGATGGGCGAAGGAAATTATTATCGCGTGGCTGATGTCGAGCAGATTCCGCTTATTTTCGCGCAGGAAACGGTCCTGGCATCGCGTTCTTACATCGTCGAGAAAAGCTTCACGCCACGCGTCACCGGCAGCAGCGCGATAATTGACGGCATCACTTCGATGCCCCCTCTGCGCGGCTATGTCGCCTCCACGCCCAAGGTAGCCGCCCAGCGCATCCTCAGCGGACCGGATCCCTACGAGGATCCCATTCTTGCCGCTTGGCAATACGGCTTGGGCCGTGTGGTGGCTTGGACGGCCGATGCCAGCGCGCGCTGGGCAAATGAATGGGTGGATTGGGAAGATTTTCCCCGCTTTTGGGGACAAGCGGTGGCTTGGAGCATCAATGCGGGCGCCAACAAGAACCTGGAAACGCGGGTTGTCGCCCAAAACGACCGGGCGAAGATCGTGGTTGATGCCCGCGATGACAATGGCGGATTCCTCGATGGTCTGGCTTTGAGCAGCGCAGTGCTGAATCCCGCAGGCGCTAGCCTTCGCCTTCCCTTGCAGCAGACGGCGCCGGGACGCTACGAGTCAAGCTTTGCGCCGGGTAACGAAGGCGCTTATTTCCTGACGATAAGCGGAGCGGCGAAGTCTGACTCCGGCTCTGCGAATCTGACCGACCTGCATGGCTGGGTGATGTCGTATTCGCCGGAATATATACCGCGCCCGCATGATGAGCGCTTGCTGGCGGAGATCGCCGAGATCACCGGCGGCAAAAATCTGGCGGAGCAGCCGGGCGCCGTCTTCACGCATGATCTGGGCGCGGAAATGGCGGCGACTGATATTTGGGAGCGTTTGATACTGTTGGCTCTGTTGCTCTTGCCGCTTGATATCGCGGTCCGCCGTTTGATCATCACGCGTAGCGACTTGCAGCGCCTGCGCGCATATCTCGGCGGGCGCGGACGAGACGAGAGTCGTTCGCAGCGGATGCAGGCGCTTTTCAGCGCGCGCGGTCGCAGCCGAGCGACAACGCGTTATGGCGACGGCATCGTCCCGCGTCCGCCGAGACCCCGCGGCGATGACAGACCGCCACCGTCCAGCCCGTCGGCGATGGCCCCGCCAAAGTCGACCAGCGGCCGGGATGCGCTGGAACCGGAATTCAGGCTGCATGATGTGGAAGTGGTGAATCTGGGCGATCAACTCTTGAAGCGGCGCAAGCGCCGGCCCGATGACGATGAATAGGCGTTAGCGGAAACCTATAGTGAGCTATAATAAGTCAGATATTCTAGTTTAGTACAAGGCCACTTGAACATCAAACAGTTATCATTTTTCACGATCAGTCGGCGCGCGTCGAACTCGAGCGGAAATACCAGTTGATCTTGCAACCAACGAAATTATTTAATCGCCAACTCGTTAGCTACCAGGCGAACAAATCTGTTCGGATGCACAGATGGTTCAAATTCAAGGAGAGTTTTTCGGCAAAACTCGTACGGAGACTAATTGAGGAATTCAATTTGCAGCCGCCGCAGCACGTCTTTGACCCCTTTGCCGGGGTTTCGACGACTCTGCTGGTTGCGCGCGAATGCGGTCTTGACGCAACTGGGATCGAAGTGATGCCAATGGGCGAGATCATTTGGCGGGCGAAGTCGCAACTGGAAAGATATGATGTCCCTGAATTGCGAGCGATACGTGAATGGATCTATTCGACTACTCCGGGAGAATCCCAGCGGCGATTCCCGCATTTGCCCATAACCCAATATGCCTTTGACAGAGAGCAAGAGGCGCAGTTAATGTGGTACGACGAGCGTTTCCAGCAGATGGACATTGGGGACAACTTCAAGGCTCTGCTCAAATTCATCCTGCTTTCAATTCGTGAAGACATCAGTTACACCAGCAAGGACGGACAATTTTTGCGTTGGGATAGCCGATCTGGCAAAGTTCGACAACGCAATGCGAAAAGAATTGCCAACGGGAAAATGCCCTATAAGCCCTTTCATAAACGGACAATCCTGCCGGTTCAGCGCGCAATTTTACAAGCGCTTGACCACATCATTCTTGATGTTTCATTTCCGGCTAGCTCAACTGGCGTCAACGGTAAACAGGAGCTCATCGTCGGTTCTGTTTTGGATGCGCCCGCTGCAAGAGCCGGCCTCGGTAGATGCCGTGATTACGTCTCCGCCTTACTGCAATCGGTACGACTATACCAGAACTTATGCCTTGGAGTTGGCTTTCCTCGGTGTAGACCAACAAGCCATGCTCAACCTCAGACAAAGTCTGTTGAGTTGTACCGTGGAGAACAGATCTAAAATCCGCCATCTGCGGAGCATATATGCAGATATTGGTCGCGTGGGAGACTTTGAACATGTTATCGACACACTCGAGCGGCATGATGCGTTTCAAGAAGTTCTCGGCGCGCTGAAGCAGCGACACAAACGCGGCGAAGTCAACAACAGTGGTGTAATTGCGATGGTTGAAGGTTATTTCATTGAGTTGGCATTCGTAACTTTTGAGCTTGCTCGTGTCTGCAAACCGGGAGCAAGTATCGCGATTGTTTATGATAACGTTCGTTATAGCGGTGAGATTGTCCCAGTAGATCTGTTGATGACAGATATTGCTGCGAAATTCGGTTTCACACCAGAAAAGATATACGTTCTGTCACAGCGAAAAGGCAACAGCAGCCAACAAATGGGAAGATATGGTCGAGAAGCGCTCAGGAAGAGTATAGTGATCTGGAAAAAATCCGGTGACGCCCATGCACTCTGATAAGCGGCGTGCCTGGGCATTGGATCAGCTTCAAAAGAGCCTATTCTTTCACCAAAAGCTCCATGAGTGGGGTCTCATTAGCGTTGCAAAGAGATAGAGAAAATTTCTGGTGAGACGCTGGATTGGAATTTGCAGCATCTGGGCATTTCGGATTTCGCCTGGACCAAAATTATTCACAGCGGAATCAAACCGATAATAGTTTTGCGCATCCGACAGTGTTGTCAACGGTAGAGAGAGCCGTGAGTTACTATCGTATGCTGTCTATGGTATCGCAGAAATCGATGAACCAAATAAGGATACCCGCGACCAAGTTCGAGCAGAGCGGAAACTTACCGGAATTTGAAGTTTCACTCAGTATTGCTCGGAGGGCTAATTCTCTCATCAGTGCGCTTATCGAAAGTGAAATGAGGATTGAACAGCGAGAGTTCGACATCTGGCGTGGCATGGCTGCCGGTTCGCAGGCACAAGGTTCCTGGCAAAACCGTAAAGGTGATCAAACTGAAATGGTTATCAGGCAGGACCTTGTATCACAACTGCACAGGCTGCAACTTCTTGAAGCGGACCAGACTGTCGATATAACGACCCGAGTTTTAGGACTGCCACTGCTAGACGGCAGGACTGTGCGCCTGGGTTCTGAACCCGACATACTCATCTATGACGACTACAGAATTCATGCCGCCGTTGAGGTCAAGGGCGGTATTGATACTGCAGGTGTACTTGAAAGAGTTGGGGCTGCGATCAAAAGCCTCAGCCGCGGAAAGGACGAGAGTACGGGCGCAATTACAATCCTGATAATGTCTGAGGTATCGATGTCGGACCAAGCAAAGCGAGATATCGAGTCAAACAAAGCCAACGTGAATTATTTGTTCACGGTGGAAGATATCATCGAAGATTCAGACTTGAAACAAAGGTATTACAGTCTGATGGGCTTGGGTAGGTAGCTTGCTATAGTCAGGCTAGTTTGGCATCAGCCAGGTACTCCGTCAAATCCAGGTTCCCCGGCGACTGCCCGAAACCGGTCAACAAGGCGGCGCATTCCGCCCGATGCTGCGTCCCGTGATTGACTACGTGCGCCAGACATTGCCACAGCAGACGGTAACGCCTTCCATCTTCCGACTCATAACTGATCTTGCCGCTCAGATCGGCATCGCTCATACTGTCCAAGTAAACCCAGAATGCCTCCCGCTCGCTCGCCCAGCGCGCGCGAATCGAAGCCACATCGAGGAAGTCTTCCGGCTGCAGCCATTCGACATGTTCTCCGTCTTTGAGCAGGATGCGCCAGGCATACTCGGCATCCATAAGATGGACCAGGGCGCCCCGCAAGCTGCCCCAGCCGAAGTCGTTCGCCGTGCTCAGTTGCTCCGCTGAAAGCCCCTCGGCGCAAGCGAGAATCCGGTCGTTCGCCCAATCGTTGTAATGCCACAGCAAATCAATATCTTCGCGCCTGATCGGTTCTGCATCGCCAAGCGGAAAATCGCTGCGCCCGTAGCGTTCGTAGAGGAATTGGGTAAAATCCATATCCCCCGGCGACTGCCCGAAACCAGTCAGCAGGGCGGCGCATTCGCTGCGATGCTGCGTCCCATGATTAACCACATGCACAAGCGCCTGCCAAAGCACCCAATGGTACTCGCGCTCCCCAAAGACACTTGTGTGGATGCGCGTCATATCCTCGTCTTTCAAGGTGTCGAGGCAGCGCCGCAGGTTTTCGTTCTCGCTCTTCCAACGCTCGCGCAGCGGCTCAATCGTCGGGAAGTCCTCGAGCCTGGGCCGGGCATCTGATTCCAGACCAAACAGAAAATTGAACCAGCCCCATTCAGCGCCGAGAATATGCGCCAGAGCGCCCAGCAGGCTACCCCAGCCGAAGTCATTGGACTGAAGAAGCTGCTCCGGCGCGACCCCTTCGGCCGCGTCGAGGATGCGCTCGTTCGCCCATTCGTTGTAGGCGTAATACAGTTTGATGGCTTCTCGATTCATACTTAGCTCCCGCAGGTCATATATCCATACTGATTAGAGTGAAACGCTCAACGCTGTCCGAGGAAAACTGTGAAATCCATGTCGCCCGGCGACGCGCCGAAGCCGGTGAGCAAGGCGGCGCATTCGCTGCGGTGCTGCGTGCCGTGATTCACCATGTGATAGAGACAATGCCAAAGGATGTGGTAGCGCGCCTCGCCATCAACTTCATAATCGACCAAGCCATCAAGATCATCATCCCCCAAACGGTCCAGGTAGCGTCGAAGCGCGTCATCTTCTTCTGCCCACCGCCTGGCTATCGCCGCGAGATCATCGAAGTCCTCCGCTTCGAGCAGAGGCGTCTCGGCACGATCAGCCAGGTAGCGGCGCCAACCGTATTCGGCATCCAGGATATGGACGAGCATTCCATGGAGACTGCCCCAACCAAGCTCGTTAGGCGCCTTTAGTTGCTCCGAACTGAGCTTTTCGGCCGCCGCCAGGATTCGCTGATTCGCCCATGTGTTGTACTCGAAAATCAGCCTGAGGCGATCTATGTTCATAAGCTCCCTTATCTCGCACTCTCTAGGCTGTCAGCCCGCGACGTGCCTAATGGTATAATCGTAACCGTTGCAGCATAGTCGCATTTTACCGATGGATTATCACGATGACGACCTTGAACTACGATCTGGCGGTCACATATTATGACGAGACGCGCGGATTCCGCGCCGGGGTCAGCGAACGTTATCGCGCTGCTGTCCGGCGCATTACGGAGGCGGAGGACGGGACACGTTTCCTGGAACTGGCGATTGGCACCGGCTTGATCGGCTTGCCCTTCATGGCCGCCGGCGATGACTACATCGGCGTGGATATCTCGCGGGGCATGATGCGGCAAATCGCGCCGAAACTGCATGACTTGTCACCTCCTGCCCTAGCCCAAGCCGACATCACCGACAGGTTGCCATTCGCCGCGGACAGCTTTGATGTGGTGCAGGCTGTGCGGGTCTTTCACTTGCTGGGAGATTGGCGCCGCTGCATCAGCGAGTCCAGGCGGGTGCTCAAGCCGGGCGGTCATTTGATCATCGTAGAGATCAGAAGGCCCTCCGATACATCCGCTCCTCCACCCTGGGCAGTTGTGCAAGACAAATGGGGCGAGATCTTGCGTGATCTGGGCGTCGACAGCGCCAGCATTCGCCATGGCAATGGACTTACCGACGACATGGTGCTCAACCACCTGTGCGCCGTCGGTGGCGACACCGCTATGATTGACCTCCTGGCTTTCGATGAATTGCCGGTGTCTTGTCGTACAATGGTGGAGAGACGCGCCAAGCGCATGTTCAGCAATGATTGGGCGCTGCCGGAAGACCTGCACAGCCAGGCGGCGCGCGCGCTTTGCGAGTGGCTGGAAAATGAATGCCAGCGCGCCGACGACTTTGTCCAGCAGCGCATGGTCTTTCGCGCTGTGATCGCTCGCTTTTGAAAGCGCCAGCGACTATTGCTGAGTTCGGCGGAATAGGCTGCCGACTCAAGATCGCAATTATGAACAGGCGAAGAAAGTGAGAGCCGCATGATGGAAGTTCTGGGGAGCTTGGCGCTGATTCTGGCTTCGGTCATCGTGCTAGCCGTCATGACCGATCGCTTCTTCATCCCCAGCCTCGATGCCATATCGCGCCGCTTGCGGCTGTCCGACGAGGTGGCGGGCGCCTCTTTGATGGCGATGGGCTCTTCGGCGCCTGAGTTAGCCATTGCCTTGATGGCGCTATTCACTGGCGGCGGCGAACACAGCGATGTCGGCATCGGCACCATTGTCGGCTCAGCCGTCTTTAATATTCTGGTTATCACGGGCTTATCAGCGGTGGTCGCCGGCGGTTTGCATATCCACGTCTTCGCCGTTCGCCGCGATATTATCTATTATGTCATCTCCATAGGCTATCTTACGCTGGTCTTTTTTGACGGTCATGTCTCGCTCATCGAGGCGGTACTTGGCTTGGCGGGTTACGCAGTCTATATGATCGTCCTGATCGTCCTCAAGGACCCGGAAGATGATGAGGAGCCGGCAGCGGCTCTCAGCGGTGAGGACCGGCCGGGGCAGGCGAAATTCGCCGCTTGGCATCAGTTGGAAGCCGTCATCGTGCGTCTGATACGTTTCATCACCGGTCCCCCAGAGCGGAATTATCTTTGGATCTTCTTCGTTTCCATCGTCTTGATCGTGGCGCTCAGCTACATTTTGGTGGAAGCCACCATCGTCTTTTCCGCCGGCATTGGCATCCCGCCGGTCATCGTCGCCTTGACCCTGCTGGCGGCCGGCACATCCGCCCCCGACCTAATGTCGTCGGTTGATGTCGCGCGCGATGGGCGGGGCGGCATGGCTGTCGCCAACGCGGTCGGCTCCAACACCTTTGATCTGCTCGTCGGCTTGGCGCTGCCCTGGACGATCGCCCTCGCCCTGCAGGGAGGGACCGGCATCAATGTCGGCACGGGAAATCTCTGGATTTCCATCGGCATCCTGGTCGCGACGACATTGGTGCTCTTCGCCTTCCTCGAAACCGAACGCGGCTTGAGCCGGCGGGAAGGCTGGGTTTTGCTGCTGCTATATGCCGTCTTCGTGCTCTACACCCTTGTGAGCGGCACATCCGTATAGATAACGTATGCCGCCGAAATGAGGCAGTGGGCATGAGTGTAGAAGGGTCTCCGCAGCATCATAGCGCTCTCGGCATGGATGTGCTGAAACTGCCGCTGCTTGGACGCCTGCTTCGCCATCGCCATGGACGATTGGCGCTGCAAGCTCTGCTGACCCTGGTCGCATTGGCGCTGGTCCTCGATGGTGTCGTCGGACCGCAGTCGGCTGCGCGCAATCTGGCGACGGTCGCGCCCTGGGTTTATCTGCGCGGTTTCGTCGTTATCGCGCTGCTGCTGGCGGGCAATCTGGTCTGCATGGGCTGCCCCTTCACCCTGCCCCGTACGCTGGCGAAAAGGCTGTCTCGAAGCGGGCGGCGCTTCCCCCAAAGGCTGCGGAATAAGTGGCTGTCCATCTTCAGTTTATTCGCGCTGTTCTTCTTCTATGAATACCTGGACCTATGGGCGAGCCCCTGGCTCTCCGCCTGGCTGATCGTCCTTTATTTCGCCGCCTCATTCGCGCTGGAAGCCCTGTTCGCCGAATCCGCCTTCTGCAAATATGTCTGTCCGCTGGGCGCCTTTAACATGGTCTACTCGACGCTGTCGCCGACGCGCATCGCCGTGAAATCGCATGATATCTGCGCCAGTTGCGTCGGCAAGGAATGCGTCAACGGCAGTTACGCCCCGCAAACCGTCATTCGCGTCGATGAGATTCCTGTCGCTGATCAAGCGGCGCAACGTAAAGAAGTGCGGCATGGACCCCGCGGTACCTTGGGCTGTGGCACCGAGTTATTCGCCCCACAGATCCGCAGCAATCTCGATTGCACTTTTTGCCTGGATTGCGTCCGCGCCTGCCCCCACGACAATGTCAGCTTGTTCACCCGCGTTCCCGGCGCCGAACTGAGCCGCGCCGATAGCTGGTCGCGCCGCTGGGATGTATCGCTGCTGGCGATTGCCCTCGGTTTCATGGGCATTTCCAACGCCTTCGGCATGGTGCCGCCCTATTATGCGCTGCAAGAATGGCTGGCGCTGAACCTGGGTATTTCCAGCGAATTCATCGTGCTCCTGCTGATTTTCGCCGCCCTGAATCTGCTGCTGCCAGCCGCGGTCTCAATCACGGCCGCCTGGCTCGGGCGCGCTCTGACCGGCTTTCACAAGCGCGATTCGCTGCGGGAGACCGTCGCGGCTTTTGCCCCCGCCTTCGTGCCGGTGGGCTTCGGCATCTGGTTCGCCCACTACAGCTTTCATCTCCTCGTCGGTCCCGTTCTGGTCGTGCCGGTCGTCCAGGAATTCCTCGGCGGTGTCGGCGACTGGCAGCGCTTCAGCGTCAGCCTCGATATCAACGCGATCGGCTTAATTCAACTTGTCCTGCTGCTGGCCGGCTTCTTGTGGAGCCTCCGCTTGGCGCAGAAGGCGGCTTTGCGGCTTTATCGGCGGGCGGCTCTGCTCGGCCTGCTGCCTTGGGCGTTGGTCTTTCTGCTGCTGATGCTGCTCGCCTGGCAGATCTTCACCCTGCCGATGGAGATGCGCGGGACGCTGGAACTCTTCAGTTGAAATGGCTCGTTGGCTAAACGGACGCTCCCACACGCGCGCCGTCCTTGAGAATCGGTTCAGCCCGCCCCCATAGCTCGCTGCCATCGCGGTTCATAATCGGCTCGGCGGAATACTGCGCCAGATAACTGCGGCGGTAATCCTTCGTTGTGTTGGCGCCGCTGCGATGGAAAGTGCGGCTGCTGAAAACGACAATGCTGCCAGCCGGCACGATGGCGGGCTCGCCCGGATCATCGCCATGATAGCCAACCTTGTCATTGGTCCGCGCCTCGACCTCGTGCCTGATGATTTCGTCCCTTGTGCTCCGCCCATCGCGCCCATAAGGCAGAATGTAAACCGTGCCATTCTCAAGGGACATATCATCCAGCGCGCACCAGCACGAGAGGTAGGCGCGGTGATAATGCCCAACATAGCCGGAGTCTTGATGCCAGGCGAATTTGCTATCGGTATCAGCCGCTTTGACGACATACTGTTCATTGAAGAGGAAGGCATTGTCGCCGAGGGTCGCGCGGCAGATCTCCGCCATCAACTCGCTGAAAAGAAACTCGGTCATGATCGGGCTGCCGGCGCTGCGATTGCTGATGAAATAGCGCTTCTTGTAGTGCGTGATGCCCTGCGTTGTGACGCCCTTGGCTTCCATTTCCCGGTCATGCGCTTCTATGTAACGCATGCACTCGGCCCGCAGCGCTTTAAGCGCATTGTCGGGTATCACGGATTCCAGGATGAAATATCCCGCGCGCTGGTATTGTTTGACCTGCTCAGGTGTCACCAGTGACATTTTGCCGCTCCCTATCGCTACGTTTGCGCCTATTCTAATTCCCGCGGCTCCCCTGTCAACAAGGTCTCGCTGAGGGCTGGATCTCCACCCACTACGTCAGTACCGACGGCGACTGCGACTAGCGCGTCCACACAACGCGAAATCCGTAGGGGCGACACTTGTGTCGCCCGCTCTTTCATCACCCCATTTACATCAGATGCAATGTAGGGGCGACTCTGTGAGTCGCCCGCAAATCACCATTTTAACGCCGACAATAACTGTTCGACAAACATGTCCGCTCCTCAGCCTGTTATGGCAAAGGGGTTTGGGGTGAGGGTGCAGATCCCAAGCCCCCTCTCTCTCAATTCTTGCTTTTTCTCTCACATGCGGTAATATAGATATAGTATAAGCGTGTAATGCTATATACTTGGGTATTGTACATC
>WTGB01000002.1 GCA_011523735.1 Chloroflexota bacterium
CTGCAGCGTTCGCCGACTTATATCGCCAGCGTACCGGCGCGGGACCCGATGGCGGTACGCTTCAATCAGCGCGTCACGAAGATCGCCTGGTCATCCGCCGCGGCCGAATGGACTGTCACAATCGGGGGCGCTGCCGACGGCGCTGTCCGGCAAATGCGCTGCAAATTTCTCTATATGTGCACCGGTTACTATCGTTACGATCGCGGTTATACGCCGGAGTGGGCGGGCATGGAGCGCTTCCGCGGCGAGATCCTGCATCCCCAAGCCTGGGGCGCGCGTGGGGCGCGTAGACACAGCCCGTCACACAGCGCCGACGGCGCGGATCTGGATTATGCCGGCAAACGCGTAGTCTTGATTGGCAGCGGGGCGACCGCCGTCACGATGGCGCCGGCTTTGGCGGAGCGGGCGGGGCATGTGACCATGCTGCAGCGTTCGCCGACTTATATCGCCAGCGTACCGGCGCGGGACCCGATGGCGGCGCGTTTGCGGGAGCGCTTGCCCTTCAAGCTGGCGGCCTGGCTCATGCGCTGGCTGCAAATCTTGCGGCAGCGGTACTATTATCACCTGGCGCGCAGCCGACCGCAGACAGCGCGCGACATGCTTCTCGAGGGCGTCAGGGCTGCGCTGGGACCCGACTACGATGTCGAGCGGCATTTCAGCCCGCGCTACAATCCCTGGGATGAGCGGCTCTGCCTTGTGCCGGACAACGATCTTTTCAAGGCTATCAAGACCGGCGCCGTGTCGATGGTGACCGATCGCATCGAGAGCTTTGTTGAGGAGGGCATCCGCCTGGAATCGGGCGATTTGCTGCCCGCCGATATCATCGTGACGGCGACTGGCTTGGTGATGAGGATCATGCACGGCGTGGAGATCATCGTTGACGGCGCGCCGGTCGAGCTGGGCGACACCCTGAGTTATAAGGGCATGATGTACAGCGGCATCCCCAATCTCGCATCGGCTTTTGGCTACACCAACGCTTCCTGGACGCTGAAAGCCGAGTTGATCTGCGAATATGTCTGCCGGCTGCTCAAGCACATGGACCGCAAGGGCTACGCGCAATGCCGGCCCCGGGCGAGCGACGCGGTCGAGACGCAAGCTTATATTGATTTCACCTCCGGCTACGTGCAGCGCGCGCTGGATTCGCTGCCGAAGCAAGGCAAGCGGCGGCCCTGGAAGGTGTATCAGAATTATTTGAGGGACCTGCTGATGATGCGCTTCGGCGCGCTGGAGGATGGGGTGCTGGAGTTCGAGTAGATTACAAGCTCAACTCGTACCCGCCAGCCGCCACCGCCGCGCTGAAGGCCGCGTCGTCCAGCGCCAGCCCAAAGCCGGGCAGATTGGGAATGAGGACCTGCCCGTCCTCAACGCGGTAAGCAGAGGCGTCAATGCCGGGCGTCGTCGTCTCGTCCCATTCGACGAAGGTGAAACCACGTATCGCCGGCGCCAGATGCCCGGAGACGTAGTTGCCCAGGTGCCGGCCGTAGTGATGCGGCGCTGTGCGAAGGCCCCAGGCATCGAGTTGCGCGCCCGTCCGCAGCCAGTTGCTGAAGCCGTGGCTGAAGATGTCGTACTGAATCACATCAATGAAACCCTCGCGCGCCCAGTCCATCAGCGCCTCGGCCGCCCAGCCCTCGCCATCGGCTATCAGCGTGGGCAGCCCCTCCGCGTCCAGCCACTCGCGCAGCGCGCGATACAGCTCCGGGTCTTCGTGGAAGGCTTCCTCCAGCCAGAAGAGATTGCAGTCGGCCGTCTCCGCCAGGACGCGCCGGGCGATATTGAAGTTGAAGCCGTTGTTGGCGTCGATCATGATGTTCGCCGCTGGTCCCACCGCCTCGCGCACCGCCTTGATGACGGCGATATCGCGCTTGATGCCGGCTTCCAGCGGCATGTGCATGGCGCCGCGACCGACCTTGATCTTGAAGGACCGGTGGTTCTGCTCGTAGCCGTCGCGGGCGAATCCGGCGATGAGCGCCGCCCCCGCTTCATGGGAGTCGAGGTGCAGGTCGTTCATGTAGAGGGAGGTGTCATAACAGGGGGCGCGTAGACACTGCCCCGCCGGAGTGCGCAAGGGCTGGCTGAATGCCGCGTCCGGCGGCGCGACCAACTCATAGACCGGCTTGCCGCTCAGCGTGCCCAGCAGGTCCCAAAGCGGGAAATCGAAGGCGCTGGCGGATTCAGCTAGGCCCGCTTCAGCGCTGATCAACTGGGAAAGGGACTTGCCCAAGAGCGATCCTGCCTCTTCTGGTCCGGCGAAGCAGAGACCGAAGCCAGACGCGCCCTCAGCGGTGGTCAAGCGCAGGATCTGAAGGTGGACCTCGATGCCATGAATTGTCAAACGGGCGTTGTTGCCCGCCTCGCGCGGGCGCCGTCCGACCAGCTTTGCCGCTTCGATTTTTGCGATTCGATTGCCGTCCATCAGCGCGCTCCTTTACGCATCGCCATAACGAGTGCCGGTGGGGATGACATCGGTGGTTTCGCCGCGTCGGATCGCTTCAGCAGTGCTAAGAATGCTGTCGAAATCGTGCTGCGGCTGGAAGCCCAGCAGCGTCTGGATCTTGCTCAGGTCAAGCTCGAAGTAGTTGTTGAAGGGCAGGCGGGCCTCGGCGACCGGCAGACCGTAGCGCTGCGCCAGGCGCGGGACGAGCGCGCCCCAATCAAACATGGCGGCGCCAGCCAGGTTGAAAGCTTTTCCCGGCGCTTCGTCGCTTTCGATGCTCAGGAGCAGGCCCTGCACGATATCGCGCACATCGCTGAAATGCTGGCGATAAGGAACGCCGTTGGGGTTCAGGCTCAACAGCAATTTCTCTTCGCCATCCCAGCCAGCGAGCAGGGCGTCGATCATCGCTTGCTCTTCCGGGTCGTCGCTGGTCTGCTCGCGATATTGTTGGCAGGCGGAGCTGTACAGGAAGAGGCGCGGCAGCCCGGCGTCGTTGAGGAACTCGCTAGGTTCAATAACCGTCGAGAAACGGAGCGCCGTGACCGGCAGGCTGTATTGAAAGTGGTATGCCAGCGCCAATTCTTCGCCGAGCCATTTGGTCAGCAAGTAAGGCATGTCCGGATAGTTGCCGGCCATATCTTCGCTTATGGGATTCTCGAAGTAGCGACCATTGACGCGCGCGTCCCAGTAGACGCCTTCGGTGCTGGCATAGACGAAACGGTGGAGATTTGGGCAATGTTCGCGGATGCACTCGAGGATATTGAGTGTGCCCATCGCATTGATATGGAGGTAGTCGCGATTGTCGAAAGGTCCGCCAAAAGCGGCCGCCAGGTGATAGATGACATCGACGCCGCTGACCGCCTCCCGCACATCGTCATAATTGCGCAAGTCGCCAAAGACGGTTTCCACGCCGGCGTAGGCATCCAGTTTGCGGGCGCGGCTGGCATCGCCGGGGTAGACGAAGCTGCGAATGCTGTGACCGGCCGCCAGCAGTTGTGTCACTAGGTTGGCGCCGATTCGTCCGGTCGCGCCGGTGACCAGGATTTTCATATTTGGTTCCCTTGTTCTATGCCGCCTGAGCCGGAAGATTTGCTCCAAGCTTGAACTTTATCCCGTGGCAGGATTTCATGCCAGACGCAGTCGGGGGCGACCGCCGACTAATAATCGATTTGCAGGATGATATCTTGCGGGTGATTGCCGAAGCCGCGCCCGAAGATATTGAGCCCGCCTTTGTTCTCCGCGTCGTCGGCGATGCCGATGCGCAGCGAGATATAGGGGCGGGCGGGCAGGTTAAGATCGTGAATGGTCACATCCGAGATTTTGGCGCCATCAATAGCCGAGCCTTCCAAGCCGATGTGCCAGACTTTGAGCAAGCCATACTGGCTGTTCCAGTCGGGCCACCAGGGTGGCGTCAGATTGCCCCGTTTGTCGCCGAAGTCCGCGGGCGAAGTCCACAAGCCTACGCGCACATCATTGATTTCCAGGAAGACATCCGACAGCCAGTTCGCGGCTGAGGGGGCCGCTTCGGAACAGGTTTCCAGGCTCAGCTGCAAGCTCTTGGGATGGTCGCGCTGATAACTGTGGTTGGGGAAGCGGTAGTCCAGCCAGCCGTGTGAAAACCAGATCAATTGAGCTTGATAGCGCTCGGGCGCGTAAAAGAGCACGGGATCGTCCAAGGCGCCGATGACCGATTCAGCGCCCGCCATCCCGCAAGGGGAAATCACATGGTGATCGACAAAGGCGCCGACGGGCATATGAATGTCGAAGTGGTCGACATCGGCGCGGCGCTGCAATTCCGGCAGGCTGAAAACCACGGTATCATAGAGCCGCGTGTAGATGCGCTGTTGCCCGCGCTTGCCAGGCGCAGTCTGCGAACTGACGAGACCGGCGCTTTCAAGATTGGCAAGGTGCATTGAAGCCGTGGCGATTGGCATTTCCAGGTTACGCGCGATTTGCGAGAGGCTGGCGACTCTTATCACTAAATGCTCCAGGATACGCAATCGCGGAGCGGAGGCTAGCGTTTTGGCGATGGCGATGTTCTGTTCCCGCGCGACAATGTCGTTGCCGGTCACAAGGGTGCGATTCTGATTGTGCGCCTGCCTGTCGAATTCATACATATAAGCCCTCTTTTATTTCAGAAAAATATGAATATAATGCGAATTTTACTTCATATATACAAAGAATACAATCATGTTATCGGCTAATATAGCGAATTGCTTGACAATTTCGTAGAAGTGATTTATCTTCATTTCACTTTTTCACAAACTAAACAGATCTGTCTATTGTCTGATGTTTTTTGAGAAACCTTCGCCGTTTGCCGTCTGCCCCGCCTTGAAGCGAGCCGCTGTCCGGGCAGTTGGATTGCGTTGGAGGGAACTGTGAACGGATTGAGCGTCGGGCGCTTGGTTGAAGGCGCGCTGAATCTGCTGGATGTCTTCGACCCGATTGTCGAGCCTTATCGCCGTTTCCACGAGAAGCTGCCGCCAAAATTGCAGCAGACTCTTACGGCCTTCATGTTCATATTGCCGTTCGGCATTCTTTATGCCATCTTCACGATACTGCCCATCTTCCAAACCTTCTATATTTCCCTGCACAAGTGGGAGATCATGGGCACGAATATTCGCTATATCGGGCTGAAGAACTTTGAGCGCCTGCTGACGAGGGACACGCAGTTCCACCAAGCCTTTGAGCAGACGATCCTCTTTGTTGCACTAACTATTCCGATCATCTTTGTCGGTCTTTTCTTCGCGCTGATGCTCAATCGTCCTATCAAGGGCATCGGCATATTCCGCACGATCTTTTATCTGCCAAATATCATGGCGGTGACGGTCATCGGTTTGATCTGGGCGCGGGTTTTCGCTTCGTCAGATCGCGGTTTGATCAATGCTTTCCTAGAACAGTTTGACGCGGGCCCCATCCCCTTCCTTGATAAAGGGGATTTGGCGACGCTTGTTGTATCTTTCACCACGCTCTGGTGGACTGTCGGCTTCAGCATGCTGATCTTCCTGGCTGGTTTGCAGGATATCTCGCAGGCGCTCTATGACGCGGCTGAGGTAGACGGCGCCAACCGCCGACAGCAATTCAGGCATATCACGATTCCCGGCTTACGCCGACCTTTCGCCTTCTTGTGCATTTTGCAAGTCATTGCGTCTTTCCAGATATTCGGTCAAGTCGATGTCATGACCAGCGGCGGACCGGCCGGCAATACGCGCACCATTGTCTACAACATCTTCGAGACTTCTTTTGAGTATTTTCAAGTGGGCTATGGCACAGCCATGGCTGTCATTATGTTCGCGGTTCTGCTGGTCATTTCACTTTTTCAACTGGCGCTATTCCGTGATCAAGGTGTAGGGAGCTAGCGGTGACGGTTGTTGGCGCGGACCTGAAACGCAAACGTCAGCGGATAGAACGGCGGCGGGGCGGCATATATATACTGGCGGTGGGTTTGTTCGCTTTGGTCTGGATGCTGCCGGTGGTTTGGACCGTGGTCACGTCATTCCGGCCCGAGGCGGCATTGCAGCGCGATCTGGCGAGCTTGATTCCCTTGCCCTTCACCACCGAGAATTGGACTTTCATCCTCAAGAGCAGCCAACTATGGAAATGGCTGGGCAACAGCGTGTTCGTCTCCACCACGCATACGCTGGCGCAGTTGGCTGTCTGTTCGCTGGCGGCTTACGCCTTTGCGCGCCTGGATTTTTATTTCAAGCGTCCGCTCTATATTCTGGTATTGATGGGCTTGATGGTGCCCTTTGAGGCGACCTTCCTGCCCGTTTATCTTCTATTCTCGAATTTGAAACTGCACAATACTTTGATCGCCCTGATTTTGCCGGGGATCGCCTCATCGTTTGCCGTCTTCCTGTTGACGCAGTTTTTCCGCGGCATCCCGTTGGAATTGGAGGAAGCGGCGATGATGGATGGCGCCGGACGGTTTCGCATCTTCCTCATTGTCATTATTCCGCTTTCGACGCCGGTCATCACGGCTTTGGCGATATTCACCTTCCTGGGCAACTGGAACAGCTATTTGTGGCCCATCATCTCCGCCACGAGCAGCGAAGTCTACACCATTGTTATTGGCTTGCGGAAATTAAATCAGGCATGGGGAGATGTCAATTTTTATGGGCGGGACATGGCGGCGGCTGTCTTCACGGCATTGCCCATCATCATCTTCTTCTTCGTTTTCCAACGCCGCATCATCAGCGGCATCGCCATCAACAGCGGCATCAAGTAGAGAGGAATGCCTATTGAAGTGTGCCTATCCTGACTTTGTATGTTTCAATTAGCGAACCTGAAAGGATGCAAATCATGTACAGAATGAGAGCTTTGCTTGTCGTGGCTATGCTGCTTATGCTGGTCGCGATGCCGATTGCCGCGCAAGACGCGACAGAGATCACATTTATGCGTTTCTTCGGCGAATGCGCCGATGAATTTGGCGAAACCACTGATTTGTCGGAGGCATATGGCGAATGCGGCATCATCCAGACCTTGGCCAATTCCTTCAACGCCTCGCAAGACGAAATCCATGTCAATACCGTGGTTGTTGACTGGCCCGGCGTCACCGAGTTGAACGCCAATCTGGCCGCCGGGACGCCGCCGGAAATCATGGTGCTGCACGGCCGCCGCATTCCCAACTACGCCTCGCGCGGTTTGTTGACGCCGCTGAGCGATGTGCTGGCTGGCGCCGGCATCGATGCTGGCGACTTGACCGAAAGCGCCCGCGGCTTCGTCGAATGGAATGGCGAGCTCTACGGCATTCCGCTCGACCTGCATGGCCATCTCTGGCATATCAATGTCGGCTTGTGGGAACAGGCTGGCTTGACCAACGAAGACGGCAGCCCCGATATCCCCGTGGGCATGGACGCATTCCTGTCGCACGCCGAGGCTTTCAAGGAAGCGACCGGCTTGCCCTTCCTGGGCATGTGGACCAATGGCTTGAGCCGCAACTGGATGGCGCTGGTCTATCAGCAAGAGGGCGGCACGGTTGAAGCCGACGACGGGATGCCCAACATCAACACAGAAGCCGGCTTGAACGCGCTGAACTTCTTGATAATGCTGCGCGACGAAGGGCATATCACCGACAATGTCGATTATGGCGCGTCGCAGGAAATCTTCCTGAACGGCGAGAATGGCGGCCATATCAACGGCACCTGGGTCGTGAACTTCTACGACAACCAGGTGGCTGATCCGGAAGGCGCGCTGAAGAATTACTACGTGCATAACTTCCCGACTATTTACGATCAGCCGGCCGCCTGGGCAGGCAGTCACGCCTGGATCATTCCGCAAGGCGACGAGCCCGACCCCGCGAAGCTCGAAGCGACATTGACCTTCCTCGATTACCTCAATGACAACAACATTGAATGGGCGCGCACAGGTCACTCCGCGGTCAACACATCGGTCGTTAACAGCGATGTATACAACGAATATCCGCACCGTCAGGAGTACGCCGAATTTGTTCCGAGCGCTGTCATTCCGCCGCGCGAAAACTGGAGCACAGCTTTTGAATCCATAATGGACGAGGAGCTGTCCGCCGCCTTCATCGGCGAGAAGACGCCCGAGCAGGCGCTGATCGATGCCCAGACTCGTCTGGAAGACTTTGCGCTATTTGAGTAACCCCCATCCCCTAACCCCTTCCCGCCATCTCTATGGCGGGCATCCCACAAGGAGGGAAGGGGAAACAAACCTATGGTAGATGGGAGGCAATGCGAAACCAGCCCCACCTTTGTCCGGGGCAGGTGCGCAATATGGGCGGGCTTTCGGGCTCGCCCTGTTTGTACAGCGCTAACTCATTCTGGAATTATCAGATTTCATAGCGACATAATTTTAAACACGTTGCCTGAACAGACCTAAAGCAGGAGTGACACATGTCCGATATCCCGCGCAATGAATACCCCCGTCCGCAATTCGTCCGCGAAGACTGGCTCTGCTTGAACGGGGAATGGCAATTCGAGATCGACCAGGGCGACAGCGGCATCGACCGCGGCCTGCTCGAGCGCGAATTGCAGGATCGCATAATTGTGCCATTCTGCCCGGAATCGGAGTTGTCCGGCATTGAGAACCCCGACTTCATGAATGCTGTCTGGTATCGCCGCAATGTTACTATACCGGCGGCTTGGGCAGGACGGGGCGTTCGGCTGCATTTTCAGGCGGTGGATTATGACAGCACCGTCTGGGTGAACGGCGCCGAAGTGGGGCGGCATCGCGGCGGGTTCACGCCTTTCAGTTGCGATCTGCGTGGGGTCGCTGAAGCGGGCGATGACATCACCATCGTCTTGCGGGCTCGCGATGATGGGCGGAAGCCGCAGCCCCGCGGCAAACAGGCGCGAGAGTTTGGACCGAGCGGGGCGATCTATGTGCGGACGACCGGGATTTGGCAAAGCGTCTGGCTGGAGCCGGTGCCCGATATCGCGCTGCGCCGGTCCCGCATCACGCCGGACCTGGCTAACCGGACCTTTCGTCTTGAGCAGCCTATCAGCGGCAACGCGAAGGGACTGCGCCTGCGCGCGACCCTGGCGGATGATGCCGGAGAAATCGTCACAGCGGAGTGCTCGGCGGAGTATGATCT
The DNA here is from genome assembly GCA_011523735.1 of Chloroflexota bacterium. Classification (GTDB taxonomy): domain Bacteria; phylum Chloroflexota; class Anaerolineae; order Aggregatilineales; family Phototrophicaceae; genus UBA6055. The sequence continues at coordinate 8,997 of WTGB01000002.1, forward strand.
GGCGCCGCGGCTTGATCTGCCTGTGCCCGAGGACCGCTTGCGGCTCTGGGATGTTGGTCAGCCCAATCTCTATGATATTGCCATCGCCCTCATTGATGGGGAAGGCGAGGTGGTCGACTCCGCGACGAGCTATGCCGGCATGCGCGCGATCAGCATCGAGGGTAAGGCGATCAAGATTAATGGGCGGACGGTCTTCCAGCGCCTGGTGCTGGACCAGGGTTATTATCCCGATGGCATCATGACCGCGCCGAGCGATGCGGCCTTGCGCGAGGATATCGAGTTGAGCATGGCGGCCGGTTTCAATGGCGCGCGCTTGCATCAGAAGGTCTTTGAAGAGCGCTTCCTTTATCACGCCGACCGCCTGGGTTATCTGGTCTGGGGCGAATTTGGCGATTGGGGCTGCAACAACAATGGACCGATCACGGGCGAGCATCAGAAACCGGGACCGGATTACATCACGCAGTGGCTGGAATGCCTGGAGCGGGATTATTCGCATCCCAGCATCGTCGGTTGGTGTCCGCTCAACGAAACTTGGCAAACGCTGACGGACCGCATCACCGCCCTTGACGATGTCACGCATGGAATGTACCTGGCGACCAAAGCGATGGACAGCACAAGACCGGCGCTCGATACCTCCGGCTATTCGCATCGCGTGCCGGAAGCCGATGTCTATGACAGCCACGATTACACGCAGGATCCCGAGACCTTCCGCGCGCGTCACGCGGGCTTTGCGGAGGGCGAGCCTTACCTCAACAGCGCGGAAAGCTGGGGTTTGCCAGCGCGCTGGGTGGGCAATGCGCATTGGTCTATCCCCTATCGCGGGCAGCCCTATTTCGTCAGCGAATTTGGCGGCATCTGGTGGAACCCGGATGTCAAGGAAGGCGAGGATTCCTGGGGTTATGGCGAGCGACCGCGCGATCTGGATGAGTTTTACGATCGCTTCGAGAGGCTCTGCGCCATCCTGCTGGAAGATGTGAATATGTTCGGCTATTGCTATACGCAATTGACGGATATTTATCAGGAGCAGAACGGCATCTACCGTTTCGACAGGAGCGAGAAATTCGATCTGGCGCGCATCCGAGCGGCGCAGTGGAAACCGGCGGCGATTGAATTGGCGGATAACTAGCGCCTTTTTTCTACCCCTCACCCCCCGGCCCCCTCTCCCACAAGGGGAGAGGGGGAGCAAAATTTGGCGGGTTTCGTAGTAATTTGTTGACTTCAGTAAGGATCAACCCTCTTATATTGTATTGTTTCAGTACTACCCCGGTTGTCTCTGCGTATGAATTGCACTACCGGACAAGCCTTGTAGGGGCGACTCTTGGGTCGCCCACCGCAATCTACTTGCGCGCAGACGGGCATCTGGTAGGTCGCCGCTAAGTTACTGTATTCTTTGGGTTCGTTATTTTGTGCGAGCCAGCTTACAGAGCCACTTGAGTACATTGGCGAGTGGTACTATATTTGTCTGCCTAAGGCTGTGAATGTGAAGAGACCGCGGTGGACCAAGCTCTATTCGCCGAGTTTCAAACGGCGACCTATGATGACTGGCTGAAGGCAGCGCGAGTGTCGCTGCGCGGTCGCCCGCTGGAAAGTCTCGTCTCGCGCAGTTACGAAGGCATCAACATTCAGCCGCTGATCGGCGCGGAGATCTTTGCAGACAGCGCGCAGCTCGATACGCTGCCCGGTCAGTTTCCTTTTCGGCGCGGTACGGCGGCGGCGGGTTATCGCGCGCGTCCCTGGCTGCTCGCGCAAAAGATCGACATCGCCGATCCTGACGAATTCAACGCGGCGCTGCGGGAGGCGCTGGCAAACGGCCAGACGGCGATCGTGCTGGGCGACGCACTAAAGCTGCATTTGCCCGACGGTTTGCGGCGAGCGCTGGCAGAGATTGATCTGCGGCGCTTTCCGATATTTGTCCACAGCGATTCGCGTGCGCCGGACATATACCGCTTGATGCGCGCTGTGCTCATGAATGATGAATTACATCAATTGAGCGGCTGCGCTGGATACGATCCGCTGGCGAATTTGGCGCGGACGGGGACGATGCCGGCCGACGTCTTCGACCGGCTGGCGGCGCATGTGTCGGCTGTGGCAGAAGTTTCGCCACAGTTGGGCAGCATCGCAGTGGGTACAACTGTGTACCATGATGCCGGCGCAGATGCTGTGGGTGAACTGGCGATTGCCCTGGCCAGCGCCGTCGAATATCTGCGGGCGCTGGACGAGCGTGGACTCGATACAAACCTGGTGGCGGGGAAGCTGCACATCCGGCTTGGCATCGGCGAGAACTTCTTCATGGAAGTGGCGAAGTTCCGGGCGATCAAGTTGCTTTGGGCGCAGGTGGCGCGGGCTATCGGCAGCGACAGCGGCGGGCAGCGCATCCGGCTGCATGGGCGCAGCGGGCAGCGCAATAAGACGCGCCGTGACCGCTATATGAATCTGCTGCGATTGACGACGGAAGCGCTGGCGGCCGCCATCGGTGGAAGTGACAGCCTGACCATCGCTCCTTTCGATGAGCCCTTCGGCAAGTCGGACGGATTCTCGCGGCGGCTATCGCGGAATGTGCAACTGATCTTACAAGAGGAATTGCAGCTGACGGAAGTCATCGACCCGGCCGGCGGCGCCTGGCATGTCGAATTGCTGACCGATGAATTGGCGCGCAGAGCCTGGGCGCGGTTTCAAGCGATTGAAGCGGCGGGTGGCATGCTTACGGCGCTGGAAGCCGGCAGTATCCAGGCGGACATCGAAGCGGTTACCGATCAGCGCCGGCGTGATGTGGCGTCTGGCGCGGCGATTCTGGTAGGCGTCAACAGGTACGTAAATCCTGATGAACCGACACCGGAGATTAGGCCGCGGTCCAAGTCGGAAGCGCCCGATGAAGCGGGCGAGCCAACGGTGTCTGCGACGCCGCTTATGCCTCTGCGCCTGGAAGAAGCCTGCGAAGCCGGGCGTGAATCGGGGGCAGATTGATGACGATATTCCCGGATTTCAGCAAGATTGAATATGAAGAACGGGCTCCGCGGGCGGATCTAAAGCGTTGGCGCGCGGAGATTGAAGCGCAGACGGGCAACCTGGCGGAAGAGCAGGTCTGGCGGACGCATGAACAGCTTGATATCAAGGCGCTGCATAGCGCGGCTGATCTGACGGATGCGGAGCATCTGGGCTTTGTCGCGGGCATCCCGCCTTATCTGCGCGGACCCTATCCGACGATGTATGCTGTCCGACCTTGGACGATTCGGCAATACGCCGGGTATTCCACCGCCGAAGAGAGCAACGCCTTTTACCGGCGGAACCTGGCGGCCGGGCAAAAGGGGCTGTCTGTGGCTTTCGACCTGGCGACGCATCGCGGTTATGACTCGGATCATCCGCGCGTGGTCGGCGATGTTGGCATGGCGGGGGTAGCCGTCGACAGCGTTCTGGATATGAAGATCCTCTTCGATGGCATCCCGCTGGATGAGATGTCGGTCTCGATGACGATGAATGGGGCGGTGCTGCCGATGCTGGCTTTCTATATCGTCGCCGCCGAGGAGCAGGGCGTCTCGCCCGCGGAACTGACCGGCACGATTCAGAACGACATCCTCAAAGAGTATATGGTGCGCAACACTTATATCTATCCGCCGGCGCAGTCGATGAAGATCGTGGCCGATGTCTTCGCCTACACGGCCGCGGAGATGCCCAAGTTCAACAGCATCAGCATCAGCGGTTATCACATTCAGGAAGCCGGCGGGGGCGCTGATATTGAGTTGGCTTACACGCTGGCGAATGGGCTGGAGTACCTGCGGACGGGTTTGACGGCGGGTCTGGCGATTGACGATTTCGCGCCGCGCTTGTCATTCTTTTGGGGCATCGGACTGAATTATTTCATGGAGATCGCCAAGATGCGGACGGGGCGCTTGCTCTGGGCGAAGCTGGTCAAGCAGTTTGAGCCGCGGAATCCCAGGTCGATGGCTTTGCGCGCGCATTGCCAGACCTCGGGCTGGAGCTTACAGGCAGGCGATCCCTTCAACAATGTCGCCCGCACCTGCCTGGAAGCGATGGCGGCGGTAATGGGCGGGACGCAATCGCTGCATACCAACGCGCTGGACGAAGCGATTGCGCTGCCGACCGATTTCAGCGCGCGCATCGCCCGCAACACGCAACTCTTCTTGCAGCATGAAACCGGCATTGCAGATGTGGTCGATCCCTGGGGCGGCTCTTATCTGGTCGAGCGGCTGACGCAGGATTTGGCTCGCCGCGCCTGGGCGCATATTCGGGAGATCGAAGCGCTCGGCGGCATGACCAAGGCGCTGGAGACAGGCACCCCGAAGATGCGCATTGAAGAAGCGGCGGCCCGCCGGCAAGCGCATATCGACAGCGGTCTTGAGACGATCATCGGCGTCAATAAGTATCGCCCGAGCGAAGAACAGCCAGTCGCCTATCGCGAGGTCGATAACTCAGCGGTGCGTGAGGCGCAGATCGGGAGATTAAGCAAATTGCGGGCGGAGCGCGACGAGACGGCGGCGCAGGCGGCGCTCAGCGCGTTGACTGACTGCGCGCGCAGTGGCGAGGGCAACCTGCTGGCGCTGGCGGTTGAGGCGGCGCGGGCGCGGGCGACCAACGGGGAAATATCACTGGCGCTGGAAAAGGTCTGGGGCCGGCATAAAGCTGTTATTCGCTCGGTAGCGGGCGTCTATGGCAGGGAATCTGGGGATGAGCGCGAAGTTATGACGGTGCGCCAAATGACGGATGAATTCGCCTTGAAGGAGGGGCGGCGTCCGCGGCTTATGGTGGCGAAGATGGGGCAGGATGGGCACGATCGCGGCGCCAAGGTAATCGCCACGGCTTTCGCCGATATGGGCTTTGATGTGGATATCGCGCCTATGTTTCAAACGCCGGCCGAGGTGGCCAAGCAGGCGGTGGAGAATGATGTGCATCTGGTCGGCATCAGCTCGCTGGCGGCCGGACACAAAACCCTGCTGCCCCAGCTGATCGAGGAACTGGGCAAGCGAGACCGCGCCGATATGATGGTGGTCATCGGCGGGGTGATACCAACGCAGGACTACCCGGCGCTTTATGATATGGGCGCCTCGGCGATATTTGGTCCCGGCACAGCGATACCGACTGCGGCTCAGCGTGTGCTGGAAGCTTTGAATCGGCGCTTGAAGGGGAGCATAGGCCGAGGCGGCGATCTGAATGCGGACTAACCCGACCGGGCCGCCCGATTAAGCGCCCGGTCGGTTTCGTCCGAGCTCAGCAGAACAGTCGTCTTGCCCTGCGAATAGTAGCCCTTAACGGTCATCGACAGGACAAATGCCGCCATGCTCTCATTGTCAGGCATTTCCACCACAGCGATGAAATCATTCTCGCCGAAAGCGACCCAACTGTGGGTCACCTTGCCGCCGAAACTCTCGGCCACAGCGTGCAGTTCACCGTAAATCACAGACTTGTCTTTCGACATGATTCCTTCCCATGTCTGCGATGTCAGCGATGTCTGCCATAGGTATTGCGCCATCATGTTCCTCCCTGCGTTCACGAGCGGTCCTATCAGCCAACTATAACCTATGCGTCGGGCGTCGCCTAGCGAGCTGCTGCCTGGGAGTGGTAAATGTCAATGACATAATTCTGCTGGCGAACTCCACACAGGATAATTCACCACGGAGGCAGAGAAGTAAAACCAAGTTAGTCATGCAAAGAAGCGAGCCTTGTAGGGCTTGTCCGGTACTGGGCTCGTCAGCACCTTTTTCCTACCCCTCACCCCCGGCCCCTCTCCCACAAGGGGAGAGGGGAGCTAAGATTGGTGGATTACGTAATAATTTGTTGACTTTCGCAAAGATTGACCTCTATTTATGTATTGTTTCGGTACTGTTTCAGTTATCTCTGCGTATAAATTATAGTAGCGGATAAGTCTTACAGATCGTTGCTTTGGCGAAATTTGCAGGACTTAGTTGCGCTTGCTTCTGGGAACTCGGCGGTAAAGACATCTTCTATACGGGAACATATAGTCGCGTATGCCGGTCTCATTTCTGCTACTCTATTTTGAAACGCAGTTTAACAACTGAATCGCGCGCTCTCCAAATGGCCAGATTGCCAAAAAAAGTTTTCTGCCGTCACAAAGCCGGGAAAAGTTCAACGCTCGGCGCTTTCGGCGGCAGGCGCGTTTGAAGTGTCCGGACGGCGAAGGCATGACCGCTGATGATAAGGTATGATGGGCGAAAGTGAAGAATGGGCGATGCGCTATGAGCGTTGCAAGCGGTAAATCCAAGCGAGGTGCGCAAGCGCTGTCGGCTGGTGTCCTGGCCGGCGATCGGGTTGCGCTGGCCCGCGCCATCACGCTGGTGGAGAGCGCCGCGCCACAGCATCAACAAGCGGGGCAGGACCTGCTGGCGGATTTGCTGCCCCATAGCGGCCGGGCGATCCGCATTGGCATTACTGGTGTGCCCGGCGCTGGCAAGAGCACCTTCATCGACAGTTTCGGCTGTTTTCTCACCGAGCGCGGCCAGCGGGTCGCTGTGCTCGCCGTTGACCCGAGCAGCGCTTTGACCGGCGGCAGCATCCTGGGCGACAAGACGCGCATGGAGCGTCTGTCCCGCGATGAGAAGGCTTTCATCCGGCCGAGCCCGACCGGCGGCGTATTGGGAGGCGTGGCGGGCAAAACGCGCGAGGCGATCTTGCTCTGCGAGGCGGCCGGTTATGATGTGATCATCGTCGAAACGGTGGGCACGGGGCAGAGCGAAGTGACGCTGCGCTCGCTGGTGGACTTTTTCCTGCTGCTGCTGATCACGGGCGCGGGCGATGAATTGCAGGGCATCAAAAGGGGCTTAATCGAGCTGGCTGACGCGCTGGTGATCAACAAGGCGGATGGCGACAATATCGCCGCGGCGGAAGCGGCAAGGGCGCAATTCAGCGGCAGCTTACAATTTGTGGCGCCGGCGACGGCTGGCTGGCGGACGCGCGCATTCACCGCCTCCGGTTTGACCGGCGCTGGCATCTTTGAACTCTGGCAGACAATATCAGCTTTCGCGGCGGAGACGAAAGCGAGCGGCGTCTTCGAGGAGCGGCGGGCGATACAGCGGCGTGAATGGCTGCATAGCGCCCTCGAAGCCAGGCTGCGGGACTTCGTCTTCGGGAATGCGGCGGTGCGGGCGGCGCTGCCCGGGATCGAAGCGGCTGTGGTCAGCGGAGAGTTGTCTGTGGCAGCCGCGGCGGAGCGCTTGCTGCAGTTAATTGCGCGCGATGTTTAGCTCAGCGCAAGTCGCCGACCAGTCTTGCAAGCGATGAATACTGGAATGATAATGGCTCGAACCGTGGTTCATAAGGAGGATAAGAGACCGATGATCGTCACAACAACACCGAGCGTGCAAGGACAGGTGGTCGCGGATTATTTGGGCATTGTGAGCGGGGAAGCGGTGATGGGCGCCAATATGTTCAAGGATATGTTCGCCGGGATACGCGATATTGTCGGCGGGCGCTCAGGCGCTTATGAAGAGGAATTGCGGCGGGCGAAGGAAATCGCCATACAGGAAATGCAAGACAACGCGCGGCGCTTGGGCGCCAATGCCATACTCGGCGTCGACCTGGATTATGAGACGATCGGCGCCAATGGCAGCATGCTCATGGTTTCGGCGAGCGGGACGGCGGTGCGGCTGGCTTAAGCCAGTTCGACCCGATGCTTGTCGCGGAGGATGTCGATAGCGCGCTGGATTTCAGCGGCTTTGCGATCCTCTGCCCAAAGAAGCGTCTCCGCGCAGATATCCGCCAATTCATGCAGCAATTCTGTCGTCAACTCGCCAAGCATGGCGAGCAGCGTGCGGCGCAGCAACAAGTCGTCGAGCCGCTCGACTTTTTCGCATTTGAGCATGAACTTTATTTCGTGCCGGCTATAACCCGGATGATGCTGCAGAGCGCTGTCGTTGGCGCTTGAGATGAAGGCGGCGATGTCTTCTGCCCGGGTTCCGTAGCGGTCGAAGAGTTCGCGCAGGCGCCCCGCTGGAAGTTCTGCCCGCCGCTGCAGGTCCCGCAGCCAATCATCGCGCTCGGCAGCGCCCCGCGGGTAATCGCGTCCGCCGCCGATGCTGAGGTTCGCTGTGCTGGTCAGGCGCGGCAGCCCGAGGTCCTTCAGCGCTTGATCGGCTGCTTGTTCGGAGAAGGCGCGGAAGGTCGTCCATTTGCCGCCGATCAGCGAGTGGATGGGGTAGGCGCGCGCAGCGTCAGGCGCCAGGCTGCGGATGCTGTGGTCGCGGCTTATCTGTCCCGCATTTCCCATCTTGCCAGCTTCGCTATAGGGCAGGGGGCGGACGGCAGAGAAGCTGAAGACGATCTGCGAGCGCTGGACGCTGATGCGCGGGAAGACCTTGCCCACCATTGCCAGCAGGTAATCGATCTCCTCATCAGAAATGACGGCGTCATCGGGATTGTCGATGCGGATATCGGTCGTGCCGATCATAATGCGGTTGAAAAACGGCAGGATCAACACGATGCGCCCATCGTCATTTTCGAAGAAGATTTCGCTGTCGCGGGCGGCCGCGAGCAGTTCAGGATGATCGAGGATCAGGTGCGAGCCTTTGGTACCGCCGATGAAGCGTTGCCCGGCTTGGTCCAGCCCGGCATTGACATAGTCGATCCAGGGACCAGCCCCGTTCACCACGACTTTCGGCTTGACTATGACCTCGCCGCCGCAGATTTCATCGCGGAGGGTTACGTTGTCTCCGGCGCCGGCGATGGCGCTGACGTAGTTGAGGGCGCGGCAGTTGGCATTGCTGGCTTCCGCGTCCAGCGTCATTTCCAGGCAGATGCGCTCTGGATAGGGCATCCAGGCGTCGTAGTAGCTGGCGGCGCAGACGATGGCGGGGTTCAGTTGCGGGTACTCGCGCAAGGCGGCGGCGCGGAGGCGGAACTCATGCGTCGGCATCACCCGGCCTTTGCGGACGAGAAAGTCATAGAAGGTCAGACCGATCTTGATGACGAGGGCGCCGCGCTCGCCGGGCCGGTCGAGCAGGTTGAAGAATTTCAGGGGCGCGTTCAGCAATCCGGAAAACCAGCGGAAAACCGGGATGGTGGTGCGCAGGGGCTTGGCGTAGTGGGGCGCGTTTTGCAGCATGCGGTCGCGTTCATGCAGCGCTTCATTGACGAGGCGGAATTCGCCGTTTTCCAGGTAGCGGATGCCGCCGTGCAGCATGTGGGAGGAGCCAGCGCTGGCGCCGCTGCCGAAGTCGCCGCGTTCGACCAGCAGGGCATCGACGCCGTTGAGGGCCAGGTCGCGTAAGGCGCCGATGCCGTTGACCCCGCCGCCGATTATCAGGACGGAGATTTCGAGGTTGGCAGCGATGTCTGCCAAGGCTTCACGGCGGTTCATCGCCCGTTACTTGCAATAGAACTGAAATGTATAGACACCCATCTTCGGGACATTGAAGCCGAGCCGGTAGGTGATCGAGTCCAGCTTGAGATCAATGATATAGATGCCGACCGTGTATCGGTGATCTGTCCAATCGTAAACCAGTTGAATGTAGGGATTTCCACTGTCACTGAAATTCCCCTCAACTTCTCGGTTTATCTTGAGCGGAGTATCAGCAAAGGGCTTGTATATGTCGACCTGCATTTCCCGGTACGCAGCGCCCGCCCGCAACCCTACCAGAAGCAAGAGGCTTTCGTCTTCCCGCAGTGGAAAGATGCGGCACAAAGGGCTGTAGTCTTCATGCAGAATCGCATAGGACTTGTCCAGTTCTAAGAAACCGGCCGGTCCGGGCACGATGTCTGAGGCATTGACGAAGGCTGTCGCGTCTTCCGCTTCAACTTCCAAATAATGCTTGAACTCGCGCGCAACTTCGTACCACTGTTCGCCTTCCTCAAGGACCAGGTCAACTACCGGCAAGGCTTCGCCGCGCAGCATATACTGGTTGGTCTCGCAGGGGCGGTCGAGGCAATCGCGCAATTGCAAGTCCTTCGCCGCGATTACATAACGCGGTACGCAGTAGGGCGCTTTTTTCTGATGATAGCCGAAGACGCTGAGCGAGGTGTTTTCTGTGCGCTGGAAGTCGTAGCGGCCGTAGGTCTCAATGATGTCCATGACCGTATCGCACTGATAGGTGTTCTCGTCGTAGTAAATGAAGGGCCAGCTGCGAATGATTTCCAAATAAGCTAGCGCGGTGTCCGCATTCTGCGTTGTTTTGCAGCCCGAGGCCAGCTGCAAGAGCATGTCTTCTACCGTAACAGCCTCGCCATCTCGCAAGAGATAGGCAGCGTCGCCGAAGTCGCCGATGATGTGGTCGAGCAGGAAGCAATTGTATTCCATTCCGCCGATGGCGTCAGGAGCCCATTCCTGCGCGACAGCCGGACTTGCCAGCACGAGCAGGAGCAGCACTACTATCAAACTGCGTTTCATTGCGCACCTCCCAAGGATCGAACGAGACTTGGCTTGACTTGTTGCCGGCCAGAGCAATCAAAGTATTCTAACATGCCTCATTTGCTGCGAATCCACTGTTTACTCTATGGTTCGCGCTTCGTCTGAATCAGGCTCGCGCCCGTCATCTCAGTCGGCTGCGGGACATCAAGCAAGTCGAGCACAGTCGGCGCCACATCAGCCAAGCGACCCCAAGCGCGCAGGTCATAGCTGTTCTCAGCATCAATCACGAAGAGCGATACTGGTCCGACTGTGTGATAGGTATGCGCTTCGCCGCTTAGGGGGTCGATCATGCGCTCGCAGTTGCCGTGGTCGGCTGCCACGATGGCGACGCCGCCTTTACGCACGGTGGCGTCAACCAGCTTGCCAGCGCAGGCATCGACGGTCGCTACGGCTTTGATGGCGGCGGGCAGGCTGCCGGTATGCCCGACCATGTCCGGATTGGCGAAGTTGACGAGCAGGAAATCATCGTCCTGCGCTGCCAGGCGTTTCAGCGTTTCCTCAGCGAGTTCAGGCGCGCTCATTTCCGGCTGCAAGTCGTAGGTGGCGACTTTGGGCGAGGGGACGATGTGGCGCGTCTCGCCGGGGAAAGGCGCTTCGACCCGGCCGTTGAAGAAGAAGGTGACATGGGGATATTTCTCGGTTTCGGCTGTGTGGTACTGCGTTTTGCCGGCTTTGCTGAGCGCCTCCGCCAGGGTGTTGCGCAGCAGCTCGACGGGGAAGAGGATGTGATCGGTCAGCCCTTCCATATATTCGGTCATGGTGATCAGGCGCAGGTCGGCGATGGGCTGGAAATGCTCCGCGCCGGCGAAGTCTCGCCTGACAAAAGCCTGGGTCAACTGGCGCATGCGGTCGGCGCGGAAATTGAAGCAGAGCAGCAGATCTCCGGCGGCGATGCCCGGGTTGTTGTCCGGACTGTCCGCTCCGATGACTGTCGGCGCGATGAATTCATCGGTGACGCCATTGTCGTAGGATTGCTGAATCGCGGTTAGGGCGTCAGGCGCCTGGTCATTGCTTTGGCGGAAGGCCAATGCGTCGTAGGCGCGTTTTGTGCGCTCCCAGCGTTTGTCACGGTCCATCGCGTAGTAACGCCCGCTGACGGTCGCCACGCGGCCGGAGGCATCGGCTGCGATCTTGTCCAACAATTCGGCGCAGAAGCTGATGCCTTGCTGCGTCGGACTGTCGCGTCCGTCGGTGATCAAGTGCAGGATGGGATCAATGCTGTTGGCGCGGGCGATGTCCATCAGCGCGTAGAGATGATCGGAGTGGCTATGCACGCCGCCATCGCCGAGCAAGCCGATCAGGTGCAGTTTCTTGCCCCCCGCCTTGAGATAGCGCAGCGCGTCTTGCAGAACCGGGTTTGCCGCGAGCGCGCCTTCGGCGATGGACTTGGCGATGCGAGAGATGTCTTGATACACGATGCGTCCGGCGCCGAGGTTGAGATGCCCGACTTCGGAATTGCCCATCTGCCCGGGCGTCAGTCCCACATGTTCGCCCGATGTATGTACGATAGCGCGCTCGCAGGTCTTCAGCCAGCGGTCGAAGTTGGGTGTTTCCGCCAGGGCGATGGCGTTGCCGGCTTCTGTTTCGCGGATGCCCCAGCCGTCCAGGATGATCAGCAGTACCGGTTTGCGCGCTATCAAGAGCTTGCCCTGTCTCACTATCGTTTCGACAAGCCGTTTATAGCACAGATTTGGCAGGGACAGAATGAGTGACTTGGATCGTATCAGCGGCGGATGGCTGGAGCGAGCATCGTTTCCGCGCGGGGCGGGAGGGGCGCGTCGGGGTCATAGAGTTGGCTGGCGTCGTAGGGGATGTCAATGTCGAGGTCAAAAGTGTTTACCGGGTCTTTGATGAGTTCAATGGCGAGGTCTTGATTGATCTTCAGGAACAGTGTGCGTTGAAATGTCTCCTCGCTCCAATTTGGCGACGTGGGATTTGTGACATTGTCCCAATGCGGACAGGGGACGGTTTCCAGACAGAAATGAGAAGCGAGTGGGACGCGGTTGTTGTACAAGACATAGAGGATGCTATCGTCCAACTCATTGCTGTAGTGCAACTCATAATAGTCGGCCGCGTCCAATTCCTCGCGCGTCAAGTCAGTGATCAGCAGAACGGTTGTATCCGGCTCGATATGCGGGGCGACATTCAGCAGGTTGCGCAGGAGTATGGCCTTGTTGTCCGCGCTGGTCACAAGTTCTTCCCGCTGCTCGAACAGGCGCGCTATGCCCGGCATCCCGACAGCCAGGCACAATACGGTGATGGCGGCATTGCGAAGGGTGAAACCCTGAATGGGCGCCGCCGCGAGCGCGACAAGACTGAAGACGGCAATGGAGGCGCCTATAGGCACATAAAAATAGGTTCGCCACAGATCGCCACTGTATTGCTCGAGCCAGATCAAGACGCCGACGGACGGGGTGATGAAGAGTATGCCGCTTGCAAAGGATAAAGCCAGATCGCGAGTTGAGGGCATAGTTTGGCGATTGCTGTTTCGCATCAGCAGCCAAGCGATCCCGGCAATCAGCGCGGAAACGACGGCGCACATGCCAAGCCAGTCAGTTTGACCGAGTTGATGGATTGCTGCCTGCCAGCTGTCAATGAGAGTATGACGGTAGACATCGGCCAATCGGCTGGGGACTAGTGTTATGCCGTTACTACTCGGGTTCCAATCGCCGGTGAAAACATAGCTGTTGTAGAAGGTCATCGAATTGCCCGCGAGCAGAGCGAAATAAGCCAGTTTCGCGAGGGGCGCCAGAAACCATATCGCGGAGAGATTCAGGGCTTTCCAGTTGGGTGGGCGGTTCTTGGGCAGCCAAAGAAGCGGTACAACCAGAATGATCGCGAAAGCGGTTTCGTTGCTCGCCACATTGAAGCTGAGCGCTAGCCATATACCCAGTAGATGCAAGCGGCTGGGATCTTTGCGGAAACTAATAATGAGATAGCCCGCCGCCATCAATGACAGGGCGCTGAACTGATTTGGCAGCGAGCGCAGCGATAAAAGGTCTGAATTCACTGGGTAAAACAAGAATAGTGTGGTCGCCAGGAAGGCATATAAGCGGGGGAATGCGAGTTGGCGCAAGATTCCATAGAGCAGGACCAACTTGCCCCAGAGAATCAAAAGATGTGTCACATGGAAGCCGAGAAAAGAATCCGGGCTGATGATAGTCGCCAAGAGGTGCGGCAGGGCGACCCAATAGCGTGTGGTCAATTCATAGGCGACCCCCCAAGAGGATCGTCCCTCGAGGTGAGCCAGGTATATCCAATTTTCCCAATGCGCGATGCTGTTGAAACCAAATGGCAGATACAGCGAACACAGCAGGAGCAGGAATCCAAGACAAACAGCCAGATCCTTGTACCTGCGATCTCTGAGAGATTTACGCAAAGCCTCATAGATGATGGGCAGGAAGATGAGAGCGGCAAGAAGGAGACCGAACGCTTGCCAATACGGTTGCTGGAAACGGCGATGGAGGATGGCCAAGGCAGCTTCGATCAGCGTTGCCCCGGACAGGTCGAGCAAGAGAGACAGCAAGAGCAGCGTGGCCAGCGTGAGAATACAACCTCGCCAGGGAACAGGCGCGCCCAACTGATTCTTGCGGGCGTAGTACATGGCAGCGACCAGGCAGGCTATCAAACCAACAAAGCCGATATGGGAGAAAGCGAATGTTCTTAGGCTGTCGGCGCTCTGCAAAGCCGGCAGGAGCAGCAGACAGTCGGCTGCCGCGAGCGTTATCAACGGCATATATGTGAGAAGTCGGCGCGGGTTTTGATAGGGCGTCACGCCCAGGCCTCCACGTGTTTACCGCTGGTATACAGGTGGAATTCGAGAAGCGCCACGTCGGCTTTCGCGGCAGCAACTCCCCGCTGAACGTGAAGATTTCGCTCTAGACGCTCCGACTTGCCCACATGCGATACCATCATTTTGCGGTCATACCCCATACTCAAGCTCAGTCACCAAAGCGGAGCATGGTTGTGATGCGAGGCGGGAGTGGCGCGTCGGCTTTGAAGAGCTGGCTGGCGTCGTAGGGAATGTCGATTTCCAAGCCAAGGAAGGCCGCCGGTTCTTCGAGCAATTCAACGGACAGATCTTCATTAAGCTTGAAGACGAGCGTACGCTGAAGCAGGTCTTCCGGCTCAGTTGATGTGAAAAGCGTCTCGCTGTCGCTAACGTAGCTGCACGCATTTATTGACACGCAGAAATAAGCAAACTCAGGAGCGTTGGATTGGTACAGTGCATACAGGGCGCTATAGAACATGTCTCGGTTTAGCAGATCAAAAATGTCTTGCGATTCAAGAAATTGGTGATCCAATTCTGTTACCAGCACGATCTGCGTTTCGGCATGTGGTTCTGGAGCTATCGCAATCACATCATGGATTATATTGGACTTGTTGCTCGCGCTTTCCGCGAATTGTTCAAGTTGCAAGAACAGACGCGAAACTGCCGGAAGCAACAACAGCAGACTGGTTCCAACCACTGCGGCGTCTCGGAATCCGCGCTTGGGTATCCGTTTCGTGAGCAAGAGCATCGCGGCGAATAGAGCGGTCACCGCGCCGATCGGTACATAGAGACACATGCGCCAAGGATCGTGGTTGTACAGCGGGATCCACATGAGAACGCCGATGGCCGGGATCACCAGTAGCAGACCAAGAAAGATGAGCATGGCAAGTTGCGGACCTGTCGGAACGGGCGCGCTAGCTTTATCCCGCGTGAGATACCAGGCCACCCCAGCGACGCTGGCGAGCAGGATGATGGTCGGGAGCCACCAGACATTGCGCTCAATGGTCTGGATCGCTTCTTGCCAGCCTCCAATAAAGGTATAGGGATAGACCCAGCCAACCATGTCCGTAAATGTTGAAATGACATTTGTGGCAGCGGCCGAGGTATCCGCTCCGGACTCCAATAGCCCGCTCTGATAGAACTCTCGACCAGTTGCCGAAAGAAGCGCGATGTAGGCAAGTTTGAATGCAGGCGCCAGGTACCAGATCGCAGTTAGATTTAACTTCCGCCAGTTGAAGTCTCGGTCGGCCAACCACCATAACAAAGGCACAAGAAGGACCAGCACCATGCCTGACTCATAGGAATTCACGCTGAACGTTAGCGCCAGCCACAATCCGCAGAGTGTCAGTCTCTGTGGCAAACGGCTGAATTCCAGCGCCAAGAATATCGCCGCCAGAAAGAACAGTTTGCTGTAATTCAGGAGCAAGGAGCGCATGGACAGCTGCATCGGATTTACCGGGTATACGATGAATAACAGCGCCATTAGAAAGGCGTGAAGCGGCCTGACCCGGCCCTGACGCAGGATGCCATATACGACCGCGGTCATAGCTGAGTGCATCAGGCAATTCACCAGGTTGTAACCGAGGAATGATTCTGAGCTAATAATGTAGGCCAATGCGCGATGGACGAGACCGCTGAATCGCGTCACTACCCAGGAATCGAAGAAACTCGGGGGGCCGCCTTCCGTGTAGCTGTGCAGTATCCAGTTTTCCCAATGAGCGGCGGTCTCGAAGCCGAAAGGCAGATAGAGGGCAATAGGGAAAAGGAGACAGGCAGCCACCGCAACCTTGTCGGCTGACGATGTCTTGCGCCAGTTGCGTTGAAGCCCTTGCCACAGCAGGATGCTGAATATGATCAGCGCCAGTATCAGCCAGAGAAGCGACCAATACACCGGCGCCGGCGGGGATTGAGAATGAGGAAAAAGCGATGAAAAGGACAAGCTGTACTCGTAGCGGGTACCGTCTCCGGCGAATGCTTCGAGCGTTGCGGAGGCGCCATCGCCGGCACAGAACGAACCGTTGCCCGGGTTCTGGTCAATGCTGATGTCTTTGCCCATGTAGCGCAAGGATTCAGCCCCGGTGACCGACCAAGCGATGTCGACGCACTCATGTGGGAAAATGATGCTATCTCGCTCGGTCCAGAATCTGACAGCCATTTTTCCGTCGTCCACGTCTATTGTGGGCGCTGTGTGCGGAAAAAGTCGCAGAAAGGCGCCGGCGACCGCAAGTATCATGCCGGCAACCAGCAGCCAGGAAAACGGCGGCTTATTGTTGAGTTGACTTGTGCGCAGAAAATACAGCGCCAACAGGCCCGTGCCGAAAACACCGACGAAGCCAAGCAGATAAAACAGCAAGTCGGGCAGATGCTGTATATTCAACGCTAGCCGACGATATATTCCGTTCTGCGCTGTGACTTCAATGAGGGGGCTGGTGGCATTGATGGCGGGGCAATACGGCATCTCGCCCCAGCCGATCTGTCCACCGCCGTCGATATAAAGAGCTTGGATGCCTTCCATATTCCAGGTGATTTTGACGCAGTCGCCGGGTAAGAGTGTCCAGGCGCGGTCGGCCGATACATGGATGCTTGTCTCGCCATATTGGCTTCGAATTTCGGGCGGTGGTGTATTCCAGATCGTGAGCAGGAAGAACAGGCTTGTCAATAGCGCCAGTCCGACGAGTGCGATACCTCTAACAGTTCGCACAGTCAAAAGCGGCTTGCCATGCCAGTTCATCCGATAATCTCCGAGCGTTTGCGCCTCCCATCCCAGCGGATATCTGGAATCAGCACGTTGGCATGCGCTTCGATGCGGTCTCGGTGTTCCAGCAGGTCGAGCATCATCCGCTTTATCACAGACTTGATATCGCGGGTCGGCTGGTAGCCCAGATCAAGCAGGCGCCGCCTATCCGGCTGATAGTAGTGCTCTTCCATTTCCGTACGGGGGTTGTCGTAATGGCGGATCTCTACCTCCAAGCCAATATCCGCTGCCACACCCCGCACTATATACGCGAGTTCGCTGATAGAATAGGCATTCTCAAATTGATTGAAGACGCGGAATTCGCCGGGCGCTGGGGGATTTTCGACGGCCAGGCGCAGGCAGGCCATCGAATCAGCCAAGGGCAGGAAGCCGCGTTTCTGCTTGCCCAGCCCGAATAGCGTCAGCGGATGTCCAATCACCGCTTGGCAGCAGAAGCGATTGATGGCTGTGCCAAAGCATTGGTCGAAATCGAGGCGGCTATGCAGGCGCGGGTCATCGCCCATTTCGACGATTTGCGTGCCGAAGACGACTCCTTGCATGATATCGGTCGCGCGGATGCCCCAGATCTTCGAGGCGAAATGTGTGTTGTGCGAATCGTGGACTTTGCTTTGGTGGTACCAACTGCCGGCTTGCCGCGGGAAGGGCAGGCGGTCTTTCCGGCCGCGGAATTCGACCTCGAAGAAACCTTCGGGGATATCGACATTGGGCGTGCCGTATTCGCCCATCGTGCCGAGCTTGACCAAGTGCGCGGCGGGCGCGACTTCTTTGATCGCCCAGAGGAGATTGAGATTGTTGATGACGTTGTTTTGCTGGGTCCAGACGCAATGCGTCTGGTCGATCATCGAATAGGGCGCTGAGGGCATCTGCCCCAGGTGAACGACCGCCTCCGGTTGGAAGTCAGCGAAAAATCCTTTGACGAAGTCGTAATCCGTCAAGTCGCCCAGGCGAAAATCGAGTTCTGTTCCGAAGGTCTCATGAAAGGCGCGCAGGCGTTCTTCACGCGTGGCGATGGGCAGCGCGCTCAGGCTGCCGACTTCCGCCACCCATTCCCGCCGCAAGAGCAGATCGGCGCCGGCCACCTCATGGCCGTTTGCGCGCAAATAAATCGCCAGGGGCCAGCCGAGATAGCCATCAATTCCCGCTATAAAAACTCGCATTCGTCCTTCTCGCTTGTCAGTAGTTCCAAGAGAATAATGCGAACATGAAGATGCCGCTTTTCTAGCCCATCCCCCTGTCCAGCGTCCCCTCGGTCCTCCGCCTCACGGGGGATGTTTCCCGAATCGCCGGATGCCTGCCGTAGAGATGGCGGGAAGGGGGTCTCAGAGAAGTTGTTTTCGCAGGACTATCTTGATACTACTTCTGTTATGTGATCCGCATAGATTATCCTCGAAAATCTAGCGGAATCCAGCGAAGATTTGAATACCTGCGTCGCGCGGCGGCGACTCAGTGTAGCGCCGACAATCTACAGGTGTATCTACGTCGATGACTGTATATAATGCGAGCTATTGGAAAGCGGCGTTCGCGGATTGGCGGGTGAATACCGGCGCTATCCCCGTCGCCTGTATCGATTGCGAGTGCAACTTGACAGCAACTGAGAGAAAGAGTTCTGGCTACTGGCAACTGATCCGCGGCAACCGGTCTTTTCGCTATCTGTGGTCGGGGCAAATTGTCAGCTTGACCGGCGACTGGTTCAATCTGATCGCCTCAGCCGCGCTAATTGCCACCTTGACGCAATCTGGCACTGCTGTTGGCGGTTTGTTCGTCGTGCGGATGCTGGCGCCCTTCCTCGTCAGTCCCTTCGCCGGCGTCGTGGCGGATCGCTATAATCGCAAGGCGATCGTGATCAGCACCGATGTGCTGCGCTGTTTTGTCGTGCTTGGCTTCTTGTTGGTGCGAAGTCCCGAGCAAGTCTGGCTCATCTATGTGCTGACCGCGATACAGAGCGCCTCGCAGGGTTTCTACTTTCCCGCTTGGAATTCGATCTTGCCAGATATCACCAAACGCGAGGAACTCGGCATTGCCAATGCCCTGTCTTCAGCGACCTGGTCGACGATGTTGGCGTTTGGCGCGGCTTTGGGCGGGCTGGTGTCGGGTGTAGTGGGTTATTATCCGGCATTTGTGATAGACGCCATCACGTTTCTGCTCAGCGCGCTTATCGTGTTCCGCATGCCTTATCAATCTCAGTTGAAGGCGGGCGCTGACCAGTCAATCATAGCGGGCATTCGTCAATACCTTGACGGGCTGGGCTACCTGCGGCGGCACATCGACACCTTTTCCATCGCCATCCACAAGGGTGTTCTGGGCTTGCTAATCATCGGCTTCTATCAGGTTATTCAAGTGACGATCGCCGAGCAGTATTTCCCTATTGGCGAGGGTGGCAGCATCAGCCTGGGCTTGATTTATGTCATGTCGGGGATCGGCTCCGGCATAGGTCCGATACTGGGGCGGAACTGGGCGCGGGATCGCGATCGGCAATTGCGCCTGATGATCGCGTTTGGCTATGTTTGCGCTCTGGCCGGTTTCATGATCTCAGCCACGCTGATTTCTTTTCCTGTCATCCTGTTCGGCGCTTTGCTGCGCGGCATCGGCGGAGGCTTGATCTGGGTGCTGGGCACACAACTGCTGCTGCAGATTGTGCCGAATCAAGTGCGCGGGCGCGTCTTTTCGACCGAGTTCGCCTTGTATACGCTTTTCGCAGCGGTTTCCTCTGGCGCGACTGGTTTGCTTATCGATACGGGGATGGGGATCAGCGGCGTGCTGCTGCTCGGCTGCGTGCTGCTCTTCATCCCGATTATGTTGTGGACGCTGTGGATCCAGTTTGGCAAACGCGATCTGGTTACAGCGGGAACGTCTGTTGCATGACAGCCGCGGCGCGCAAGGAAAATCATTGACTGGCAAGCGCGTGACATGGGATAGATACTGACGATGATTCCTTTCAATCAACTTAAGCCGCTGCATGATTTGCTGGCGGACGAGATCCACGAAGCGCTGCGGCGTGTGGCCGATAGCGGCTGGTATATCCTTGGTCCGGAAGTGCGGGAATTTGAGCAGGAGTTCGCCGAATATCATGGCGCGGCTCGCGCTGTCAGCGTCGCAAGCGGCACGGATGCGATCGAGTTAGGGCTGCTTGCCGGTGGCGTTGGCGCGGGCGACGAGGTGATCACGGTTGCGCATACGGCGATGGCGACTGTGACCGCGATTGAAAGCACAGGCGCCAAGCCTGTTTTGGCTGATATTGACCTGGAGACCTATACGCTGAATCCACTGGCGGCGCGCGAAGCCATAACCGAGCGCACTCGCGCTATTGTCGTCGTGCATCTCTATGGACAGCCGGCGGATATGGACGGGCTAAAAGTCCTAGCTGACGAGCACAACTTGCTGGTGATCGAGGATTGCGCGCAGGCGCATGGCGCTGAGCACAAGGGGCGCAAGGTCGGCACGATCGGCGATATAGGCGCTTTCAGCTTCTATCCCACCAAGAACATGGGCGCCTATGGCGATGGCGGCGCCGTCATCACTAGCAGCCTTGAGTATGCCGAGCGCCTGGAAAAGCTGCGCAATTATGGGCAGACGACCCGCTACAGGCATCATTCGCGCGGGACGAACAGTCGCCTCGATGAGATGCAGGCGGCAGTGCTGCGCGTGAAACTCAGGCATCTGGACAAGCACAATAAGCGCCGAAAGGAAATTGCCGCGCTCTACGACGCGAATCTGCATTCGGTGGCGGGTCCCCCTGTCCTCGGGGATCGACGGCACGTGTATCACCTCTACGTCATTCGCGATCGAGACCGGGATGGGTTGATGACAGCGCTGCAAGAGCGAGGGATCGGCACGCTGATACATTATCCGGTACCGGTGCACCTGCAGGAATCCCACCGCGACCTGAGCCTGCCAGCGGGCAGCCTGCCGGAGACAGAAAAAGCCGCTCGCGAGATTTTATCGCTGCCGCTGTACATCGGTCTAGGCGACGAAGAGGTCTTGCGCGTTTGCGCCGAGATCGAGAAACTCCGAGGTTAGCTGAATGGACCTTGGCGGAGGATTTCGCGGAGCGCGCGCTCTGGTGACCGGCGGCCTGGGCTTCACGGGCAGCAATTTGGCGATTGGCTTGGTGGAGGCCGGCGCGGATGTCACCATCGTGGACGCCATGATTCCCGGTTATGCCGGCAACCTCTTCAATATCGCGCCGATAGAATCCCGCGTGACGGTGAACTTCTGCGATGTCCGCGATGCCAACGCGATGAATTATCTGGTGCGCGGGCATGACTATGTCTTTCATCTTGCTGGGCAGGTCGATCATATCCTGAGCCTGAGCGATCCCTTCCCGGATATCGACATCAATATCAAAGGCACGGCGGTGGTGATGGAGGCGCTGCGGAGGCATAACCCCTCTGCGAAGCTGATCTACACAGGTACGCGGGGGCAGTATGGACCGGCTGTTTCGTTGCCGGTCAACGAAGAAGCGCCGACGCATCCCAAGGGCATCTACGAGATATCCAATTTGACGGCTGAAAAGATCATTCAGGTGTATAACGATGCGCATGGGATTGCGGCGGTCCTCCTGCGGCTGACCAACATTTACGGTCCACGGGCGCAGATGAAACACCCGCGTTATGGGGTGGCCAATTGGTTTGTGCGCCTTGCGCTAGACGATGAGGCGATCAAGGTCTTCGGCGATGGCAGAATCCTGCGCGATTTCCTGTACATTGATGACGCGGTTGAAGCGATCATGATGAGCGCGTTGGCGCCGTCGGCCGTCGGCGAAGTGCTCAATGTCGGCGTAGACAAGCCGACTGATTTCGTCGAACTGGCGGAGACGATTATCGATGTCGCTGGCAGCGGCCGTTGGGGATATGCGCCCTTCTCGCCAGAACGCGAGGCGCAGGAGCCGGGCGATTTCTATTCTGATATCGGCAAGATAGGCCGGCTGGTCGGCTGGGCGCCGCGGACGGCATTGGCGGATGGATTGCGTCAGACGGTAGAATTCTATCGTGCGCACAAGGCGCATTATTGGGGGAAAGATGCCTAAACGCGATATCCATTCCAGCGCTAGCCTCGGCGACAATATCTCCATCTACGGCGATCTGACACTCTCCGCTGGCGTTGAAATCGGCGCCAATGTCGCCTTCTATAACAGTGTCGTCATCGGTGAAAACACCAAAATCCTGTCGGGCGCGGTCATCGGTCGCCCGCCCATCCGCTCTGGCGTCACCAATCGCGAAGTCAGCGCCGGCGATGCTACCGTTCGGATCGGCGCGAACTGCGTCATCGGCGCCAACGCCGTTCTCTATACCAACCTGCAAATCGGCGACCGCGTCCTGATCGGCGACCTGGCGTCCATCCGCGAGGGCTGCCGACTCAGCGACGAATCCGTGGTCGGGCGCGGCGTGCTGATGATGTACGATAGCGTTGTTGGCGCACGCAGCCGCATTATCGACGGCGCGATCATCACCGGCAATATGATGATCGAGTCAGATGTTTTCATCGGTCCCGGCGTCACCACCGTCAACGACAACGATGTCTATCTCATGCGATTCGGACTGCTGTCCTTCGCCGCTAGAGGTCCGACCGTACGGCGGTTTGCCCTTATTGGTACCGGCGCCATGCTCGCAGCCAAGATCGAGATCGGAACCGGCGCGATCGTCGCGCCCGGCGCTGTCGCCACCAAGGATGTCCCACCCTGGATGATTGTGGCTGGTGTACCCGCTCGCGAGTTGAGTCCGGTGGATGAGGCGGTGCGAAGAAGTATCCTGCAGCGTTTCAACCTGACCGAAAGCGATTTTGAATGAGCCCGATCTTGATCCTCGCCCCAATCAACGACAGTGTTGTCCACATCCTTACTGCGCCTGCTATTTCCTAACAGGAGGTTTTGTGTCCACTTGTGATATTCACCCATCCGTACGCCTTGGCAGCAATGTCAAAATCCTTGGCGACTTGAGCCTGGCAGAAGGCGTTGAGGTCGGTTCCAACGTGACCTTCTATCCCAATGTCTTCGTCGGCGCTAATTCCCGAATCCTCGAAGGCAGCGTGATCGGCCGTCCTCCAATCCGCGCTGGCACAACTAACCGCCCGGTCAGCCTCGGTGATAGAACCGTTCGAATCGGCGCCGACTGCGTCGTTGGCGCGAACTGTGTTCTTTACACACATGTGAATATCGCGGAAAATGTGCTGATCTGTGATCTCACATCCATCCGCGAAGGCAGCCGCCTGGCAGAAGGCGCTGTCATCGGACGCATGACCACCCTGATGCACGATGTCAGCATCGGCGAGCGCACGCGAATCACCGACAACATTCACATCACTGGCAACGCCCACATTGAAGCGGATGTATTCATAGGACCTGGTGTTTCCAGCGCCAACGACAATGATGTCTATCTCAGGCGCTTTGGCTTGCTGCCGTTTGAAACCAACGGTCCGACCATTCGCCGCTTTGCCGTGATCGGCACCGGGGCGATCCTGACGCCCGGCATCGAGATCGGCACGGGCGCTGTGGTGGCGACCGGCGCGATGGCGACCAAAGATGTGCCGCCCTGGACGATCGTCGCCGGTGCGCCCGCCCGCGGGATTAGCAGTATTGATGACGAGACACGCCTGCAAGTGCTGCAACATTTTGGCCTGAACCCGGACGAGACAGCATGAGCCGGATTTCAATCGTCGTCCCCGTTTATCATAACGCGCGCAGTTTGGAGGACTTGCTGGACGAATTCCGCGCGGTCGCGGCGCGCAACCCGGACGATGAATTCGAGTTCATCTTCGTCGATGACGGCTCGCGGGATGAATCCTTTGCCGTGCTGGAGGGACTGGCGGCATCCGAGTCGCGTATGAAGGTGGCGAAACTGTCGCGCAATTTCGGCTCGAACCCAGCGATTATGGCTGGCTTGAGCCTGGCGCGGGGTGATGCGGTGGCCGCCATCGCCGCGGATTTGCAAGATCCGCCGGCTCTGCTGCATGATATGATCGCGCATTGGCGCGAGGAGCATAAGGTTGTCATCGCGGCTCGTCGGGGTCGCGGGGACCCCTTTCCCACATCCCTGTTTTCGAATACCTTCTATCGGCTATTCCGCCGCTTCGCCATCAAGAGCATGCCCAGGCGCGGCTTTGATTTCTTCCTGATTGACAAGCAAGTGTGCTCGCTCATAAACGGGATTCAGGAGAACAATGCCTATCTGATGGGCTTAATCCTCTGGCTGGGATTTGAACCGTATGTCATCGAGTATGATCGTGACGCGCGGGCGGAGCGATACGGCCAATCCATGTGGACACTGGGCAAAAAACTCAAGTATTTCGCTGATTCATTCGTAGCCTTTTCTCACTTCCCCATTCGCATATCGTCGGCTTTGGGTATCATTTTCAGCTTGTTCGGCCTGCTGTATGCGATATGGGTCATCTATGCTCGTCTGGCTTTGGGCATCGAAACGGAAGGCTGGGCATCGCTTATCGTGGTGGTCTTGATCGCGGCCGGCGTACAGATGCTCATCCTGGGCATCATCGGGGAGTATATGTGGCGCAATCTGGATGAGACGAGGCGGCGTCCTCGCTTTATCATCGAGCAAGTCATCCAACACGAGCGAGCTGATCCCGCAAGCGCGGAGGAGGACCTCGAACCAGCGAAATCGCAGCAGAAACTTGAAAGCTTGAGAGCGAGGGCAGAATGAAAATCGCAGGTATTGTACCGCCGATGGCGACGCCGTTCAACGCAGACGAGACTGTTGACGAAGCGTCTCTTCGCGCGGAAGTGGAGTATTTGATCAGGTCAGCGGGAGTGCATGGCCTGGCGGTCGGTGGCAGCACGGGCGAAGGTCACGCCCTGACCACTGATGAACTCCGCTGTATCGTTGGGGGTGCGGTCGATGCCGCCGCCGGTCGCGTGCCGGTCATCGCCGGCATCATCGTCGACAGCACGCGGCAGGCGCTGGAGAAGGCGAAGGCGCTGGCCGACCTTGATGTCGCTGCGCTGCAAGTGACGCCGGTGCATTACCTCTTTCGCCCCAGCGACGAAACGATGTTCGAACACTTTGCCCGGCTCGCCGAGGCAGCGGCGCAACCGGTGATGGTTTACAATGTCGTGCCTTGGTCTTACTGCTCGCCGGCGCTGCTGGACAAGATGATGCGCGAGATTCCCGGTTTGATCGGCGTCAAGCAGAGCGCGGGCGATCTCAAGCTTCTGGCTGACCTGCTGCATAATTCGGCCGATGCCGGCGTAATTATGTCGGCAGTGGACGCCTTGCTCTATCCGTCATTCGCTTTGGGCGCGCACGGGGCGATCGCGGCGATCCTGACGGCAGCGCCGGAATTGTGCGTGACATTGTGGGATCAAGTTCAGGCGGGCGATCATGTCGGCGCGCTGGCGACACATGTGAAGCTGCTGCCGATTTGGAATGCCATCATGGACGATAATCTGCCCGCCAACGTGAAGACGGCGCTGGCTTTGCAGGGGCGCCCGGCCGGTGTGCCGCGGATGCCGATGCCAGCGAGCTCAGCCGAGCAACGCCGGGCGATCAAGGCGGCGCTTGAGGCGGCGGGGATTCCGGTCTGCGGCTAAAGCGTCAATCCACCGAATAACGCGCCAGGGCGTCACGATTAAGTTCGATGCCGAGCCCCGGCTTTTGCAGCAGTTGAATCTCGCCATTGACCATCTCCAGTTCGTCGGCGACCAATTCATCGCGCAGGACCGACTCCGACAGATGCGCCGGCAGCCATTCGATGAAGGGGCAGCAAGCGGTGGCGAAACCCAGATGGGCGCTGGCCGCAATACCGATGCCGGTTTTCCAGCAATGGGGGACGATTAGCCGGCCATAATCGGCCGCGAGTTGTGCGACCTTGCGCGCCTCGGTGAAGCCGCCGACCCGCCCGACATCCGGCTGCAAGACATCCAGCTTGCCGCGATGCGCCAGATCGAGAAATTCAAAATGCGTATTCTGCCACTCGCCGGCGGCGATGCGGATCGGCGAATGGTCGCAGATGAAGGCGTAGCCCTCCAGGTCGTCGATATTGATGGGCGTCTCCAGGAAGAAGAGATCGAAAGGCTCGAGCTGCTTGATCACCCGCAGCGCCGTCCGCGCGTCGTCCCAGGCGTAAGCGACATCGACCATCAGGGTCATCTCGCTACCGACGGCGTCGCGGCATTCAGCGACGATGTCGGCGATATGATCGTCATGTTCTTGCAAGGCGTTGTGGGTGTAGGGACCGTTAATGCAGATCTCCAGCTTGGCCGCCTTGAAGCCATAGGCGCGCGCTTGCAGCAGCTTCGCCTTCAACGAGTGGCGGTATTCGCCCAGCGTGTCGCCAATAGGCAGCAGCGAGGCGTAGGGGGTGATCGAGTCTTTGACCGCGCCGCCGAGCAGCTTGTAGACAGGTACATCCAGAGCTTTGCCTTTGATATCCCAAAGCGCCATATCGATGGCGCCCAAGGCGCAAATAAGGGCGCCGCGCCGGCCGTTCATCTTCGAGCCGCTGTAGAGTTTCTGCCAGATAGCTTCCGGCTGCAGCGGGTCTTGGCCGATGAGCATCTCCTCCAAGCCCAAGCCCATGATGTGCGTACCCATCGCTTGAATGCAGGCGCGGGCAATCCAGGGATTGACATCCGTCTCGCCGATGCCGCTGATGCCGGCGTCGGTGTGGATCTCAACCACCAGGTTGTCTTGCGCCGAGGAGCAGGCTTCGGTGTGAAATTCTGGAACCAGCAGAACGTGGCAATCAATGCGAGTGATTTTCATAATTCATCCTGTTTCTTTACTAGCCACAGAGATCACAGAGGACACAAAGTTATCGTTCAAGGCGAAAGCAGCAGACATGCCAGGTTTGTGCCATCTACGCGTATGGTCAATTCATCCCCTGTTTGGTCGATCAGGCAATCTCCTAATAAATCATTCACCTTACGGTAACCGGCGACGTCAACGGTTTCGGTCACGCGCTCTGCCCCCAGATTGATGAAGAACCAGGCTTCGCGATCTTCCAGGACGCGGCGACGCCTAAGCAGGGAACCACAGCGATCGGGGACCGCCCCGGCTGACGCAAGCACAGCTTTCAGGAAGCGATCGCCGTCGGCATCCGCATCGCGGTAAGCCAGGGCGCTGAAGCCGAGGAAGGTGCCGAGCAGGATGCTCCGCCCGGCGCCGACCTTGTTCATGACACCGACCGCGTCATCGTCCCGTGTCAGTATCACTTCGGCCGTCGTCGGCAGCAGCGTCTGCAAGTAGAAGTTCGCCCGCAGTTCCAGCGCGGCGAATGGTCCGCATCCGGACAGAGCGGTTGGCGGATCGAATTCGCCGTAGCGCCGTTCGTATGGCATCCAGCGCCGCCGCTCGCCCGGTTCCTTAACCATGACGAGGTCTTGATGTCCCGCGCCGAACAATTCCTCGCCGCCAGCGACCAGTTGCGTCAGAGTACACCAGCCGTATTTGTCCCAGCGGCCCGGGCAAGCCTCCGCGATCAATGTACCGCCCGCCTCGACGAAGGACCTCAGATGCGTAAAATAAGCGCCATCCAAACTGAGCGGCATAGTCAGGATAGCAGCCCGGTAATGCTTCAGATCACCGGCGGCAACTTCTTCGGCATCGAGGAAGTCGACCGGAATTCCCAACCGCAAAAGCCGCGCGTACCAGCCGCGCATATTGTAGCGATAGTGGTGGATGACATCGCCGTTGCAAGCTTGGAAGAAATGGTAGGTGTCTTCATTGATCAGCAGGGCGACCTCGGCGCGGGGCGGCTGTGACCGCGCGAAGAACTCGCCATGTTGCTGTATTGCCGCGCCGATGCGACTTACGGCCTCCATGCGCTCGGATTTGTCGCCGATAGGATCGAGCAAGCCGAAGCCATTTGCTTCTTTCCAGAAGCGCTCGACCCGATGATTCCAGAAGCTGATGCCGGTCATGCCGCAAGCCAGCCCCGCCAGCATCCAAACCCGCAAGTCCTTCGGGGTCGGTTTCCGCCCATAATGCAGCGAGGTCGAGATGGATCCGCCTTGAAATTCGGCGCCCCAAAGCGCGCGATCGCGCCCGTTATTGCTCCGCGCGAGATCGGTGCAGAGCATCATCTCTTCCCAGATTTCATTGCGCAGCGCCGCATCTTCGCTCGTGACCGGGTCGTCCCAGGGATGGCCATTGTTCCATTTGGGGTAGTTGCTGGTGCCGAAGAAGTCGCCCGTCCGCGCCCAGCGCCACTCCGCGCCCGAGCCGATGCGCGGGGTATCGGCATGGCTGAAGACCGGGCGCTTGTAGGGATCGTTCTCGCGCAGCGTCCGCGTCTTGAAGGCGATCTGTCGCGCCATGTAGACATCGTCCATGAAATAGCGCCAGTCGATGAAAGGCGCCAACGGCTCTTCGCGGCGGGGCGGCTCGACCTCGTCCCAGTCGGCATAATTGATCTGCCAGGTCGCGTTTAGCGCATCGAGCGAAGCGTACTGTTCACGCAGCCATTCGCGGAAGCGAGCCAGTGTATGCGGGCAGTAGCAGAAGCCCAGCTTTCCGGCGGTATTGGGCCAGAAGCCTATCTCCTGAAAAGTGTTCCAAGCCCAGATATTTTTGTATTTGCCCAGCGTCCGCGCCAATTCGGCTATGAAGCGCGTCGCCGCCTCGCGTACGCCGGGATGATCCCAGCAGGGTCCCGGCTTGCCATCCATGGGGATGGTGTACTGCGTCGGCTGATTATGCCGCCGCCCGTCCGAATAGACGAAGTGGCAATCGGGGAATTTTCGCCAGACCCAAGCCGGCGCCTGCTCCATGGTCAAGCCGAGGTAGACGCCCAGGTCCAGTTCATCGGCGCGCTTCACCAAGGTTTCGACGCGCGAGAAATCGTAGAAGCCTTCGCGGCTTTCGTCGGCCGACCAGTGCTCTTGAATCTTGATCATATTGAAGCCGTAGGATTTCAGCAGCGGCAAATCCCGCAGGACGGCGTCCAGGTCAAGGCAGGGCTCGCGGTAAACGTGGGTGCCGAAGGGGAAGACCTTGTCGCCGAAGACAGGTTCTACGCTCATCGGGACCCCCACCCTAAATCAAGCGCCCCCTCGGTCCCCCGTCTCACGGGGGATGTATCCCACAAGGAGAGAGGGACTTTCAAAGCAAGAGTGATTGGCAGCCGCCAGCCCGAACCACACCAAGCCAAGATGAGCGGGTACTTCAAGGCAAGCCCCCTTTCCTCTTTATGGGCTGAGGAGGGGACATGTTTGCGGGATATGTTTTGCCGGAGGCGAAATTAACAATTTGCGGGCGACTCACAGAGTCGCCCCTACAGATTTCGACGAGTGGAAGCAAGAAGAATTGGCGATTTCTCGCCAAATTGGAACTGAAAATTGGCTTACAGAATACAGTTTTGAAAGGTGTCTCCTCCTCAATCTTTATGGGGGAAGGGGATGGTGGATGGGGGTAAGCATAATGCACGCTCATCAGTTACTCCTTCACCGCGCCCAGCCTGATGCCGGAGATGAAATAGCGCTGCAGGAAGGGATAGACAACCAGGATGGGCACGGTCGCCACGATGATCTGCGCGCCGCGGATCGCCCGGTCGGATAGCCGCTGCAAATCGCGCGGGTCGATGCCGACATTGGTCAGGTCCAGCTCGACCACGATGGTGCGCAAGTATGTCTGCATAGGATAGTTGGCGACGTCGGTCATGTAAATCAAGGCATCAAACCAGGCGTTCCAGTGGTTGACGGCTGAAAGCAAAGTCAAGGTGGCGATGGCCGGCAGCGACAGAGGAATGTAGATATGCCAAAGCACGCGCCAATGTGAGGCGCCGTCAATGAAAGCAGATTCTTCCAATTCTTTGGGCACACCCCGGAAGAAGTTCATCATCAGTATCATGCTGAAGATGGGCAGGGCGTTGGGCAGGATCAGCGAGCCCAGCGTATTCAGCAAGCCCAGGCTGCGCACGACGAAGAAGGTGGGAATCAAGCCGCCGTTGAAGAGCATGGCGAAGACGAAGAACCAGATGAAAATCACGCGCCCTTTGAAGGCACGCGGCGTCTTGGACAAGGGATAAGCCGTCAGAATGATCAAGGTCATATTCAGGCTCGTCCCGGCCAGCACACGGACCACCGAGATGATAAAGGAGCGCAAAAAGGTGCGCGAGCCCATCACTTTTTCATAATTTTCCAGCGTGAAGTCAATCGGCCAAAACGAGACAAAGCCAGCGGTGGCCGGCGCCCGCCCACTGAGCGAGACCGCGAATATATGCACCATCGGCGCCAGGCAGAGCAGCGCGAAGATAATCAGGAATACATAGTTGAATCCATCAAATATTCGGCTGAACCAACTGCTATCGCGGATCATGCGCCCGCCCCCTTACAATATGCGATAGCCAGCGAATCGGTCGGCTAGATAATACGAAAGCGCGATGAGAAAGAAGCTGATGAAGGATTTGAACAAGCCCACCGCCCCCGCCAGGCTGTGCTGCGCCGAGACCAAGCCGACGCGAAATACATTGGTATCGATGATGTCGCCAGTGCGATAGACGGCCGGGCTATACAGCGTCAGAATTTGCTCGAATCCCGCCTCCAAGACATCGCCCAGGCTCAGCGCCGCCAGCAGCACGATGGTCGGGCGGATGCCGGGCAAGGTGATATGCCAGATGCGGCGGAAGCGCCCGGCGCCGTCAATGGCAGCCGCTTCGTGCAAAGTTGGATTGATTGCGGTCAGCGCCGCGAGATAGATGATGGTCGAGAAGCCGACATTTTTCCAGAAGCCGGAGGCGATCACGGTACCGCGGAACCAATTGTTGCTGCCCAGGAAGAGCTGGGGCTTGATACCGAAGTTGCCGATGGCTTGATTGAGGATGCCATGGGGCGCGAGGATATCCAGCAGGATGCCGCCGAGAACGATCCAAGAGAGGAAATAGGGCAGATAGATCAGCGTTTGGATTGAGCGGCGAAAGAACAGAATGCGCGCCTCGTTCAGCAACAGCGCCAGGATGATCGCCCCGACCTGGTCGGCGACGATTTTGACGACCGCGATTAGAACGGTGTTGCCCAGGATGCGCCCGAACTCTGGCAAGGAAAACAGGAATTCAAAGTTTTCCCAGCCGACCCAGGGCGAGCCGGCGAATCCCTTGGCTGGGCTGAAGTCTTGAAAAGCGATGATCACGCCGTACATTGGATAGTAGCGGAAGAGCAGGACGAAGATGATGCCCGGGATGATCATGACATAAAGGGGCCAGGCGCGCTTGAGGTATTGTTTTAATGTCATGCGGGGTACCCCTCACCCCAAACCCCTCTCCCACAAGGGGAGAGGGGCTTAACGGAAGTTGACGGGCGGTTTTCGTCGAATAGTCTCATCGATCTTACGGGCCGATTTTCACGCATGCTTGCCAACTCTGTAGTATCAATTCCCCCTCCCTCTCTATGGGGAGGGGGTTAGGGGGTAGGGGTGAAAACGGGCTACATCTGTCCGTGCCACCATTCGTTGACTTCGCCGGTGATGGCATCGCCGCCGCCGCTCTTCCAGTCTTCGACGTAGGTGTCGAAGTCATCAAGCGAGGCTTGCCCAGTGATGATATTGACGAAGGTCTCAGCTTCCAGACCATCCAGCGAAGCGCCCGCGCGCTCCATCGTGCGCGTGGGGAAGGTGGTGAAGTGGTTGCGGATGCCGTCCAATTCCCAGCGGTCGACGGCGAAGACGTTGGCATCGTCCCACATGACCGAGAGTTCGTCTCCGCCGAGGAAGGCTTCCATATAGGCGTCGCGTTGGTCCTCAGGCACATTGGCCCAGACTTCGCGGCGATGCTTGATCCAATTGGTCTCGAACCGCGGTTCAGTCAGCGCGCTGCCGTTGGTTCCGGGCGGACCCCATATATGCTTATTGCCATCGTAGCCGGAGGCCAGATCCAGATTGGCGCCCATGGAGTCGACTTCGCCGTCATCGTCCCGCCAGTAGTAGTCGGTGCCCTCGAAGCCGTGGTAACGATTTTCCGGATTCTGCAGCAGTTCCGCCCACCAGCCGATTTGCTTCAGCACCAGATCGACATGCTCGAAGCCCTTGCGGAAGCAGAAGACGCTATCGACCACCGGGTTGCTCCAGGCTTTTTTCTTGATGCCGGTGGGTCCCGCCGGGATATCGCCCCAGGTCCAGCGCGCGCTGGGGTCGTTGGTGACGCTATCTGGCAAGCCGAAGAGGGCGGCGAAGGCGGGCGACATGGTGATGCCGCAGGTATTGGCGCCGATCTGGCCAAAGGCGGTCTGTGGCGGACGCAGCGTGAAGTAATCTTGGGCGAAGATGCCGTCGGCGTACCATTGCCGCAGCAAGCCCAGCACTTCCTTGATCTCCGGCAAGACGCTGTTGTATTGCAGGTCGCCGCTGTCATCCGGCGTCCAGTAACCGGGCATGACGCCCCAAGCGCCAAAGATGGGATCGAGCGAGCTGTACCAGGTGACGAGATTGTTGGCGGCGGCGATGCCGATCGTGCTGCCTTCAGCGCCTTGGCCTAGGTCCGCTTCGACGAAGGCTTTGGCGACGGCGTACAATTCGTCGATGGTGGTCGGCGCGCTCATGCCAACCGCGTCCAGCCAGTCCTGGCGGATCCAGAGCAGCTTGTCGTTCTGCGCCGCTTGTTCTGTGTGCGGCAAGCCCATCTTGCGTCCGTTGACTTCCGCGTGCTGCCAGGCGGCGCCATTGCCGAAGCTCCAGGCCTCCTTCAGCCAAACCGGATGCGCCACCTCATCATAGACATCGGTGATGTCTTCCAGCAGGTCGTTCTCGAGCAGCTCGGCATAGATTTGCAGCGGCACCGTCTCCATGAAGTCGGGCAGGTCGTTGCTGGCGATGGCGAGATTGTATTTTTGCAGGACTTCTTCTTCGTTGTCGGTCCAGCTGAACGCCAGCTTCCAGATGATGCCGGTCACGGCGGCGTTCAGGCGGGTGAAGTTCGAATTTTCGATGTCATCGCCATCGGCGAATTCCCAGGGACCACGGCGGCTGCCGGTGACGGTCACTGGCGGATCGACTGGCATGCCGTCGGGGATGGGCGGCAGCGTGGTCGTCCAGCCGCGCGGGTTGTTCGGGCTGCCGGGGTGCAGCTCCGCCGGGATATCGCTCATCATCTGGGCGAGCGCCGGGGCGAGGCCGTAACGCGACATCATGATCAGCGCCAGGCTTGCGCCGCTCAGCCGCAAGAAGTCCCTGCGCGAGGGCTTCAGCTGCGATGCGTTGCGGGCTAATTTCTTGTTCATGGTCACTCCTCAACAATACTCATAGTCCAACTGTATACGAGACCTTGTCGAGCAATAATCACCTCCTTAATCGTCGTCTGAGGTCGATTTCCGTTCGGTGTCGGCAGTCAGGGAAATCACGGTCTGCCAGACTTCGCTGCTGAACTGAATATGATCGCGCATCAAGTCGCCGGCGGCATCGGCATCGCCGCGCGCAATGGCATCGAAAATCGCTTGATGGGTGCCGCCGCCTTCGGCCTGGGCTGGCAAGCTGTCGGAATGCGCCTCCTTCAGCGTCTCTTCCAGCAGGTCAATGAGATTGCTCACAAAGCTGCTGATGATGGCGTTTTGGCTGGCTTCGCCAATGCGGCGGTGGAAGTTCATATCAGCCTTGAGGTAGGCGCGTCCGCGATCCATATTGGCGCGCATGGCGTCAAGCTCCGCCTTGATCTGCTCGATTTGCTCAGCGTTGGCGCGTTCGGCCGCCGCCCGCGCCGCTTCCACCTCGATCATCTTCCGCGCGTCCAGCAGTTCGATGATCGTGCCGCCCCAGGTGGCCAGGCTGAGCCCGAGGATCCGCCCGAAGCTCGCGCCTGTGTTGGTGGTGAGGAAGGTGCCTTCGCCCACGCGGGACTCGACTAATCCCACCGCTTCCAGCACTTTCAGCGCTTCGCGCACGCTGTAGCGGCCGACGCCCAAGGCATCCGCCAGCGCCCGCTCGGAGGGCAGGCGCTCGCCCAGCGGCACGACGCCGGACAATATGTAATTCTTCAATTGCTCGAGGGTCTGGTCTTTGACCGAGACTTTTTCAATTGTCTTCAAGCCGGAGATGCTCGGTGACGGGTATTTCACGGCAGTCTCCTCATGGACCAATTGGCGATTGGTCAGTGGTGTTACCAATTCTATACGATGACGCTTGGATTGTCAAATTTTAGGAGTGAATTCAGTCGACAGGTGAGTGGTAAATGTACTCTTGGTACAATCTTCATTCCTGTCGAAAGCGTAGGGGCGACCAATCTGGTCGTCCGCAACAGCCAATACGTGAAGGACGGGCGACTTGATAAGTCGCCTCTACATCTGATTTAGATCGACAAAGATTTTGCCGCGCATATCCAGTTAATTCATCACTCCCCAAATTTTCGCCTATCGCCGCGTGTATTGCCCGGGCTTAACGGGTTAGGGTTCGGTGGCGTTCAAGCTTGCGACGTATAACGTTAGGCCAGCGTATTACGTTCAACGACAATCTTGAGGACAAAAATATCATGCCAAAAACGCTGATGTGTGATCCACGACTTTTGAAAAAGGACCTTAGCGGTCGCGTCTACATCGTCACCGGGGCGAACTCGGGCACGGGCTTGGCAACGAGCGAGCAATTGCTTCGGCAAGGCGCGTATGTCGTGGGCGCTTGCCGGCGTGTGAATGCGGGTGAAGAAGCCTTTGCCGGCTTTGGACGCCTGCCCGGTTCGGCGGAGATCATGAAGCTGGACTTGGCCAGCCTGGATTCGGTACGGCTGTTCGCGGAAGAATTCCTCGACCGGCACGAGCGGCTGGACGCGCTCGTCAATAACGCGGGTTTGGTCACTTCGGAGGGGCGCTCCGAAGATGGCTTCGAGATACAATTCGCTACCAACCACCTGGGTCACTTTCTGCTCACCGAATTGCTACTTGATATTTTGAAAGCGAGCGCTCCGTCGCGCATCGTCTGCTTGTCCAGTGTCGTTCACGCCGGGCGCGGCAACCAGCCCGTCAAAATAGATTTTGACGACTTGCATTTTGACAGAAAGCCATATAGCGCCATGGCGGCTTATG
Source organism: Chloroflexota bacterium (assembly GCA_011523735.1). Lineage (GTDB taxonomy): Bacteria > Chloroflexota > Anaerolineae > Aggregatilineales > Phototrophicaceae > UBA6055. Next base: position 43,840 of record WTGB01000002.1, read on the forward strand.
CGCAATCGAAGCTGGCGAACGTCCTGCATGCCAAGGAGTTGGCTCGCCGGCTGGAAGGCGCGGATGTCACGGCTTACTCGGTTCATCCCGGCTGGATACGTTCAAATTTCGGCGCCGGCATTATGCCGGGCTGGCTGCGTGGCGCTATGAATCTTGCGCTGAGACCCTTCAGCGGTTTTATGGGCATTATGCCGCCCTATGATGGCGCGCAGACGACGCTGCATTGCCTGCTGGACGATGACGCGCCCAAGCATAATGGCGCGTATTTCAGCCAGAGCAGCATCCTCTACGCCAAGCGCGAAAACCGGCCCGGCGGCTGGCCGATGGAATCGCCCAATCCAAATGCGCATGATGAAGCGTTGGCAATGAGACTATATGATGTCAGCAGCGAGTTGGTTGGGCTTAGCGGCTAGCGAGGGTCCACGCCAAGGCGCGCGGCGCAAGTTATTTTGACGATCCGGCCGTCAGGCCGCTGACCAGGAAGCGTTCCAGGAAGAGGTAGGCAAGCACAATGGGCAGCATCGCGATTAGCGAGCCGGCCATGATGACATTCCACTCCGTCAGATATTCGCCTTTCAGCGAAGCTACGCCGACATTAACCGTCCAGGCGTTTTGATTCGCCACCAGGAAAGTCCGCGCGAAGACAAAATCGTTCCAGGAGAGCACGAAGCCGTAGAGCGTGGTCGCGGCCAAGCCCGGCGCGGAAAGGGGCAAGACGACGCGCAGCAGCGCGCTCAGCGGTGTGCAGCCGTCAATCATCGCCGCGTCTTCCAGTTCCGCCGGGATGGTGTCGAAATAGCCTTTCAACATCCAGACGGCAAAAGGCGTGATAAAGGTCGCATGGGCGAGGACAAGTGATTTCAAGTCGCCGATGAGCTGCAATTGGCGAAAGCTGACGAAGAGCGGAATGATGATGAGTGTACTGGGCAGCATACGACTCATCAAAAAGAACAAGCCGATCGCCTGTGAGCCGCGCGCCCGTATCCGCGAGATGCTGTAGCCGGCCAGGACGCTAACGAACATGGATAGCGCTGTCGAGGTCACTGCAACAATCGCCGAGTTCCTTAGCCAGACGCCGATAGGGCGTTCCGCGAAGATGGACTCATAAGCGGTGAAGGTCGGCTCCGGTTGCACGAATACCGGCGGGAAGCGGCGCAATTGCGTCGCCGGCGCCAGCGATGTGTTAATCATCCAGTACAGCGGGAAAACCAATACGATGATGACGGTGAACACCACCGCATAAAGTATGACCGTCTCCCTCCTGCTGCGCGCCATAGTATCTACGCTCTCGTCAATATAGGGGCTCGTCGGTTCGGCGTACCATAAACCAACTGGCGATGATGCTGATGATCAGCGTGACGACGCCGATCGCCGCGGCAAAGCCAAAGTCGTGGAACTTGAAAGCTTCCTGATAGGTCATGATCGCCAGGGTTTGCGTCGTCCGCTGGGGACCGCCGCCGGTCAAAATGTAGATGATAGGAAAATCGCGAAATACCCAGAGCATAATGAGGATGAGGGCGATGCCGCGGACCGAGCGCAGACCCGGCAAGGTGATATAGCGGAAGCGATGCCAGGCGTTGGCGCCATCAACCTTTGCCGCATCGTAAAGTTCCAAGGGAATGGATTGCAAGCCCGCCAGCATGATGACCGAAATAAAGGGATAGCCCTTCCAGACCATGACCACCACGATGACGAAAAAAGCGGCGCCGGGCGTGGACAGCCAGGGGATCATCTCGCTGCTCAAGCCGCTGCGCACCAGCGCCCAATTGATCAAACCGAAGGAGCTATCGAAGAGCCACCACCAGATGATGGCCGCCATGACCGATGGCACGGCCCAGGGCACTGCCACCAGGATCCGCGCCAGCTTCCTCCCGGCGAATCGCTGGTTCACCATGACCGCAGTCGCCAAACCGATGACGTAAGACAAGGCGGTCACGGTCGCAACCAGAGTGATGGTCACCCAGATCGCTTGATAAAACTCGGCAGACGTGAAGAGCTCTTCGTAGTTCGCCAAAGTCCAGGGTGCGCGCGAACGCCCCAATTTGGCGATCTTGATCTTTTGAAAGCTCAAGTCTATGGCGGACAGGATAGGGTAGACGATGATGGCGGCCGTCAAGAGTACTGCCGGCAGGAGGAGCAAATAGGCGAAGATGTGGCGATTGCCCGGGTTCCACAAGCTCCAGCGCGGCGCGGCGCGGTTTAACTGGCGCAAGACTGGATCATCCTGCCGGGTAGACATGCCGGTCATCAGCGATATGCCTCAACAGCATCTCAATTGGGGAAGCCGAGAGCATGAAGGCGCCATGCCCTCGGCTATGAATCTCAAGCGCAGGCTTGGCTTACATGTCCTGCTGCAACTCGACCGCCAGGTTGTGCAAGTTGGCGGCCACTTCGGCGGGATCGACATCGTCAGCAATCATGCGCTGCGCTTCATCGCGGACCAACTTGGCGAACTCGTTATAGACAATCTGCAAGCCGGTTGGACTGCGGTCAATGCCATTTTCCGAAGCGGTCGTCTGCGACGCCACCAGAATATCCACGTGAGGAACAGCCTCATAAATGGCATCGGTTAATGTGCCCGGGCGCGGCGCGGGATTGCCGACGTTCACGCCGAATTGTTCTTGCCATTCTTGTGATGTGATTATTTCGATGAAATCCCAAACCAGCGCTTTACGCTCATCGCTGATCTCGCTTGCCATGCCGATGACGTTGCTGCCGCCGCCTACTGGAACAGCAAAAGGCACGGGTACGATGCGAAGATGCTGCTGGATTTCCGGCTCGGCACGTCGGACAAAGTTGTAGACCCATGAGCCTTCCATCCGGGTCGCCAGTTTGCCTTCCATCATCAGTTGATGACAATCGCCAGAGGACAAGTCGAGCGGGCTAAGACCTTCGTCGAAGATGGTTTTCCAGCGGGAGAAGCCTTCCGCCATCTCCGGCGTATCGATGGTGACTTCGCCTTCCGCGCTGGTCCAATAGGCGCCGGCGCCGACGACATAGCTCAGCAACTGAGAGGCATATTGGCTGCCTTCATTTGTATGGTGGCAGATGCCCCATTGATCGACGATGCCATCGCCATCAGTATCTTGCGTGGCGGCGCGCAGGACCGCAATCATCTCGTCCCAGGTGGTTGGCGCATCCATGCCAATCGAATCGAGGATCGCGTCATTCACAACCATGACGAAGCCGAAGTAGAGCAGCATGATGCAACTCATCTCGCCTTCCCACATGCATTTGACCTGGCCCGCCCAGCCATCAAGGTCGAGGTCGGAATTTTCAACCCAGGGCGCAAGGTCTTCCATCCAGCCAGCATCGGCGAATTGCTGGAACTCAAAGGCAGCGAGGTGAACGATATCCGGAGGCGTGCCGCCAGCGAACAATGTTAGGAAGGTATCGGCGTATTCGGGGCGGGCGACTTTGGTGAATTCGATCGATACTCCTTCATGGGTGCTCTCAAACTCTTCAATGGCGGTGCGCCACCAATCCCCGACCCCCGGCTCATCCACCTGCCAGGTGATAAACGTGAGCGTGGTATCCTGCGCTTGAACGCCTGCGAATGCGGTCAGTAGCAGCAGGAGTACCAGCGTGAACTTCCACAAGGCGCGTTTTGCAAACATGAGACTTCCTCCAAAGAATACATTGACACATACGTTTGATTGTGACGACAACCAAGAGCAGGCAATCGCCCAATAGGTGGGTCAACGCTACGGTGGAATAGCGCGCGGCGATAATTTGGTCGAGCCACTCGCGAATTATAGCAAGCGCGACCCTTCCTTCCAAATGAGCGCGGAGTGGTGAACATCGCGGATGTAATCCCCTGCGAACACAATGCAGGTTTTTTCGCCACAGCCGCTCGCAAGTGACAACTTGCTCACGCAAAATAACTAATCCGATCTTGTCATGTACATTTTCGGGTGATTCACAGGGGCGCGTAGGTCGCGTAGGTCGCGTAGACACTGACCGCCGACACCGACCGCCGACACCGACCGCCGACACAGCCCGTCAGTCGCCCCTACAAATTTCGACATGATTGCAGATGGAATTACAGTCTCGCTTTTGGCAGGTTTTGGCGCGATCTGTGCCATGCTCTGGCGGCGTCAGACAAAAAGAGCGTCCGAATGACACCCCGTATCCGGACGCTCTAAATGAGATTGGCTTGCGCGCCAATGTAACTCTCTAAAGGCGTTTATGAGACAGACTTGAATGTCATGCCTATAAACTGTCGACAGTATACCGTAAAACCTTTAATCGTCGCAAGTGCTGTTCATGCAGAATCAAGGGAAAATCAAGCGACGCCGCAAAAGGCTAAAGTGTTCGGCGGAAAAAATCGATCGTGGCTTCGACCATGGCTGGCAAGTAGGCATGGGCGACGCCTTCGTAGAGCAGGAGTTCGAGCTTGTCTTCCGCGTCCGCTTGCCGGTAGACCTCGCTCGCGTAGTCCATGACCTTGTGAATTCCGCTGATGGGGGAGAGTGGATCAAGGTCGCCAGTCAGAATCAGTTGATGGCGTGGCGCGGTCAGAGCGACGAGATGCTCCATGTCGTAGGGCGACGCCAGCATGCCGGGCACATAATAATAGATGCTATGCCCGCGATAGTGGCCGCTTTCGGCAAAGTCGCGCCAGCGCGTCATCTGTGAGATGGGCGCGACCGCTTTGACCGACTCGTCCATAGCCGCTACCCAGGTCGAGCGGGAGCCGCCGAGGCTCATGCCGGCCGCGCCGATTCGTTCCGCGTCGACCTCCTCGCGGCTCCGCAAGTAGGCGAGGGCGGTCAGGTCGTCGTGGACCATCATGCCCCAGAGTGTGCGGCCCTGCCAAAGAAACTGCTTGAAAAGAGAAAGCTCTGCCGAAGCGCCAGTTTCACGCGCTCCGCCGGGACCCTGTCGCTCCCGCTCGCAGAAGCCGTAGGCATCGATTGCCAGCACGATGAAACCGGCCTCGACCAGCGCGACGCCGGGCGCATAGCCATTCTCGCGTATCTTGAGCGCGGCATCTTTGCCCAGCGTATACTTGCCGCCGTGCTCGTGATGGTAGAGCACCGCTGGCGCCGGCAAGTCGATCCCTTTGGGAAGCAGCAGATAGCCATAGACCGTATCGCCGAGGCTGTTGGGGTAGGAGAAGTGTTCGAGCGTATATGTTGGCTCGTCACGTTTGGTTATCAAGTTGACTTCCGGCAGGAAGGGCGCGGGGATATCGCCGAGCATCTCCCAGAGTTTACGCCGCGTCTGCGCCGGATTTGATATCAAGTCCATTTGATCAAGATCCCCATCGCTTCTTTGTCCCAGTTGGCCAGATGCGCGTAGGCTCGCGGAAAATCTCGCCAATGATAACGATGTGTGATGAGTGGCGCCACTTGAATTCGCCCGCGGGATAGCAACTCAAGGCAGACTTGCTGCTCGTTTATTTGTGTCCAGTAACCGGGGCTGTTTTCCTGCAGGGGCCGGGTGATCTCATGCCCGCCGATGATCTGCAAGCCTTTGCGATGCACATCGCGGTAGAAGTTGACACGCTCAGTATCGCCCCGCGTGCTGCCCAGCAAGATCACGCGGCCTTTCTCCGCCGCCAACTGGAAGGCGGTCACTACCAAGTGGGGCGCTCCGGTCACTTCAATGACCACATGCGCGCCATCGCTTCCCAGAATTTCATATAGGTTATCAGCCAACCGGGCGTCACTGACGATGATTTCATCGGCGCCAATTTGCTTCGCCAAAGCCAGCCGTTGCGCGTCCAGGTCTATGCCGATGACCGGCAGGCCGCCCGATAGCTGCGCCAGCCGCATCGCCAAGATGCCGATGAGGCCCGCGCCGAGGACCAGCACTGATTCGCCCAGTTCAATACGCGCCTTGCGTGTGCCTTGCATCGCGATCGCCAGCAGATTGAAGAAGGCCGCTTCGTCGTCCGGCAGGTTGTCCGGCGCTTTCAGGCAGCGATCGGCATCGACGACTGCGTGCGAGGCATGCGTCGCCGGGCAGACAACGCGGTCGCCGATTTGCAGGTTAGTGACATCTGCGCCACAAGCCTCGACCAAGCCGACCAAACTGTAGCCAGGGTAGAGTGGGTAGGTCGGATCAGTATTGTCGAGATTGAGGAAAAAGGCGCGTTCTGTGCCCGGGCTGATCAGAGTCGTCAGAGCGCGCAGCCGGACTTGCCCATTCTGTGGCGGCAGCGGATCGAATCCCTCCAGTTCGACTTGCCCTGCCGCTTTAACGACGGCACGTTGTCCGCGCACTATTTCATCCCGGTCGTGGCGATGCCGGTTGTGATGAAGCGCTGCAGGAAGGCGAACACCAGCGTTATTGGCAGAAGCGTTACCACGGTCATCGCCAGGACGTAATGCCACTGGATTTGCAATTCGCCCTGAAAGGCGTTGAGACCGACTTGCAAGGTGAAGTAGTCGTTTTGGCTGAGCACGATCAGGGGCCAAAGGAAGTCATTCCAGCGCCACATCACCGAAAAGATCGCGAGCACGGCCAGAGCCGGCCGCGCCAACGGCAGGATAATGCGCCAGTAGATATGCCACTCGCTGGCGCCGTCAATGCGCGCTGCATCGAGCAGCTCGTCGGGGATCGTCAGCATATATTGCCGCAGCAAAAAGATGCCAGTGGGCGTCGCCGCGCCGGGGATGATCACGCCCCATAGGTTATTCTTCCAGCCGATGCTCGTGATGACCAAGAAGACTGGCACCAGAATCACCGTGATGGGAATCATCAAGGTCGATATGAATAGTACGAAGATCGCATCCCGTCCCTTGAAGCGATACTTGCTGAGGGCGAAAGCCGCCATGCTGTTGATGACCAAGGTGATGGCTGTGGCGAAGGTGGTGACGATCACACTGTTCTTGAGGTAGGTGAAGAAATCGAAGTTTTCCAGTTCAATTAAAGGATCGAGGTAATTCTCCCATGCCAGCTTGACCTCTTCGACCGGCTCCCGCTGTCGGATATTGACCTTGAGTCGCTCGGCGTCCGGGTCAGCCGGGTCAACCATTTGCGCTTCGATGCCGACCCGCCGCACTTGCGCCAACTCACGGAGGCGGCCGTCCTCCATTGCCACGGTGAAGAGCGGCAGCGGCTCCTCAAAACCTTCTACCTCGACTTGCACTTGCTGATAAGGTAGCAGCGGCGGCGGATATTTGACCAAGCCCGCTTGCGTCTTGAAAGACGAGGCAACCAGCCAAAGCACCGGACCGAACATCAGAATCGTGCCAATGGTCAAATACAGGTAAGTAAGCGCATCGGCGGTATTGACGCGCAGCCCCCCGCTGCGTAGCGAGAGAAACCGTGTGATGCTGATTCTATCCGCTTGCATGATTGAAGCCCTAAGCCAGACTTGACTGATTGCCGAGCCGCAATTGCAGCAGCGTCAATATCAGCAGCGATACGCCAAGCACCATTGACGCCGCCGCCGACAATCCAAAGAGTTGGATCTGATTCGAGAAGCCGGTGGTATAGATATACTGCACCATGAGTTGTGTCCGCGTGCCTGGTCCGCCACCGGTGAGCACAAAAATCTGATCGAACATTTGCACCGCGCGGATCAAGGACAGCACCAGCACGACAAACATAGTCGGCATGAGCAGCGGCATGGTGACGAAACGGAAATCCTGCCAGGTATTGGCGCCGTCGATCGAGCTAGCTTCGTACAACTCAGGCGGGATTGATTGTAAGCCCGCCAACAATATCAATGTGTAGAAACCCATCAGCGCCCAGACGCTGACGAAGACCACCCAGAACATCGCCCAGGTGGGGTCGAGCAGCCAGCGCTTGCTCTCGGCGCCAAATAGCTCGACTATGGCGTTGAGCAGGCCTTCGTGCTGCAAGATCCATTTCCAGATCAGCGCCACCACCACCGGCGAAAGCAAGACGGGGTAAAAGAAGACGCTGCGGAAGAAACCTCGCGCGATGATGTTCCGATTCAGCACCAGCGCCGTTATCAGCGAGAAGAGCACGATGCCGCTGACTTGAAAGACGACGAATTGTATTGTATTGAAGATGCCGCGCCAGAAGAGGTCTTCCTGACAACTGTTGGGCTGGGTGAAATTTTCGCATTCGAAAAGCGTGGCGAAATTCTCCAAGCCGACAAAAGGGCGATCTTGGGGGAAGAGTTTGGTGCCGCCGGTCATGGCGTAATAAAAGTTGAGCAGCATTGGGAACAAGACAAAGATGCCAAAAATCAATAGATTTGGCAGGACGAAGAAATAGCCCATCTTATCGATGCCGACGCGCCGCTGGATTGGGCTAAGGATGCGGTCGACAGCGGTGACAAGCAGAAGGAGCAGGGGGCGCGTCACAGGATCGAGAACGCTCAGCAAGCGGGTTGAGTGCTTGTCACGAATCACCGGAGACGCGGTGGAACTCATTGAAGTCAACTCGAAAAAGGTAAGCTAGCCGAGGCAAATGAGAAGCAGGCAAGCAATCCTTGTAGGACCGGTTGCCTGCTCCATTATTTCTAACTTGCGATTGCCGACTTAGCCTTGTTCCGCCAAGGCGGTATCGACATCGTCCTGAATTCGTGCGATGGCTTCATCCACCGTCAACTCACCGACCATCGCCTGTGTCAGGCGGTCGCGAGTGGCATCGAAGACAGCGCGATTGAAGGCGTAAGCCTGCAAGTCGAAGGCGGTCTGCTCAAGCGTGCCGACTTGACCGACGAATACGCCCAGGGAGTCCTTCGCCAATTGCAGGTCGGTATCGAAGTCTACACCCGAAGCTGACAAACCAGCGTGAGCTGGAATGAAGAGCGTACGCGCGGCGAATTCGCCCAGGACTTCCTGGCTCGCCAGGTATTCCATCACGCGGGCGACTTCTTCCGGATGCTCGGTCGCGCCGATGCCGACCAACGCAGCGCCGCCGGGCATACCGGTGCAGCCGCCCGGACCGCAGGGATTCGGCACTGTCTGCCAGTCGAAGGCGTCGCCGATTTGCTCGCTGAATTGCCCGACCTGCCAACTGCCGGACATGTAGAATACCAACTCGGCGTTGGCGAATTCTTCGTTGGCGCCGGCGTAACCTTCGCTCAGAGGCCACATCTCAGGGTGCATGGTGCCGTCCAGGTGCCAATTGACGAAGCGCTCGGCCATATCGCGGAAGCCCTCATCCATGACTGTCGGGTGGCCCATGTCGTCAAAGTACATCGCGCCTGAACTGATCGCGGGACCGGCGAAACGGTGACCGCTGCGGTCCATCGCCATCGGGTAGGGGATCTCCAGCGCTTCCGCAACCGCGCGCGAGGCTTCCGCCCATTCGTCCCAGGTCACCGAATCGGACATATCGCTTGGCACGTCTATGCCCGCTTGCTCAAAGAGCGTGCGGTTGATGAAGGGACCGGTGATCGTCAACTGCGTCATAAAACCGGGGATGCTGGAATCGTCGCCGGGCAGGCGTTTCCAGTTGAGGAAGGGACCAAAATTTTCTTCCCAATAGCCGGGGTCACTCAGGTAGGGCGTCATATCCAGGTAGTATTCCGCCAAGCCGCCGAGGTCGGTGACGCGCGCCATATCGGGACCTTCGCCAGCCGCGAGGTCAAGCGGCAAGTTCTCCAAAATTGCCCGGTAGGGCACAGTATCGATCTCGACGCTGATATCGGGATTGTCAGCCTCGAAGCGGTCAAGTAAGTCCCGCAGGACTTCGCCTTCGTTGCCGTCATCGTACCAACGGATCCGCAACTCAACCATGTCTTGCGAAAATGCCGGCACTGCGGAAAGCAGCACTCCGAGGATAAGGAATACAGCCAAAACTTTGCGCATTATGTTTTCTCCTAATGCTGAAAAACGGACGGAAATGATGGTCGTTTGCGACTAGAACGGGAAGTGGACAGTATCATCAGGCGGCGGTGCATTGTGGCAAGCGCTGTCAAAAGCCCGATGTGTCTAGCCAAACGGCCGGACAACTATAGGCGAATGGAATCCCTCTGTCAACCGACGGCTGAGCTTGCCCCGCGATCGTTGGGGCTCTTGTCTGTCATTTCTTTTCGCGGTACGCTTACTGCTTGCTGGCGGTGGAAGTCCGTTAAATCTAGCCGGATGAAAGTGTTACACCGCCATCGTATTCGAGCCGGTCATGTAATGTGAGATGAGGGTTGGAGCCATTGGCTAGATTGAGTTTTTCCGTGTTCCGCGCTATGTCCGTGTTGTTTCTTATCGCGCGGTTCTGTTTAGGAGCGAGCGGTTCTGATCGCGTGGAAACGCAAGCTTGCGCCGACGATCCGCTCAGCTTTGGCTTTTATGCTTTCTTCGATCCGGTGAGTTACAGCGCGGACGATGATCCGGAATCAGAGGGCTTCAGCCAGCATCTCGGTTACGAAGCGGATTTGCTGACTGCCCTGGAAGCAATGGAAGGCGCTGGGTTGTCTTTTGTTCGCCACCCGATCCCGGTCTGGGATGAAATTTGGCTGTCGCCTGCCAGCGACCAATACGATATCGTCGGGGGCGGCATCACCATCCTCGATTCGCGCCGGCGAGACGCGGCGGGAGAAGAGCGGGTCACCTTCACCTCCGGACATATCATCTTTCGGCAATCCCTGTTGGCGCGGGCCGAAGACGCGGAACGGCTGAGCGGCTACGACAAGCTGAACAGCGATGTGCGGGTTGGCGCCTTGGTCAGCACGACGGGAGAGGGTCGCCTTCTGGAATTGACCGGTTATGTTGATGAAAATGGCGTCCTGGCGGCTGGTGTCAAGGTCGATACGCCGCCGGGCACGCTGATCGCCGATGGCAGCGATGATTTTGTGATCACGCCGGCGGGTGAATCGCCGGACCTCGTGGAGCGGACCGGGCTTCATGCGCCTGTTGACACGATGCCGCAAATTGTCTATCTCGGCGGCGAGGGTGGCGAAAGCGAGTTGATCGAGGCGCTGCATGCCAAGACGATAGACGCCTTCGCCCGGGGCGACCTCGGCAATCAGACCGCCGCCCGCGCTTCTGAGGGAGCCCTGGTTGTGGCGGCCCGCGATGACAAAATTGAATATGGCGGCTTCAGCCTTGATGTCAATGCTGCGGAGTTGGCCGCCTGCCTCGATGCGAAAATTAACTGGCTGACGGACGAACAGCGCATCGGTTATGGCGAATGGGTGGAGGAGCCTACGGTATTTATGGAGCGTGCCCAAATGTGGAATGAGCGGGACGGACAAGAAGACTAGGCAGCGCAATCACATATCTTTTGCTGAAATCAGGAAAACAATTCAGGAGCGTGTAGATGCCGATTGGAAACGAGAATCAGACAATTGCCGGGCTCGGCTGCCATCATATCGCCGTGCAGACGCAAGACTACGAGGCCTCCGTCACCTTCTATACCGAGGTGATGGGCATGGACAAGGCGGTTGAATTCAGCGCTGGCGGCCGCCGTATCGCCCTGCTCGATATCGGCGATGGCAGCCACCTTGAACTCTTTGAGCCCCTCCCGGGTTCAAGTCCCTCGGGTGATGCGACCGACAACGTCGTTTTCCACTTTGCCCTGACGACTACCGATATCGAGCCGGCGCTGGAACGCGTCCGCGCCGCCGGCATGGAAATCACAGCCGAGTTGAAAACAGTCGACTTGGGACCGCTGAATGTGACAATCGCATTCTTCAAAGGACCCGGCGGCGAGGTTGTCGAATTCTTCCAGGTCAACAACTAGCCGCTCGGCGCGTAACCGGTGATAAGGGCTAAGGCACAGATGTGAGAGCGGGGATTCCTCTCTCATCCGTACAGGAATGCCAGCGCGATTATATTTCGATGTAAATTGCCTCGTCGCGGATGATGACGGGGAAGCGCTTGAGCCGGCGGCGGTCCGTCAGGCATTGGCCGCTGTGCAGGTCGAATTCCCAGCCGTGCCAAGGGCAGCGCAAGATTTCGTTTTCTCGTCCCCAGATGAACTCGCCAGCTTGCGAGGGCAGCGTCGTCCCGCTCACTTTGCCCAGGCAGACGGGCGCGAAGGCGTGCGGACAGAGGTTGAGCACCGCGACAATCTGCGTCCCTGTATTGAAGACGCCAATCGACTTGTCGTCAGCGCTAATCAGGCGCCGCTCTCCCGCAGCCAAATCGGCGAGCGCAGCGACATAAATCTCCGCTTTAGCCGGCATGCTGCTTGACCTCGATGCCAAAGACCTCAAGCGCGTTACGATACATCACGGCCTCGCGCAGTTTGGGATCCAACTGTCGCAACGCGAAATCCGGCGTATCGCCATCCCAATGCGGATAATCGCTGGAGAACATCAGCATCTTCTCGGCGTTGAACATCCCCAGCACTTGTCGAAAATGGTTGATATCGTCTGGCTCTTCGATAGGCTGCGTGGTCAGCATGATGTGATCCTGAATGATCTCGCTGGGGCGGCGCGTCAGCCAGGGCGTGGTCGAGCGCAGCGCTTTCCAATTTTTGTCCAGCCGCCACATCATCGCCGGCAGCCAGGCCACGCCGCCTTCCACAAAAATGTACTTCAGCGTGGGAAACTTCTGGAAGACGCCCTCCACCACCAGACTGACCAACTGCGTCATATACGATGTCGCGAGCAGGGTGTGCCACTCCAAATAATTGGCGACGAAGCCGGCGGTGCCACCGGAGCCGGCAATGCCGACCCCCTCCAAGCCCGGGTGAATCGCCACCGGCAAGTCATACTCGACGGCTGCCTCATAGATGGGATGAAAGTAAGTGTGCCCCAGCGGGAAAGGCGAGCCGCTCACCAACAGCACCTGGCAGACTCGCGGATGCGCACCCAGCCGATGGATCTCTTGCACGGCCAGTTCGATATTGCTGAAGGCGACCATGACCGAGGCCAGATAGCGTTCATCGACCGGCAGCCAGTCTTCGACGAAATGACTGTTCACCGCCGTTAGCGCCGCCGCCGAGTAATGCGCGTCCGGCGATACGCAATGCTCCATCGATTCCATCGGATTCATGACCGCGTAGTCGATGTCGTAGACATCCAGAAAGTGGCTGGCCATCGTCTCCGGCGATCTTTCGATGCGCCGACCGTCTTCGGTCACCGCGTCCGATTTCATCACGCCGTTGGGATTGTAAAGATTGGGATGCCCCGCGCCGTGGTCCCCGCGCAGGTAGCGGCTGCGCCAGGGCTCGTCAAGGTATTCCGCCACCCGCTCGTGGATGGGCACGGGATGCAGGTCTGTATCAATGATCATTCGTGGCTTGGGCATTGGCTCTTCACCTCGATTAGGAATATAGCACATGGTTTGCATATTCCCATTCGATGTGTTATACCAAATATTGCTAACAAAGTTCAATCAAGCTAAGAAGTTAAAGAAAGGACTGATCATGAAAGTCAGGATTTTGCTTGTTTTATTGATAGTTGG